>NC_013204.1:2422500-3022500 GCF_000024265.1 Eggerthella lenta DSM 2243 | reverse complement strand
GCGCTCGCAGCGCTACACGCTGTTCTCCTGGTTCTTCCTGGGCGTGGGCATCGGCCTGGGCGCCATCTGGGCGTACGTCGTGCTCGGTTGGGGCGGCTACTGGGGTTGGGACCCCGTCGAGAACGCCAGCTTGCTGTCGTGGATCGTGGGCGTCGCGCTCATCCACAGCTTCACCGTGTACCGCCAGCGCGGCGCGTTCAAGCGCTGGTCGGTCATGTGCGCGTGCCTGACCTTCGCGTTCGTTATCGTGGGCACGTTCATCTCCCGTTCGGGTCTCGTGCAGTCGGTGCACGCCTTCGAGGGCGATCCCGTGTCGCTCGCGCTGTTCGGCGCGCTCATCGGTGCGTCCATCCTGGCCGGCATCGTGGGCCTTATCGTGCGGTGGAAGAGCTTCGGCCCGGCCTCCTCGGGCGCCGACGACGTGGAGAACATGCTGTCGAAGGATGCCGCCTACTATTTCAACAACGTCATCATGGTCGTGTTCGCGGTGCTGCTGACGTACCTGACCGTCTCGTCGGCGCTTCCTGCTTTCCTGCCGTTCGGCGGCCAGACGGTGTCGGCCGGCACGTACAACGCCATCGCCCGTCCGCTCGGCGTGATCTACCTGGCCATCCTGGCCGTGTGCCCGCTGCTTTCGTGGGGCCGCACTGAAGGCAAGCAGTTCTGGAAGCGCGCCCGCATCCCGGGTATCTGCGCCGTCGTGCTGTTCGCCGTGCTCATGTTCTACTTCGTCACCTACCTGCTGCCCAGCTACGACGCCATCCTGGCGGCGGGCGGCACCGAGGCCGACGGCCTCTTGGAGCAGGGCCCGTCGTGGTACTACAACGGCGTGGCCGTGGTGGGCTTGCTGGTGGCCAGCCTGCTGTTCTTCAATTCGCTGTTCATGCTGGGTCGCGCCATCCGCGGCTACCAGAAGGGGCACCAAGGCAACGTGCTGGCGTCCGCTTGGGGCATGCTGGTGAACCGCGCGTCCACGTTCGGCGGCTTCGTCGCCCACCTGGGCATGGCCGTGATCCTCGTGGGCCTCATCGGCTCCTCGATGTACGTGACCGAGAAGACCGGCTATGTGAAGTACGATGAGGAAACCGACTCGGCTTCCGAGCCTTTCGTCATCCAAGACTTCGAGCTGCGTTACACCGGCAATAATATCGCTCCGCAGCCGAACGACGATGACATCCTCTACACCGTGTACTTCGACGTGTACAAGAACGGCGAGTTCGTCGGGGCCGTTGATCCGACGGTGCAGTTCGTCCAGTCCACGCAGCAGCAGAAGCTGGTGGCCAGCGTCATCACGTTCCCGACCGAGGATCTGTTCGTCGTGTACCGCGGCGTGAACTCCGACGGTGACTTCTCGATGGACGTGCGCGTGAATCCGCTGATCCTGGAAGTGTGGATCGGCTTCGGCCTGCTGATGGCTGGCGTGCTGATAGCCACCGTCGGCCGTCGCGGCGCGAAGCGCAAGCTGGCCGACGGCACCGCGGCGCCCGCCGGCGCCGACGGGGATGCCGAGGTCGAGGCCGCCGAGAAGCCCGAACCTGAGAAAGTCGAGGCGTAAAGCGCCATGGAGGCCGTTGTGGAACCTGCGATCAAGACCAAGAAGCTCTCGAAGGTGTTCGGCAACCGCCGGGCCGTCGACAACGTGTCGATCGAGGTGCCGCAGGGCGCGTTCCTGTCCATTTTCGGTCCGAACGGCGCGGGCAAGACCACGCTGCTGCGCGTGTTGTCCACGCTGTCGAGGGCCACGTCGGGCTCGGCCACGCTCATGGGCGTGGACTTGAAGGAGGATCCGGACAAGGCGCGCGACCACATAGGCCTCATCTCGCACAACTCGATGCTCTACCCCGATTTGACGGCCGAGCAGAATCTGATGATCTACGCGCGCCTCTACGGGGTGGTCGACCCCGAGGCGCGCGTCCTCGAGCTGCTGGAGGCGGTGGAGCTGAAACACCGCCGTCTCGACGTGGTGCGCACGTTCTCGCGCGGCATGACGCAGCGCCTGTCCATCGCCCGCGCGCTCATCCACGATCCCGACGTGGTGTTTCTGGACGAGCCGTACTCGGGGCTCGACCCGCACGCGGTGGAGATATTCGACGACCTGATCGACCAGCAGCGCGAAGGACGCACGTTCGTCATGGTCAGCCATGACTTGCAGAAGGGCTTCGCCATGTGCACGCATGCGCTGGTGCTGGCGAAGGGCAAGGTGGTGGCGTTCGACGAGAAGGACGCGTTCGATTTCGACGAGTTCTCGACGCTGTATCGCTCGACGGTTGGCATGGGGGTGGCGTAGATGGCGGTCGAGCTGAAGAAGCCCTCGACCTTCCAGCAGTACAAGACGCTGCTGCGCAAGGACTTGGAGCAGGAGTTCCGCACGAAGGAGATGCTCACGTCCATGGGCATCTACGCGCTTTTGGTGATCATCGTGTACGGGGCGGCGCTGGCGCAGACCTCGCAGACCACCGACGTGCTGCAGATGAGCGGCGGCCTTCTGTGGGCGCTCATCGTGTTCACGTCGCTTTTGGGCCTGAACCGCTCGTTCGCGCACGAGAAGGAGCAGGGTTGCATGGAGGGCATCCTGCTGGTGCCGATGGATCGTTCGGTGGTGTTCCTGGCGAAATCGACGTCGAACCTGCTGTTCTTGCTGGTGGTGGAAGTGATCGCCGTGCCGTTGTTCTACTTCTTCTTCCTGACCACCACCACGCCCTCCGAGAGCTTCTGGCTGCTCGTGGTGCCGCTGCTCGTGGGCACCGTCGGCGTGGCGGGCATCGGCACGCTGCTGTCCACCATCACCATCAACACGCGCGGCAAGGACGTGATGCTGGCCGTGCTGTTCATCCCGCTGATCTTCCCGCTTCTGTACGCATGCGTGTCCGCGACGACGGCGGTCATCGTAGGCGCGGAAGGATACGCGGACATCATGCTGACGTCGTTGGCGCTTGCGGGCGGCTACGATGTGATCATGATCCTCGCATCGTGGGTTCTGTACGATTTCGTGATTAGCGCTTGATGTTCCGTCGGCCTGCCGGCCGACGGAACTGCTCGATGCTGCGAGGCGCCCTGGCGCCGAAACTCGCCGCTTTTGCGCTTGCCCTTGCGTGCGAAAGCACGCGCGGCCGCGCAACACGGCGATTTTCAGCACCAGGACCCTTCTCGCTGACTTTGGTTGGACCCGTGACAGAAGGAGAGTAATGACTGAGAAAACGAAAAAGGCGCTCAAGCTGCCGGAAGCGGGGCAATGGCCCGACCGGATAGCGCCGACGGTGCTCGTTGCGGGCGCCGTGCTGTCGACGATCGGCTTTTTGCTGGCGTTCCTGTGGGCTTCGCCGGTGAACGGTGCCGCGGTGAACGGCGTCGAGATGATCGGCGGCCAGATGGTGACCAGCGTGCTGCTGTTGTCGCAGAAGATCTTCTACTTCCATATGCCGGTGGCTATCACGTCGTTCATCGCGCTGGCGTTCGCGGGCTATTACGCGGTTCGCTTCCTCATGACGAAGAACCGCCGCTTCGACACCTGCTCGAAGATCGCGATGGAGATCGCGCTGCTGTTCGTGGCGTGCACGATGATCACGGGCGACTTGTGGACGAGGTTCGAATGGGGCGTGTGGTGGACGTGGGATCCGCGCCTGACGACGTACCTCATCCTCATGCTCATCATCATCGCGTACTTCATCCTGCGCAACGCCATCGACGAGCCCGAGCGTCGCGCGACGTACGGGGCGGTGCTCAGCATCATCGCCCTCATCGACGTGCCGATCTGCTTTATGGTAACGCGCCTGATTCCCTCCAGCATCCACCCGGTGGTCGTGCGCGAGGGCGGCATGTCGGCCGATATGGGCATCACGCTCATGTTCTGCCTCGTCGGCATCATGCTGATCGGGTTCGCCCTGTACCGCTTCCGCTTCCGCCAGGTTCGCCTGACCGAGCGCGTCGAAGCGCTGAAGGAGCAGTTGGAAGACTGAGGGTCCGCCGTTCTGCGAACGGCGGAGCGGGGCGATCTCGGGCACTGCGGAAGCCCTCGCTGACCTTGCTGGACCTGTGGGATGTTCGTTGTTGATAAAAGGAGAAACTTATGAATCCGGTTCTCGTAGAGATATACAGCACCATCGTTCCGTCGATGCCGTTCATCATCGGAGCGTACGTGCTCATGTGGTTGGCTATTCTGGTGTACATGCTGGTCATCACGCTGAGCTACAAGAAGGCCGAGAAGCAGATGGCGGTTCTGGAAGAGGCCGTCGCGGAATTGCAGGCAAAGTAGCAGGATGGCGACGGGTTTTCCCGTCGTGCTACAATAACCGAACACCATGGACGAAGCGCCGCTTCTGCGGCGCTTCGCGCACGTTACAGAGAAAGGTATGCCCATGAAGGCTCTCATTCCCGCTGCCGGCCTCGGCACGCGCTTCCTGCCCGCCACGAAGGCGCAGCCGAAGGAAATGCTGCTGGTAGTCGACCGACCGGCCATCCAGTACGTGGTGGAGGAGGGCCTCGCGTCGGACGCCGACGAGGTGGTCATCATCAACAGCCGCGAGAAGAAGGCCATCGAGGAGCACTTCTCGCCGAACCCGGAGCTTGTGGAGCTGTTGCGCGCCCGCGGGAAGGATGCGTATGCCGACGCAGTGGAGCGCGTGGGCAACTACAACGTGAGCTACGTGTACCAGGACGAGGCGCTGGGCTTGGGGCATGCGGTGCGGTGCGCGCACGAGAAGACGGGCGACGAGCCGTTCTACGTGCTGTTGGGCGACGTGCTGGTGCCCGACAACAAGATGCTGCCGCGCATGCAGGAGGTGTCCGACGCACACGGCGGCGCCAGCGTCATCGCGGTCATGCCGGTTCCGGACGACCAGGTCAGCCGCTTCGGCGTCATCGCGGGCGCGGCCGTGGCCGACGACGTGTGGAAGATCGACGCGCTGGTGGAGAAGCCGGCGTTGGAGGACGCGCCGTCGAACCTGGCCGTGTTCGGCCGCTACCTCCTCAGCGCTCGCGTGATGGAGCTTCTGGCCGACGTCGAGCCCGGCGTGGGCGGCGAGATCCAGCTGACCGACGCGCTGGACGCCGTGCTGCGCGAGGAGGAGATGTATGCGCTGATTATCGACCCCGCCGACGGCTTCGACACCGGCACGGTGGAAAGCTGGCTGGAAACCAACAACGTGCTGTTCGGGCGCGCAGCCGAATAGCGAGAACAACCGTCGCCGAGCGTAACGGAGCGATTGCGAAAGCCTGCCGTCATCTGGCAGGCCTTCGAATAGTATAATGTCCTATGAGGCACGCGCGCGGCGAAAGAGGCATGATCGGGCTTGCGGCTGCCGTTGCCTCCGTGGTCATCGTCGCCGTTATAGGAGGAGCGCTGCTGGTCCACGCGTACTCGGACACGGTTCGCAATCTTACCCGCAAGGACAGCATCGGATACTTGGCTGATATATCCAGCCAGATCACCGAGAACGTGCGCACGGTCACCTCTCAGATATTCTCGGCGATGGAAACCATCGAACGCGGTCAGATGACGTTGGTGGAGAACGGCGCCACGCTCGACGAGCTGAACGGAGAAATGGCCGAGGATAGGGATCGGTGGAATCTGTCCCGTCTTGCTTATGTGGACGAGGACGGCGTGTGGTACTTCGCCGACACCACGCAGCGCTACACCAGGTCGCAGGACTATCTCAACAAGACGTTGCTTGAAGGCAAACGTTCCATCTCGGGTATCGAGACCATGGACGGCCAGGATGTGCTCGTGTTTTCAATTCCCGTGAACGCGGTCATCGATGGGCATCACATGAAGGCGCTTGCGGGCGTGTACGGGGTGGACGAGATGCTGCAGCTCCTGTCCATCGATTCGTTCGAAGGGAGAGGATACGCCTGCATCGTCAAGGACGACGGTTCGGTGGCGGTGCGTCCCGAGGATCAAACGGCCATCAGCGGCGAGTATAATATCGTGTCGGCTTTGGAGAGCCAGAACGCCGATGACGAAGAGCCGGTCCACGTTCTGCGGGCGGGGCTCAAAAAGGGGGAGCAAGGCGTCGTTCTTGCGAAGTACAACGGCGTCAGTTCGTATTTCTGCTATACGCCTGTGGGCGTGAGCGATTGGCATCTGCTGTCCATCGTTCCCAGCGATTACGTCGATCAGAGGACGAACAGCCTGTATCTGCTGACCGTGGCGGTGGGCGTTACGGTGGCGTTGGTGTTCGGCGTGATCATGCTGTTCATCGTGATCGTGCAGCATCGCAATCGTCGACGGTTGGAGGCCATCGCCTACGTGGATCCTGTTACCGGCGGAGACACGGCCGGCCGGTTTCGCGAGCGCTATTACGACGTCGTCCGAACGGATCCGCGCAACTTGGTGCTCGTGTACGCCAACATAGCCAAATTCAAGTCGTACAACGATCGCGAGGGCAAGGAGGGCGGAGACCGTCTGCTCAGGTCGGCGTACGACATGATAGAGCGGCAGCTGCGCGAAGGCGAGTTCGCGGCACGCGTCTCCGCAGACCATTTCGTCATTCTGTTGCGCGAGCCTGACGAGGCGTCGACAAAGGAGCGTCTAAACGAGTTCAGGCTCACATCCGAGAGCGTCGGCGAGCAAGTGCTCGTGTCGATGGACTTCGGCGCTTACATATTGGACGACGATGCGCTCGAGCAAGAGTTCACGCTTGTGACCGATGCGGCTAACTTGGCGCGTGCGAGCGCGGAGAAGCGGATGCTTCCAAGCGGCGCACGCGTTGGCTTCTATGATGATCGCCTCCGTCGGCGCTTCCTTCGAGAGAAGGAGCTCGAGGATCGCTTTCCCCATGCGCTTGCGAACGGCGAGTTTCATATGTATTTGCAGCCGAAGGTTGCGCTGCCCGAGCGCCGCATCGTCGGTGCCGAGGCGCTCGTGCGCTGGATCTCTCCGGAAGGTATGCTCTGCCCGAACGAGTTCGTTCCGCTCTTCGAGCGCGACGGCGTTATCGCCGAGCTGGATTTCTACATGTTTTGCCAGGTGTGCGCTTTGTTGAAGCGATGGGAGCGGGAGGGGAGGCCGCTTTTCTGCGTTTCCGTCAACGTCTCGCGCTCGAACTTCGACGTTTCGGATTTCTTCGCGCGCTACGAGCGCCATATCGCCGAGAACCAGGTTCCGGCTCGCTACCTGGAATTCGAGTTCACCGAGTCCGTCGTGTTCGATCGCACCGGCGAGATCAACCAAGTTATTCGGCGCATCCACGCGTTAGGCGCACGTTGCTCCATGGACGATTTCGGGAGCAGTTACTCCAGCCTCAACATGTTGCGTAGTCTCGAAGTGGATATCATCAAACTTGACCAGGGGTTCTTCCGCGGAGATACCGACATGGACAAGGCAAGGAGCATCGTCAACGGCATCGTGGGCATAGCGCGCGACATGCGTATCGAAACGGTTGCCGAAGGGATCGAGGATATGGGACAGGTGGATTTCCTCGAGAGCGTCGGCTGCAATGTGGTGCAGGGGTACGTGTTCGGAAAACCAATGCCTGCCGATGAGTTCCAGGATTTCAAACTAGACGATACGATGAGGCGAAACGGAGATCGCGGTGAAAGCGTTGAAGAGAGCCGGTAAGGCGGCGAAGACGTTCGCGTCGATCGTGCTAGCGGGGTCGCTGGTCGGCATCGGACTGGTCGGCTGTTCCGGCGAGGCTATGGGCAATGCGTCCGGACGCGACGATGAGATAGTGCTGACGGTATCGAAATGCCAGACCAAGGAGCTGCCGCAGGAGCTGTTGGACGAGATGACCAATCGCCACCCCAACCTGCGCTTCGAGTTCGATACGTATTCGAACAGCAACTATTCCGCGCAGATCGTCACCGAGCTCGAGCAGCGCGATATCCCCGATATCCTGATCAACACGCGCAATCAGGATCTGACCGAGGATTTGGAGCATAATCTGGTGGATCTCGCGGCGTACGATTTTTCCAGCGAGTACCTTCCCAGCGTTCTCGATCGCATGACCATCGACGGCAGCCTCTACTATCTGCCGGGTTACCTGACGCTTGCAGGGTTCTTCTACAACAAGGACCTTTTCGCCGAGCACGGCTGGGAGGCGCCTCAGTCGCTCGAGGAACTCATTGCCCTCAACGAGCAGGCGAAGGCGGAGGGCATCCGGCTTATGGCGTACTCGATGGAGCTGACGGGTCAACGCTTCCTGCAGCTGACCAATATCGCTTCGGCGCAGTTTCTGCACACGCCGCAGGGGTCGTCTTGGGAACAGGATTATCTTGCGGGCGAAGCGAGCATGGTGGGCACGTTCGGGCCTTTCATGGACGAGTATCGGCTTTGGCTCGACAGCGGATTGATTTCGGCTGACGACCTTTCCCTGTCGAATTCGGACGCCGCGGAGATGTTCGCGAACGGTGACGTGGCCATGATCTACGGCGTTGCCAACAACGTGAAGACCACTGATTTCGACTTCGATTTGGGCCAAGCTCCGTTCCTTGCGAGAGGCGAGGGCGAAGATAACGGCTGGTACCTGTATGCGGTCAGCTCGTACTACGGTATTAACAAGAAGCTGGAAGAGCCGGGCAACGAGGAGAAGCTGGCCATAGCGCTGGAGATGTTCGACCTGATGAGCACCCCCGAGGGCCAGAGCATGTTCACGGATGGCGCGGAAGGGCGATATCCGGCCACGAGAAAGGCGGACGGCGAGCTCCACGCGCCGCTTTTGAGCGATTACCGCAACGTGGTCGACCGCAATAACCTTGTGGAGTTGGCGGCTTACACTGCGCCGCTCTTGCTGGGAGGAGAGGCGCTGGGCGGGTACATCGCTGGCACCGTCAGCGCCGAGGAAGCGTTGCAGGCCTGCGACGAGGCTATGAAGTCCAACAAGTCGGAAACCCAGATCGGCGACGTAGTGGCACATATCGAACGCGACCTGAGCCGGGAGGAGACCGTCCGATACTTCGCCGACGCGTTCAGGGAGTACGGGGGCACCGACCTGTGCCTTATGCTGCCTGGCGGCATGGCAGACGGCCAAATGCATCCTTATGGGATTTCCGGCAAGCTGTACGAAGGGGAGCTGCACGCCAATGAGCTGACCGTGCTCTTGCCCAATGCGGGGAAGCCGGTGCCTACGCTGGCCACTGCGCGCATTTCGGGCGAAGACCTGCGCGCGGTGCTAGAGAGCGGGCGCACGTTCGAGCGGAAGGACGCGTCGAAGGAGGCCCTTGCTCCGTTCCGCTACGAGGTGTCGGGAGCCGAGGTGGACTATGATGCAGACCGCAAAGTGCGATCGCTCAAAGTGAACGGCGTTGAAGTCGCCGACGAAGACGTATTCACGGTGACGTATTTCGACGGGGCGGTCGAAACGTCCCGCTTGACCGATGCGGCGGTGTCGGACGTGAAGCCCGTCCCCGCGTTCACTGCTTGCAAGGCCGCGCGTTGACGTACTGCCGCCCGTCGTGCGACGGGCGGCAGAGTGAGGTGAGGCCGGGATGCCGCGGAAGCGGCCGGGTTCCGGGACGCAGTCGTACGCAGCCGTCTAATTCACTACGTTTTGCGGTGCACCCTCCACGAACGCGCCGACGTTAGCGGTCACGGTAGCCAGCAAGCGTTCGCGGGCTTCGTGGGTAGCCCAGGCGATATGGGGCGTTACGATGATGTTCTGGCCTTTCGCTTGCAGCAAGGGGTTGTCGGGTTGCATGGGCTCCACCGACACGACATCGGCTGCGAAACCCGCCAGCTTGCCGGATCGCAGTGCGTCCACCACGGCCTGCTCGTCCACCAGCGTGCCGCGCGCGGTGTTCAGGAGGTATGCGCCGTCCTTCATGCGGCCGATGGTCTGGGCGTTCATCATGCGGTCGGTTTCGGGCGTGGCCGGTGCGTGCAGGGTCACCACATCCGAAACGGCCAGCAGCTCGTTGAGGCTCACTTGACGCACGCCATCGCTTTCCAATTGGGGTTTTGCCGATCGATTCTCGAACACCACGGGCATGCCGAAAGCACGCGCGATGCGGCATACTGCCTGCCCGATGCTTCCCATGCCGACGATGCCCATCGTCTTGCCTGCCAGCTCCACAAGCGGCGTGTTCCAGAACGAGAAGTCCTTGGCGCGCGTCCAGTCGCCTTCCATGACCAGATTGGAATGCTCTCCTACATGCAAGCACAGCTCCAGCAGCAACGCGAACGTCATCTGCGCCACGTCGGGCGTGGAGTAGGCGGGCACGTTCGATACGATCACGCCCGCATCGCGCGCCGCGTCGAGATCCACCACGTTGTAGCCGGTGGAGGTGAGCGCGATCATCTTGAGGCGAGGAGCCCAGCCGAGCGCCTCGACGTTCCATTCCGTCTTGCTCGACACGACGATGTCGGCTTCGGCTACCCGAGTTTTCAGCTGATCGCGCGACGTGCGGTCGTACACGGTGACGGTGCCGAACCGGTCGAGCGCGTCCCAGCTCAAGTCGCCGGGGTTGTTCACCTGTCCTTCGAGGACCACGATGTTCATAGGCGTTCCTTCCCGAGAAAAGGATCGGCCCGGGGAGAGGGGAGCTCCACCGGGCCACAAGGAGGGGATGATGCGGCACCTATTGGGTGCCGCTCTGCTTTAAGGGGTAAGCAGATGCAAACTGAAAAGGAGGGGAGCCTTTCGTTTGCTGAAGCTATTATAAAAGTTGACATTGAATATCATATGATGCACGAGTGCATGTTTTGTGAATTGGAGGCCTTGAAAGTAACAGATAGGTAAACATGACGCAAAACCCTAGGGAAAACCCTGACGCGGAAGCTCGAGCTGATTGTCCAACGGAGCGCCGGGGGTTTGACGGCGAAAACGACGTCAAGCGGTAGGAATCAACCGGTTTGGCAATTCTGGCGAGGGCCCGGCTGCGGTGCTTCGGGCTTGCCGAGCGCGATCAAAGGCGTTTCCCCAGCTCGGGTTCTCGAAACGTCAAGTGAATCACTCGGCGGGATTACCAAACCGGTCGATTGCTGCCAAGAAGCGGGGGTCTTGCCGTCGAACCGAGGACGTCGCGGGCCTGTCTGGTCCGTGGTCGGGGATCGTCCGAAGCCGTGCGGTTCCACGTGGAGCTGCAGCCGGGATCCCGCCCCAAACCGTGGAGTCCCTCTTAGTGTTTCATGTGAAACGTTTGTACGCGCATGCTTGTTCGGCCGCCGGGGTTCGCCCCATGCTCCGCCCGCCATCTGCGCTCGTTCGCGCCTATGGCGCGGGCTCGCGCTGGCATTCCGTTTGGTTCGCGCAGTCTGCCTCAAGCGTTTCACGTGAAATGCTTGTGCGCGTCGAGCGAGGCCGTGGGAATGCCGTTCGCTGACAAGCTTGCTGCAGCGCGGCCCTCGGCGGTGGTTTCGCGGCCCGCGGGTTCTGCGGGCCGAGGCCGGGTTGGCCGCAAAATGGCTCCCATGACAAAATCGGCGGCTCGGTTGGGCGTCGGCGGCGGTAGGCGGTTTTCGCCACCTGCGATTATGCTGGTTGGCGAGGCCGCGCGGCGCGCTGGAGCCGCTTTGAGATTGTCATGGGAGTCGATTCGCGTCCAAGCCGCCCTTCCGACGGCTCGGCAATGCTCTGCCGCACGGCTTCGCCATACGATGTGCTGCAAAAACGTCGGTTTGGCAGTCTTCGGCGGCCTTCGATCGCGCCCGACGCTCCTTCCCGAGGATCGGCGAGGCGTAATCCCAGTTCGCGCTTTGTCGCCGCCTCGGAACGCACCGCCAGATCGGGCCGGGACTGCCAAACCGGCGTTTTTGCAGCACATAGGTTGGCGTTCGCTGTTAAACCGGGATTGACATAGCTCAGGTCGACCCGCCCCGCGAAAACTCGCCGGCGGCTCGGAAGCCCCCTTCGGCCATCGGCCGGACGCTCGTCTCGCCTGATCGCTAGCTGTCCGACAGAGGAAGCGGCATGCGGCGGTGCATGTCAATCCTGGTTTAGCAGCGTAGGTTGGCGAAATCGCGCGTTCGCAGCGAGGGACGTGACTGGGTGACGGCTCAGGCGGAGGTTCTGCCGCTCTGCCGCTCTGCCGCTGCGTGGGCGCGGGCTCCATGCATTGTCTCGGCGGGTTCGACGAAGCGAGGGGCATGAAAACAGATCGGCCCGGGGAGAGGGGAGCTCCACCGGGCCACAAGGAGGGGGATGATGCGACGCTTGCGCATCGCTCTGCTTCTAAGGGGGTAAAGCAGAGGCAAACTGAAAGGAGGGGAGTCTTTCGTTTACAGCTGCTAGTATACGGGTCGTTCGCGCACATCGTATGATGCGGGCGTGCGCGTTTTGTGAAACGATGGGTCGCAGAGTAACGGTTCGTTAACAAGGATCAAAAGAGTCAGGAAAAGAAGTTTTCCGATGGGCGCCGCGCCGCAGAAATCTGGCGAGCGAAAGGTTGGCGAACGGCATTGCCTCAAAGCGGCATCGACCTGAAGTAACATGTTCTACGATGATATGCGTTGGTCGATGATGCGGAAGCGGGCGTGTGCGGGTACGAGAAACAGATCGGCCCGGGGAGAGGGGAGCTCCACCGGGCCACAAGGAGGGGGATGTGCGGCACCGAGGTGCCGCCACTGCTTTGTAAGGGGAAAAGCAGTACAAACTGAAAGGAGGGGATTCTTTCGTTTGCGAGATCAAGTATAAAAGTAAGCCTTGAAGAACACGTGATCGACTCATGTTCGTCCTGTGAAATGCCGCGAAGCGTCGGCGAGCGTCCATCTTCCTTCCTTCCGCCGCTCGAACTGCGCCGTTCGCGCGAGGTGCTTCCGTCTCGGTGTGCGCGAGCGCATCGGCTCATTTCGACGGTCGCATGTCGGGGCTCTTTTCGGTATCATGGATCACCTGACGAAAGGAACTCCCCATGCCCGATATCGCGCTTCGTTTTCACAAGGACATGCTCGTGCTGTCCTCGCCGGTTGCCGTTGTACTGGCCCGGCAAGGGTTCGACGTGGAACACGATCTCGAATTTGCCAACCTTGTGGAGCCGGAGGCGGTGCGCGATGCGCTGCGCCTCAACAAGATGGCAGGCGCCCAGTGCCTCGTGGCGAACACGGAAGGCATCGCGCCTGCTCGTCTGGCGCATCGCGGCATGGAAGACCGCGCGGCGGAGATCGTGCGCACGGGCTTGTCCCTGGCGCGCGAGCTGAAGTCCCAGCACGTGCTGGTGGAGATCGGCCCGTGCGGCCTCCCCCTCGATGCCGCCAGCAAAAGCTCGCTCAACGAGAACCGCGACCAGTACGCCCGTGCCGCCCACGCCTGCGATGGCCAGGAGTTCGACGCGTTCTTCCTCAACGGGTTCGCCAACCCAGCCGACCTCAAGTGCGCGCTCATGGGCGTGCGCCAGGTGAGCGGCGCGCCGGTGTTCGCGTCGGTGGACGTGGATGCCGACGGCATGCTGGCCGACGGTCGCCATACGCTCGAGGATGCGCTCGCCGTCATGGTGGACTACGAGGCCAGCGTGGTCGGCTTCGCCACGGCGGCTCCGCTCGATGCGGCCGTGACGTTCGCTCGCCGCGCCAGCGGGGCGGGGCGGCTGCCGGTGCTGGCTCAGCTGATCGTGCGCGAGCATAATCCGAAGCAAGGCGACGTTACGCACGAGAACCCGTATTACTGCCCCGATGTGCTGGTAGGGGCGGCCGTGCAGCTGCGTGCGGCCGGAGCCCAGTTCCTGCGTGCGGCCGGTGCCGCCACGCCGGCCTATGCAGGCGCGCTCGCGGCGGCCAGCGAAGGGTTCGACGTTGTGCGCTCGGATGTGGAGGAGTAGCATGGCAGGCTCTAACACGGTGCGCAGCCCGCATTACGGAGCGCTGCAGGATGTGGTGGATTCGCTGTACCTCGGACTGGGGCCGAAGGAGAAGCTCCGCCGCCTCGACATCGTCGTGGCTGCCGAGGCCGCCGACCTTCCCGACGACCTGGCCGAGATCGTCAACCTGCTGCCGCCCGGCAGCTACACGCGCCAGCGCCTATGCGACCAGCTGAACTCGGCTATCGGCGGGCATGCGTGGGGGCAGGTGTACGGCACCGTCCAATAGCGCGTGGGGCGAGGCCGCTGCGGCCGGCGGGGGCATCGGTGCGAGCCGTCGTTCGCGGTGCTCTTCTGGCGAAGCTGCTCTCCGCGTGCGCGCGTCGCCTCGGACGAGCTTTCAACGTTCGCCTTCATGCCCGTGGATATACTGTGAATCGCCCGCCGCATCCCGTGTGGGTGTTGAATCTCCACGGTTTTACCTCTTGCATGGTGGGCGCCGCGCGAGTACTATATGTTCACTTTCCTAACATCACCTACTACTACATATTGTGGAAAACATGGCGTAGATCGTGTGGAAACACTGCGCATAAACCAAGCGAAGCCACAGCTCGCAGCAGGAAAACGACGAAGCAAGAAGAAGCTCGAAGAGAGGATTGGCAGCATGGTCGAGACCATCATGAAGCGCGACGGCCGAACGGTGGAATTCAAGCAGGAGAAGATCGCCGAGGCGGTGGAGCGCGCTTTCCAGGCATGCGGGGCCATGCAGGATCGCGCGGCGGCCGAGGATATCGCGCAGCGCGTGGTGGACAAGCTGGAGAGTGGCGCCATCGAGGGCGCGCCCACGGTTGAGGGCGTGCAGGACCTCGTGGAGGAGACGCTCATCGAGTCCGGCTTCGTCCAGACGGCCAAGTCCTACATCCTGTACCGCGCCGAGCGCAGCCGCTCGCGCGACGTGAACAGCCGCCTCATCCAAACGCTCAAGGACATCACGTTCTCGAAGGCGTCGGACTCTGACATGAAGCGCGAGAACGCCAACATCGACGCCGACACCGCCATGGGCACCATGCTCAAGTACGGCTCGGAGTCGGCCAAGCAGTTCTACGAGATGTGCGTCATCGATCCGAAGTTCGCGCGAGCGCATCGTGAGGGCGACATCCACATCCACGACATGGACTTCTACACCCTCACCACCACGTGCTGCCAAATCGAGCTGAAGAAGCTGTTCAAGGGCGGCTTCTCCACGGGCCACGGCGTGCTGCGCGAGCCCAACGACATCGCCAGCTACGCGGCGCTGGCCTGCATCGCCATCCAGAGCAACCAGAACGACCAGCACGGCGGCCAGGCTATCTGCGACTTCGACTACGGTCTGGCCGAGGGCGTGCGCAAGACGTACCGCCGCCTGTACAAGAAGCATCTGGCCGAAGCCGTCGATCTGCTGCTGGGCGATTCCGTGGACGACTCCCGCGCGTTCGCGCAGGACGCGCTCGCGCGCATCGAGGCGGAGACGGGCGTGTGGGCCAGCCTCGCCATGGACGAGGGCTTCGAGGCCGCCGTGCGCGCGGCGCTCGTGGAGGTCGGCGCCAGCGAGGAGGCCGCCGACAAGGCCGTGGCCTATGCGGCTAAGAACGCCCTGGGCGATACCGACCGCACGACGTTCCAGGCCATGGAGGCGCTCGTGCACAACCTGAACACCATGCACAGCCGCGCCGGCGCGCAGACGCCGTTCAGCTCGGTGAACTACGGCATGGACACCTCGCCCGAGGGTCGCATGGTGGTGAAGAACATGCTGCTGGCCACCGAGGAAGGCCTCGGCTCCGGCGAGACGCCCATCTTCCCCGTGCAGATCTTCCGCGTGAAGGAGGGCGTGAACTACAACCCCGAGGATCCGAACTACGACCTGTTCAAGCTGGCCATGCATTGCTCCGCGAAGCGCCTGTTCCCGAACTTCAGCTTCATCGACGCGCCGTTCAACGCGCAGTACTACAAGGGCACGCCCGAGACAGAGATCGCCTACATGGGCTGCCGTACGCGCGTCATGGGCAACGTGTACGATCCCGATCGCGAGATCGCTCCCGGCCGCGGCAACCTCAGCTTTACGTCCATCAACCTGCCGCGCCTGGCCATCCGCTCGAAGGGCGACCTCGATCTGTTCTTCGACCTCTTGGACGCGAAGCTTGCGCTGGCGGTGGGGCAGCTTGACGAGCGCTTCGAGATCCAGGCGCGCAAGCACGTGTACAACGCGCCGTTCCTCATGGGCCAGGGCGTGTGGATCGATTCCGAGAAGCTGGCGCCTACCGACGAGCAGCGCGAGGTGCTGAAGCACGGCACGTTGTCGCTGGGCTTTATCGGCTTGGCCGAGACGCTGGTGGCGCTGACGGGCAAGCACCACGGCGAGTCGAAGGCTTCGCAGAACCTGGGCCTCGAGATCATCGGCCATATGCGCAGCTACCTCGACCGCCTGTCGCAGGAGCGCGGGCTGAACTACGGCCTCATCGCCACGCCGGCCGAAGGCCTGTCCGGCCGCTTCGTGCGTATGGACCGTGAGCGCTACGGGTCCATCCCCGGCATCACCGATCGCGACTACTACACGAACGGCTTCCACGTGCCGGTGTACTACGACATCAGCGCCTTCGACAAGATAGAGATCGAGGCGCCGTACCATGCGCTGACGAATGCGGGCCATATCTCCTACGTGGAGCTGGACGGCGACCCCAGCGAGAACCTCGAGGCGTTCGAGGCCGTCATCCGGCACATGAAGGAGAGCGGCATCGGCTACGGTTCGGTGAACCATCCGGTGGATCGCGATCCCGTGTGCGGTTACAACGGCATCATCGGAGACGTGTGCCCCAAGTGCGGCCGCACCGAGGCGGAGCACGGCCAGTCGTTCGAGCGCATCCGCCGCATCACCGGTTACCTCGTGGGCACCCTCGACCGCTTCAACGATGCCAAGCGCGCCGAAGAAGGCGACCGCGTGAAGCATCAGATGTAACAGGTTGAACGTGACCCCTCCCGACACTATACGTCTTTACGGCACGGCTCCGGATTCCATCGTCGATGGGCCGGGGCTGCGCTATGCCGTGTTCGTGCAGGGCTGCTCGCACGGCTGTCCTGGGTGCCACAACCCCGACAGCCAGCCCTGCGCGGGCGGCACGGTGCGCGCCATCGCCGACGTGGTGGCGGAGATCGCCGCCAACAAGCTGGTGCAGGGCGTCACCGTGTCGGGCGGCGAGCCGTTCGAGCAGGCCGCCGCGTGCGCCGCATTGGCGCGCCAAGTGCGCGAGCTGGGACTGGACGTGTGGACGTACTCGGGCTACCGCTACGAGCAGCTGGAGGAGGGCATCCCCGATCCGGCCGCGCGCGATCTGCTCGACCAGACCGACGTGCTGGTGGACGGCCCCTTCCTCCAGGCGCAACATTCCTACCAGCTTCCGTGGCGCGGCTCCCGCAACCAACGGTTGATTGACGTTCCCGCCACCCGAGCCCGCGGTCGCATCGTTTTGTGGGAAACTCACGAAGACTTCCCTGTAAAGCCCCCATCGTGGTGAGGCGCCGTCTCCTTTCCTTGGCGACGGTATGGTCGACATGGTAGGATAACGGCATGGAACAGCTTCAAAACTACATCGACGCTATCGTGCGCACCGACTGGGTGACCACGGCCATCTCGGCGGTGGTCATTCTGGCGATCACGGCAGTCGTCGCGCGTCTGACGAGGCGCTTCCTGGGCCGCGTGCTTGCCATCAACGAAGAGCGCGATCTGCCCTCAAGCTCCATCTTCATCAACATCGCCCGCGGAGCCGTGTGGATCACCGGCGTGTGCATCATGCTGTCCACCTGCTTCCGCGTGGACGTGAGCGCCGCCATCACCGCGCTCGGCATCGGCGGCATCGCCATCTCGTTGGGCTTCCAGGACACGCTGTCGAACCTCATCGGAGGTTTGCAGGTCAGCCTGCTGCGCATCATCAAACCCGGCGACAACATCGAGGTGGGCTCGTCCACAGGCGTGGTGAAAGACATCACCTGGCGCCACACCACCATACGCAACGGCGCGGGCGAGGAAGTGCTCATCCCTAACTCCATCATCAGCAAAACCGCTCTCACGCACCTTCCGCCCACGAACCAAGTGAGCTTGGCCATCGTGGTCACCACGGAAGGCCAGCATCTCGACGAAGTGGCCGAGGCTATCGAGCGCAAGGCCGGCGAGGCGGCGGCCGGCATCGGCAAGGTGGTTAAACAGCCGAAGCTCACGTTCTCGGAGATCACCGCGCAGGGCTATGCGGGTTCCATCTCGTTCAGCATGGCCGACAGCCGTACCACGGGCCGTGCAATCGATGCGGTGCTGCGCGCCGTGGCGCCGCTGACCCGAACGGCGGCGCCCGATCGCGCGGAGCAGGTGCTGGAGGAGGCGCAGCAGGAAGCCGAAGAGGCCGCTGCGCAGGAAGCCGCCGGCCATGCGCCGACTAAGCCGAAGCCTAAACCGAAGCCGACTCCCAAGCAGAAGCAGAGGCCGAGCTTCCGCAAGCGCATGGCGCGGGCGCTGCGGCTTGGGAAAGAGGAGCAATCGTGAGCGAGGAGGCGATGAAAACCATGTCCGAAACGCGTTTGACCGAAGGCCCGCTGCACCACCTCGACGGCAAGCTCGCCGAATGCGGATGGGCCACGTCGCTTCTGCGCGCGTACGATCGCGACCGTATCAAGGCGCCGAAGCGCCGCATCAAAGAATGGGACTACTACCTGGTGAACGACGACGAGTTCGCTGTGGCGCTGACCGTCGCCGATATGGGTTACGTGGGGCTCATCTCGGCATCGGTGATGGACTTCGCGCAGGCCACGTCGCATACGGCCAGCGTGATCTCGCCGTTTCCGATGGGGCGCTTCAAGCTGCCCGCCACCTCGGCCGAGGGCGTGACCTCCTTCGAGAACAACCGCGTATCGTTCCGCTTCGAGGTTGCTGGCGGGCAGCGCCGCCTCAACGTGTGGTTCGCGGGCTTCGACGGCGGCGACGACCTGACGTTCGAGGCCGTGCTGGACGAGGAGCCGCGCGATTCGATGGTGATCAGCACGCCATGGGCCGAAGACCCGCTCGCGTTCTACTACAACCAGAAGATCGTCGCCATGCAGGCGAGGGGCAGTTTCAAGAAGGGGCTTTTGGTGCACGGGTTCTGCCCCGAGAACTCGTTCGGCCTGCTGGACTGGGGGCGAGGCGTATGGACGCGCGACAACACGTGGTACTGGGCCGTGGCGCAGGGTTGGCAGGACGGTCGTCGCTTCGGCCTCAACCTGGGCTACGGGTTCGGCGACACGTCGGCGGCTTCCGAGAACATGGTGTTCATCGACGGTGCTGCGCACAAGTTGCACCGCGTGGACTTCGGCATCCCCGAGAAGACGGGCGGTGCGCACGCGAAGAAGACGGCCGATCGCTACCAGCTCATGCAGCCCTGGCATATGACCGACGACGAGGGACGACTCGACCTCGTGTTCACGCCGCTGCTCGACCGTGTGGACTGGATGGACTTCAAGCTGATCCGATCCGACCAGCACCAGGTATTCGGCCGCTTCGACGGTGCGGTGACGCTTGACGACGGTTCCACGCTGCTCGTGGAGAATCTCCTCGGCTCTGCCGAGGTCATCCACAACGTGTACTGATCAAGCACGGGACGGGCGCGCGAGAGCCGGGAATGAATCGGCGCGCGGAAGGCCGGGAAGGTTGCGTTCGAGCTTGCTTTTGCGCTGCCCGGTCGTATAATAGAGGCGAGCCGCAGGGAGCTGCTAACTCCCCACGGCTCTCGAATCGCTTCGGCGGTTTGGCTTCTTGTTACGGCTCCTTGTCCTTGCGGATCGGGAGCCGCTCCATTATCGCTGTCAAGAACCCCAGCAAACTGGAAGCGAACTCAAGGATCGCCGCTATCAAGGCCAAAACGGTCATGGCGTCCATTTCAGGCCATCGTAGCGGCTTCCGGCAAAGCGCACCATACGACCAGGCGCGCGCTCGCGCGCAACGAATCAGTGTAAAACAGCACATTTAGTGCTGTTTTTCCCTCCGTCGGTCCCTCGCTCGGGAGCATCTGGTGGAAAGGGGTGTGGTGCCGCGCCGCCTCTGCGCTTCGTACCTCTTAGTATAGCGACCGCGTATCATGCGCAGATGGCGCGCATCCAGCGCGGATCTTCCTCGATCTCGCGCGCTTTCAACGCGCTTCCAACGCGGATTCCATATTTCTTGCCAGTGTTTCCAACACGGTTTGAGCGTACGCCTGGCGTGGGTCTTGCGTCGATCTAGCGCCGGCACGAAAAAGACGGCCTCTCGAAACTTTACAGACTTTTGACCGGCATCCGACACGGTTCTGATGCTCCGTCTTCATCATGTTCCTTGCAGCGGGCCTCCGATGCCCGCGCTTCAGCGGAAAGCAATGCGCTCGCAAAGCGCATCGAAGGAAGGAAGAAGATGAAGAAGCGTTTGGCAATGGCGGTGAGCGCGGCGGTTCTGGCGCTGGGACTGTTCGGGCTGTTCGGCTGTGCGTCGGGCAACGGCGATGGTGCGAGCGGCGCAACCGACGGAGGAGCGTCGGCTTCGACCAGCCCGTCCGGCGAGGTCTCGGTCTATTCGCGCGAGGACGGCTCCGGCACGCGGGGTGCGTTCATCGAGCTGTTCGGCATCGAGGAAAAGGATGCCAACGGAGACAAGGTTGATCTGACCACTCCCACGGCCGCCATCACGAACTCCACGTCCGTCATGATGACGTCCGTGGCGGGCGACGCGAACGCCATCGGCTACATATCGCTCGGTTCGCTGAACAACACGGTGAAGGCGCTCAGCATCGACGGCGCCGAAGCTACGGCCGAGAACGTGAAGAGCGGCACGTACAAGGTGGCCCGTCCGTTCAATATCGTGACGAAGGACGGCGTGTCCGATGTGGCCCAGGACTTCATCGACTACATCATGAGTTCCGACGGTCAGAAGGTGGTCGAGGAGAACGGTTGCATCTCCGTTGCCGACAACGCGGGCTCCTATAAGGCTTCCGGCAAGTCCGGCAAGATCGTCATCGCCGGTTCCTCGTCCGTAACCCCGGTCATGGAGAAGCTGGCCGAGGCGTACAAGGCTCTCAATCCCGACGTCGCCATCGAGGTCAACCAGTCCGACTCCACCACCGGCGTGAACATGGCCACCGAGGGAACCTGCGACATCGGCATGGTCTCCCGCGAGCTCAAGGACTCCGAGAGCGGCGTGAAGGCCACGGTCATCGCCCAGGACGGCATCGCGGTTATCGTGAACCCGGATGCCTCCATCGACGAGCTTACGTCCGACCAGGTGAAGGGCATCTACACCGGCGAGCTGACCACGTGGGAAGATGTTGTTCCGTCGGCTTAACAGCCGCCGGAAGCGCTCGACGCTGCGAGGCGCCGATGCACCCCGCCTCGGCGCCTCTCGCTGACATAGCCAGACCAAGGAGTGTACATGTTCCACCTGCACATCAAAGAGGGCATAGCGAAGGCGCTGTTCGTGGCCGCCGCGGGGATATCGGTCCTCGCGGTGGCTCTCATCTGCGTCTTTCTCTTCGCGAACGGCGTGCCGGCCATCGCGCAGATCGGCCTTCCCGAGTTTCTTTTCGGCACTACGTGGCGTCCCGCCAACGATATCTACGGCATCTTCCCGATGATCGTGGGCAGCATCTACGTGACCGCCGGCGCCATCCTGGTCGGCGTTCCTACGGGGCTTTTGTGCGCCATCTTCCTGTCGCGGTTCGCCAGCGGCAAGATCGCGGCGTTCCTCAAGCCGGGCGTAGAGCTCTTGGCGGGCATCCCGTCGGTTGTCTACGGCTTCTTCGGCCTGGTGATGATCGTGCCGTTTATTCGCGACAATATGCCGGGCCGCGGCCTGTCGCTTCTGGCCGCTGCCGTACTGCTGGGCATCATGATCCTGCCCACCATCATCACCGTTGCGCAGAGCGCGCTCGATGCTGTGCCCAAGAAGTACTACGAGGGTGCGCTGGCGCTGGGTGCCGATCACGAGCGCTCGGTGTTCCGCGTTATCGTTCCCGCCGCCGTCTCCGGCATCATGGCCGGCATCGTGCTGGGCGTGGGCCGCGCCATCGGCGAGACCATGGCCGTCATCATGGTGGCCGGCAACCAGCCCATCGTTCCCGAGAGCATCTTCGAGGGCGTGCGCACCATGACCGCCAACATCGTGCTGGAGATGGGCTACGCGGCCGACCTGCACCGCGGCGCGCTCGTGGCCACGGGCGTGGTGCTGTTCGTGTTCATCCTGCTCATCACTATGTTGTTCAACGTTATCAAGAAGCGGGGTGAGACGAGGTAATGAGTCCCAAGCTGACGATCGCCTACGAATCGGTCGACGCCTCCCCGGCGCCCGCCGCCAACCCGGGCGATCGGATCGATGCGATGTTCGAAGCGGCGGAAGAGCGTCATCGCGCCGCACGCCGCGTGGTTTCCATGCTGCTGCGAGCGCTGGTGTATCTGGGCGCGCTGCTGACCACGGCGGTGCTGCTGTTCCTGGTGGGCTACATCCTGGTGAACGGCGTGCCGTACCTCACGCCCAGCCTGTTCGAGTGGGAGTACAACTCCACGAACGTCTCACTCATGCCGGCGCTGGTGAACACGCTGCTGATGGCGGCCCTCTCGCTGCTCATGGCGGTGCCGGTGGGCGTGGGATCGGCCATCTACCTGGTGGAATACGCGCCGCGCGGCAGTCGTTTCGTAGCTGTCGTGCGTACCACCGCCGAGACGCTGCAGGGCATCCCGTCCATCATCTACGGCCTGTTCGGCATGTTGTTCTTCGTGACGGCGCTGCATTGGAACCTGTCGCTTTTGGCGGGTGCCTGCACGCTGGCCATCATGGTGCTGCCCGTGGTCATGCGCACCACCGAGGAAGCGCTGCTGGCCGTTCCCGACGCGTACCGCGAAGGCGGGTTCGGTTTGGGCGCCGGCCGTTTGCGCACGGTGTTTCGCTGCGTGCTGCCTTCGGCCGTGCCCGGTATCCTGGGCGGCGTGATACTGGCGCTCGGCCGGTGCGTGGGCGAGGTGGCTGCGCTCATTTTCACGGCCGGCTCCATCGCCCAGATCCCGAACTTCGCCGGCGAGGGCGCCATGGCGGTGTTCGATTCCGCCCGCACGCTGGCCGTGCACATGTACGCGCTGGCCAGCGAAGGCCTGCACGTGAACGAGACCTATGCCACGGCGGTGGTGCTGCTGGTCATGGTGGTGCTTCTGAACCTCCTGGCCACGTTCGCCGCCAAGAAGATGAACAAGGGAGGCACCTATGACTAACGTCACGCTTGAGAGAACCGCTCCGACCCAGAACGCCCCGGCTACCTACATGCCCCAGGCGCAGGGTCAGGCGGCCGACCGCCGCATCAAGGAGAAGGCGCCCGTCGACGCGCCCGCCAAGATGGGCGTGCGCAACCTCGATCTGTACTACAAGGATTTCCACGCGCTGAAGGGCATCGACCTGCAGTTCCCCAAGAACCAGGTGACGGCGCTCATCGGCCCGTCGGGCTGCGGCAAGTCCACGCTGCTGAAAAGCCTCAACCGCATGAACGACCTGGTGGAAGGCTGCCGTATCGAAGGCGAGATCACGTTGGACGGCGAGGACGCCTACCGCTCCATCGACGTGAACAATCTGCGCCGTCGGGTGGGCATGGTGTTCCAGCAGCCCAATCCGTTCCCCATGAGCGTGTACGACAACGTGGCCTTCGGCCCGCGCACCCACGGCATCAAGAAGCGCGAGGATCTGGACGCCATCGTGGAGCAGAGCCTGCGCGACGCCGCCATCTGGGACGAGATGAAGGACCGCCTGAAGAAGAACGCGCTCGGGTTCTCCGGCGGCCAGCAGCAGCGCCTGTGCATCGCGCGCGCGTTGGCGGTGCGCCCCGAAGTGCTGCTGATGGACGAGGCCACCAGCGCGCTCGACCCCATCTCCACCGCTAAGATCGAAGACCTTGTGGGCGAGCTCAAGAGCAAGTACACGGTGATCATGGTGACGCACAACATGCTGCAGGCGCTGCGCGTGTCCGACAAGACCGCGTTCTTCCTGCTGGGCGAGATGGTGGAGGCCGGCTCCACCGACGACATCTTCACGAACCCGGCCGACCCCCGCACCGCCGACTACGTGGCGGGAAGGTTCGGCTAGGTCGGAGCGTTGTCATCCTGAGCGCAGCGCCGAAGTCGCGGCCTGTCATCCTGAGCGGAGGCGGCAAAGCCGCGTTCCCTCAGGATGACAAAGGGGCTTCCTTTCGGCTTTACGCAAATTTGACGTTGCCGCAAGCCCGTGGTTTTTCCTCCTGCTTTACAATAGGCTCGACGGCGGCGAAAGCGCGCTGCCGGCCGAAAGGACCAACCCATGATCTACTACGTTGAAGACGATACCAACATCCGCGACCTCACGGTGTACGCTCTCAAGCAGGCCGGATTCGAGGCGGCGGGCTTCCCGGCGGCGGGCGAGTTCTTCGCCGCGTGCAAGGAGCGCCTCCCCGAGTTGGTGCTGCTCGACATCATGCTGCCGGAAATCGACGGGCTCGAGATCCTCCATATGCTGCGCGAGAACCCGGCGACCAAGCATCTGCCCGTGATGATGCTCACGGCCAAGGGCACCGAGTTCGACACGGTGAGCGGCCTCGATGCCGGCGCTGACGACTATCTGGCCAAGCCTTTCGGCATGATGGAGCTGGTCAGCCGCGTGAACGCGCTCATGCGCCGCGCGTCGGCGCCTCCCGTCATGGCCGACGACGAGCTGTCTTGCGGTCCTATCGAGCTATGCGTGTCGGCTCACACCGTGCAGGTGGGCGGCGAGCCCATCACGCTCACGCTCAAGGAGTTCGACCTGCTGCACACGCTGCTGCAGAACCAGGGGCACGTGCTGTCGCGCAGCCAACTGCTGGAAGACGTGTGGGGTATGACGTACGTGGGGGAGACGCGCACGGTGGATGTGCACGTGCAGACGCTGCGCCAGAAGCTGGCCGCGGCGCAAGAAGGGGCCGACGCCCTCGTTCGTACGGTGCGCGGCGTGGGCTACTGCATCAAACCCTCCTCGTGAGCGCGCGCATGAGCCCGACGCATTTCAAGGTTAAGAGCCTGTCCGGCAAGATTTTCACGAGCGTGCTCGCGTTCACGTTGGCCGTCATCGTTGCGCTGTCCGTGACGATGACCACCATCTACTACCTGTCTTACGAGCACGACGCTGAAACCGAGCTTGCGGCCAGTGCCCAGGATGCGGCGCGCTATCTGAACGCCACTCCGTCGTCCGAGAACGCTCCCGCGCTGAAAGAGCAGTTCAGTGGACTGACGCGCTACACGCTCATCGATGCGGACGGCACGGTGCTGTTCGACAGCGCCGCCGACACCGATGCCATGGACAACCACGCCGACCGCCCCGAGGTGCAGGAAGCGGCAGACATGGGCGAGGCCGTCACCATGCGCTACTCTGAAACGCTGGGCACCGACACCGTGTATGCGGCGGTGAAGCTGGACGACGGCAGTATCGTGCGCCTGTCCGAGACGCGGCATTCGCTGCTATCGTTTCTCAGCGAGATGCTCATGCCCGTGCTCATAGCGCTCATCGTGGCAGTGGCGCTCGTGTTCCTGCTGTCGAAGATACTTACGAGCCGGATCATGAAGCCCATCGACGCGCTCGATTTCGCGAACCCCTTGGACAATGAGATATACGAGGAGATGGACCCGCTGCTCATCCGGATCGACGAGCAACAGCGCCAGCTCAAGCAGCAGAACAGCGAGCTGGCCGAAGCCGAGAACATGCGCCGCGATTTCTCCAGCAACGTGAGCCATGAGATGAAGACGCCCCTGCAGGTGATATCGGGCTACGCCGAGCTCATGAAGAACGACATGGTGCAGCCCTCCGACCGCCAGAAGTTCGCCGCGCTCATCTACGACGAGGCGCAGACCATGCGCTCGCTGATCAACGACGTGCTGACGCTGTCGAAGCTTGACGAGTCGGCCTTCGAGAACGACGGTGCGACGGCCATTAACCTGTACGCGGTGGCGCAGCGCGTGGCCGGGAGGTTGTCCAGCTTCGCGGACGACCAGGGCGTGCGCGTGCGGGTGGAGGGCGCGTCGGCGTGCATCGCGGGCAGCGAGACGTTGGCCGAGGAGATGCTGTACAACCTCATCGAGAACGGCATCCGCTACAACCACGAAGGCGGCCTCGTCACCATGAAGGTGGGCTCCGAATGCGTGGAAGGCGGGCTCGCGAACGCCGCGTACCAGACGGTCGTGCGCGTCAGCGACACGGGACCGGGCATCCCGGCCGAGTTGCACGACAAGGTGTTCGAACGCTTCTTCCGCGTGGACAAGAGCCGTTCGAAGGAAACCGGAGGAACGGGACTGGGTCTGGCCATCGTCAAGCATGCGGTTATGTACCACGGAGGCGTTATCGAGGTGGAGAGCGCCGAAGGGCAGGGCACCACGTTCGTGCTGCGTTTTCCCAGCGCTTGACCTCTCGGCTACTATCGAGCATGCACGGCTTTTTGCGCCCTCTCCGGAGGGCGCTGCCGTTCTTCTGGAGCTTGCGATCGGGCGCGCACGTTACTGAGAATATCGCTATACTAGGACGCAATACCAGTAACCGCGAAGCGCAAACGCCGGCATGTCCGTTACCGTGAACGAAGGCTCTCCATGGCTGAATACAACGACGATCTGAACTATCCCGATCCGTTCTACATCTCGGACATCGAGACGTACGAGCTTCTGCACGTGAACGAGGCGGGCCGCCGGCTTTTCAAGGTGCCGCTCGATGCCGATCTGGAGGGCGTCAAGTGCTACGAATTCCTGCAAGGGCGCGATGAGCCGTGTCCGTTCTGCACGAATCATCTGCTCAGCGTCGAGAAAAGCTACGTGTGGGAATTCACGAACCCTTTGACGAACCATCGTCATCTGCTGAACGATCGTCTGATCAACTGGGGTGGGAAGCTGGTTCGTCTTGAGGTGGGCTTCGACCTCACCGATCAAAAAGAAGAGGGTATGCGCTTTCGGAACCTGCATCGCAACGAGGAGGTCATCCTCGAGATCGCTAACGATCTGTATCGCGAGACCGATCCGGAGCGCGCGTCCGTGCGCATGCTCGAACGGTTGGGCGAGGAGCTTGGAGCCGAGCGTTCCTATCTGTTCTCGGCTCGCGGAGAAGGGTTCAGCAATACGCACGAGTGGTGTGCTGACGGCATATCCTCCCAGATCGAAAGCCTTCAGGATATGGACTACCGTTTGTTCGAGCGGTGGCTCGACCTGTTCGGTCGGGGGGAATGCGTGCTGATCGAGGATCTGGACGCCATCAAGGGCGTTGTCGATCCTCGGGAGTACGAAACGCTGCACGTGCAGGAGATCGCCAGTCTGGTCGTCGCACCCATCGAACGCGACGGGCGTCTCGTGGGCTTCCTCGGCATGGACAACCCTCCGGCCGACCAGATCCGCGACATCGCGCCGCTGCTGCGCACGTTGTGCTACTTCTACAGCATGACGTTGCAGCGTATCGAAAACGAGCGCCAGCTGGTGGCGATGAGCTATCACGATTCTCTGACCGGGCTGTACAATCGAAACCGCTACAACGAGGACGTGCGGCGCCTTGAGAAGCTGGCGCGCCCGTTCGGCGCGGTTTTTCTCGATGTCAACGGCATGAAGGAGATCAACGATCGCGGCGGCCATGCTGAAGGCGACCATCTGTTGCAAGCATGAGCTCAGACGATGCAGCGCGTTCTCGGAGAGGTTGCGCGGCTGTACCGTGTGGGCGGCGACGAGTTCGTGGCCACGGTCGTGGATACCGACGAAGCGGGCTTTCGGTCGCTTGTGGAGCGGCTGCAGAAAGCGTTCGACGAAGTTCCGTCGTGCGAGGTGGCTATCGGCGCGCAATGGACGCCGCGATCGAGTGAGATCGATAGAACGTTGTTCGATGCAGACGAGGCGATGTACCGCGATAAGCGCCGTTTCTACCAGAACAGGAGCACGTCGGACGTAGCGCCTTCTCGACGTGCTCGCGGCGACCGCTTCGACGAGCGCGAAAGGGCGAAGGCGCGAGATGTCGCGCAGGAAGGCACGCTCATGGAGCTGCTGGGCATCGGGTTCGCTCGTCATAGGTTGGATGAAGCTTTCACAACTCTCGAATCCAATGCTTGCTACAGTTTGGTGACGGGCGACGACGAGGAGGGGCGTCGAGCCGTCGGTGCGTTGGCCAAGGAGGCTCGCGAGGCGGGCGAGCGAGGCTTCGCCGGAACCGTGTGTGTGAATCGCGGCGGCGTTCCCGCACGGGTGCGAGTTTCAGGCGCTTTTGCAGAAGACGAGGCCGCGGGAGGTGCGGTGGCGCTCGCGTCCTACGTCGATGTCGAAGATGCGCTTGCGTCCATGGGAAAGGAAGCCTACAAGCCCTCGAACAGCTGACCCAGCGTCACGCCCAAGCCGAGCGCGACCTTCTCCATGAAGTCGATGGTGGCGTTGCGGTTGCCCGCCTCCACCTTGCGAGGTACGACCGTCCTACGCCCGTCATGAGCGCAAGCTGCTCCTGCGTCAGATTGCTCTCCTCGCGAAGCGCCCGGACGCGCTGTCCGAGGAGTATCCTGGTTGCTCGGGTCAAAAGGCTACAACCCTTTGAAGAATTCTTCCAAGGAAAGGCCGAGACCCTTGGAAATCTTCTCTATGCATTCGAGGCTCGGGTTTCGCTTCCCGCCTTCGATTTTTGCCAGGTAAGAGCGCTCGACGTTCACCATCAGCGCAAGCTTCTGCTGCGAGAGCTTCTGGCTTTTACGCAGTTCTCGGATTCGGTTGCCGACGAATGTTCTCGTTTCCTGTGACATGCAATCAGGGTATCCGGTGTCAAACACGCAATTGAGTTCTATGGAACCCAAAAGCGGACAATCGGGCTCGCCCTATGACGATGCGGATTGCGAAAAGAGAAGCCCTTGCTTGAAGTGCGCGGATAACCGCAGAGGAACATGCCGTTTACGAGCGTGGAAAAAGCCCTACCCCCGGCCAGAAGGATGAACCCACCTTAAAAGGTGGGTGCTCGCAGCCCGCTTCCTGGCTTTCGTGTCAACGGACACGAATCCCCATTTCACGCGCGATCTTGAGCTCCCTCATGTATCAGCATCGGTCCATCGCAAAGTATGGCTTCGAGGGCAGGACCTGCTTTTGAGTATATGGGTAGCATCGTTAAAATAAAGACTTGACATCCGGTTGTTTCGCCGATTACACAACCCGGTCTTCTACATGCCGAGCGGCTGCGGATCGAGCGACGGAATGCGAGGACGGGAGCGCGTTGTCGCCCGAAGGCCTCGTTTTCGGGCGCGATTCCGAGTTTTTCGGCCTACAATGCAACGTCCGCTAGGCAAACAAGCGTTCGCATGATACGATATATGGCATGGATACCTTATTTACCGAAATGGAAAACGAGCGGAAGTCGGAAGTGGCGCCCTTGGCAGTGCGCATGCGTCCGCGCACGCTTGAAGAAGTGGTCGGCCAGGACGAGGCGGTGGGCCCCGGCTCGTGGCTGCGCAACGCCATCGAGCAGGACCAGTTGAGCTCGGTCATCCTGTTCGGCCCGGCGGGCACGGGCAAGACCTCGCTCGCGCACGTCATCGCCGAGACGACGAAGGCTACGTTCGTGGAGGTGTCGGCCATCGGCGGCACGGTTTCGGATCTGCGCCGCGAAATCGATGCCGCCGACAAGCGCCTGTCGGCGTTCGGTTTGCGCACCATCCTGTTCGTCGACGAGATCCACCGCTTCAACCGCAGCCAGCAGGACGCGCTGCTGCACGCCGTGGAGGATCGCGTGCTGGTGCTGGTGGGAGCCACAACGGAGAACCCCTTCTTCGAGGTTAACTCGGCGCTGATCAGCCGCTCGCGCGTGGTGGAGCTGCACGGGCTGTCCGACGAGGAGATCGTCAGCCTCGTGGAGCGTGCGCTGGCCGACGAGCGCGGCCTGGGCGGCCGCTATCGGTTGGATGCCAAAGCGCGCGACGCCATCGTGCTGCTGGCGGGCGGCGACGGGCGCGCGGCGCTCACCACGTTGGAGCTTGCCGCTGGTATGGTGCAGCCCGGCACCTCGAAGAAGCCCGCGAAGATCACCGAGGACAACGTGCGCGCGGCCACGCCGCATCGCTCGCTGCCCTACGACAAGAACAAGGACATGCACTACGACGTCATCTCGGCGTTCATCAAGTCCATGCGCGGCAGCGACCCCGATGCCGCGCTGTACTGGCTCGCCCGCATGATCGATGGGGGAGAAGACCCGAAGTTCATCGCGCGCCGCATGTTCATCGCTGCGTCGGAGGATATCGGCAACGCCGATCCGCAGGCGCTGCTCATCGCTGAGGCCGCGTTCAAGTCGGCCGAGGTCATCGGCTATCCCGAGTGCCGCATCAACCTGGCGCAGGCTGCCATCTACCTGGCGCTCGCGCCCAAGAGCAACGCGGCGGAGGCGGGCATCGATGCCGCGCTGAACGAGGTGCGCAACGGGCCGTCTCGCAACGTGCCCGACCATCTGCGCGATCGGCACCGCCCCGGATCCGAGAACTACGGCGAGTACAAGTATCCGCACAGCTACCCCAGCGGCTGGGTGAGCCAGCGCTACCTGCCCGACGGTTTGGAGCGCGGCTGCTTCTACCGGTCGAGCGATCGCGGTTGGGAGGCCTACCGCAGCGACACGTTCGCGCGAGACCGTCTGGATTCCGGAGAAAACCCCACGTCGCGCGGAAGGTAACCGATTGTCTACTCCTGTGGAAGCAGGGTGAAAAGTTGACCTCGGCCTGTATATCATCCAAGGTGCTCGTGCTATAGTAATGGCTTCGGAAACAGGAGGCATACGGTGGATATCAGCGAAATTCTCAGCATAGCGTTGCCGGTGGTCTATGTGATCGTGGGCGCGGTGCTGGTGTGGCTCGTCATCGAGCTTGTCATGACCGTGCGCAAGACACGCAAGACGGTCGACGATCTGCAGAGGCAGGTCGAGCCTACGCTGGCAAGCGTGGAGCGTATCACGGCGTCGCTCGAGCCCGTCGCGGCGAAGGTGGATCCGCTGGTGGAGCGTGTGTCGCTGACGGTCGATGCCGCCAACCTCGAGATCATGCGCGTCGATCAGATTCTCGAAGACGTGAACGAAATCACCGACTCGGTGGCCTCGGCCGTCGAAGCGGTGGACACGGTGACCAATGCTCCGGTGGAATTGGTGAACAACGTGACCTCGCGTGTGCGCAACGCGTTCAAGTCGCGCCGCGCCAGCGACGAGTCGGTTGCCCTCGGCCAGGCGAAAGCCGAGCGCTCCGCCTCCCATGGTGCGAACGGAAACGGCACCGAAGTGCCCGTTTCGACCGCCGACGTCGTCAAGGGCGTGGTGACCACCTCGGTCGCGGCCGCGAAGGAGGCCGTTGCCGACCAGCGCGAGCAACGCGCCGAGCAGCGTGCCGAGCGAGACGAGAAGGCCGAAGCCAAACGCGTCGCCGCCGATAAGACGTCCGAAGTCGCCGCCACCATGGCCGATGCCGTGGCTACCGCCGCGAACGCCGATGCCGCAGCTGCGCAGCAGTACTTCACGTACGACGCAGACGAAAAAGCGAACCAGGGCAAGTAACGACAGCATACACGGCACGAAAGGGCGACTCGGTGGAGACTCCCAGCTCCGAAGCGACGAAAACCGACAAAGCGAAGCGAAGCTTTCTCATAGTCTGGACGATCGTGGGCGGCATTCTGCTCACGGGCGTTCTCGTTTACCTGTTCAATATCTTGAGCGTGCCTATCGGCATCGTCATCTGGTCCATCGTCATCGTATTCTGCCTGCGAGGACCGGTGAACAAGCTGGAGAAACTGGGCGTTCCCCGCGTGGCCGGCACGACGATCGCCTACGTCCTGATGTTCGTTGTTCTGGCTTTGGTGGGGCTTCTCATGTTCTCGCCGGCGTTCGGCGTGGGCGACCAGTTCACCAACCTCATCGAGAGCATTCCGGGCTACGTTCAGACCATCGCCGGGTGGGGCAACGACCTGTACACGCGCTACGCCGACGTGCTTCAGAACGACACGGTGCAAACGTGGATCAACAATGCGCTGGACGCCATCGTCTCATGGGCTTCGACGTTCGCCCGCGATAGCGCCAACGGCGTGGTCGCCATCGGGACGGGTCTGGTCAACACGTTCGTTGCGCTCGGGTTTGCGCTGGTGGTGGCTTTCTGGATCCTCATGGAGCTTCCGCAGCTTGGACGCGAATGCATGCGCCTCGTCAACCCGAAGCGCCACGAGGATCTGGAAATGCTGCACGTCACGTTCACGCGCGTCATGGGCGGCTACATCAAGGGCACGCTTTTGCAGTGCGCCATCATCGGCGTGGGCTGCGTCGTTCTGTTCGGCGCCATCGGCATCCCGAACTACGCGGCGCTCGGCGGTATCGCCGGCCTGTTGAACATCATCCCCATCGTGGGCCCGTGGCTCGGCGGTGCGCTTGCGGCCATCGTGGGCGTGTTCGTCAGCCCCTGGATCGCGGTCATCGCGCTCGGCGGCACCATTGCCATCCAGCAGATCGTCTATACGTTTATTTCGCCGAAGATCATGGCGAACTCGGTGGACGTTCATCCGGCGCTCACCCTCATCGCTTTGATGGCGGGCTCCGCTATAGGCGGCGCTATGAGCGGCTTCACGGGCTCGCTTGTGGGTATGTTGGCTTCCATTCCCGCCGTCGCGGTTGCGAAGTCGGTTTTCGTGTATTATTTCGAAAAGCGCATGGGGCGGCAGCTGGTAAGCGCAGACGGCGTGTTCTTCCAAGGCACCACCGCCTCGGACGGCACGCTCGATCCCATCGCCGATGCCACGTCGCCGCATCCCGACATCTCGGCGGCGTTCGAGCGCGTCGAGCAGCGCAAGGCCGAGGCCGATCAGAAGGCGCAGCATCGTAAGAAGCGTTGATCGGGCTTTGTTGGCCTGAGCGCGTGGGGGCGTGCGGGCGCACGTCGTTAGTGGAGCAGCGGGTCGTGCGAGGCGGCCCCCGAGGAGATAGAAAGACACGACTATGAAGTACATGACCAGCGCGGAGATCCGCGAGAAGTACCTGAGCTTTTTCGAGGAGAAGGGCTGCAAGCGCTGGCCCTCGTCATCGCTCATTCCCGACGACCCGTCGTTGTTGCTGACGAGCGCCGGCATGGTGCAGTTCAAGCCGTATTTCCTGCAGCAGAAGCACCTTGAAGCCCCCTACATCGGCACGACGACGGTGCAGAAGTGCGTGCGCACGAACGACATCGACATCATCGGCACCACGGGCCGTCACCAGAGCTTCTTCGAGATGTTGGGCAACTTCAGCTTCGGCGAATACTTCAAGGAGGAGATGTGCGCGTGGGCGTACGAATTCTCCACCGAGGTGCTGGGCCTGCCGGCCGAGCGCCTGTACTTCACCGTGTATCTCGACGACGACGAGACCATCGAGATCTGGAAGAAGCTGGGCGTGCCCGACGACCATATCTCGCGCCTGGGCGAGGATGACAACTTCTGGCGTGCCGGGCCTACGGGCCCCTGCGGCCCCTGCTCGGAGATCTACTTCGATCAGGGCGAGGACTTCGGCTGCGGCAGCCCCGACTGCGCGCCTGGTTGCGACTGCGACCGCTTCCTGGAGTACTGGAACCTCGTGTTCACCCAGTACGACGGACAGGAAGACGGTACGTTCGTGCCCCTTCCGAAGAAGAACATCGACACCGGCATGGGCCTCGAGCGCATCGCGGCCATCCTGCAGGGCGTCCAGTCCAATTACGAGACGGACGTGCTGCGCAGCCTCGTGGCGGTGGGCGAGAAGCTGACCGGAACGACGTACGGCGAGGACGCGGCCATCGACCTATCGCTGCGCATCATGGCCGATCACAGCCGTGCCGTGGCATTCATGATCGCCGACGGCATCCTGCCCTCCAACGAAGGCCGCGGCTATGTGCTGCGCCGTCTGCTGCGTCGCGCCGTGATGAAGGGCCATCTGCTGGGCCTCGACAAGCCGTTCCTCAACGATTACGTCGACGAGATCGTGAACCTCATGGGTCACGTGTACCCTGAGATCGTGGAGAACCGCGAGCTCACGCGGCGCGTCATCCTGTCCGAGGAAGAGCGCTTCGGCTCAAACCTGCGCCAGGGCCGCGCGTTCCTCGACGAGGCGCTGGCCGAGCTCGAGGGCGAGGTGCTGCCGGGCGACCGCGCGTTCACGCTGCACGATACGTACGGCTTCCCCGTGGAGGTCACGCGAGAGCTGTGCGACGAGCGCGGCATCGAAGTTGATATGGAAGGCTTCGGCCGCTGCATGGACGAGCAGCGCGAGCGCGCTCGCGCTGCCAATACGAAGGACGCCGAGGCGGCCTGGTCCACCTATGGCGGCGTGATGAACGAGATCCTCGAGGCCGTGGGTCCCACCGAATTCCTCGGCTATACGAAGAACGACGCCGAAGCGCGCGTGCTGGCGCTCGTGAAAGACGGCGTGCAGGTGGATGTGCTGGAGGCGGGCGACGAGGGTCGCGTGGTGTTGGACGCTACGCCCTTCTACGCTGAGAAGGGCGGCCAGATCGGCGACGCCGGCGTGCTTGCGAAGGACGATGCCATCGTGGCGGTCCTGGACACGAAGGAGCCCGAGAAGGGCCTGATCGCGCACACCGTGAAGGTGGAGAGCGGTCGCTTGAGCGCGGGCGATGCCGTGCATGCCGCCATCGACGTGCCGCGCCGCGAGCGTATCCGCCGCAACCACACCGCTACGCACATCCTGCATTGGGCGCTGCGCGAGGTGCTGGGCGATCATGTGAAGCAAGCGGGCAGCTACGTCGCCGACAGCCGTCTGCGCTTCGACTTCACCCACTTCGAGGCCATGACGGCCGAACAGATCGCCGAGGTGGAGCGCCTGGCGAACCAGAAGATCATGGAGAATCATCCCGTGCGCGCCTACGAGACGTCGCTCGCATCGGCACGCGAAGCCGGCGTCATGGCGCTGTTCGGCGAGAAGTACGGCGAGTTCGTGCGCGTGCTCGACATCGAGGGCTTTTCGCAGGAGCTGTGCGGCGGTACCCACGTTTCGGCTACGAGCGAAATCGGCTTCGTTAAGATAACCTCCGAGACCAGCGTGGGCGCGAACCTGCGTCGCATCGAAGCCGTGACCAGCTTCGACGCGCTTGCGTACATGAATCGCGTGGAGGCTGAGCTCAAGGAGGCGGCCGAGTCTTTGCGCGTGCCCCTGTTCGACGTGAGCGAGCGCACGGCATCGAACATGAAGACCTTGAAAGACCTGCAGACGAAGCTGAAGCGTGGGCGCGAGGCCGTGGCCGACGACGGCATCAACGCCTTGCTCGAGACCGCGCAGACGAGCGCTGCGGGCTATCCGGTAGTGTTCGGCCGCATGCCGGAGGCCGATGCGGGTCAGATGCGCAATATGTGGGATGTGCTGCGCGCGCGTCTGGGCCAGCCGGGCGCCGCGGTGCTGGCCACGGAGAAAGACGGCAAGCCCACGCTGTTGGCGGCCGGCACGCCGGAGGCGGTGGAGGTGGGCTTCGACGCAGACGCCGTCATCAAGGCGATCTCGGGGAACATCAAGGGCGGCGGCGGCGGAAAGGCCGCCATGGCGCAGGCCGGCGGCAAAGACGCCTCGGGCATCGACGCGGCCCTTCAGGCTGCGCGCGACATGCTGCTGTAGGGTTGTTGGCTGGGCGCCGTGCCGAGGGGTGCGGCGCCCAGGCGGTCCCGAGCTCGCTCGAAACGTCCACAGGACGTTTCGACTCGATGGGTGCGGCGTCGCGAAGCGAAGCGTGACAAGTCCCGAAGGGGAAATCTCGCGGCGCACCCCTCGGCACGGCGCCCGAGGCGGTTCTTCCGCTGGGGGCACCGGCTCTGCGAGCGGCGCTTCAACCTGCGGGGCGTCTTTTTCGGCGGCTTCTCCGTGAATCGGAGAAGCCCTTTTTTCATCCTGGGGAGTGATCATGCTGCCTCGCTTGCCTCTTCGGGACGCGCGTGACCGTCTTGTCGTCTTCGTCAACCTGGGGCGTGCGAAACGGATCGAGAAATCCTATTCGGTCGTTTGGCGGGTTGATTTTGGCAAGAATTTCGAGGTAGGTAAAAGTTACATATATCTAACTTGGCTAAAAGCGAGCGTGTGAGAAAACCGACCAGGTGTTTTGCGCATAAGTTACGATGCAAAGACGGTCTTCTGGCGTCCCACATTCACCTAGCTCAAAATTTTTGCCATATTCTCGCACCTCGACGACAAGCCGCCGTCTATCGACCGTGCGATTTTCTCAAAAGAGGTTGCGAGCATGCTTGCGCTCTTCGCCAGGTTGCCGCATTGACGTACAATAGGCTGAAAGCGGAAAGCCGCGCGTATCCGCCGGTAACATGAAAGGGCTCATCATGCGAATTATGGCTTTGGATATTGGGGAGACGCGCGTGGGGGTTGCGGTGAGCGATCCGGGGGAGCGGGTGGCTTCTCCGGTGGCCGTGCTGCCCGCCTCGGAAGTGCTGAACTGCGCGAAGCCGTTCCAGCGAGCGCTTGAGGATTGGGAGCCGGAGCTGCTGCTGTGCGGACTTCCCTACACCATGGCGGGCGCGGAGGGGCCTCAGGCCGCGCGCATTCGGAAAGCGGCGAAAACCATATCCGACGCCTGCGGCATCCCTTACGAATTCGCTGATGAGCGGTTAAGTTCGCAGGAAGCCAAACGGAGTTTGCGTGAAAAGGGCATGACCGAGAAGGCCATGCGCGGCAAAATAGATATGATAGCCGCAAGTTTGTTTTTGCAGGCGTGGCTTGACGCGCGCCGTGAGGCTTGATGGAAGAAGAGGATCAGTTCCATGCCCCAGCACAGGAAGCAAGTCACCTATTCTCAGCGTCCGAACCATGCAGCTCGCTCGGCTCATGCCCGGGGCGAGCGCCAGTTCCGTACGTACGATACCAGCTATATCCGCCCGAAGAAAAGCAAGGCTCCTGCTATAGTCGCCGCCGTTTTGGCCGTTCTTGTCGTCGGAGGTTTGGCGTGGGGCGCGCTCACCCTGTTCAACAGCTGTTCCGCGCAATCGGTCGAGCTTCTGGCCGAGGGTCAGGAGGCCACGATCACGGTGGCCGAAGGTGCTGGTGCCAAGGTCGTCGGAGAGCAGCTTGCGGAAGCCCGTCTGGTTTCCAATGCGGGAGACTTCACGAAGCGCGTCAACGAGATGGGCGTTGATTCCCAGCTCAAGCCCGGTACCTACACATTCGCGGGCGGTATGTCGCTCGACGCCATCATCAACCAGCTGACGGCCGGTCCGGTGGCGAACGCGCTCACCATCCCCGAAGGAAGCACGCTCGAGGCCGTTGCCCAGAGCGTGGCAACCTTCACCGAGAATCGCATCACGGCGGACGCGTTCACGGCCGCTGCGTCGGATGCCAGCTCATACGCGGCCGACTACGACTTCCTGGCCGACGCGGGCACGAACAGCCTGGAAGGCTTCCTGTTCCCGAAAACGTACGAGATCGGCGACGATGCCACGGCCGAGTCGGTAGTGCGCATGATGCTCGACCAGTTCAAGACCGAGACGTCGGGGCTCGATTGGTCCTACCCGCAAAGCCAGGGCCTCACCATCTACGATGCCGTGAAGCTGGCTTCCATCGTTGAGCGCGAGTCGTCGGGCGACGAGCAGATCCGCGCCCAGGTGGCCTCGGTGTTCTACAACCGCCTGAACAACTTCGGCGATCCGAACTACGGCTTCCTGCAAAGCGATGCGACCACGGCTTACGAGCTGGGTCACGACCCCACCCCCGAGGATATCAAGAATCCAACACCGTTCAACACCTACACGAACACGGGTCTGCCTCCCACGCCCATCTGCTCGCCGGGTCTCGATTGCCTGCAAGCCGTGTGCAACCCTGCGCAGACGAACTACTTCTTCTTCTACTTCGCGCCTGATGAAAGCGGTACGATGCAGTACTACTTCAGCGAAACGTACGAAGAGCATCAGCAGACGTTCTCCTAGGCCGTTAGCGACAACGCCATGGCTTTTCTCGAACCCGACCGCTACTTTGCGCGCATCTCGCGCATCGATATCGACCGCGACCTGCTGGCGCTGGACTTTCGCAACGTGCTGCTGGACGTGGACAACACCATCCTCACGCGTGACACCCACGAAGTGCCGCGCGATGTGGGGTTCTGGCTGGCGAAGGCGCGCGATGCGGGCATTACGTTCTGCCTTGTGTCCAACAACTGGCACGAAGGGGTGTACCAGCTGGCGAACCGTCTTTCGCTGCCCATCGTGGCGAAGGCCGTCAAGCCGTTGCCGCCCGCGTTCCTCATGGCTTTGCGCAAGCTGGGAGCGAAGCGTTCCGAGACGGTGGTCATCGGCGATCAGCTGGTCACCGACGTCATGGGCGCGCATTTTCTGGGCATGAAGGCGTATCTGCTGGCTCCGCTGGTGGAGCAGGATCTGCCCCATACGCTGCTGCTGCGCAACTTCGAGCGCGTCGTCATGGGCGAGCGTAAGCCGGAGGGCGCCGCATCGACGTCGCAGAACGCCGTCCCCTGCGAGGATGAGGAACCCGACGCGCAGGGCGTCTGATGTGAACGAGCGAGCGAAAGGATCGTTATGACCGACACGCAAGCCGAACGGCCGGCCGAGAGCCTGTACCTCTTGGGACATCCCATTGCGCACTCTTCGTCGCCCGCGATGTACAACGCCGTGTACGAGCGCTTAGGATTGCCGTGGCGCTACGGTTTGGCTGATTGCGCGACCGAGGAAGAGGCGCGCTCGTTCGTGGAGGCGCGCGGCTTCCTGTCCATCAACATCACCACGCCGTACAAGCCGCTCGCGTTCGAGGCCGCCACGGCGAAGGCTGCCACGGCGAAGCTCGCCCAGGGCGCGAACGTGCTGGTGAAGAAGGGTGACGCGCTCATCGGCTTCAACACCGACGGCCAGGGCTGCGTGGCGTACTTGGAGCGCACGGGCTTTTGCTTCGCAGGCAAGCGCGTGGCCGTGTGCGGCACGGGCCCCACGGCGCTGTCCATCCTGCACGCATGCGCCATCGCCGGGGCGGACGTGGCCATGCTGGTCGGGCGCGACAAGGAGCGCTCCCGCAAGGTGCTCGAAGGCTACGTCGAGCGGTTCGGCCTGTTGGCAAATGCCACGGTGGACCTGCCGGCAGCGCAGGCGCACCATCGCAGCTTCCGCACGGCTTACGAGCGCACCACGTTCAAGTTCGGCAGCTACACCACGTCCACGAAGGCGCTGGCCGCCGCCGATCTCGTGGTGAACGCGACGCCGCTCGGCATGAACGAGGGCGACGGCTCGCCGTTCGACGTCGAGCTTCTGAGCGCGGGGCAGACCGTGTTCGACGCGGTATACGGCCACGGCGAGACGGCGCTCGTGCGCGCCGCGCGCGAAGCGGGATGTACGGTGCACGACGGCGCCGGGATGCTGGTAGCGCAGGCGGTGGCTACCGTGCACGCCGTGTGCGACCTCGCCGAGGTCGACGTCGCCCTGTCTGACGACGAGCTGTTCGCCTTGATGGCGGAAGCGGCAGGGTTCGACCTGTAGACTTCCGTCATCCTGAACGGAACCGACTGGTTGCTTCGTCATCCTGGGCGGAGCGCGTAGCGCGGAGTCGAAGGATCCCGTGAGGCGCCAGCTGAAAGCGTCTCGGTTGGCACCGTACGGGATCCTTCGCGTCCCCGCTTCGCGGAGCCTCCCTGCGCTCGCTCCGCGTGCTCGGGAGTTCGACAGTCCACTGGACTGTCGAATGCTGTGCTCGCTCAGGATGACGAGTACGTGAGCCATAGGGATGGGGTTGATGCCTCATTCGATGCGGATGCGGCGTGCGACCTGCTTTTCGCTAGCCTTGCCTGAACGGTAGGGTACAATACGATGCGAACCATTCGTATCAGCGCGGAAAGCGACAGACTATGCGATACCTAACAGCAGGCGAGAGCCACGGTCCGTGCCTGACGGCCATCGTCGAAGGCGTGCCCGCGGGCTTGAAGATCTCCGAATCGCAGATCAACACCGACCTTTCTCGTCGTCAGTCCGGTTACGGGCGCGGCGGCCGCCAACGTATCGAGCGCGATACCGTGGAGGTCGTCTCCGGCGTGCGCTTCGGCCGCACGCTGGGAACTCCTATCGCGCTCGTGGTGCGCAACCGGGACTGGGAGAACTGGACCGATCGCATGGCCACGTTCGGCGAGGCTCCGTCCGACCTCGCCCGTGAGGTCACGCCACGCCCCGGCCACGCCGACCTCGTGGGGGCGCTCAAAACCGACACGTCCGACTGCCGCAACATCCTCGAGCGCGCAAGCGCCCGCGAGACGGCTGCGCGCGTGGCGGCGGCCGGCATCGCGCGCGAGTTCTTGGCCGACCTGGGTGTGGAGGTGTTCTCGTACGTCACGTCCATCGGAAGCGCGTCCTTCAAAGAGGACGACGCGCTCATGAACGCTCCCGACTACAAGCCGCTGGCTATCGAGACGAGCGAGGTGCGCTGTCCCGACGAACAGGCGACGGAGGCCATGAAGGCCGAGATCGACCGCGCGAAAGACGCGGGCGAGAGCCTGGGCGGCACGTTCCGCGTCGTGGTGACGGGGCTCGTGCCGGGCGTGGGCGGCTACGCTACGGCGGACGATCGTCTGACCTCGCGTTTGGGAGCGGCGCTGTTCTCCATCCCTGCCATCAAGGGCGTCGAGTTCGGTCTGGGCTTCGAAGCGGCTCGCCGCGTGGGCTCCGAGGTGCACGACCCCATCGCGCTGGACAAGCAGGTCGGCTTCGTGCGCACGTCGAACAATGCGGGCGGCCTCGAAGGCGGCATGACCACGGGCATGCCCCTCATCGTGAGTGCGGCCATGAAGCCCATTCCCACGCTCATGACGCCGCTCGAGACGGTGAACCTCGACACGTTGGAAGTCGAAGAGGCGTCGAAGGAGCGCAGCGACACGTGCGCCGTTCCCGCCTGCGCCGTGGTGGCCGAGAGCGAGGTGGCGTTCGTGCTGGCCGAGGCGTACCTCGAGAAGTTCGGGCGCGATAACATGGCCGACATCAAGGCGGCCGTGAAAGCGTACCGCCAGCGGCTCAGGACGATGGCGCGATGAGGCACGAGGCTTCGAGACGACCTCGCGTGGTGGGGGAGCTTGCGCGCCCCGTGTTCTTCGTGGGATTCATGGGCGCGGGGAAGACGTCGGTCGCGCGACGGCTGGCGCGCACCTGCGGCGTGGCCTCGGTGGACATGGACACGTACCTCGAGCGCCGCGAGGGCAAGCGCGTGAAGGAGATCTTCGCGCAGGCGGGCGAGGACGGCTTCCGCGCCATCGAGACGGACGTGCTGCGCGAGCTGGCCGGCAAGGAGCCGCTGCTCGTGTCGTGCGGCGGCGGCGTGGTGAAGCGCGATGAGAACCGCGCCATCCTGCGCGATGCGGGGTTCGTCGTGTACCTGAAGGTCACGGCCGACGAGGCGAAGTCGCGCATCAGCGACACCTCCACGCGCCCTTTGTTCCAGGACCTCGATGTCGCGCGCAAGACGTCCGAGGAGCGCCTGCCCCTGTACGCCGAGGTGGCCGACCTCACCATCGACACCGCCGGCAAGAACGTGGCTACCATCGCGCGCGAAGTGCAGAGCGCGCTCGAGAAGGAGGGCATCCTGTGCCTGCAACGAAAGTGATCGTCAACATCCCCGGCGAAGAAGCCTACGACGTGCGCATCGGCGGCGGCGTGCTGGCGAATCTGGGCGCGCATCTGCGCAAGCTGCCGGTGTTCGCCGAGTCGGACCGCGCGCTCGTCGTCACCGACGAGAACGTTGCGCCGCTGTATCGCGCCGACGCGAAGGAAGCGCTCGCGCAAGCCGGGTTCCGCGTGAGCGACATCGCCGTGCCGGCGGGCGAAGGCTCGAAGTCTGTCGAGGTGGCGGGAGAGATATGGGAGGCCATGGCCAGCCTTGCGCTCGGCCGCGACTGCGTGGTGGTGGCGCTCGGCGGCGGCGTGGTGGGCGACCTCGCCGGGTTCGTTGCCGCAACCTATATGCGCGGCGTGCCGGTGGTGCAGGTTCCCACGACGCTGCTATCTATGGTGGACTCCTCGGTGGGCGGCAAGACCGGCGTCAACCTGGCGGCCGGCAAGAACCTCGTGGGCGCGTTCAAACAGCCGGCGTACGTGTGCGCCGACACGGCCACGCTGGCCACGCTCGACGAACGCGAGTGGGCCTGCGGCTGCGCGGAGATAGCGAAGTCCGCGGTCATCGACTCGGACGACTTCTTCTTCTGGCTGGTCGACGCGGCGGGCGCGCTGGCGGCGCGCGACGAGGTGGTAGTAGAGGAGGCCATCGCGCGCTCGGTGGTGTTCAAGGCCGACGTGGTGGCTGCCGACAAGTCCGAGAGCAAGGGCGTGCGCGAGTGCCTGAACTACGGCCACACGTTGGGACATGCGGTCGAATCGCTGGCGGGGTACGGCGCGTTCTCGCACGGCGCGGCCGTGGCCGAGGGCATGCGCTTCGCCGCGCGCATGGCCGTGTCGCTGGTGGACGCGCCGCTCGATTTGGTCGAGACGCAGGACAGCCTGCTCGACCAGCTGGGCCTGCCCGCCCTCGACTGGTCGGCCGAGCCGGAGGCCATGCTGGAGGCCATGAAGCGCGACAAGAAGGCCCGTCGCGGCCAGGTGCGCTTCGTGCTGCCCCGCGACGTGGGTTCCTGGCAGCTCGCCGACGTCGACGACGCCACCATCCTCGACCACCTGAACGCTTGGGCTCGCTCGAAGGCATAGGGGAGGAAGCCGATTATGAAGAAGATTCTGGTGTTGAACGGGCCGAACCTCAATTTGCTGGGAGTCCGCGAGCCCGACGTGTACGGCACGGTGACGCTTGCCGACATCGAGCGCGAGGTGACGGAATACGCGGCCGAGCGGGGTGCGAGCGTCGACTGCTTCCAAAGCAACCATGAGGGCGCGCTCATCGACAAGTTGCACGAGGCGCGCGGCGCGTACGACGGCATCGTCTACAATCCCGGTGCGCACACGCACTACTCGTACGCGCTGCGCGACGCCGTGTCGTCCATCGACGTGCCCACGGTGGAGGTGCATCTATCCGATATTTCCGCGCGCGAGGAGTTCCGCCGCATCTCGGTCATCGCGCCGGTATGCGTGGCGCAGATCAAGGGCAAGGGCAAAGAGGGCTACAAGGAGGCCGTCGATGTGCTGCTCGCCCGATAGCGCCGCGCTCGCTGCGGCTGCCGGGCCTCGCCTCGATCGTCTCCGCGCCGCCTGCGCCGATGCGGGCATGGGCGCGTTCTTCGTGCGCGACACCTCGAACATCGCCTGGCTCACCGCGTTCGACGGCGTGTTCGACGACGAGGACGCGCACGCGCTGCTGGTTACGCCGAGCGATGCCGTGCTGCACACCGACTCGCGCTACAGCGAGGCAGCGCGCGCGGCGGCTGCCCGCGAAGGTGCGGTCGCGGTCGACGACGCACGGGTCGCCCACGCGAAGTTCGTCGCCGAAACCTTCGCCGCCCGCCATGCCGACCGGCCGTCGGTCGAGGCCGAAGCCATCGCGCTCGGCATCGAGGACTCCATGTCGCTCGCCGGCTTTCGCGCCCTCGAAGCCGCCTTCGCGGAGGTTCCCGAGCGTCCGAAACTGCGAGAAACGTCTGACTTCATCGTGAACCTGCGCGCCGTGAAAGACGTGCAGGAGATCGCGCGCATGAAGGCGGCCCAGGCCGTCACCGACGCCGCGTTCGCGCACATCGTGGGGTACATGCGTCCCGGCATGACCGAGCGCGAGGTGCAGATCGAGCTGGAGGACTTCATGCGTCGCCACGGCGCCGAGGGCCTTGCGTTCCCGTCCATCGTAGCCGCGGGCGCGAACGGCGCGAGTCCCCATGCCATTCCTGGCCAGACGGTGCTCGAGGCGGGTCAATGCGTCGTGCTCGATTTCGGCGCACGGGCGCACGGGTACTGCTCGGACATGACGCGCACGGTGTTCTTGGGCCAGCCGTCCCAGAAGATGCGCGATGCCTACGCGGCCATCCGCAGCGCGAACGAGCAGGTGGAAGCCGTGCTCAAGCCGGGCGTGACGGGCAAGGCCATGCACGAGCTGGCCGAGCGCGCGCTCGCGGACGCGGGTTTTGCCGGCAAGATGGGCCACAGCTTGGGCCACGGCGTGGGCATCGACATCCACGAGCAGCCCGCGCTGTCGCCGCGCAACGAGCAGCCCCTCGTGCCGGGCAACGTAGTGACGGTCGAGCCGGGCATCTACCTGCCGGGCGAATTCGGCATGCGCCTGGAAGATTTCGGCGTGATCACGCCCGACGGCTTCGAGGTCTTCACCCGATCAACCCACGATCCGGTGATCCTGTAGCCGGCGGGCTCTCATCGCCGTTCTCACGCGCGTGCACCTTCCCAGAGGTTCTCGAGCAGCTGCTCGCGCAGCTCAAGGTGCTTGCGGGTGAACTCGGGGTCGTGGTAGCGCAGCCGCTTGCCTGTAAGCTTCGCCACTTGCCGCGCAAGGCGATTGAAGGTTCCGCTATCCGTGATGTGGCCGGGGAAGACCGTTATCACGGTGAATCCAAGCGCGATGAGCGTGCTGCGCCGTCGCGCATCGCTGCTTTGTCGGCCTGGCTCGGAATGATGGAGCCGCGAGTCGTACTCTACCGCGAGGTTTGCTTCCGGCCAGCAGAGGTCGCAGAGGCAGTAGCTGCGGTCGGCAAGTTCGCGCAAGCTAGCCGGTGCGTCAACGCGGTAGTTGAGCTTCGGCTTCTTCAGCCCGTAGCCGCCCAGGTTGTTCGGCAAATACAGCAGCAGGGCGAGCAAGGTTTCCATAGCAGAGGCCGAGCCGTCCAACAGGTAGCGCGTTGCGCGCAACGCCGTGGCTCGCCCGGGTGCGCCCGCTGCGGCTTCGACGAAGGCTCTCAGCTTGGCGGCTGTCGTGAGCGGGGCTTCGCGCGAGATCGCGGGTCCGTTTTCGGCCAATGCGTACGTTCCGCATAGTTCGAGTCCAAGCTGTACGAGTTGGGCGACGGTCATCTCGCGAGCCATTTGCAGGAAGCAGAACTCCGGCGTGCTGACAAGAAATCCCTGTCCTGCATCGACAAAGGAGCTTGCCGGCAGGCTCGTCCACTTATGGCTGACCAGGCTCGCTGTAGTCGTTCTGGCTTCGGTTGTGCCGACGATTGCGCGAACGGGCAGCTTGCATCCGGCCGGTCGGCGGTTTCCTTGCGCAAGCCGCGGCTTCGAGGGGCACGACAACGCTTTCGTCGCGCGGCGCGTTGCGGTCCTTCGTTCTTGATATCCGCGCAGGAAGCCAGGGCCGACCAATCGCCAGTATTCAAGAGCGGAGCGATATCCGATAAGTATATCCATGTCGGCCACTATAGAAGAATCTGGCAGAAAAATCGAGATAGGCAAATTGAACAGCAAGGAATGCCCCTTCGCGTATCGAGGGCAAGAACAAAATGCCAGATCACGTCTTTCGTAAGCTGTCTTTGAGAGCGGTTGCCCGTATGGAAATTTACTTACCTCGATTTTTTTGCCGTAATCGGGGATGCCGGCGACCGCGTGCGCAGGTTGGCGACCGCGTGAACAGGTGGGAGGCGGTGTGCGCATGCATCGTCAAGGCGCCATGCCCTGATTTTTTTCTGATACGGTTGATGTGCGCACGCAAGGTTTGCCCGACACGCTATAATGTACCGGTTTGAACGCTGATCGGGCCCCGCGGCGCGCAGCGGATCGCCCGTGAACGAAAGGATTACCGAGTATGGCTATCTCTACCGCCGATTTCAAGAACGGCATGTGCATCGAGTTTAACGGCAAGCTGTGCACCATCGTCGAGTTCCAGCATGTGAAGCCCGGCAAGGGCAGCGCCTTCGTCCGCACGAAGCTGCGCGACATCAAGACTGGCCGCATCATCGACAACACGTTCAACGCCGGCGTCAAGGTGGAATCCGTGCGTCTCGAGACGAAGAAGCTGCAGTACCTCTACAACGACGGTGCCGATTTCAACTTCATGGACAACGACACGTTCGAGCAGATGGCCATCTCGACCGAAACCGTCGGCGATGCCGCGAAGTGGCTCAAGGAGAACGACGAGGCGTCGCTGCTGTACGCTGGCGACGAGCTGATCAGCATCGAGCCCCAGATGTTCGTCGAGCTCGAGGTCACGCACACCGAGCCCGGCTTCAAGGGCGACACGGCCACTAACACGACGAAGCCCGCCACGCTGGAGACCGGCGTCGAAGTGCAGGTTCCCACGTTCGTCGAGATCGGCGACGTTCTGCAGATCGACACCCGCGACGGCCGCTTCATCAAGCGCGTGTAGCAAGCGCGAAACCCCGACTCGGCTCAATGGAAACGAGGGCGCCCGACGGGCGCCCTCGTTTTGTTCGTCTACATACGCGCGTGGTTGTCGGGCAGGGGGAGGGGATAGTCCTCCAGCTTGTAAGCGGCGAGATCGAGCAGCTCGCCGGGGTTCACGTCGAGGGCGCGGGCCAGCTTCACGATGTCGGAGAGGCGCACGTCCACGAGGCCGCCTTCGAGGTTGCTGATGCGCGGGTGCTTCGTGCCCACCATCTCGGCCAGCGTGGTTTGGGAAAGTCCTTCGGAGGTTCGCACGTCGAGAAGCCGGCTGCCCAGGTCGGCGGACAAGCGCTGGACAAGGGGATCCTTGCGCGCCATCTTCTCGTTTTTGCTCATCTCGCTCATACAGCAAGCGTAACGGCGCGCAAAACGCAAGCCGTCATCCAGCGGTTACAATGCTGGTTCTTTTTGATGAGCGCGCCGCATACGTATCCCGAGGCGAACCTCCCGCCGCTCTAAATCTGTTGCTTGTCGGTGAATTTCCCCGGTCGTCGCCTTGGCGGCGTGGGGTTACTCTATAATTCTTGTTTCGATCTTTGACTAACTGCAAACCGAAGGGGGTGTGAGTTCATGCCAAGGCTTCAGATCATGGATACCACCATCCGTGACGGCCAGCAAAGCCTCTGGGCCACGCGCATGCAGATCGGCGATATGCTGCCGATCCTGCCTAAAATGGACCGTGTCGGGTACTGGGCCATCGAGGCGTGGGGCGGTGCGACGTTTGACACGTGCATGCGCTTCCTCGACGAGAACCCGTGGGAGCGACTGCGATCTATCAAGGCGCAGACGCCGAACACGCCGCTCTCGATGCTGTCCCGCGGTCAGAACTTGGTGGGGTACAAGCACTATTCGCGCGACATCTGCAATCATTTCATCAAGGCCGCGAAGCGCAATGGCGTGCATGTCTTCCGCGTGTTCGACGCGCTCAACGACATCCGCAACGTCGTCGACAACGCCGAAGCCATCAAGGAATGCGGCGGCCACTTCGAAGGAGCCATCTCCTACACGATGTCGCCGGTCCACACGCTCGACAGCTTCCTCGACTACGGTCAGAAGCTCAAGGACCTCGGTGCCGACTCCATCTGCATCAAGGACATGGCGGGCATGCTCACGCCGTACCGCACCGAGCGCATGGTGAAGGCCTTCAATGCCGAAATCGGTTTGCCGCTGCACATCCATTGCCACTACGTCGGCGGCATGGCTCCCGCCAACATCCTCAAGGCCGCCGAAGCCGGCGCCGCCATCGCCGACACGGCCCATGCGCCGCTGGCGTTCGGCAACTCGCACCCGGCCGTCGAGATGATCGTCGCCGCGCTCCAGGAGAGCCGTTACGACACCGGCCTCGACCTCGATCTCTTGTTCGAGATCGCCGAGTACTGGGAAGGCGTGCGCAAGCGCGGCCACTACAAGCGCGGCGTCTCGTCGCTCACGCACATGCAGGTGTACTCGCACCAGGTGCCGGGCGGCATGATGTCGAACCTCGTGTCGCAGCTGGAAATCCAGAACGCGGCCGACCGCCTGCCCGAGGTCATGAAGGAGATCCCGAAGGTGCGCGCCGAGGTGGGCTACCCGCCGCTCGTCACGCCGATGTCGCAGATCGTGGGCACGCAGGCCGTGTTCAACGTGCTCACCGGCAAGCGTTGGAGCGTCGTGTCCAAGGAGATGAAGGATTACATCTGCGGGTACTACGGCAAGGCGCCGGGCCGCATGGACAAGGACATCGTGGCGAAGGTCGTGGGCAACTCCGAGATGCTGCCGCCCGACGTGGCGCCCGGCTCGCTCGTCACCACCACCTACGCGCAGGTCGAAGAAGAGATCGGCGACCTTGCGAAGAGCGAGGAAGACGTGCTCATGTACGCCCTGTTCCCGAACGAGGCGCGCACGTTCCTCAGCAAGCACCGGACATCGGAGAAGGTCGACTTCCTCATGGAGCAGGAGTCGAGCCACACCAAGGAGGACGATTACGTGGACATCAATCAGATTCGCGAGCTGGTTCGCGTCGCCGAGGAAAGCGGCGTCGGCGAGATCGTAGTTGAGGAAGAGGGCACCCGCATCGCCGTGCGCATGCCGGGCACCCTGTCCTCCGAAGCCGCCGCCGCTGCCGCCGCCGCTCCGGTTGCCGCTGTGGCCCCGGCTCCGGCAGCCGCCGCTCCTGCCGCCGCAGCGGACGACGTCGAGCGCCCCTCCGACTGGTACGCCGTCACGGCTCCCATGGTGGGCACGTTCTACGCGTCCCCCGCGCCGGGCGAGCCTCCGTTCGTGCAGGTGGGCGACGAGGTTGCCGCCAACCAGACGCTGTGCATCGTCGAGGCCATGAAGCTCATGAACGAGATCGCAGCCGAGGAGATGGGCACCGTCCGCGAGGTGTGCCTCGAGGACGCGTCCCCCGTCGAGTTCGGCACGGTGCTGTTCTACGTCGAGCCGCACGGCGCCCCGGCCCCGGCCCCGGAGACGGCGTAATGTTTAAGAAGATCCTGATCGCCAACCGCGGCGAGGTCGCCCTGCGCGTCATGCGCGCCTGCAAGGAGCTGGGCGTGAAGACGGTCGCGGTCTACTCGACCGAGGACGCCAACACCTACCCCGTGCAGTACGCCGACGAGGCCGTATGCATCGGCCCTGCTCAGGCGAACAAGAGCTACCTTATCATACCGAACATCATCGCGGCGGCGAAGACCACCGGCGCGGAGGCCGTGCATCCCGGCTACGGCTTCCTCGCCGAGAACGCCGACTTCGCCCGCGCCTGCGCCGACAACGACCTCGTGTTCATCGGGCCCAGCCCCGAGTGCATCGAGCGCATGGGCGACAAGAGCTCCGCGCGCGAGACCATGAAGGCGTGCGGCGTGCCCACCGTCCCGGGCTCCGACGGCTGCATCGAAACGGCGGCCGAGGCCAAGGCGTTCGCCGACACCGTGGGCTATCCCGTGCTCATCAAGGCGACGGCAGGCGGCGGCGGCAAGGGCATGCGCGAAGTGCACGACCCGGCCGACCTCGAGGCGCAGTACGCTGCGGCCCGCAACGAGGCCGGCGCCGCGTTCGGCAACGACGGCGTGTACCTGGAGAAGCTCGTGCTGCGCCCGCGCCACGTGGAGATCCAGGTGCTGGCCGACGACTTCGGCAACAACATCGCCCTGTGCGAGCGCGACTGCTCCGTGCAGCGCCGCCATCAGAAGCTCATCGAGGAAGCGCCCTCGCCGGCGCTGACCGAGGACCTGCGCCGCGCCATGGGCGTGGCGGCCATCAAGGCCGTGCGCGCCACGAACTACAAGAACGCCGGCACCATCGAGTTTCTGCTCGACGAGCGCGGGTCGTTCTACTTCATGGAGATGAACACGCGGGTGCAGGTGGAGCACCCGGTGACCGAGCAGATCACCGGCACCGACATCATCAAGGAGCAGCTGCGCATCGCCTCCGGCGAGCCTATGAGCTGCGCCGATCGCGCGCCGTTCTCGCCTGCAGGCCATGCGATGGAATTCCGCATCAACGCGGAAGACCCCCAGCATGGCTTCCGTCCGTGCCCCGGCACCATCACGAAGTTCGAGGCTCCGGCCGGCCCCGGCGTGCGCGTGGAAAGCTACGTGCGCACGGGCTCGCGCATCTCGCCCTACTACGACTCGCTTGTGGCGAAGCTCGTGGTGTACGGCCAGGATCGCGAGGAAGCGCTCGCGCGCGGCCGCCGCGCGCTCGACGAGTTCGTGATCGAGGGCATCGAGACCACGATCGCGTTCCATCGTCGCGTGCTCGACAACGCGGTGTTCTGCTCGGGCGACGTGACCACCGACTTCATCGAAACCCAGATGGGAGACGTACTATGACAGAGCTCAACGTCGACGGCATGGCGCTTGCGCCGGGCGTCGTCGAAACCATCGTGTCCATTGCGGCCAACGAAGTGGAAGGCGTGGCCTGCATCGGCCCGTCCACCACGAGCGGCCTGCGCTCCGTGTTCGGCAGCAAGCCGACCACGCAGGGCATCGAGATCACCGTGGGCGAGGACGACAAGCTGCAGATTTCCATTCGCGTGGACGTGTACTACGGCTTCGTGCTTCCCGACCTCGCCGCCAGCATTCGCCAGGCTATCTCCGATGCGGTGACCAGCCAGGTGGGCATTCCCGTGGGTGCCGTGGACGTGTACATCGACGGCATGCAGTTCGCCCGCTAAACGCCCGGAGGCTTTAAGAATCTATATGGCTGCCAAACGACATGAACGAACCAGTGCGCGCCGTGCCGCGCTCCAAGTGCTCTACACGAGCGAGATAACCGACGAGTCGCCTGCGGCGATCGCCGAGGGCAACAGCCGCCTCGATGAGGACGGTCCGCTGCCCGAGTACGCGCTCAAGCTTGTGCTGGGCGTGGAATCCCATCGCTGCGCCATCGACAACCACCTCGCGGCCACGTCCGAGAACTGGTCGCTGGCCCGCATGCCCATCGTCGACCGCTCCATCCTGCGGTTGGCCACGTTCGAGATGATGTACATCGACGACGTGCCCACCTCGGTCACCATCAACGAGGCGGTGGAGCTGGCGAAGGACTTCGGCGGAGAAGACGAGTCGCACCGTTTCGTCAACGGCATCCTCGGCCGCATCGCCAAGATGCTGGAAGGGGAGGAAGACGAGGGGGCGGAGTCGGAGGGCGACCCCGAGGTGCCCGCCGATGGCGACGCTGCTTCCGACGGCCTCTCCCCTGACGCTGCGGATACCGCATGCGACCAGGTTGAGCCCCTCGCGGCCCAGGACGACAAGTCGCCGGAAGGAGAGCTCTCCCATGGCGCTTGAGTCGTATGATAGCTTCGAGGCGGTGAAAACCCGCCTCGACGAGATCGTCGACGCGGTGAGCGACGACGAGTTGGCGCTCGACGATGCGCTCGCCCTGTACGAAGAGGCGGTAGGGCTCGGGCTGCGCGCCAGCGACCTGCTCGAGGATAATATCGAAACGCAACAGAGCGTCGAGGGAGCGGACGAGGTGTCGGACGAGCCGTCCGACGATGTGCCCGCACAGGAGACGGGTGCGCCGGTTTCGGCGTAGCCCCTGGTAAGGATGCATATGGATAAGCGTATTCTCGATATCGTGTCGTCCCCTGCCGACCTGAAGCTGCTTACGAACGAGGAGCTGTCCATCCTCGCGCAGGAAGTGCGCGAGGAGATCATCACGACGGCGTCCGAAACGGGCGGGCATGTGGCTTCGTCGCTCGGCGCGGTGGAGATCATCCTGGCCGTGCACAGCATGATGGACTGCCCGCACGACAAGATCGTGTTCGACGTGGGCCACCAGGCCTACGCGCACAAGCTGATCACCGGGCGTCTCGACGAGTTTCGCACGTTGCGCACGTACGGCGGTCTGTCCGGCTTCCCGAAGCCCGACGAGAGCCCCTACGACGTGCACCCGTCCGGCCATGCCTCCGACTCCCTGTCGGTGGCGCTCGGCTTGGCCGAGGCGCGCGAGCTGCGCGGCAGCGACGAGAAGATCGTGGCCGTCATCGGCGATGCGGCCCTGTCGGGCGGCATGGCGTTCGAGGCGCTCAATCACATCGGCCAAGCTCAGACGCCCATGGTGATCATTCTCAACGACAACGAGATGTCCATCTCGCGCAACGTGGGCGCGCTCATGAAGCACCTCGGCTACATGCGCGCCACCCCGCAGTACCGCCAGACCCGTGACTCCGTGCAGGAGGCGCTCGAAAGCAGCGGCGCGTTCGGCAACGCGTTGGCGAATTTCGGGCGCAACATGAAAGAGTCGATGAAGCAGTTCGTCATCCCGCGCACGATGATCTTCGAGCAGCTCGGCATCATCTGCACGGCGCCCATCGACGGTCACGATATCGGTCTGCTCAAGGAGACGCTGGCAACCGTGCTGCACACCGACGTGCCCGTGCTCATGCACGTGGTCACGCGCAAGGGCGCGGGCTACGCGCCCGCGGTGCAGAACCCTGAGAAGTTCCACGGCATCGCGCCGTTCGAAATCGCCACGGGGGATGTGAAAAAGAAGCCGTCCGCCGCGCCTTCGTACACGAGCGTGTTCGGCAAGGCGTTGGCCGCCGAGGCTCGTCGCGATGATCGCATCGTGGCCATCACGGCAGCCATGAAGGGCGGCACGGGCCTCGATGCGTTCGCCGAGGAGTTCCCCGAGCGTTTCGTGGACGCCGGCATCGCCGAGGAACATGCGGTGGGCCTGGCCAGCGGTTTGGCGACGGGCGGCATGAAGCCGGTCGTGGCCCTGTACTCCACGTTCCTCCAGCGCGCCATCGACCAGGTGATCATCAACAACGCCCTGCCGAATCTCGACGTGGTGTTCGCCATCGACCGTGCCGGCATCGTGGGCGAGGACGGCCCCACGCACCACGGCATGTTCGATCTCGCCTACATGCGCATGATCCCGCATATGCGGGTACTTGCCCCCTCTGACGAAGCCGAGCTCGTGCATGCGTTGCATACGGCGCTCGAGCTGGGCGGCCCCTTCGCCATCCGCTATCCGCGCGGGGCGGCCGAAGGCGTCGCGCTGCCTGACGAGCCGCACGTGCTGGAAGAGGGGAGGGCGCGCGTGATCCGCGAAGGCGACGACGTGGCCATCCTCGCGTTCGGACGCATGGTGTCGCGCGCCAAGGAAGCGGCGGCGCTGCTCGCCGTGCGCGGCATCGACGCGCGCGTGGTGGACATGCGCTGGGTCAAGCCGCTCGACGTGGACGAGATCGCCCGCGCGGCGCAGACGAAGCTCGTCGTGACGGTGGAGGGCGGCATCATTTCCGGCGGCGTGGGCGAAGGCGTGCTGAACGAGCTGGCTCGTCAAGGAGCCGCCGTCCCGGCGCTGACGCTGGGCATCCCCGACACGTTCGTGCCCCAAGGCTCCTCGAACCAGCTGCTGCACGACCTCGGCCTTGATGCGGAAGGCATTGCCGATGCCGTAGAGCAGCGTCTCGCTCGCTGAGGCTGCATTCTGCTCGACCTTCCAGCGCCGCCCGCACCGCGCGGGCGGCGCTTTTCTTTACATTCAGCCGGATGCTTTCGGGCGTGCGACGAGCGATTTTACCTAAACTTGATCTTTTCGTTGCCCAATCCTGACATTTCATCACTATCATTGCTCCGAGTGCTTTGTCTTGAGCGATCGGGTGTGGAGGAAACCGGCATGAGCTATGATTTAGGGGCGTTCGTCGGGGCGCTCATGGGCGATCCGGTACTCGCCCTCATCGTTGTTCTGACGCTCGGCGCGACCGTGGTGAACGGTGCGACCGACGCTCCCAACGCGATCGCCACCGTGGTGGGGACGAAGGCCATGAGGCCGGGTCCTGCCATCGCGATGGCGGCGGTCTGCAACTTCGTGGGTCTCGCTGCCATCACCGCCGTGTCGTCGGCCGTGGCGCTGACCATCTTCAAGATGGTCGATTTCGGCGGCGATAACCACGCGGCGCTCATCGCGCTGGCCGCCGCCATGGTAGCCATCATCGTGTGGGGCGTGGCGGCATGGTACTTCGGCATCCCCACGTCGCAGAGCCATTCGCTCATCGCCGGCATCACCGGAGCTGCCATCGCCCTGCAGGGCGGCCTGGCGGGCGTGAACGGCGACGAGTGGATGAAGGTCATTTACGGCCTGGTCATCTCCACGTTTTTGGGATTCGGCACCGGATGGCTGTTCACTCGGCTCATCAAGAAGCTGTGCTGGCATCTCAGCCGCGCGAAGGCGAACTCGTTCTTCAAGTGGGCGCAGATCATCTCGGGCGCGGGCGTGGCCGTGCTCCACGGCGCACAGGACGGCCAGAAGTTTTTGTCGCTGTGTATGCTGGGTATCATGATCGGCATGAGCGGCGCGGTGGACTCGAACGTGGAGTTCCCGTTCTGGCTGATCATCCTCGTGTCGGCGACGATGGCGCTGGGCACGGCCGTGGGCGGCAAGAAGATCATCAAGTCCGTGGGCATGAACATGGTGAAGATGGAGCAATACCAGGGCTTCGCGGCGTGCCTGTCGGCCTGCTTCTGCATCGGCCTGGCCACGTTCACCGGCATGCCCGTATCCACCACCCACACGAAGACCACCGCCATCATGGGTGTGGGTGCCGAGAAGAGCATCCGCACGGTGAAGTGGGGGCTGGCCGGCAGGATGGTGCTCACCTGGATCCTCACGTTCCCCGGCTGCGGCCTCCTGGCCTTCGCCTTCACGCACTTGTTCCTGATGCTGTTCTAGGAATGCATCAGGGCTGCGTTCTGGCTTTGCCGCACTGCGAGCAGTAGTTCCCTGCGCTGCTCGTACCGCATGAAGGGCAAGTCCATGCGGAATCACTGCAGCGCTCTTTGCCACAGTTTTGGCAGAAGTTCCCCGAGTTCTTTACTCCGCAAGAGCAAGTCCAGTTCTGCTGATTGAAGGATCCGGAATGATGAAAGCTGGTCGCTGCGTCGGTGAACAAACGTCCCGCATCCGTTCCGCCTGTCATGTTCGCTAGCCCTAAACCGATAAAGCCGTTAGCTGCTCCGTTTGCGTTTCCTGCCGCGATGCGCATGGCGTCGGATTGGGCGGCTACCAGATTGGCGGCTGCCATATTCGGATCGCGCATCACCGCAGCGCTCTGAAGTCGCTTGATAACGAGTTCGTCCTCTTCCGAAGCTCGAATAGAATTCATTCCAAAGGACACGACGGACATTCCGCGAAGGCTTCGCCATGTGTCAGTGAGCTCTTCGTTTAGAAGCGCTGCAAGTTCGCGAGTATGCGCGGGAACGTTGCTGTATCGCACGCCAGCAGCCGAGATGCGGGAAAATGCAGGTTGCAGGGCGGTCAATAGCTCGCTTTTCAACTGAGAATCCAGTTGATCCTTTGTGTAGGTGGTTTCAACGTTCCCGCAAACGTTGCGGTAGAACAACAGGGGGTTATCTATCCTGTACGAATATTCGCCATTGCAGCGTACGGCTATGTCGATATCAAGGCCAATATTGGCATCGACGACGCGGAAGGGAACGGGGTTAGGGGTTCCGTATTTGTTTCCGACGATCTCCTTGATGTTGAAGTAGTAAACGCGCTGGTCTTTCCCGGGACTGCCGCCGAATCCTATACGACGTTGCATCTCTTTGAACGTGCTCTTGACGTTTGCGCCCAACGGGCCGTAGAAGACGCTCGGCTCGCTTGACGTTTCATATAGGTATTCGCCGGGTTCGGCGCAAAGGTCAACGACAGCTCCTGATTCGACTATGATCATGCACTGGCCATCGTTTATGGCAACAATTGAACCGTTCGAGATAACGTTTTCGTCTCCCTTGGCGTTTGAGGAACGATCAGGGTTCCCTGTCTTCTTCTGTCCTTTTGACGCCAATGTGGAGGCATCAAGCGACTCGCAGTAGAAGAAATCTCTCCACGAATCGGCAAGAACTCCCCGAGTAGAACCTCCCATTGCCTTGATGAGTCCCATAGGATTCGCACCCTTCTGTCGATCTTGCGACCATGTATTTTCTAATTAGTATTTCCTGCCGCAGTGACTGCACTTTTTGACAAGGACGCCTTTGATGTTACCTCCGCAGTGTTCGCAAATGCCGAGTGCTTTGCGTTCCTCCTTTCCTCGCGTGTCATACCAGGGGGTGTCGTAAAAGGGACGCCACTCTGGTTTCCCGTAGTCGCGGAATATGTTCTTCAAGACAGATGTCGGTGCGTTGACGGTGGTCAAAGAAGGGCAGTGCCGAAAAGCGCTCATTTCCAGCTTGGTATTTGATCCCAGGATGGTTACGTCCGATAGGTTTTTGCATTCCTGAAAAGCAAAATTTCCAATTTTTGTGACAGATGCAGGGATGATGACCTCTTCGAGTGAGGAACAATGGCTGAAGCAATTCGTTCCTATGCAGGAGACTCCTTCTTCAATGACGACTTCTGCAAGGGAGTCGCAGCCCGAAAAGCAGCCGTCATCAAGATCGTTGCCGCCTATCGTGCCGATTCCGCTCGGTATGGTTACGCGTTCGAGGCCTGAATAGCCGAAAGATCCTTTCAGGTTCTCGAGTCCGTCGGGAAGCGTGATAGATTTGAGCGACTCGCATCCGAAAAAGGAGTAGGAGATGTCCTGAAGCCTTTCGGGCAAGTTGACGGCTCTGAGCGAAGAACAGCTATCGAAGGCGCCGGATAGCACTTGGAGTTCTTCAGGTAAGGTAATCGTAGTAATGGACGTCTTCCGAAATGCTCCACTTATGTTCGTAACGTTATCCGGTATGACAACGTCGGTGCCGGCTCCGTGGTATTCCTTCAGAGCCCCCGCCTCGATGATGAAGTCGGCAGACTGGATCTTCACCACGCCGTCGATTTTCACCTTGTCGGCGATTTCGGTTTTAACCACAATCTGATTTCCGCAATACGAGCAGAACGCCCTGTCTTGATCAGGCGGGATTTGGATTTGGGCACCGCAACTAGGGCAAACCGCGCTTACGAGATTCATTTTGGCTCCTCCTGTCGAGCAATCTGTTGGACTGCAAGAGGAAGCCCCTGTTACCCAGAGCAAGTAAGGAAGGCACCCACCACAGTCACCACAACTGCTCCGCATCGACAATATGAGCGCAAGCCCAACAATCGAAAGGAGGGGGCAGATGCCCTCCTCGTTTGCTGTTGAAAGCTTGCGATGTATGAAATTGTCGATGCATCTTCTTGCGAAGAGCAGTTGTGGTGACTGCATTGTAGCAAAACATGACGGCTTTCACATCGTTGAAGGGCAAGATGTGAAAGCCGTCATGTTTTGGTCAGGTGTAATTGCGTGAACATGCAGCGGCCTCCGAATCCGGAGGCCGCTTTCGTGCTTAGCCCTCTTCCACCACGGCGGCATCCGGTGGCCGCAAGGGAGGGAGGATGGAAGAAGGGGCGCTACTTAGCCCAATAGCTCTTGGTGTCTTCGTATGTGGCGGGCTTGCTCGGTTCCATCTTGCCGGTAATGGCGTGGATGGCTGCATACCGGCCCATCGTCATGTAGGAACCGCAGCACAGGCCTCCCTGGGCAAGGTTCCATTCCAAACCGCCGCACAGGTTTCCGGCACCGGAGCCGACCGAGTACAGCCCCTTGATGACATTGCCCTGAGCGTCGAGGACCTGGCAGTTGCCGTTCACCATGACGCCGGAGTTGATGGCGCTGCAGCGGATCCATTGGCGTATGCCCCAGTAGGGCGGTGTGTCGATGGGATGCAGGTTCTCCTTCAGCACGCCGAACTCGTTGTCGACGCCCGATGCGCACGCCTCGTTCCATTTCTCGACGCTCTTCTTCAAGGCGTCGGCGGGGATGCCCAACTGCTCCGCCAATTCATCCAACGTATCGGCACGATGCGTGTCGACGAGTGAAGGATAGACGTTCTCCGGGCTCTCCTTGAAGCCGGGAATATAGTTCTCAAGCGATTCGATTGAGGTTTTCGATCCGTATTTCACCATATAATCGCTATCGAAAATGCGAAAGAAGCGCCCGGGATCCTCGACATCTTTCCGGGTGTTGAGCGTCAAGTCCCATGATTCCATCGGAATCTCTTCGTTCATAAAACGCTCGCCCTTTTCATCGAGCGCCATAAGAGGAATGCGGGTCATGAGCATAGGCGCGGCATCCATGTCGTGCATGGTCTTCGCATGGTTGACCGGCGACATGGCGCCGCCTGCGGTCATGCCGAGCAGGATGCCGTCGCCCGTGCGGTTCATCTGCTTGCGGCCGAAGCGGACGACGTCCGGGGAGTAGCGCTCGACCATGCTTTCGTTGTTCTGGTAGTCGCCCGCTGCCAGGATGACGGCTTTGGTTGCGCTGAACTTGATGTAGTCGTTCTCCGATTTGCCGATAACGCCGGTGATCGCGCCGCTTTCGTCTTTGACCAGTTGGACGGCCGGCGTGCTGTAAAAGAATTCCGCACCTTGCTTTTCCGCTGCTGCGGCAAGAAGGGCCATGATGTCAGTGTGGTTCTTGGGTTTCGGGCCATACGTCTTAATGACGGCCGTGCAGAAGTTACCCTCGTCGTAGGTGGTCTTCGTTGCGGAGATCGGGCTCGGGATATAGTCAACTTCTGCCGAGCGTTGAAGCATCCACATGTGCGTCTCGCCGGAGTGATCGACGAACAGCTTCAGCAAGTCGGGATTCATGCGATAGCCGCCGGCTTTCCTCCAAGCTTGCATATACTGCAAGATGCCGGCTTCGTTGCTTTCTTCCAGAATGATGCCCGACGAGCCGTTGCCGTTGGCCTGCACCGTGCCCTCGCGCTGCAGGCATGCGACCGTCGCTCCTTCTTCCAGTGCTGAATATACTGCAGGAACGCCAGCCGTGCCGGCGCCGACAACGACGATGTCGTAGGTTTTCTCTTCTGAGAACGCGGTGATAGGGTCAAGCGAGACCGAAGACTGCGCGAAATCCTCGGCGGTGGTGCCTGCGGGCAAACCTGCGTCAGTTGAAACCGCTCCCGAGGTTGATCCCTTTGGGCTTGCTGCGCATCCGAACATGGTGCCCAGTGCGGCAGTGCCGCCAATCAAAGCCCCACCTTTTAAGAAATCACGACGATTCAGATTCATACATCCCCTCTTTCTCCTGTCCGCTTTTGCGAACGTTGGCAGCGACAGGGCGATTATCGATTCGGTCGTGCGCGTGCTCCATCCTATAAACGATGGGATTCTTTAAAAATGTCCGAAGAGCTGACCATAAAATAGGGGATATTTACAGAAATGGCTTCTTTTTGCCCGTTTGATTGTCAGTTAGGCCCTTGGGAATGAGGCGGTTGGAATGTGTGGCAGGGTATACTAACGGACAGGGGATTGCTGGAATAGAATAGCGATGCGTGAGGAAAAGCGTCCAAATAAGGATTCGGCTATTCGGAAACTCGCTTAAAAGGAGCTCTGGGCATGGGGAACGTCAAAAAAATCGTGGCACCGATCGTAGGCATGACGTTCTTTTGGGCATATTTTCGCTATCAGGCAGTTTTTGGGACTTTGTATCCTCTCGGTAGCGAGGTTTCGGTTTTCGGATACGGTATCCAGCTTTACACCGTGTTTCTCATCGAAGCGCTTGTTTTGAGCGTGATCGCCCTCTTTTTCTTCAAGAAAAGCGGCGGATGCTATTCGTTGGGAAAAAGGGTCGTATTGGCTTCGTCGATCATCGGAACCATGGGCGCAGTTTTGAACATGTGCGTTCAAGCGGGAGTTTTCGATGCGGTCGTTTTCTGGCTTTCAATTTTGTTAACCGTTATCGGGTTTTTGGGAAATTATCTTGCTTGGGCGCAGTACTTCTCGAGTTCGTTTGGGGCAAAGCATCTAGTCTTGCTGGCGATATCGTATTTCATGAGCATCGTTCTCCTTACGGCCCTTTCTCTTTCGTTTGCTTCGATGAAGCCTCTTCTTACGACAATGACTCCGCTAATCGTCGGGTTGTCCTGGTGTCTGGCTCAACCTCAGGGTCGGATTCCAAAGCAGAAAAGAAGCAAGCCCTCGGGCTCGAAAAAATGGATTAACCAGACTACGACATTGTACATAGGCCTCTATATTGCTTTCTTGCTTGCGGGGAGCGTAGTGCGCGGCATTATCGACACCGGTTATTCTTCGGAAAGCGTCCCCTACCTTCGTTGGGTGATTTCAATCGGAGTATCGGGTTTGATCCTTGCGGCATGTGTTTGGTACTGGTTCAAAACCAAGCACGGTATCGACGGCAACGGGGAAGCTGCGGGTTCGAAGCCTCTGTCGATGGCGAAAAGAATGAGCATCGGTCGACTGACCCTTGTTTGCTGGATGGTTTTGGCGTTGCTTTTCTTTTCGGGCATGTTTGCGTCGCTCATATTTGGCTCGTATGTGGAGGGAGGCCATATCGTAGTCGTCGCCCGATCATCGCTCGACTTCTTTTTATGGGTGCTGCTCTGCGATATCGCCACGAAGGGAAGGATCCCTCCCGTACCACTGTTTCTTGTCTGCGGTATTTTGACCGAAGTGGCGTCGTGGCTCGTCAGCTACGTAATGGTGCCCGGGGTTCTGGGCTCTTCCCCGGATGAAGGGCTGCTGTCGTTGGAAACGCTCGTGTTGATGGTTTTGTTTTCCTTGATGGCTTTTGTTGTTGTAGCGTTCGGAGTGTTGGCGTTGCGAAAGCAGCCGAATTCGAGCGATAAAGCTCTCGATAGCGCGGCGAATTCCGCCGCAAGAGTTCCAAGCGAACGCGTGAGCGAGTACAAATTGACGCAGCGCGAAGTCGAAGTAATCCAGCTTTTTTCGCAAGGCTACAGCTTGACGAAAGTTGCCGATGAATTGTTCATTTCCAAAAGCACCGCCCAGACGCATGCAAAGAGCATTTACCGGAAACTGGATATCCATAGCAAGAACGAATTGATCGGCAAGATGAAAGAGTGGACGAACGCGCAATAGGAAAACGTCCTGCGCGACAGGCAAGATCGTCGAATCGTTTTGGCAATCCGTCGCATGTCGCGGATGGGAAGCGGCTGCTTATGAGGCGTCAGGCGGAAATGTCCCAAACGAGGACATCCCCGTTTGGGACGAAGGACGTTCTGCGTGCGCTTAGTCCTCTTCCACCACGGCGGCGTCCGGGGCGTTCTTCTTGACGCTTTCGATGCCCTTCTTGCAGGACTCCTTCGACTTGTACACCTGCGACGTGGCGATGACTTCGCCGTTGTCGGCTTTCAGCACGAAATGGCATCCTGCGTCGGTGGTCTTAATCACGAACTTGCCCATATGCCTGCACCTTTCTCTCGACTGGTGAACCGATCATACACCGCCCGACGAGCGCGCCTGCTTCAAGCTTGCGTGCTTGAAGCAGGAGTTGAGGCTGCAGAGCGGCTGGCAAGCACGCGGGAGATATCGGGGCGAAGCCAGAATACCTGTTTCTTGGCCGAGAACTCCGTAAGCAGGAAGTTGAGCGAGACGAGGCGTGTGAGATCAGCTCTCGCCGTTGAAGCGGCGATGTCGAATCGCTTCTCGTACATGCCCACGTCCACGACGAGCAAGGGGTTGTCTACGAGATCGGCAAGCAGTTGCTTTTGGCGCAGGGTGAGCCTCCTGTCCTCGAAGATGAGGTGCTTGCAGCGCTCGCCGATCTCCTCGGTGCGCGCCACGATGCGTTCGAGCCTGTTCAGCCCTCTGTCGAGAAAGTGGATCATCTGTTGGCTGTACGGGGTGCTGTCTACGCCGAAACTGCTGACGACGAGCGCTTCTCCGTAGCGCATGGGGGCGTCGGGAGGCCCGACGAGCCGTCGCTCCCAGTCGAGGCGCATCTTGGATAGCGGCACGAAGCGAAGGGCCGGGACGCCGATCGCATAGTACGATCGCCAGCGAATGAGCAACTCCATGAGTCCGTTGAAGCGCTCGAATGCCGGCGTTACCCAAATCGTGTCGGCGTTTATCAGCGCGCCGAATAAAGGATGGGGACCCCACAGGCATGGATTCTCGCATCCTGCGACGATCGATTCGAGCAGCTGATCGGAAGGTGGTGACGGCACGGAGGTCTTCGGTGCGGGGGAAGGGCGAGGCTCGACGCGAAGCCCCTTCGTGTCGAGCGCGAGGCGCTCGTGCATGTAGGCGATGAGCTCGACGTTGAACGGTTCGGACGCGAGCTCCTCGATTTCTTCGATGAGCTCTCTCGCGTTGGCGAAGAGCCGTTCTTCGGGCGTTTCCGGCGCTCGCTTGTCGCAAACGATCTCCCGCAGCTCTTCATGCTCGACGTCGACGCCGTCGCGATACCCTGCCGCTTCCAGCTCTTCAAGCGCAAGTTGCTGGATGGCGGGTCGCGTGCTGAGCCGCGCGAGCGACTGCGTTAGCTGGGCGGAGGGATTGCTCCTGCTCACGATATCGTTCAGTCCGGCGATCATCTCGGGCGTCGCCGTCCAGAAGCATTGCCGGCCGATTGGCTGCGACTTGTTCAGCTCCCGCACGGTAGGCCTTCCCGCCATGCGTCGGACGAAAGACACGAGCTCCCACATAAGCGCCGGGTCTGCATCCCCGGGCATAGGCTCTTTCATGAAATCCGCGCGGTAGAGGTAGTTGTGCTGATGTTCCTGGACGAATTCCATGAGCTCTGCATCATGCAGAAGCGCGAGCGCGCTCTCGAGCGCTGCAGCGTCGGCGAACCCCTTCATCGGCATCTCCGTCCCTTCGGTCTTCGTTGCGCTCGCAGTATACTACGCCGCGCTCCTCTCGGCCGCGCGTCTGCTGTCGAAAATCGTCACTTGCGGAAAACTAGTATTTTGACCTGCGAAAACAAATGGTCAATACCGTGTTTTACCTGACGTTGCGCTGTGATTAGACTGGGATTGCGAAGGGACTTTCCGAGTGTTCGGGAAGCGCACGATGGAATCGAGAAGGAGGGTGTCATGGAATACGGAAAGTGCCGCGGCATCGAACGGGGAATGGGAAGGCGAGACTTCCTCAAGGCGGCCACGCTGCTCGGCGCCACGGCGGCAGGAGCAGGCATGTTGGCCGGTTGCGCGCCGAAAAGCGCATCCGAAGCACAGGCTCAGACCGCGCCTGCGGCAACCGGGGGCCTCGACCCGGCCGACGTCGACTGGAAGTACGAGACTGATGTCGTCATCGTCGGCTCGGGCAGCGGCGGCACGTGCGCGGCCATCGAGGCGGCAGAGGCCGGCGCCGACGTCGTCGTGTTCGAGAAGGACAAGGCGATGTACGGCGGCAACTCGGCACTATGCGGTGGATACATGCTGGCAGCGGGTTGGTCCACTCAGGAAGAGATCACCGGCTACGCGGGCGATACGGGCGAAGCGTTCGCGAACCAGATGCTGCGCTGGTCGCAAGGTCTGGGAAACCAGGATATGATCCGCGAGGCGTGCTTGCGCTCCGGCGAGGCCGTCGATTGGATGATGGACACCGGTCGCACGTACGAGGGCGCAAGCCCGCTGCCCCCGGTCTGGTCATGCGGCGACACGGAGGCCGATGTCGTGCCGCGCTCGGTGTACAACCACAATGCCTACGGTGCGACGGAAGGCCATATGGCAACGCTGAAAAAGCGCGCCGAAAGCCTGTCGAACATCGAAATCGAGATGGGCTGCGAGGTGGCGCACATCCTGAAGAACGCCGAAGGCTCCGTTATCGGCGTGCAGCTGGCCGACGGCTCCTTCGCCAAGGCGCGAAAAGGCGTGGTCATGGCGTGCGCTTCGGTGGACAACAACCTTGAGATGTCTAAGGACCTGGGCCTCATGCAGAACGTCTGGGGCCTAACGCTCGAAGGCGCAGGGCTGCTCGCTCCGGGCAACCCCGATATGGACTCGAATACCGGTGACGGGGTGCGGATGCTGCGCGAGATCGGTGCTGAGCTTTGCATGCAGCAGGCCGTGTGCATGAACGATTCTATCTACGTAGGCGGCATCAGCGACTGGGGTATGAGCGAGATCCTGGGCAAGGACGTCAATATCCACGACTCGTCGAACATAGACGCCATCCTCGTGGACAAGACCGGCAGACGGTTTTGCCAGGACGATGCCGAGTGGGGCTATGTCATGCACGAGTGCGCGCAAGCTGCATGGAAGCAGGGTTTCACCCCCGACGATCCGACTACGGGTTATATCTTCTATGTGTACGATGCGACCGGGGCGCCTTTTTTCGAGATGAAAGGGCATACGCCCGACACGTGCGATACTACGTTCTCGGCCGATTCGGTTGATGGCCTCGCCGAGTTTATCGGCTGCGATCCGACCGCCCTCGCCTCCGAAGTGGAGAGGTGGAACTCTTTCTGCGAGGCCGGTTTGGATGCCGACTTCGGCCGCAGGGCCAACATGGCCCCCATCGCGACGCCGCCGTTCTACTGCGATGTCGTGCGCCCCGGCCCTATGGGCACCTTCGCCGGCGCGAAGTCCAACGTGGAAGCCGAGATCATCGGCCTCGACGGCAACCCCATTCCACGGCTGTACGGCGCCGGGTGCATCATCGGGGGTAACGTCTCGGGTGCCTTCTACTTCGGCTGCGGCTGGTCCATCACGAACACCGTCGTCTGGGGCCGCGAGGCCGGGCGGAACGTGGCCGCCCTCGAGCCGTGGGAGTAGGGGAGCGCCATGGCTGAGGAACCTGTGGTGATCGGGGATCCCGCGCCCCGGACGAGGAAGTGGCCCATCGTCGTGGGCGTTGTCGTGGTTGTCTTGATTGCAGCCGGTGCCGGCTTCTGGGTTTGGCACGAGCAGCCGAGCTTCTGCGCCGCCATCTGCCACACGCCGATGGACGAGTACTTGGAAACGTACGAGCAGGAAGCAGGCACGGCGGGCGTCGACAAGTGGGGCAACGAAGTTGCCAACACGAACGCGATGCTGGCCGTCTCGCACAAGGCTCAGGGCAAGGACTGCATGGCCTGCCATGTGCCGACGCTGAGCGAGCAGATGTCCGAGGGCATGAACTGGGTCACCGGCAACTACGTGTACCCGCTTGAAGAGCGCGACACGGAGATGCTGACCGAGGCTCGCGGCGTTGACGCCGACGAGTTCTGCCTGAACGAGAGCTGCCACAACCTGACGCGCGACGACCTGATCAAGGCCACGAGCGACATGGAGTTCAACCCGCATCAGCCGCAGCACGGCGAGATCGAGTGCAGCGAGTGCCACAAGGCGCACCGCGCTTCCGTGATGTACTGCACGCAGTGCCACAGCGAAGCCGAAGTGCCGGAGGGCTGGCTGACCGTCGCCGAGGCCAACAAGCTTTCGACGGCGGCGTAGATAAGTACCCTTGTCGCCGACGGTTCCGCAAGGACTGTCGGCGACTTGGCCTCTCGGGCTACTCGACCCGTTTCTCCATGATGAAGTCGTCCATGACGAAGCCGTTGCCGATGTCGGTTTCCACAGCGTCGATGGTTTCGAATCCCTTGCCGAGATAGGCGCGAATACCAAGGTCGTTGTGTTTGTTCACCGTGAGGTACATCGCCTCGAGGCCGCGCTCGTGGCACAGCCGCTCGTAGAAGGCGATGGCCTGCGAGGCGAAGCCCTTGCCGCGTTCCTCGGCCTGCAGGTACACCTTCGAGATGAAGTAGCGGTTCGTCTCGGGCTCCGCGCGGCCCCCCGTGTACCCCACGATGCGCCCGTCGTCCTCGGCGCGCAGGAACCAGTACTCGTAGGCGTGCTCGCGCAGGTCGCGCTCGATGGCGCCGAGGCTTTGGAAGTTCTCCACCATGTAGTCGGTTTGCGCGTCGCCGATGAGGGCGGGCCAGTACTCGTGCCAGATCTCGTCGGCCAGCGCGGCGAGGCGCTGTCTATCGTCGGCGGTTCGAACGGCGTCGAATGCGATGCTCATGGAAGGCAACCTTTCGCGGGTGGGGCGGTGGTGCGTGTTTCCTTATTGTAACGCGGCCGCTTCGTGTTTGTTACAAGACGTTTCCCGGCGTGTTAACAGTGGCAGCTGTGACTCAACACCAGGTCAAAGCGTGGGATCATCGAAGCGTAACCGATGCGACGCGCGATTTCCAAGGAGGTAGATGCATATGTTTGACACAGGGTCGACGGGCTTCATGATCGTTTGCGCGATGCTCGTCCTGCTGATGACGCCGGGTCTGGCGTTCTTCTACGGGGGCTTGAGCCGCCGTAAGAACGTCGTGAGCACGATGATCATGTCGTTTGCGGTGCTCGGCATCGTCGGCATCACGTGGACGGTGTGCGGCTGGTCGTTCGCGTACGGTGGCGACGGCTCGATACCGTTCTTCGGGGGCTTCGATCAGATAGGCCTGCAAGGGCTCGTGATCGACATAACGAGCGAGGCGCCCGAAGCGCTGAGTCACGGCGCGTATCCCGCGATGGCCGACGTGGTGTTTCAGCTGGCGTTCTGCATGATCACCACGGCCATCATCACGGGTGCGGTGGCCGGTCGCGTGAAGTTCGGCGCGGTGTGCGCGTTCGTGGCCGTGTGGACCGTGGTGGTGTACCCGCCGCTCGCGCACATGGTATGGGGCGGCGAGGGCAGCCTCGTGGGCGACACCATCGGGGCCCTCGATTTCGCGGGCGGCGACGTGGTGCACATCTCGTCCGGCCTCACGGGCCTCATCCTTTGCCTGATTGCAGGCAAGCGGCGCGGGTTCGGCCTGGTGAGCTACCGTCCACACAACGTGCCGTTCGTCGCGTTGGGCGCCACGCTTTTGTGGTTCGGCTGGTTCGGCTTCAATGCGGGCTCCGAGTTCGCCCCCGACGGCGTGGCGGCGCTTGCGCTCGTGAACACCGTGGTGGCGTCGGGCGCAGGGCTCGTGTCGTGGATGCTCATCGAGCGTGCGCGCGCGGGCAAGCCCACGCTCGTGGGCGCGGCGACGGGGCTGGTGGCCGGCCTCGTGGTCATCACGCCGGCGGCGGGATTCGTGGAGCCGTGGGCCGCGGTGGTCATGGGCCTCGTCGTGTCGCCCGTGTGCTACTTCGCCGTGTCGTTCCTCAAGCGGAAGCTCGGCTACGACGACGCGCTCGACGCCTTCGGCATCCATGCGATCGGCGGCGTCACGGGCGGCGTGCTGACCGGCCTGTTCTGCGTGCCCGAGCTTTCGTGGACCGAATTCGGCGGTCTGTTCTACACGGGCGATCCCGCGCTGCTGGGCGCGCAGGTGCTCGGCATCCTCGTGACGGTCGTGTTTGTGGGCGTGCTCGACGTTGTCCTGGGCTTCGTCGTGAAGGCATGCTTCAAGGGCAGCCTGCGCGTGAGCGAGGCCGAGGAAGCGCAGGGCCTCGACGTGGCGGCTCACGGCGAGAGCGCGTACCCGGCCTACGTGGGCCTCGACTAGGAAAGGAGCGAACATGAAGAAGATCACGGCTATCGTGCGACCCGAGAAGCTCGAGCCGCTCAAGGAAGCACTCTTCGCCGCGCAGGTGTCGGGCATGACCGTCTCGCAGGTGCAGGGCTGCGGCAAGCAGCATGGGTGGAAGGAGCACTACCGCGGCACCGAGATCATGCTGAACATGATTCCCAAGGTGAAGTTCGAGCTTGTGGTGGACGACGCGGAGACGGGTCCGCTCGTCGACCTCATCCGCGCTACTGCGCGAACCGGGGAAGTGGGCGACGGCAAGATATTCGTCTTCCCCGTGGAAGACGTCGTGCGCATCCGCACCGGGGAAACCGGAGAGGATGCCGTGTAGAAGATGCGGGGCTGACCGCCCCTACGTCGCAATGCGTGACGGCTCCGTAGGGGCGGCCTGCTGGCCGCCCGTCGCTTCTCGGCGCCTCAGGGCCGGGATCCCCTTCACGGCAGTGGTTTTCGTGATCCCGCGTAGCCGAACCGGCCGTTTCTGGCGAGCGCATCGCAAGCGCCGGGCAATCGGCCGAATCGGGCCGGTTTGTGGACGTTCGCGGGAACGCGGCGGCCGTTCGTGATGTGTGCTTGTCTTTCCATACTAATGATATATAATCCTAATTAATCAATAGTATGGGTTAGACATGCGAACGGCAGGACTATTATGGCTACGGAAAAAGCAGAGCGCGCCACGACGCGCAACACTATTCAGAGAGCGCTCGTCTTGGAGGCGGTGCAATCACTGCATAACCATCCCACCTCGGCAGACGTGTACGAGGTGGTGCGCGCGCGCCACCCCAATATTTCGCGTGCCACGGTGTACCGCAACCTCGGCGTGCTGGCGAACCGCGGGGAAGTGCTGCGGGTTGAAGTTCCCAACGGCGCCGACCGCTACGATTTCCTCAACAAGCCGCACTACCACGCGAAGTGCCGCATATGCGGCGGCGTGTTCGACATCGACATGCCCTATCAGGACGATATCGTATCGCGGGTTTCCGATGCGCACGGCTTCACCATCGAGCATCACGAGATCATTTTCGACGGTGTGTGCGCCCACTGCAAGGCTAGTGCCGAGAACTGATCGAGCCTTTTCTACCGTGCGGAGAGAGTCGGAATTATCGTGAGAGTTCGTCAAAATGAGCGCAGCGGCCGGGTGCCGCTGTGCTATACTACTATGGCTTATAGCACGGAAGCTGTAAGCGTACGGTAATGTAGGCCCCCGAGACATGTTTGTTACACCGCTGCACGGGCAAGTTTCTTGCACAAGCGAACATGGTGAAGTAGCAAGTAATCATGACGAAGGGTCCCCGATTAGAAAGAATTGAAAGGGGTCCGTTTTGACCGACATCAAAAACACGTCCGTCATCGACTTCGAGGACATCTCCGACGAGCAGATGAACGCGATGATCGACGGCACGCTGACCGAGTTCGACGAGGGCGATCTGGTCGACGGCACGGTCGTCAAGATCGAGCACGACGAGGTGCTCGTCGACATCGGCTTCAAGAGCGAGGGCGTCATCCCGTCCCGCGAGCTGTCCATCCGCAAGGATGCCGATCCGTCCGACATCGTGGAGCTGGGCGAGAAGATCGAAGCCCTCGTTCTTCAGAAGGAAGACAAGGACGGCCGCCTGATCCTCTCCAAGAAGCGTGCCGAGTACGAGCGTGCTTGGATTCGCGTCGAAGAGAAGTTCAAGGCCGGCGAAGTGGTCACGGGCGAGGTTATCGAAGTCGTCAAGGGCGGCCTCATCCTCGATATCGGCCTGCGCGGCTTCCTGCCGGCATCGCTGGTCGACCTTCGTCGCGTCAAGGATCTCGACATGTACCTGGGCACCGAGATCGAAGCCCGCGTCATCGAGATGGACCGCAACCGCAACAACGTCGTGCTGTCCCGCCGCGTGCTGCTTGAGGAAGGCCGCAAGAACGAGCGCGCCGAGATCCTCGCGAAGCTGTCGAAGGGCATGCGCCTCAAGGGCACCGTTTCCTCGATCGTCGACTTCGGCGCGTTCGTCGACCTCGGCGGCATCGACGGCCTCGTGCACATCTCCGAGCTGTCCTGGAACCACGTCAACCATCCCTCCGAGGTCGTCAAGGTCGGCGACGAGGTGGAGGTCGAGGTTCTGGACGTCGATCTGCAGCGCGAGCGCATCTCGCTCGGCCTCAAGCAGACGACGGAGGATCCGTGGGTCAAGCTCGTCGAGAGCTACCCGGTGGGCACCATCGTCGACGGCAAGGTGACGAAGATCGTGCCGTTCGGCGCGTTCATCGAGCTGGGCCAGTCCATCGAGGGTCTGGTGCACATCTCCGAGATGGCCATGCGCCACATCGACACCCCGGCTCAGGTCGTGAAGGCCGGCGACGAGGTGAAGGTGAAGGTCATGGAGATCAACCCCGAGCGTCGCCGCATCTCCCTGTCCATGAAGGCCGCCGCGGCCGACCTGGGCTTCGAGATCGAAGTGGACGAGTCCATCCAGGTTGAGGAGAAGCCGGCCAAGAAGAAGGCCGAGAAGGCTGACGCTCCCGCCGAGGAAGCCGCCGCTCCCGAGGCTGCCGAATAGCCTAAGCGTCCATAACGCGTATATGAGAAGGCCGGTCGCAAGACCGGCCTTCTTTTGCTATTGGAGCCGACGACGCAAGTGCCGGCTCTTTTCTGAACGCAGACGCTTCTATGCGAAGATGAACGAAGCCAAAAACGCTAGGGCGGCTACCCACATAAGGGGCTTCACGTCGCGGAACTTGCCTTGGGCAACCTTGATGATGCAGTAGGAGATGAAGCCCAAGCCGATGCCGTTGGCGATGGAGTACGTCATGGGGATGCCCACGATGGTAAGGAATGCCGGGAATGCAGAAGCGATGTCGCTCCAATCGATTTCGCCGATCTCGGTCATCATGAGGTATCCCACCACCACAAGGGCTCCGCAGGTGGCCGAGCTGGTTACCATGCCGATAACCGGCGCGAGGAACGCGCAAGCCACGAACGCGATGCCGATGACGATGTTCGACAGGCCGGTGCGGGCACCGGCTGCCGCGCCGGAGACGGATTCCACGAACGACGTGATGGAGCTCGCCCCGATGAAGCCGCCGGCTGCCGCCGCGGCCGAATCCACGATGAGGATAGGCTGCACGTCTTCGACATCGCCTTTCTTGTCCACGAAGCCAGCGCGGCTGCCTACGGCCACCACAGTTCCCATGGTGTCGAAGAAGTCGCTCATGAGCAGGCTGAATACGAACAGCAGTAGCACGGGCTGCACGATGACCTGCGCGATGGCCAGCGTGCCCTCGGGCGTGACTTGGAACGGAGCTGCGAATGCGGAGAAGTCGGGCGCGAACGAGAAGTCGGTGACAGGAGGAGTCACGCCCATCGGAATGCCGATGATAGTGGCCGCCACGATGGAGATCAGCAGGGCGCCTTTGAGATTGACGGCGGTGAGCACCACGGCCACGATGATGGAGATGGCGGCCACAATGGCGGTCGGGCTGGTGAGATCGCCCAGCGCAAGGAACGTGGATTCGTCGGCGGCGATGAATCCACCGCCCTTCAGCCCGATGAATGCGATGAACAAACCGATGCCGATGCCGATGGCGCGTCTGAGAGATACGGGGATGGCATCCATGACGGCTTTACGCAAGCCGCAAAGCACCAGCAGCAAGATGAGGATGCCTTCCAGGAACACGACGGCCATGGCCACGCGCCAGTCCACGCCGAGGCCGAGGCACAGCGAATAGGCGACGATGGCGTTGATGCCCATCCCGGAGGCGAGCGCGATGGGACGGTTCGCGAACAGGCCCATCGCGACCGTCATGATGGCGGCGCCGAAACAGGTCGCGGTCAGTGCGGCGTTGAACGGGATTCCCGCCGCCTCCATCATCGCCGGATTCACCGCGATGATGTACGCCATGGCGAGAAACGTCGTCAGGCCGCCAATGACTTCGTTGGAGACAGTGCTGCCTCGCTCGGATATCTTAAAGAACTTGTCTAGCATGTAGAAACCCCCTCGTTGTTCGCGTGGGCCTGCGTAGCAGGATTCCCATCGTTTGTACATTGCCGCTTTCGCATTGTACAAGTCCGATTACGAAACGGGAAGGGTATAAGCGCCTTTCGAAGATGCTTCAGGCTGGCGGCGAGGGTTACTCTCGGGGCTTTAGATTGCTCGCCGCGTTCGCGGCGAGCGCGCGCACGGTGTCGGAGGAGGCTTTCTGTGCGTTGTCGGCAGCCAGTTCGAGCGGCGACTTGACCACGGCGGCTTCGTCGCTTTCGGCGTGGACGGGCAGCAGCGGTGCGACGGCATCGTGGACGAGGCCTATGTAGGCTCGCGCGCCCTCCTCGGTGAGATGGGTGCCGTCTCCGTCGAAGTACTCGTCGTGGCCGGCGCTGGCGGTGTACCAGTCGATCACGTGTACGTTGTCGTGGCGGTCGACCGCGTCGAACATGGCGCCGTTGGTCTGGCCTACCCACGATTGCGGGCTGCGGGTGTTCACGAAGAACACCTGGCGGCCGGGTCCGGTCGCTGCCACGAGTTCGTCGATCTGCTCGTCGGTGGCCGCTCCGTTCGTGCCGAGGGCGAACACCACCACGCCTCCCACGATATCCTGGTCGTTATAGTAGTCGAACGTCTCCTGGCCGGCGTACAGCTGGCGGTTCACGGCGGCGTCGATCGCGCCGTAGGGGAACGTCTCCTCGAACTGGGGGATGGCGCGCACCGAGACCGAATCGCCGATCATAAGCACGTCGAGCTTGGGCGACTCGGCCGCTGCGTCGTCGACGGGCAGCTCGGGCATCTGCGAGGTGTGGGCCTGCTCGTCCTTCAGCAGGTCGGCGGCGCCGATGGCGGAGGTGGGAGGCACCACGATAAGGCCGATCACGGCCACGATGGTCACGGCCGACCCCGCTAGGACGGGAACGACGTGGTGCTTGAGCCATGCGGGCGGATCGATTTCTTTCGAGCGCACGCCTTTCGCGAACGCTCCGATGGCCCCCTTGCGCAAGGGGTTCTCCACGAAGCGGTACGAGAACGCGGCGCAGGCGAACACGACGGCCACCTGCACGAGATACATCCACCACGGCGTCTCGCCCGTGAAGTTGCGCGGGTTCATGAGCAGGAACAGCGGGTAGTGCCACAAGTAGATGCCGTACGAACGCAGGCCTATCCATACAAGCGGCTTCGTTCCGGCGAAGCGCCCGAGCAGGCTCGCAGGATGCACCATCACCGCGATGACGACGGCGGTGAGCACGGAGGCCAGCAGGATGCCGCCGCGGTAGAGGAACGGCGAGAAGCCGTCCACGAACACGATGAGGCCCAGCAGGGCGACGAGCGCGACGATTCCCACGCCGTCCAGGACGTTGCGCACCTGCTTCGTAAGGTGCACGCTCTTCTGGGCTCCCAGCATGTGCGAGGGCCACACGAACGCCAGCCATGCGCCGATAAGCAGCGAGAACGCGCGGGTGTCGGTGCCGTAGTACACGCGGCTCGGGTCGTCCAGCGGGTTGTACAGCAGCGCCATCTCCAGCGCCGACAAGAGGGCGACGATCAGCGTGGCATTGCGCATGGTGGTGCGCTTCACGCCCGTTTTGTGGGCGACCAGCAGCACGACCGGCCAGACGAGGTAGAACTGCTCTTCGATGGCGAGCGACCAGAAGTGGGTGAGCGGCGAGGGAGCGCCCAGCGCGTCGAAATAAGAAGCATCTTGGAAGATGTACCACCAGTTCGTCACCCAGAGCAGCGCGGCCCACATGTCGTCGCGCAGCTTCGTGAGCAGGCTGTGGTCGAGCAAGGCGCAGAGTGCGGCGGTGCATACGATGACCAGCACGATGGCCGGCATGAGCCGTCGCACCCGTCGCAGCCAGAATTGCGGCAGGTTGATGGTTTCGGTGTTGTCCCACTCGATGAGCAGCAGGCTGGTTATGAGATAGCCCGACAGCACGAAGAACACCGTGACGCCCAACAGGCCTCCAGGAGCCCATTGCATCCCAAGATGGTAGGCGATAACGGCGAGGACGGCGAACGCGCGCAGTCCGTCGAGTGCGGGAATATAGCGTGATTTCGTCCCCGACATGCGAGCCTTGCCCTCCCTTCGATTCTTCGCGCCCCTCGGGCGCGAATTGCCAGTATAACAATGTTTCTACATCTCGTCCGCAACATAAAGAGGGTGAGAGATTCTTCATACGCCATTCAACGAAGCGCTGAAGCAAGGCTTCGGCGATCGTGTGTTAAGAGGTCGGATCGTCTACTCGATCTTCTATCGCCGTGGGATAATCGCAGAAAGACGCGATTTCCCGATGAGCGCATCGGGGCGACAGGAGGAGTGCCGGAAATGAATGCGAGCGGGCGCATTGCGCTCGGAATGAGCGGTGGGGTGGACAGCGCGGTTTCTGCAGCGCTGCTCATGCGCGCCGGGTACGAGGTGGTGGGCGTCACGTGCCGCTTTCGCGACAACGCTGCCACCGAGCGCGCGGCGGCCGATGCGGCGGCCGTGTGCTCCCAGTTGGGCATCCGCCACGAGGCGCCGGGGTGCGTGGGCGAGTTCGAACGCTGCGTGGTGGAGCCGTTCGTCTCGTCGTACGCGGCGGGCCTCACGCCTAGTCCGTGCGTGGGTTGCAACGCGCGGTGCAAGATGCCCGCGCTCGTGCGGGTAGCCGGCGAACTGGGGTGCGACCGCATCGCCACGGGCCACTACGCGCGCATTGCCCGCCTGTCCGATTCGGGGCGCTTCGTGGTGAAGCGAGCCCTGGATGCGCGCAAGGACCAAAGCTACATGCTTTCGCTGTTGAGCCAGGAGCAGCTGGCGCGCCTCGTGTTGCCGCTGGGGGCCATGACGAAGGCGGAGGTGCGTGTGATCGCGGCCGATCTGGGCCTGGTCGTGGCCGAGAAGGCCGAAAGCCAAGACAACTGCTTCATCGAGGGCGACTACCGTCCGTTTCTGCGCGCGCGTGGCGTGGAAGACGCGCCTGGGGACATTGTGGATCGCATGGGGAATGTGCTCGGCTGCCACGAGGGGCTGGCGAACTACACGGTGGGACAGCGCAAGGGCATCGGCGTGGCAGGCCCCGAGCCGTACTACGTGGTGGAGAAGCGCGTCGAAACCCGCGAACTCGTGGTGGGTTTTGCCGACGAGACGCTCATCGGCTCCGTCGTGGTGGGCGGGATGAACTGGCAAGCGTTCGAATCGCTCGGCGAATCGTACGGCGCGATGGTGAAACTACGCTACCGGAGCCGTCCGTGTGCGTGTATCATAGAGCCGGAAGACGACCAGCGCGTATCGCTCGCGCTGCGGAGTCCGCAGCCAACCACGGCGCCGGGCCAATACGCCGTTCTCTACGACGGCGACACCGTATTGGGAGGCGGCATGATTGAGGAGGTAATGCACGCATGAAGAAGCTGTTCATCATCGGCGGCATGGGAGCCGGCAAGTCCACGGCCCGCAAGGCGCTGGTCGAGCAAGGTTTGCCGAACATCGATCTCGACCAAGTGGGCCACGACGTCCTTCTGTGGGACACGGTGAAGTCCGAGCTCGTGGAAACGTTCGGCGAGGACATCCTGGGAGCCGACGGCGAGATCGACCGCCGCGCGCTGGCTGCCAAGGCGTTCGTGAGTCCGGCCGAGACGCGCAAGCTCAACCGCATCACGCTGCCGCGCATCGAAGAGGCGTTCACCGACCGCGTGGCCGAGCTGGAGGCTGAAGGCCACAAGGCCGTCGTGGTGGAGCATTCGGTGTTCAAGAACCGCCAGACGTCGCTCGCTTACGACGCCGACGTGGTGATCGCCGTCCTCGCGCCCATCGACCTGCGTATCGAGCGTGCGGTGAAGAGCGGTTGGGACGAGACCGACGTGCGTCGTCGCATCGCCCAGCAGATCACCGACGCGGATCGCATCGAGGCGTCCGACGTGGTGTTCAACAACGACGGTACTCCCGAGGAGATGCGCAACAAGGTGCTGGCCTGGTGGGGAGAGTATTCCAAGGACCTGTAGGTCCTCGCGTTCAACCTGCGGGGACGGGTCGTGGGCGAGGGGTCTGCAACTCAGACAGTCCTGCTCGCACGAACAGCCCGCTGGGCTGTTCGGCTCGTGCGGAACTCGTATCAGACCCCTCGCCCACGACCCGTCCCTGGTAAAGCTGCGGGCTTCGGTTCTTGGCCGGAGCCTGTTTTGGTTGTTGGGGGCGTTGTCATCCTGAGCGGAGGCGCGAAGCGCCGGAGTCGAAGGATCCCGTGCGGCGTCAGCGGTGGCCGCTACCACAATCCCAGGACGTGCTGCATTCCCAGGCTGACGGCGGCGATGGCCACCCAGCAGCAGAGGCCCATGAGGATGGGCTTGCCGCCCGACTTCACGAGATGCACGATGTCGGTGTTCAGGCCGATGGCGGCCATGGCCATGACGATGAAGAACTTCGACAGCGTTTTGAGCGGCTCGAACACGGCCGCGTCGATGCCGGCGGACACTGCTATCGTGGTGATGACGGACGCGGCCAGGAACAGCAGGATGAACACGGGCAGCGCGCGACGCAGGCTGAAACCTCCCAGCTTGCCTGCGGGCTTCACCACGCTGTGCCCCTGCGCTTCGAGCGCGATGGGGTCGCGGCTTTCGCGACGCGCCACCCAAATGCCCAGCACCAGCGTGATGGGGATGATGGCCAGCGTGCGGGTGAGCTTCACGATAGTGGCCTGGTCGAGCGCGTTCGAGCCGGGATGCATGCCGTCCCATGCCGCGGCGGCTGCCGTCACCGACGAGGTGTCGTTCACGGCGGTGCCGGCGAACAGGCCGAAGCCTTCGTTGGTCATGCCCAGCGCGTTGCCCAGCGATGGGAAGATAAGGGCGGCCAGCACGTTGAACAGGAAGATGACCGAGATGGCCTGGGCAACGTCCTTGTCGTGCGCCTTGATGACAGGCGCGGTGGCCGCGATGGCCGAACCGCCGCAGATGGACGAGCCCACGCCGATGAGCGTCGAGATCTCCGAGGGCATGCGCAGCACTTTGTGCAGCAAAAACGCCACGATCAGCGCAGTGGCGATGGTTGAGCCGATGATGGGCAGCGACATCATGCCCACCTGGGCGATCTGCGCGAGGTTCAACCCGAAGCCCAGCAGCACGACGGCGGCCTGCAACACCTTCTTGCCGGTGAACGCGATGCCGGTCTGCACGCGGCCGCGCGCGGGCTGCTTCCAGAACACGGCGATGGCCATGCCGGCCAGGATGGCGAACACGGGCCCGCCGATGATGGGGAACTGCTGCCCGATGAACCAGCACGGCAATGCGAGGGCGAGGCATACAGCCAGGCCGGGTATGTTCTTCAAGGCGTTGGTCACGGTCGATCCTTCTGCTATCGAACGGGTGCGCGCTCCGTATGCGTGAGCGACGGCGTCAGAGTATACCATTGCCGTGTGGCTGTCGCGGTTATCGAACTCGCTACAATACTGAAAATTTACGAACATATGTTTGTAAATCTGTGATATGATGCTAGCATCATAAAAGAACCAGTGCAAGTGCTTGCCGGTCTGCGTGCTCGGCCGGATGCCCATAGAGGCGGCGGATGTTCCGCGCCGCCCGTACCATGCTTGCAAGATCCGCAGGATCCTCTCAGATCATCGGAACAGATAAAGAGAGGTGTATGCCGTATGTCTGATCGTGCGACGATCAACGCGCAAGGTATCGAAGTGACGTTTTGTAAAGGCGACGCCTATGCTGATTACGTTTCGCTTACCGATATTGCGCGCTATAAAAGCCCCACGCCGAAAGATGTGATAAAGAATTGGATGAGGACTCACGATGTTATCGAATATCTGGGTCTTTGGGAAACCCTGTACAATCCAAGCTTTAAAGGGGTCGAATTCGACTCCTTTAAAGCTCGTTCGGGCAGCAATTTGAACCGGGCGGCGCGAGAGCAGCTCTCGCTGCTGCTTCGGTCGAGCGCAGCCGACGGGTTGGAGGGCGGAGAGCTAGGCTCGGGGCGTGCGTTGCCCTCCGCTTCGTAACCGTTTACTAACGAACATCTGTTCATGTTACAGATGCTGTGATACACTGGATCTCCTGCGAAGTTTTACGTTGCGCGGCTCCGACGCGTCGGTGCTCCGCTGTTGTTCGGAAGGAGCAGCATGGCTCATCTTTCCAATATCGAAGGCATCGAGATGGAGGGCAAGCTGCCCGAGGTTCGTCTTGCCTCCACGCCGTTCAAAGCGGTGTCTCCGTACGAGCCGGCGGGCGATCAGCCGCAGGCCATCGAGAAGCTGGCGACCGGCGTCAAGGAGGGCTTGCGCTATCAGAACCTGCTGGGCGTCACCGGTTCCGGCAAGACGTTCACCATGGCAAAGGTCATCGAGGCCGTGCAGAAGCCCACGCTGGTCATGGCTCCGAACAAGACGCTGGCGGCGCAGCTGGCCAGCGAGCTGAAGGAGTTCTTTCCCGACAACGCCGTGGTGTACTTCGTGTCGTACTACGATTACTACCAGCCCGAGGCGTACGTGCCCTCGTCGGACACGTTCATCGAGAAGGACGCGTCCATCAACGAAGAGGTGGAGAAGCTGCGCCATGCGGCCACGTCGGCTTTGCTGTCGCGGCGCGACTGCATCGTGGTGGCGTCGGTGTCGTGCATCTACGGCATTGGCAGCCCGATGGACTACGCCGGCATGGCCGTGTTCGTGGACAAGCAGAAGGACATGGATCGCGACCAGGTCATCCATGAGCTCATCGATATCCAGTACGACCGCAACGACTACGAGCAGAAGCGCGGCACGTTCCGCGTGCGCGGCGATGCGCTCGATGTGTTCCCGCCTTACGCCGACCATCCGATCCGCATCGAGTTCTGGGGCGACGAGATCGAGTCCATCACCGAGATCGACAACGTGACGGGCGAAGTGCTGAGCGAGTTCGAGGCTCTGCCTATCTGGCCGGCCTCCCACTACGTGACCGCGCGTCCGAAGATGGATCGCGCGCTGGGCACCATCCGCGACGAACTGCGCGAGCGCTTGCAGCAGTTCAAGGAGGAAGGCAAGCTGCTGGAGGCGCAGCGCCTCGAGATGCGCGTGAACTACGACCTCGAGATGCTGGAGACGATGAACTTCTGCTCGGGCATCGAGAATTACTCGCGCCACATGGACGGACGCGAGCCGGGAGAGCCGCCCTACACGCTGATCGACTATTTCCCGAAAGACTTCTTCTGCATCATCGACGAGAGCCACGTGACGGTTCCGCAGATCCGCGGCATGCACGAGGGCGATCGCTCGCGCAAGATCACATTGGCCGAGCACGGCTTCCGTCTGCCCAGCTGCCTGGACAACCGTCCGCTGCGCTTCGACGAGTTCGAGGATCGCATCCCGCAGTTCGTGTACGTGTCGGCCACGCCGGGCGACTACGAGCAGAAGGTGTCGCAGCAGCAGGTGGAGCAGATTATCCGCCCCACCGGCCTGCTGGATCCCGAGATCATCGTGCGCGGCTCGGCATCGCAGATCGACGACATCATCGACGAGTCGAAGGAGCGCGCTGCGCGCGATGAGCGCGTGCTCATCACCACGCTGACGAAGAAGATGGCCGAGGACTTGACGGATCACCTGCTGGACCAGGGAGTGAAGGCTCGCTACATGCACTCCGACATCGCCACGCTCGAGCGCGTCGAGATCCTGCGCGATCTGCGCCGCGGCGAGTTCGACGTGCTGGTGGGCATCAACCTTTTGCGCGAGGGCCTGGACCTGCCGGAGGTATCGCTCGTTGCCATCTTGGATGCCGACAAGGAAGGTTTCCTGCGCAACCACCGCTCGCTCATCCAGACCATCGGGCGTGCGGCGCGAAACGTTTCGGGTCAAGTGATCATGTACGCCGACAAGATGACGGATTCCATGGCGCTGGCCATCGATGAGACGAAGCGCCGCCGCGCCATCCAGATGAAGTATAACGAGGAGCACGGCATCGAGCCGCAGACCATCCGTAAGGCCATCAACGACATCATGAGCTACGTCACCGACGAGATGGGCGGCACCACGGCCGAGCAGGTGAACAAGGAGCTTGCCGAGCTGTCGCGCGAAGAGGTGCTGCGCATCATCCAGTCGATGGAGGACGACATGGCCTCCGCGTCCCAAAGCATGGACTTCGAGGAAGCCGCCCGCCTGCGCGACCAGGTGGTCAAGCTGCGCGTCCAGGTGGAGGGCGGCAGCGAGGACGACGTGTTGAAGGACCTCAAGAAGAACGCCCGCAAAGGTAGCGCGTACGGCAATCGAAAGAACGCCGCATACGGCAGCGCCCGAAGGTCGTGAGGTTGCCCGAGAGGCCGCTCGTCGCGTGAAGCGCGCCGCTCGACGCGATCGCTTCGGGTGGAAAAGCCGCTGGCCGAACACGTCTTTGAGTTCTCAGGGCGCGATAGCATGCCTGCATGCGCGCCACGGTACCATACGGGGCAGGCTGTGCAGGCGAATCGAAGGAGAAAGCATGGACATGGGCTTGAAGGACAAGGTGGTGCTGATCACCGGCGGTGGCGGCGGTATCGCTCGGGGTATCGAGCGCGCATTCGCCACCGAGGGTGCGAAGTTCATCCTCACCGACCTGTTCCCCGGCGGTCTGGAAGCGGCGAAGGAGGAGCTTGAGCGCGATTTCGGCTCCGAAGTGTTCACGATTCTCGCGAACGGATCGGTGGAAGAGGAGGTGCGTGCGGCGGTCGAAGCGGGCGCCGAGCACTTCGGCGGGCGCATCGACGTCCTGATCAACAACGCGCAGGCGTCGGCGTCGGGATTGACGCTGGTGCAGCATTCGGAGGAGGACTTCGACCTGGCGGTTCGATCCGGCCTGTACGCGACGTTCTTCTACATGAAGCATGCCTACCCTTACCTGAAGGAGACGGCGGGATCCGTCATCAACTTCGCTTCCGGCGCGGGCATCGGCGGCAATCCAGGACAGAGCTCCTACGCTGCGGCGAAAGAGGGCATCCGAGGCATGAGCCGCGTGGCCGCATCGGAGTGGGGCCCCGACAACATCAACGTGAACATCGTATGCCCTATCGTCATGACGAAGGCGCTCGAGGAATGGCGCGAGCGCGAGCCCGAGATGTACGAGAAGAACGTGAAGGCGATCCCGCTCGGACGCTTCGGCGACGCGGAGAAGGACGTAGGACGCGTGTGCGTGTTCCTGGCCAGTCCCGATGCCTCGTTCGTAACGGGCGACACCATCATGGTGCAGGGCGGTTCCGGCATGAAGCCGTAAAGCTGCACCAAACGCCAACCCTCCCTAACTCGGCGAAAACGGGGGCTGCTCGACAGTGTCGGACAGCCCCCGTTTCGATGTCTCGAGCAAAAGAGAGCCGCTAGCCCTCTTCCGAGACTGTTCCGATCTCCGCGTTCGCCTCGGCCGCGCTGTCGCGCAGGACGTGCGGCTCGTCATGATCGAGGGCGCGCACGCTCTTGAACAGGTACACGGTCAGTCCCAGCGCAATGCATACGAGGCCGTCCGCCACGAAAAACGCTGCTACGCCCATAGCTTCGGCGGCCACGCCGCCGATGGCGATGCCCACGGGGGAGGCCAGTCCCATGGCGGCCATGGCCAGGCCCAGCGCGCGGCCCGTCTTCTCCTCGGGCACGTTGCGCTGGATGAGCGTGATCAGCGGTCCGTTGAACCAGGAGCATGCCAGCGCCATGACGGCGCACAACGCAACGAACGCCCAGAACATGGTGGGGGCGAGGAATCCGCACGCCGTGGTGGTGACACCCACGATGAGGGAGGCCACCGCGATGAGTCCGGCCAGGCGCTTGCCGCCGCCCCAGGCCATGAGCACGATGGACCCCGCGATCATCCCTACGCCGAACGCGGCTTCCACGACGGACGCCATGTAGCCGTCACCGCCGAAGTGGTCGTACGTCATAAGCGGGAAGATGGCGCCCAGCGGGGCGAACGCCATCATGCCGATGGTGATGCCGGCGATGAGGATGACGAGCCCGCGGGTTGCCGACAGCGCTTTCCAGCCGTCGCGAAGGTTCGCCAGCACGTGCTGGTTCTCGGCGGTCTCATCGGCGACGGTGGGGATCTTCGCCAGCGCAAGCCCCGCCACGGCCACGAGTGCTCCGGCGAAGTCGAGGAACATCACGGAGTGGAACCCGATGGTGGTGTACAGGAAGATGCCGAACGCGGGGGCGCCGATGGACGCGACGGACATGAGCAGCTGGTCGAGCGTGTTGATGCGCAGCAGGTGCTTCTCGGGCACGAGCAGCGGCATGGCGGCCATCATGGCGGGGCCGTGGAAGGCCTGTCCGATGCTGCGCACGATGACGAGGATCATGAGCAGCGGAAACGATACCTGCCCGAACAGGATGACGATGCCCAGCCCCAGCGACACGATGCCCACCGAGAGGTCGGCCACGATCATGACCGTCTTGCGGTTGTGCTTGTCGGCGATGACGCCGCCGAAGGGTGACAGCAGTCCTTGCGGCAGATACGCGCAGATGGCGGCCGCGGCCAGCATGATGGCGCTGCCCGTAGTCTCGGTGATGTACCACACCACGGCGTATCCCGCGGCGTAGCTGGTGATCATAGAAGCGGCTTGTCCGCCCCAGATGGTGGCGATGATCGCAAGCCAGCGCTTCGGCAGCTCGCGACCGGCTGCGCTCAGGGGCGCGGTCGATGCAGTCATGGATAGCTCCTATAGAACGAGATGGTCGGATGAACGTCAGTGTGAGGTAGCGAACGCGGTTGCGCTACCAATTCTAGATGGAAGAAGGCCGCCGAAGCGGCAACTATGCGTTGCGCGAACGCGCGGCGCAGGGATGAATCGCAAATCGACTGAGCGATTTAGCGGAAAAGGCGACCAGCCATCGAGCATGCTCCTCATGATTTCGAGCGAAAAGTAACGGCCAGTGTATCACGAACCGATGAACGTGCCAAGGGCGGGTTTTACTTCGCGGGCGGCAGCAGCAGGTTGAGGTCGACGGCGGTGTCGATGCCTGCCACGGAGCCGCCGTTGGTGTACTGCCAGATGGCGAAGTCGAACTGCGCGTGCGGCTGGGCGGCGTCGTACTCGGCGAACCAGACGGGACGTCCGCCCAGATCGGCGCGGTCGTAGCGCGCCATGTCGCCGCTGTTGCCGTAGATCATCGTCCCGTAGCCGCCCTGCTCGAGACGCTCGCAGAACGCCCGCGCGCACGCGGTGAGCGTTTCGCGGTCCATGTTGTTCGCACGGCCCGCGCCGTCGGCGACGGGCTCGTGGTCGTACGCCACGGGCAGCGCCAGGTAACGGCCGGCAAGCAGCCGCAGCACGAACTCGGCTTCTTCACGCGCCTCCTCGACGGTGACGGCTTGCGAGAAGAAGTACGCGCCCACATCGAGGCCCGCGCTCGTCGCATTGTCGATATTCTCGGCGTATCGGGCATCGGCGTACAGCGCGCCCTCGGTGTAGCCGCGGTTGCCCACGCGCACGAAGGCGAAGTCCACGCCGTCGCTCGCCACAGCGCTCCAGTCGATGGCGCCTTGATGGTCGGACACGTCCACGCCAAACTGGGAGCGCACCTCGCCGTTCTCGCGGAAAGCCAGGCGGTCGCCCGAACGTTCGAGTCCGCTCCAATCGTAGGGGCTCACGTATGCCTGCGCCGCGGGCTCCGCTGCATCTTCGGGGCCGCATGCCGCCATGAAGCCGAGCGATCCCAGCAGGGCGACGGCGGTCAGGGCGGCTGCAACGGTGGTTTTGAATCGTTTCATGCGGCTTATCCTACCAAAGCCCCCGTCGTCCGTGCGGGCGAACCCGTCGGCGCTACGACGACTACAGAACCTGCATGCAAGGCGTGCACCGCTCTGACGCGGTGTTCGGCGCGAGCGGATCGATGGGACGGCGCGTCATGCGGCCAGCGCGCGCAGGTTTCCCAGAATGTGCTGTGCTGCGTCCTGCCCGAGGTAGTCGTAGGACACGAGCTTCCGCAACACTTCCTGCTGGCGCTCGCGCGCGAGGCCAGGGTTCTGAGACAGCGCGTACACGCTCGGCGCGTTCGGGATGCCGGCCAGCAGCGTGCATTCGTCGGCATCGAGCGCGCTGGGGGCTTTGCCGAAATAACCCCAGCTCGCACTGCCGATGCCCTCGTAGCCGTCGCCGAAGTAGATGGAGTTCACGTATAGCTCCAGGATAGTGCGCTTCGAGAAGTGCTGCTCCATCGTCAGCGCCATGAACACTTCGGCTATCTTGCGCTCGACGGTCTGCTCTTGGGTGAAGTACTGGTTCTTCGCCAGCTGCTGGGTGATGGTGCTGCCGCCTTCCACGATGGCGCCCGCTTTGAGGTCGTTCATGAGGGCGCGCGCCGTGGCGATGGCATCGAAGCCGGGATGGGCGTAGAACCGATGATCCTCCACGGCCACGACGGCCTGCAGGTACAGGTCCGGCAGCTCGTCGATGGGCGTGAACGACTCGCTGCTCTGGATGGATGCGGCCATCTCGTCGAGGCCGGCTTCCTCGATCGCTTCGCGGTACAGGTTGAACCCGCGTGCAAGAAAGTACACTTCCACGAGCACGACGAGGATGAGCGCCGCCAGGGCGAGGCGCCCGATGAACGTGATGGCTGGATGCGCCGTCGATGCACGATGCGCCGTTCCTTTCATGGTTTCCACCTTTCTGTAGAGGAAAACTCCCCACTACGTTATACCAAGCGGTTCTTAACGCCGCCTTACCGACCGCTTGCCCCATCCTTACATTCCTGCAAGAAAGGCGTGTTCTATCAGGTAAACGATGGGCTATACTTTTGAAAACGACACGAACGAGAAGGGTGCGGCCGTCGCGTGCGGCAAGGCCGGTAACACCATCGAAGGACGGTGCGACGAACATGATGATATCGACACGGGGACGCTATGCGTTGCGGCTCATGATCGACATCGCACGACAAGGGGAAGCCGGCGCGCTGGTCACCATGCGGCAAGCGGCCGAGCGGGAGGATCTGTCCGTCAAATACCTCGAACAGCTGGGCGGGGCGCTGGTGAAGGCGGGCGTTCTCAAAAGCGTGCGCGGCGTGAGCGGCGGGTATCTGTTGGCGCGTCCGGCTGATCAGATCACTGCGGGAGACGTCTTGCGCGCCACCGAGGGCAGCTGCGCGCCGGTGTCATGCCTCGAAGACGGCGCGGAGGCGTGTCCGCGCCGCGATCAGTGCGTGGCCATCAATTTCTGGCGTGGGCTCGACCAGGCCATCGAGGATTACGTGGACAACGTGACGCTGGCCGATCTGGTTCAGATGGGCTAGAGGTCGCGCGTCGCGTACCCGCGAACCGCCGCGCGCTCCGATACGACGTACAAGGCGAGCGCCGCCGCCGTGACGCATCCTCCCACGACGAGCGCGCCGCCCAGCGACTGCGCGGCGACGACGATCCGGCCCACGAGGGGAAGAAACGCGTCGAAGTTCATGGAGCGGAATATGTAGATCCAGCCCATGAGGGCGAGCATGAAGGCGAAGGGGATGTAGCTGGCGAGCTTGCGGTGGCTGTCGGCGAACATGAACGGCAGCAGCACGCTGAACATGGCGATGGTGAGGGCGAACGTGCCGGCCGCGAACGATACGACGCCCGCAGCGTCGAAGCCTACGGCGAAATGGCGGACAAGCGGAAGCCCCGGCACAACGGCGTTGACGATGCAAGCGGTCGTATACGCTGCGACGCCGAGAGCGACGCATCCGGCGACGACGACGGCGATGCTTGCGTAGCGTCCCGCCACTACGTTTGCTCGCGAAAGCGGCAAAGCCTGGCGAAAGGCGACCCAATCGCGCCGCTGGTCGCGCAGCAGCATGGGCATGAGCACCATGTGGGACATGGGGAAGCCGGTGAGCAGGATGATGGGAGTCGCGTTCCCCGCTGCCAGGCATATGCCCGTTGCAAGGAGCGCCCACAGCGCCACGTTCTTCGGCAGCGATTTCGCCAAAGCGAGGAAATCGGCAAGCATCATGGTCTTCATGGGGCGCTCCTTTTCCGTTCGCTAGAGCTCGCGCTTCTGGTACAGCTTGGTGGAGATTACGGCTGAGATCGCGTAGACGGCGGCCGTGATCGCAAGAACTCCGGCAGCGATGGCGATGGTGCCCGCGGGCGACTCCAACAGGTTCAGCACGTTCGCGACGAACTCGGGCGGCGGCCCGTTGCCGTCGAGCTGGAACGCGAAGAACACGCCGATTATGATGAGCAGCGGCAGGTAGCGGACGCCCTTCGTCATGCCGAACCGCGAGAACAAGGGCATCGTGACGGACAGCATGACCAAGATGATGGCCAATCCGGCGACGGACGCGAAGAGCATGGCCTGCCACGAGAAGTTCCCCATGAGGTCGGCTAGCTGGGGAACGCCGGGGGCGATCTGCGCAACGGCGACCATCACGAGCGTCACCAGCAGGCCTGCCGCGATGCCCAGCAGCGCCAACAGCGCGAAGCTGACGTAGCGGCCTGCGATCACGTTCGATCGCGACATGGGCAAAGCCAGACGGAACTGCTGCCAGTTGGCGCGTTCGTCAAGCGCGAGGATGGTGATGGTCAGCGAGAAGGGGATCATCACGCCCACCATGGGAGCGGCAACGTAGAGGTTTCCTATCACGACGGTGATGAAGATGCCCACGGCGATGGAGACGCCCAGTTGTTGCAGCAGGTATTTCTTCGCGATCAGGAGATCGGACATGATCATGGCTTTCATCGGACCTCTCCTTTCAGCATCATGCCCATGTAGACATCGATATCGGCCTTGTCGACGGCGATGTTCTTGAAGTTCTCGGCGAACGCGAAACGGTCGGGAGCCAGTACGTCGATGCCGTAGGGGTGGCGCATGCTGCGCAGCTCGCCGGGGGCGAAGAAGCCGCTCTCGGCGATGCGCTCGTAGTCGGTCGCGCGGCAGTGCGCGATGCCGGCCAGATCGGTGATCGTGTCCTTCTCGACGGCGAACACGATGCGGCCGGCGTCGATGCACACGATGTAGTCGGCGATCTTCTCGAGGTCGCTCGTGATGTGGCTGGACATGAGGATGCCGTGGCGCTCATCCCGCATGTAGCCGCGCAGGATGTCGAGCGCTTCCTCGCGGGCGAGCGGGTCGAGCCCGGCGGTGGCCTCGTCGAGGATCAGCAGGTCGGGGTCGTGTGCCAGCGCGCAAGCCAGCGACAGCTTCATGCTCATGCCGCGGGAGAGGTCCTTCACCGTCTTGCTCTTAGGCAGCTGGAACTGTGCCAGGCGCTGCTCGAAGTCGGCAGGGCTCCAGGAGTCGTAGCTGTACGACATGAGCTTGCCCACCGAGGCGACGGTCATCTCCTCGGGGAACGAGCAGGTGTCGAACACCACGCCCGTGCGTTGCTTGGCGTCCTTGATCGCCTTGCTGCCGGCATGTTCGCCGACGTTTTGGCCGAGCAGCTCGATGGAGCCGGCATCGGGGTATATGAGGCCGAGGATGGCCTTGATGGTGGTCGTCTTGCCGGCGCCGTTCGAGCCGATGAAGCCGACGACGCTTCCGGCGGGTACGGTGAGGTCGACGTTTCGGAGGTCGAAGCCGTCATAGTGCTTCGACAAGCTGCGTATGCGGAGGAGGTCGTTCATCAGTCGTCACTTTCTGCGATGAGGTCGAGCATGTCATGGAGCTCCGGGATGCCGACGTTCGCACCGCGCGCTTCGTCGACGGCCTGGACGAGCAGCTCCTCGATGTGCCGGAGGCGCTCCTCGCGAAGAAGCTCGAGGTTGCCGCCGGCCACGAAGCTGCCCTTGCCGGGCACCGTCTCGATGAAGCCTTGGAGCTCCAGCTCGGCGTACGCGCGCTTGGTCGTGATGACGCTGATGCGCAGGTCGCCGGCCAGTGCTCGGATGGAGGGCAGCTGCTGCCCTTCGCCCAGCTCACCCGTCAGGATGAGGGCCTTCATCTGCGAGACGATCTGGTCGTAGATGGGCTTGTCGCTCGCATTCGAGATGATGATGTCCAACTCAGGCTCCCTTTCGTGGTTTCGTGCGCGAGCACCGGGGCGTCCCCCTGCGCTCGGGTGGCGCGTCGCGGCGTCCCGCTTCGCGCCGGGAGAGGCCAAGCACGTTCCTCGTCCCCTCCGGCCGGGCATCGTCCACTCCGTAACGTGTAGAGTGTATATACCCGATATGCACACTATAAACAATAGATACGGAAGCGTCAAGACAGCGCATGCGATCAACTGCCGTCATTGACGTAATACGGTATTGCGCATCTATGCTCGATGAAGCGAAAGGAGCGTGTCATGGTTGCCGTCATCGACAACGAAGAGCTTCCGAAAGCTTTCCCCTCGCTTGAAGACCTAAGGAGCGGGCATCGTGCATTGACGCCTGAGCGAAAGGCGGAACTGCGGGAGCTTATCCGTTCGACGACGCTTGAGGCGCCCGACGGCTGGGGAGAGCGGTCGTTCAAGGAATTGCTTGAACGAGGCTAGGGAGGAGCGTTATGCGCGCTTGGGAGCTTTCGCGAGGACGGGGTTGACGTAGCGGCCGCGACGCTCGGTCTTCGCACCGTACTGGATGGCGTTCACGGGGCAGCGGTGCAGGCAGGCGAGGCACTGCGTGCAGCCCAGCTCGGCCCAGCGGGGCGCGCCTTCGATGATCGTGATGGTGTTGGTGGGGCAGAGGTCGGCGCACTGGCCGCAGCTGATGCAGGTGGGCAGCGCGAAGAACTCCGAGGTGGATCGCGGCTTCTCGTCCTTTTCGGTGAACTTGGACAGCACGATGCCTAGGGGATTGCGGTGCTCGGCGCGCACGTGCTCGCGGGCTGCGATGCGATTTGCCGTCTCGCGCGCGGCAAGTTCCGCGCCGGCAAGCAGGCGCTTGCGCTTCTCGCCTTGGGCGGGCGCGTACAGGTATGTGCAGTTGCCCACCGATTTCACGCTGAACGAGGCGTCGAGGTTGATGCCCTGCGCGTCCAACAGGCGCTTGCCGAAGACGCGCGCCGTGCTGCCCACGAACGCGCCGCAGCTGATCACGGCGAAGCAATAGTCGGGCGTGAAGGTTTCCTTGTTGCCCGTGCGGAAGCGGGCTCGCTTGAGGAACGCATCGATGATGGGCGGCGTGGTGTAGTTGTAGACGGGGAAGACGAAGCCCAGCTGCTCGCCTTGCGCGAGCGTGAAGTCGAAGTCCTTGTACTTGTAGGCCGCGCCGATGTCGACGAGCAGGTCGTCCGTTGCGCGCGCGATGGTCTGCGCCGCCGCGAGCGAATTGCCGGTGCCGGTGAAGTAGAAGATCATGAGCCGCCTTTCCGTCTGTATGCCTTCAGTATACCAAGCCGAGCCTGCGCGAACGATGACCCTTTTGCAACCGAAGGCGGTTACGATGTTTCACGTGAAACATTTGTACGTTTGATCGACGTGCGCGTCTGCTTCGCCTCGGACGTCCTTCGCCGTTTCCGGCAGGATCGAAGCGAGCGAATGTTTCACTTGAGACATTCCGCCGCCGAGGCATGCGGCGCCCGTTCGCTTCGCTTTGCGGCTGCTTGAGGCCGCTCTGGTATGATGAGCGGGATACGAAGGCTGCAACGCGAAGGAGAAACCCATGGCGGACGTGCTGTTCATCGAATATCCGAAGTGCTCCACTTGCAAGAAGGCTAAGGCGTGGCTCGACGCGCACGGCGTGGCGTATGCTGACCGCCACATCGTGGAGGACAACCCGACGTCCGACGAGCTGGCCGCATGGCATGCGAAAAGCGGGTTGCCGCTGCGCCGTTTCTTCAACACCAGCGGCATGCTGTACCGCGAGCGCAACGTAAAGGCCCTGCTGGATGCCGGCATGAGCGACGCGGACGCCTACGCGCTTCTGGCCGAGAACGGCATGATGGTGAAGCGCCCGCTGGTGGTGGGCGACGACTTCGTGCTGGTCGGCTTCAAAGAGGCCGAGTGGGAGCGGGCGCTGCTCTAGCGCGACAGCGCGCCGGAGCGTCGTCGCATCGTCGCGCTAGAGCGCGTCGGTGTCGAGCCACAGCGTGAACGGACCGTCGTTGGTCAGGCTCACGTCCATGTAAGCGCCGAAGCGCCCCGTTTCCACGCGAGGCACGTCGCGGCGCGCGCGTTCGACGAACCATTCGTACAGCCGGTTCGCCTCGTCGGGCGCGCCCGCCTCGGTGAACGAGGGGCGGTTGCCTCGTCTGCAGTTCGCGAACAGGGTGAACTGCGACACGACCAGCACTTCGCCGCCCACGTCGGCTAGCGACAGGTTCGTCTTGCCCTCGGCGTCCTCGAAGATGCGCAGGCGCGCGATCTTGCTCCAGAGGCGTTCGGCCTGCTCCTCGCTGTCGTCGTGACCCACGCCTAGCAGGATGAGCAGCCCGCGCCCGATGCTGCCCGCCGTCGCGCCGTCGATATCTACCCGCGCGTTCGACACGCGCTGAACCACCGCTCGCATAGAAGCCTCCTCGCTTGCAGGGCGCTTGCGCCCGTTGGATTCTCTCGTTTCAGTATAACGGGGTTTACAGAGGGGTCGGACGGGCGTATAACAAGCTGATTCGAATGCGGCGCCCGCGCCGAGGCATGTAGGGAAGGAACGCTTATGAGCTACGCGATCGTGTACGACAGCCGCACCGGGAACACTGAGGCATTGGCGCGGGCGGTGGCCGCTGCGCTGCCGAGCGAAGGGCGCCTTGCGTTCGGTCGGGTGGACGAGGTGGATCGCGCCGCCGTCGCGCAGGCCGACCGCGTGTACGCAGGGTTCTGGACGAACCGTGGCGATTGCGGCGACGAGTTGGCCGAGGTTCTGGCCTCGCTCGCGGACAAGGACGTGTTCCTGTTCGGGACGGCCGGGTTCGGAGCCGACGAGACGTACTTCGCGGGCGTCATGGCGCGCGTGGCGGTGCATCTGCCCGAATCGGCGCGGATCGTGGGCACGTTCATGTGCCAGGGCCGCATGCCCGCCAGCGTTCGCGCCCGCTACGCGCAAACCGCCGAGGCCAAGCCCGAGCAGGCTGCGCGCATGCATCAGCTCATCGAGAACTTCGACGAAGCGGCGAGCCATCCCGATGACGATGATCTCGCGCGTTTGCGCGAAGCTGTCCAAGCGGCGAGCTAGCATGGCGAAGCCGGCGAGCCTTCCCGGCATCGGCTTCCATGCCGCGTTGCGGCTGTCCGATGCGGGCGTCGTAGCGCGTTAGCCCTCGGCGGGTTCCTCCAAGCGCGACCTGAGCAGCTGGAGCCCGCCGACCACGGCGCCGCCGATGAGGAAGAACACGATGCTGAACGTGTCGAGGCTCATGGCCGGCTGCGGCTCGCTCAGCGTGAGCGGCCCTTGCGTGATGGAGAACAGCGACCCCAGCATCATGCCGATGATGGCATAGATGGTTTGCGAGCGGAAGCGCTCGAGGCACATTCTGATGAGTCGGACGAACAGAAGCATGCCGCATGCGATGCCCGCCGCGAACACCATCAGGATAGGCAGGTAGGACAGATCGAGCCCCATCGTCGCGCGCACCGCACCCATGATGGGCACGTACAGCCCGAAGATCAGCAGCAGCGTGGAGCCCGATATGCCCGGCAGCACCATCGCGGAGATGGCCGCCATCGCCGCCAGGAACACGTACGCCACCAGGCCGAGGTCGAGGCTCTTCGCCGCAACGTCGGTGCCCTCTCCGCTCACGGGGCTCAGCAGCGTCACTGCCACGACAAATGCGACGCCCACGACGGCGAACGCGAGGTACGGCAGCCGTTTACGCAATGCGTCCAGCTCCTCGCGCACGACGATGGGGATGGCGAACACGATGAATCCCATGAACAGCGAGCTGACCTCGTAGATGTGCGTATCGAAGAAACTGGTCAGCACGAGCGCCGACAGCCCGAACCCGATCGCCCAACCTGCGCCCAGCTTCAGCAGGAAGCGCACGGCTGCGAAGCGCGCAGCCCTCGCGCCGTGGAACAGGTCGTCCAGCGAGCCGATGAACCGGTCGTAAAAGCCCAGCAGGAAGGCGACGGTGCCGCCCGACACCCCGGGCACGCTGTCGGCCAGGGCCATGCAGAACCCGCGGACGGAGTTGACGATGAGTTCGGTAAAGCCCTTCACGGATGACTCCCTTTCGGTTTCCAATGTGAACAGCATGGCGTATTCGCAGGGGAATCCTCGAGTCGTACACCGATCGATGGAGGATATTCAGACCGCTTAAGATTCGGTAAAGCCCGTGTAAAGGGAAGGTAAAGCCGCAGCGTTTTCGACGAATCGGGTCTGATGTGCAAGACGACCAAAAAAAGCCCGGGGCCGTAAGCGGCCTCGGGCTTCGCGGTGATCGCAATCGTGCGCGCTCTAGATATGGATGTTCCCGAACGTGATGACCGAGTAGATAAGGCCGGCGATGCCGAGCGCCAGCACCACGGCCAGGATGACCTTGTCCGACCGCTTCTCGAACAGCTTCGCCTGTCGGTCGTGCTGGCGCACGCCCACGATGTACAGCGGCAGGCCGATGGCGTACACGATGCAGGCCACCATGAGGTAGTTCAGGCCGGCCGCGTAGATCAGCCACAGTCCGTACAGCGAACCGGCCGCGCCCGTGAACACGGCCATGCCGCGGCTGGCGAAGATGCCGGACGGGTACTCCTTCTTGACGGCGATCTTGAACAGGAACAGCGTGCAGAAGAAGTAGCACGGAAGCGCCATGACGCTGGTGATGCTGATCATCGTGGTCCAGGCGTTGTTGCCTATGAAGAACGAGATGATGAGCACCACCTGCACGACGATAGTGGTCCACAGAAGGGATGTGGACGGCGAGCCGTTCTTGTTCTCCTTCACGAACATTTTGGGGAAGATGCCGCTTTTGGAGGCGGCCAGCGGCATCTCGCCCAGCATGAGCATCCAGACGAGCCAGGAGCTCAGCACCGAGACGATCACGCCGGCGTTCACCATGATCTCGCCCCATTTTCCGAACGACTTCAGCATGATGGCCGCCATCGACGGGTCGGCCATGCTGCCGACTTCCGCTTGCGAGTACACGCCGAGGGGCAGAAGCGACACGACGATGTAGAGCGCCAGCGTGACGAGGAAGCCGATGGTGGTTGCTTTGCGCACTGCGGCCTGCGATTTCGCCTTGCCCGACACGACCACGGCGCCCTCGATGCCCAGGAACAGCCACAGCGTGACCAGCATCGTGGACGAAACCTGAGGCATGACGTTGCTGAAGTCCAAGGTCAATGCCACGCCGTCTTTCATGCCCCAGAAGCCTTCCATGAACACCGAGAACTTGAACACGGTGGCCACGGCCAGGATGAAGATGAACACGGGCAGCAGCTTGCCGATGGTGCCGATGATGTTCAGGAAGCTGGTGGACTTCGCGCCGCGCAGGGCCAGCAGGTACATGATCCACGTGATGATGGAGCCGCCGATGATGGACGGAATGTTATTGCCGCCCGTGAAGTCGGGCACGAAGTAGTTCAGCGTGGCCATGACGAGCACTGAGTAGGCAACAAGCGCGAAGCAGTTGCAAATCCAGTAGCCGTACGCCACGAAGAAGCCGATCAGCTTGCCGAAGCCTTTCTCGGCGTACGTGTACAGGCCGTTCGTGAGCTCGGGTCGCGCGGCCGACAGGATGCGGAACGTGTTCGCGATGAACCAGATGCCGATGCCGGTGACGACCCAGGCGATGATGATGGCTCCTGCGGAGGCGTCTGCGGCCATGTTCTGGGGGAGGTTGTAGATGCCTCCGCCGATCATGGCGCTGATGACGATGCCTACCAGGCCGATCAGGCCAACTTTTTTCGAGCTGTCCTGGGCCGATGATCCGCCGGAACCGGAAGCGGTTTTGTCTGCCATGTTTCCAGTCCTTGTCTAAACGTGATCGAGCCGCCCGGGGGTTGCCTGGACGGCTCGATCAGGGGGATACCGTCGGTTACGCGATGTCCGTGAGCGGCTCGAAGTCCATTTGCTTGAGCCAGTCGGACAGGTGCAGGTTGTTGAGCGAGGCGAATCCGGTAGCGGGCACGGCGTTGCGGGCCAGCGTGACGTAGGGACCCACCGTGATGGCGTTGCCGATCTCGCCCGGCTTCATCATGCGGTGAGCGAAGCCCACGTAGGTGCGGTCGAACAGCACGTTCTGGTCGCGGCCGCACTCGACGACGGACCAGACGATAGCTTTGCGATGCTGCTCGAGGAACGCGATCATGTCCTCTTCGTTGTCGTTCTCGGTCCACACGCCGGCATCCTCGATGAACAGGTCGGCCGCGAAGTCGCGATCGGCGGAAAGGGAGATGGCGATGAAGGACCACACGCCGTAGCCTTCGCCCTCCTTGAGCGGGCGGTCGGTCTTCGGGCGGTAGGCGACGACGCCCCTGTTCGCGCAGATGGTGTGCGCGCCCGGAATGGGATGGTAGCGGCGGTTCTGCTCGGTGCCGAACAGCTCCACGCCTGCGCTCAGCAGCGGGGCGGCGTCGTACACTTCCAGCTCGCGGCCGTTCCACTGCTTCTCGGTGAACAGCGGCTTGCTCTTGCCGTTGTCGACCGAGTCGTGGCGGGCGAGGTCGTAGCCCCACACCTGTCCGGCCATGCCGCAGAACGACGAGGCGGTCAGCATGTTGATCTGGCCGACGTACGCATCGGCGGCCTCGGCCTTGTCGTACGTGACGATGCGGTCGACCAGCTCGTCGTTGGTCTTCTCCACCGTGCCTGCCGAAACCTTCAGCACGGACACGTAGCCGTTGCCGTAGGCGCCGGGCATGCCGTATCCGTCGCAGTAGTCGTCGTACGGACTGATGGCCGTCTTGTCGATATGCGGCGCGCGCATGGTTGCATGGTGGTTTGCCTCGCGAGCGATAGTGCGGTTGCGTCGCTCCTCAACGTTCTTCATGGATGGAACTCCTTTCGTATGCGAACGATTTCAGCGCCGATTGTAGGACCCCTCGTGCGTGTGGAATTTCGCAGGGGGGTTTCGATGGCGAGCCGTGCTTTGCCCGACGATGCGCCGTCACGAAGATGAAAGGAAGGTGTTGCCGGGATTCGTCGCATCTCTTGACGGTGCTGTTGACATACCGTATATTACAAACGTTATATAACGGTTGTAATATACGGGAGGGTGAGGATGCCGGAGCAGAAAGTGGGGCGCGAGACGGTGCTCGATGCTGCACTGGGCTTGCTGCGAGAGAGGGGAGAAACGGCGCTGAGCGCACGGACGGTGGCCGAGCGGGCGGGCTGCTCGGTGCAGCCGATCTACAGCTTGTTCGGCGACATGCGAGGACTCGTGCGCGCACTGTACGACCATGCGCGCGCGTGGGTCGCGGCGTACAACCGCGAGCATGTGGACGACGGCCGCAATGCGTTCGAGGCGAACGGGTTGTCGCATCTGCGCCTTGCGCGCACGGAGCGTCATTTGTTCCAATTCCTGTACCTATCTCCGCACATGGAGGCGACGAGCTTCGCGGAAGTGTACGAGAGCGTGGCCGTCGACGGCGTGCAGCAATGCATCGAGGAGCTGGGGCATCTGTCGCCCGCGGCGGCGCGCGCGCTGTACCTGCACATGATCGTGTACACCCACGGTATGGCGGCCATGCTGGTTGCTGGCGCGCAATTTTCCGACGAGGAACTGGGCGAACGCTTGAACGAGGCCTTCACGGGTCTGCTGACGTTGGTGAGATGAGGGAAACCATGGAGGAGTCGGAGAGAAATTGTGCGAGCGATGTTTCACGTGAAGCATCGGGTGTTTCAGAACACATGTTGCATGATGTCGTTTCGGGCGTGACGCGAGTGGAGGAACCGAATGATCCGGCGCGAGGCGGGCGAGGACGTGTTGGCGCGCGGTCGGCCGACAAGGTGCGCGGGTCGGCGGTGCGATCGGCCGACGAGGTACGCGCGCAGCGCGAGCGGGGAAGGAAGCGGCAGAACGCGCGGCGGTTGGCGCTGCTCGTGTCGTTCCTGCTGTTCCCGGTCATCATCTTCTACTTCTCACCGGCGCTGATCATCGAGGGCGCCTTGGAAGGGGCGGTGGCTGCCAGCATGCTCGTGTTCTGCCTGCAGTTCTTGTTGGCTATCGTGCTGCGTCGCGCGTGGTGCGGGTGGTTGTGCCCGGCGGGCGGCCTGCAGGAGCTTGAGGCGACCGCCGTAGGCAAGCCCGCGAAACTGGGGTGGAGGGCGCGCGTCAAGTATGTGATCTGGGTGCCGTGGGTGTGCTCCATCGTAGCGTGCGCATGGATCGCCGGTGGTTTCACGACGGTCGACCCGTTGTACGGCATACCGGGCGGCGTGTCTATGAACAGCCCTTTGGGATTGCCTATCTATTTCGGCATCGTGGCGCTGTTCTTCGTTCCCAATCTGTTCTTGGGGTGTCGCGCCATGTGCCACTGCATCTGCTGGATGGCGCCGTTCATGGTATTGGGCGAGAAACTGGGTTCGGCGCTGCGGGTTCCGCAACTGCGCATCGAGGCCGATCCGAATGGCTGCATCGGCTGCGGGAAGTGCGACCGCGCGTGTCCGATGAGCCTGCCGGTGCAAGACCTCCTGGCCGGCGGTGCCGTCGCCGACGCCGAATGCATCCAGTGCGCCGCCTGTGCCGACGTATGTCCCAAGGGCGTGCTGCGTCTGCGCATGGGCCGCATGCGGTAAGCGAGCCCGAATCGGAATGTTTCACGTGAAACATTAGTACTGTTTGTCCACTTCGATCAGCACGTGCCCTTCTTTCGAATAACGTCTGGCGAGGGGAGCGCCGCGCAACCTCAATCCGGTCGAAAAAATTGCACGCGTCTGTTGACCCTCACGTAACGTGAGGGTGTACGCTGGTTGCACGCAGGAAAGGAGGCGCTCATGGAACGGGAACGGGCGGGCGGCGGGTACACGGTGCACGAGTTGGCCGAGCTGTCGGGATGCACGGTGCGCACGCTGCATCATTACGACGAGCTGGGGCTCGTTCGCGCGCAACGCGCCAGCAACGGGTACCGGCGCTACGGCGCGGCCGAAGTCGACCGGCTGCATCAGGTGCTGCTGTACCGGGAATGCGGCATGCCGCTTGCTGCCATCGGGCGTTTGCTGGACGACCCCGCGTTCGATGCGCGCGACGCGCTGGCCGGCCACCTGCGCGAGCTGCACGCGCGCAAGCAGCGTCTCGACGGATTGATCGCGAGCGTGGAGAAGACGCTCGCCTGTATGGAAGGTTCTGCAACTATGGAAGACGAAGAGAAGTTCGAGGCGTTCAAACAAGGCCTCGTGGGCGAGAACGAGCAGCACTACGGCAAGGAGGTGCGCGAACGCTGGGGCGACGATGCGGCCGATGCGAGCAACGCGAAGCTCATGGGTATGAGCGTCGAGCAGTACCGCCAAACCCAGAAGCTGGAGCAGGGCGTCAAGGATGCGCTGGCGGCAGCGATGGCTGCGGGCGATCCGACGGGCGAGGACGCGCACCGCGCGGCCGACCTGCACCGCCAATGGCTGTGCGAATTCTGGAAGGACGGAACGTACTCAAAGGCCGCGCACCTCGGCCTGGCCGAGATGTACGTGGCCGACGATCGCTTCAAGGCCTACTACGAAGCTGTCGCCCCCGGCGCTGCGGAATTCCTCCGCGATGCCATCAAGGCGTACTGCGCATAGGAATGTGCGCCCCGCCGCCTTTCGCGGCGGCGGGGCGCCATCTTCGCTCGCAAAACACGCCTCGGCTCCCAACGCGTGTTTTACGAGCGAAGATGCTTAGTTTTGCCGGAGCGTGATTATTCTTCTTCGCTTGCGAGCAGGCAGGTTGCTTCTAAGGCTTGCGACAGCTCCTCCTCGGTTGGCAGGCAGAGCACGTACTGCGATGCGAAGATTCCCTTCTTATCGGCGAGGACGGAATACTTGGCCACCGCTTCGTTGCGATTCGCGCAGAGGACGATGCCTATGGTGGGATTGTCGTCAGGCTGGGTGCACTGGTCGTCGAATAGGCGAACGTAGAAGTCCATCTGCCCGACATCCTGGGGCGTGAGCTTCCCGGTTTTCAGGTCGATCAGGACGAAGCATTTGAGGATGTAGTGGTAGAACACGAGGTCGATGTAGTAGTGGTCGCCATCGGCGCTGACTCGCTGCTGGCGCGCGACGAACGAGAACCCTTTTCCCAACTCCAATAGAAATTGCTGGAGTTTGTCCATGAGCGCTTGCTCTAAATCCGTTTCCAGGTAGTTCGAGTTGCCACCCAGATCGAGGAAGTCGAGTACGTAAGGGTCTTTGAGGATGCCGTCGGCTTTAGTTGGCGGCTCGAGGTTCTGGATCTCTTGTCGAACCTCGTCTTTTCCTTCTGCGCGAGTGGCCAAAAGTCGTTCGTAGTAGAACGAGTGGATCTGCCGGTCGAGCTGCCGCACCGTCCAGCGCTCTTCGACGGCGGAGCGCACGTAGAAGTCGCGACGGACGGGATCATCTATGCGTATGATCAGGCGATAATGCGACCAGCTCAATTCGGCACACAATGTGTGCCGAATTGGATATGCAAGATACAGCTGGCGCATGGCGCGAAGGTTTCGTTCCGTGAACCCCTTCCCGAATTCGGCTGTCAGCCGCTCGGACAGGTATTCCATCAGATGCTGGCCGTATTCTGCGCGGTCGCCCTGCGCTTCGACGATTTGCCGGCCGATCTCCCAATATGCGGAAACCATTGCGTCGTTGATTGCCGCCGCCGCTTTCGTGCGCGCGGTTTCGAGTGCGGCGCGAACCGATTGATAGACGGCTTCGTCCGGGGAAGGATCGTAGATCTGTTCCAAGGACAGCCTCCTTTCGAGAAGGCGGCTGTCCTTTACGGGAAAGTTAGGGTAGCACCCGACCAGTGAATACGATGTGCTTCATTATATAGAACATCAGTTCGTTTATCAAGCCTCTTCTTCTGTCAGATCCAGACGGTTGATGCGGTCGGCCAGGTCGGCTCCTCGTTCGTAGAACAGAAGGTCCTCGTTGTGGGCGAAGTAGCGCTCGCAGCCGTGGTCGTTGATGAAGGCCATGCCATAGCGGTTCACCGATAAGTCGGTGACCAACAGCAGCATCTCCTGGCCGTTGCCGAACGCGTCCTCCACGAAGCGGAAGGCGTTGTCCAGCGCGCTCGACACGGCCGCGATGCGCGCGTCCAGCGCGTCGACCATTTCCCCGAACAAAGTTTTCACCTGCGAGAACGGAACCCCGCCGCCCGCAGCGTCGCAACGCAGCGCGCGGTCGATCAGCGCAAGCGCGCGCTGGTAGGCCACGTACTTCTCGTCCGACAGCAGGCTCGCTTTGCGCTCGGTGTCCAAGCGCGCTTGGAGCGAGGCAGCTTCTTCGCGCAGGAGGGGCAGCGCGTTCGCGTCGTCGATCGCTATCGCCGCAGGGGATCCTTCGACTGCGCTCGCTCCGTTCGCTTCGCTCAGGATGGCATCCCGCATCGCCGCCAGCCGTCCGTGCGCGAACTCCACCGCGCGCTCTTCCATCACGGCGTCGCGCAGCCGTCCGCCCAAGGCGTCCGTGATCAGCCCCATGAGCGACACCCGTTCGTCGAACGCGGCCTCGCGGGCGCGCTCGACCACGCTCTGCTCGGCGGAGCCTTCCAGTATGCGCTCGATCTGATAGTCGGCGCGGTACTTCGTGAACAGGTCGTAGTATACCGAGAAGCGCTTCGCGATCTCGGCGTTCTGCACGTACTGCCCGATCAGCAGCTCGTCCACGGGGACGCCTTGCTCCTCGTACAGCTTCATCATGGCGGAGAGGTCGTCCCAGCCGCGCGCCGTGACGAACGACTTGCCGTCCACGGTGGTCTCCACGCGGTAGAAGTGGTCGCGCTCGATATCGAGGTACGTGAGCACGGCGGGGTGCACGCCCGTCTCCACGGCGAAGTCGCGCCAGGCGGCGAAATCGGGCTCCACGTCGATGCGCTTGAGGCGGTCCCAGGTGGCGATGTCGAAATCGTGCGCCGTGCGGTTGTACTCGGGCGGGTTGCCGGCCGTAACCACGATCCACCCGTCGGGCACGCGGTGGCGTCCGAAGATCTTGTACTGCAAAAACTGCAGCATCGCGGGCGTCAGCGTTTCCGACACGCAGTTGATCTCGTCGAGGAACAGGATGCCCTCGCGCTTGCCGGTGGCCTCCATCGCGTCGTACACGGCGGCGATGATCTCGCTCATCGTGTATTCGGACACGTCGTATTCCACGCCGTCGTACGTCTTCTTCGCGATGAACGGCAAGCCGAGCGCGCTTTGGCGCGTGTGGTGCGTCATCGAATACGACACGAACCCCACGTCGAGGTCCTGGGCGATCTGCTCCATGATGGCCGTCTTCCCGATGCCGGGCGCGCCCAGCAGGAACACGGGGCGCTGCCGTTCGGTGGGCAGACGGTAGTTGCCGAACTCGTCCTTCGAAAAGTACGCCAGCATGGCGTTTTTGATCTGCTGCTTTGCCTGACGGATGTCCATGATTGCTCTCCTTGCGAGTTGATGTCCTAAAAGGGGACAGGCACCTTTTAGGACATTTCTTCCAATACGACGGTTTCGTCGAGCTCCACTTTCATGGCCCACGCAGGGACGTTCGGACTCGCGGCGGCCGAGGCGTCGTCGACGAAGACGAACGCGGTGTCGTAATCGGGCTTGCGGGCGGGATAGGTTCCCTGCCCGTCGGTGAAGTAGATGAGGCCGCCCAGGTTCACGAGGTCGCCGCGCTCCACGGCGTCGTCCACGTAGGCGAACACGGGGCGGAAGTCCGTGCCGCCCAATCCTTTGATCTCGAGGCCGTCCAGGTAGTCGTCCAGATCGCGCAGGTTCGAGATGCGCGCGACGTCCGTGATGGCGGCGTCGCATTGCACGATGAGCACGTTCATGTCGGCGAAGAAGCTGGTCTCTTGGCTGAGGATGGCGTACGTCTTCTCGATGAAACGGCGCACGAGGCCGTCCTTGGTGGAGGCCGAGGTGTCGATGGCGATGACGAAGTCGCGGATGCGCCGCTCTTCCACGTATTCCAACGGCTCGATGAGCGGGAGGTTGCCGTAGCGCTTGAGCCCGTAGCAGTAATAAACGTAGTCGAACTCGTCGTCGTTCACGCGGATCTGCTCGCCCATCCGGGCGAACTTGCGCAGGAACTCGCGATAGTCCTGCTTCTCGCGCGTCACGGCGCGCAGGTTCATGGCAAGGTTCGCGCCCTCGACGCCCCACAGCTTCGCGTAGGCGTCAAGCTGCACGCCCATCTCGTAGGCCGCGCTCTTCCACTGCTCCTTGGACCGATCTAGGTTCACCGTGTCGGCGAAGCGGTCGTCGATGGAGCGTCCTACCTGTTCGGGAGCCTCTTTCTGCACGATGTCGTCCTGGCTGACCGCCTGGTGCGACTTGTGGTTCGGCTTCGCCTGGTCGGCATCGGACGGCATCTCCATGTCGGTTCCGCTCGTGGCGGATTGGGCCGACGCGGCTCCGTCCTGCGCGTCCGCCCCCTCATCGCGTTCGCCCTCTTCCGAATTCGTTTTGCGGGCCTCCTCTGCGGCTGCGAGGCGGTACCAGGGCTCATGGTCGTCCATGTAGAACGGTGCGCGCAGATCGGCCAGCTCGGCATCGTCGAGCCCCTCATCCTGCAGGTACCGGTACACGGTTTCTGCGGTTGCCAGCGGCAGCGCCGCGTCGATGCGCGCGAGGGTCGCGCGCTGGCGCTCGGCGCGAGCGGTGCGGGTGGCGGGCAGGTCGAGTTCGGAGATGGTGCGTTCCACGACGATGTCGCATGCGGCGTCCCAGCGCGCAACGTCCACGTGCGGGCCGGGGTAGAGGTGCAGGAACACGTTGTGCAGCACGATGTGCAGATAGGCGCGAGTGAGTTCGGACGGTTCCGCGGCGTAGAGGCGCGCGAGCGTTGCGGGGTCGAAGCGGATGTGAAGGCCGTCAGTGGCCAGCGTGGCATCGCGCACGGGGAAAGGGCGCAGGCGCGCGAACGCAGCGTTCATGAAGCGCAGGTTCACGAGCAGCGCGTTTTTCGCAAGGTCGAGCGCTTGGCGGGCAAGCGGCTCGACGGCTTCGACGGCCATGATGCTCCTTTGAACGAATGTGCGTGCGCGAAGCGCGTGCTTGCTTCGCGGCGGCTCTTGCCTTCGTCGCTTCCCGCAGTGTAGCATGGGGGAAGCCAAGGGTAAACAGGCTCGTTGCCGAGAGGTTTTTGGGAGGTAGCACAATACTATGATGGAGAACACGCTGGTCTATCATGGTGCTCATGCGCCGATCGAAGAATTGCTTGATCATGCGATCAAGAATCCGGTGCGCCTCGACGCGCGCGATGTGGAGGTTGTCGAGGCTGCGCGGGCGGTGGAGGGCGAAGTGTGGTCTCCGCAGCTTCCGGCTTATCGGGCCTGGGCTGCCGAAGGGGAAGCCGGCGACGTCGCGGGCGGTGCGGGTCGCGAGGGGGATCTGTATTCCGCAGGCGCGCTGTGGATGGGCGAGTTCGACGAGCTGCTTGCCCAGGCGGCCGAACGCGATGCCGCCGACGCGCAGGAGACGCCGCGCGCTCGTATGGAGGAAGGGCTCCGCGGAGCCGTGGGGGTGCGGCAGGTGCCCGGCGGATATGCCCTGACCGCGTTCGATCTGCGGAGATTCGCTGCGGCGGTGGGGCAGAGCGACGATTTGGCGGTTCTGCTGCCCGCGTACGTGGACGGGATCCCCGTGGTGCGCGTGGCCGTGGAAGCGTTCGCGCGCCGCTTCGTGCAGGGCGTGGGGGTGCTGCTTCTGGTGGTGCCCGACACGGTGGAGCATATCGCTGCGAACGCGTTCGCAGCGATGTCGGCGCAGCGGATCCATATCGGGCGCGGCGTAAGCCAGCTAGGAGAGCAGCGCTGCGATTTGGCGGGAGTCTCGCCGCGGTTGGCGCGCCGGGAGTATTCGGTGGATGCCGGAAACGCGCGCTATCTGGCGCGCGAGGGCAACCTGTTTTCGGACGGCGGACGGGAGCTCGTGTTCTTGGCCTCTCCGTACGGCGAGCGCGTGAGCCTGCCCGATGGGGTGGAGCGCGTGGCTTCGTCGGCGTTTGCGGACGGTTGCGAGCCCCCTGCGGTGGTGGACTGCTCGGCGGCGCTTGCGCGCGTTGACTCTCGCAGCTGGGACGACGCGGTCTGGCGCTGCCCGGTCGAGGCTCCCGCGTACCGCGCGCTTCGCAAGCGCGGCGTCCGTCTGGCGGGGCCGGCAGCCGTCGAGTTGGAAGGATGCTGGTACGACTTCGACGCGGAGGGCGCGGTGCTGGTAGCGGGGCCGCCGAAGCCGATATCGGTGTCGCGGCGCTTCGCCGAGCAGGCTGCGGTGCGCGCCGTGGCCGTGCGCGGCAAAGACGAGGTTGCAGACGATGCCGACGTCTGCGCGCTTTCGCCCGCTGCGGCGGCTGCCGAGGCGGCCACGGAGTTCGCGGCCTCGGGGGAAGCGGGCTCCACCGTGGGTTACGTGTCGGCCAGCGCGAGCGACGTGCTGGCGCTTCCGCGACAGGTGGAAGGGCGGCCGCTCGTGCGCATCGGCGTAAGAGCCCTGCCGTTCGCGCCGGCCTCGGTGGTGGTACCCGAAACCGTGCGCATCATCGAACGCGACAACGCATGCCGCGGCACGAAGCGCCTGATCCTTCCCGAAGGGCTGGTTTCCATCGGCGCGCACTGCTTCTGGTCGCGTAAGCTGGAGGGGCCCGTGCTTATCCCGGCGAGCGTGCGCTCGGTCGGGGAGGGCAGCTTCGAGTACGCGGTGTGCCGCCTGTCGCACGTGGGGGCGATCGTGCACGTGTCGGCCGATCAGCTGCTCACCTGCTTTCTGACGGACGCCTCCGACGGCGTTCCGTTCGACTTCGGGCGCTACGACGAGCTTCTGCGGTCGGGGAAAAACCTGCCCGATCGTTTGGGCGCGCTGCTGCACCGGCTGGCCGTACCCTACCGGCTCGCCGACGACATGCGCTCGGTTCTGGTGTCGCACCTGCGGGGCTACGGGCGCGAGGCCCAGGAGCGCATCGCGCGCGAGGGAGATCGGAACATGGTGGAAGCTCTGGTCAAGGCCGGTTTTATCGACGATGCCTCGTTCGATCGGCAGATCGAGCTTTTGCGCGCTTGCAACCGCACCGACTGCGTGGCGTACCTCATGGAGCATCATCGCGCCCAGGCCAAGCCGACGAGCGCGAAGGAGCGGTTCGCGCTGTGAGCCACGGCGCGTAACGCGCGTCGGAAAGGCGTGGACCCTGCGCTAGGTTTAAGCGGTTTGAGCGACTGGGCGAATCCGCTTCGGCGGCGCGCCCTCGCGCTGCTATACTTGATGGCTCTGGAACGAACGAGGCTGTAAGAGGTGCGCGATGATCGACGAGATCCAAGTTGAGAACCTGGCGCTGATCCGCGAGGCGACGCTGGTGCCGGCGCGCGGGCTGACCGTGCTCACGGGCGAGACGGGCGCGGGCAAGACGGCGCTGCTCTCGGCGTTGAAGCTGCTCATGGGTGCGCGCGCCGACAAAGACGCCGTCCGCGACGGCGAGGAAGCCCTCTCCGTGTCGGGGAGGTTCTACGGCGCCGTCTTTTCCGGCTTTGCGTCTTCCGACGATCTTGCGGGCCGGTCTTCCGCTGACGCGGTTGAAAGCGGGGAGGCGGACGACGGCGTTCCCGTCGAGCTGGTCGCCATGCGCCGCGTAACCTCGGACGGGCGTTCGCGCGTGTCCATCGACGGCCGCATGGCCAGCGTCGGCGAGCTGGCTCGCGCCATTGCTCCCACCATCGACTTGTGCGGTCAGCACGAGCACCAGCAGCTCATGAAAACGTCCCAACATGTTCGTATGCTCGATGCCTGGGCGGGCGACGCGGTGGTACAGGCGCGCACCGCCTACGAGGAGGCGTTCGCGACGGCGAACGCGGCGGCGGCCGAGCTGACGCGCGTGCGCGAGGCGGGCGAGGCGTCCTCGGCCAAGCTCGACGAGGCGCGCTTCGTGCTGCAGCGCATCGACGCGGTGGATCCGCGCGAGGGCGAGTACGACGAGCTGCTGGACGACCTCGCCCGCGTGGAGCATGCTGAGGCATTGGCTGTCGCTGCGAACGGGGCGCATGAGGCGCTTGCGGGCGAGCAGGGGGCCATCGACGCGCTGGGCAGCGCGGTGGCGGCGCTCGACGGTGCGGCGCGTTACGATGCCAAGCTGGGCGAGTTCGCCGACGCGTTGCGCGAGGCGGGCTACGTGTTGGAGGACATGGCGCGCGAGACGCGCGACTACCGCGAGGGCGTGGAGTTCGACCCCGAGACGCTGGCGCAGCAGCAAGAGCGCATGGCTTCGCTGCAAGGGCTCCTGCGCACGTACGGTCCGCGCATGGAAGACGTGCTGGCGCGTCGCGCCGAAGCGGCCGACCTCGTATCGCTCGTGGACGATGCCGCCGAGCGCGAACGCGCGGCGCAGCGGGAGCTCGACCTGGCCGAAGAGGCGCTCGCGCAGGCGGCGTCCGCGCTGGCCGACGCGCGCGCCGAGGCCGCCCCGCGGTTCGCCGAAGCCGTGACGGCGCAGATGGATCGCCTGGAAATGGGCGGGGCGCAGCTGGTGTGCGACCTCGCACCGCTCGAGCGCGTTCAGTGGACGAAGGCGGGCCCGCAGGCCGTGGAGTTCCTGTTCCGACCTGGCGCCGGCATGCAGGCGCGTCCGCTCGCGCGCATCGCATCGGGCGGCGAGGTCAGCCGCGTCATGCTGGCCGTGAAGGTGGTGCTGGGCGAGGTCGACGACGTGGACACGCTTGTGTTCGACGAGGTGGATGCGGGCGTGGGAGGTTCGACCGCCGTGGCGCTGGCCGACGTGCTGGCCGATTTGGCGCGCACGCACCAGGTGATCGTCGTCACGCACCTCGCGCAGGTGGCCGTCCGAGGCCAGGCGCACTACGTGGTGCGCAAGGCTGCGGGGGACGAGGGGGCCATGCCCGAAACCGACCTGCGGCAGCTGCCCGAAAGCGAGCGTCCCGCCGAAATCGCGCGCATGCTGTCGGGCGATGCTACCGAGACATCGCTTGCGCACGCGCGCGAGATGCTGGCCCGAGCGGCCGGATAGCCCAAGCGGGCGACTCGTTTTTCTTGCGTTCCGCGCCGTTCGCTGTTAGCGGCGATCCCCGTTGCGTTGTCTGCCGATGGCGGTTGTGCAGGAGATTTCCCCTGCGGTGCACAAAAAGATGCGACGTTTGACGCACGGGGCTGAGAAAAGGCGCGACAAAACGAAAGCGCGCTCCCTTGTTGGGAAGCGCGCTTCCTTGACCTGCTGTTTTCTTCGGCTGCTCGAATTGCTGCTGCAAGCTGCGACCGCGAAATATCAAACGTCGCGTCTTTTTGTGCAAAAAAGGACGCGTTTCGTGCAAGGACCCGCCGTGCTGGCGCTCGACGTGCCCTGTCCGTTGCCGGTGCCCTCTCTCGTTGGCTACGAGCGGTTGCTCCGCTTTTTCCGCGTGATCTGCATGGCGATCGCGCAGGTCAGCGTTACGCCGCCGGCGAGAAGCGCGATGCCCAGCGCAATTTGCGGCAGGGGCGCATCGCCCGTCGCGGCGAGTGCGGCGGCGTTCGCCGGTGCCTGCTTGGAGTCGGTCGTGCTTGGCAAGGGCTTGGGCGCATCGGGCTTCGACTCCGGCTTCGGTGCTGGAGTCTCGGGTTCCGGAGCGGGCGCCGGCGTGTCCGGCGTTGGGGGAACCGGGGGCGTGGGAGCCGCCGCGCCCTGCGCCGCGAGGAGCAACGGCCCGGTGACGACGCTCTTCTTGATCGCGATCGCGCCGGTGGCCGGGTCGTACGTGTAATCGGTGCCCGCGGCCAGTGCGAGCGTTTGCCCGTCGGCCGCCCCGCAGCGCACGTCGATCGCGTCGGGCAGCAGGTAGCCTTCGTTCGCGCTCAGCTGGTAGAGGTTCGCATCTGCGCCGTCCTTCTCGAACGCGGCGGTCAACGCGGCGGACGGTTCCGCCGGGAAGCCTGCAGCCGTGTTCTTCGGCATTGCGCTGGGTACCGCGGCAATGGACAGCCCGGTCAGGTTCGCGCGCAGCGGATACGCGCACGAGGTCACGGTGCCGCCCTGGTCGCTGATGACGTTCTCGAAGATACCGCCTTCGATGACGCCTCGGTTGGTCACGTCGCTAAGGAACGTGCCGCCTGCGATGGTTCCGTGGTTCGTCACGCTGCCGTTGAACGTGCCGCCCGTCAGGACGGCGTTGTTGTAGTCGGGGTCGGGATCGCCGTTGGTTACGGTGCCGTCGAACGTGCCGCCGGATATGGTGCCGCCGCCGGTGGTGGTGTCTTCGTCGTTGCTTGTCACGGAGCTGGTGGAGGAGAACGCGCCGCCCGCGATGACGCCCCTGCTGAGAATCTTGCCGCTGAACGTACCGCCTTCGATGGTTCCGAAGTTGTCTATTTCATCCGAGTTGAACGTGCCGCCTTTGATGGTGCAGGATCGGTTCTCGTCGGGATCGAACCTCATGTATCCGTTCTGCACGTATGCGTTGAATACGCCCTGACCTTCGATGGCTCCGCCGTTGTCCACTCCGATGTTGAACTCGCCGCCGCGTATCGTGCCGTCGTTGGTCACGTTGTTGTTTTCGCCGCCGTCGTTGAACGTGCCGCTCGAAATCACGGCGCCGTCGTAGTTGTTCACGTAGCCGTTGAACGTGCCTCCCGCGATGGCGCCGGCGCCGGCGTTGTTGGATGCGTTTTGCACGGTTCCGTGGAACACGCCGTCCTCGATGGTTCCCTGATTCTGCATGCGGCCGTTGAACGTGCCTCCGCAGATGGAGCCGCCGAGGTTGGAGCTGTTGCCGCTGTTCACCTCTCCGTTGAACGTTCCGCCGTTGATGGCGAAGCCTTTGAATATGTTCACGGACTCGTTGAACGTGCCGTCCTCGATCGCGCCGCTTCTCATCCCCATGACCATGCAGTCGAACGTGCCGCCCGTGATGGTGCCGGAGGAGGTGCTCACGTACGATTTTGTGGGATCGTTCGGGTCGCTGTTGAAGGTTCCACCTGCGATGATGCCCGCGTTTCCGATGCTTGCGGTGAACGCGCCGCCCCTGATCACGCCGCCCGCTTCGTTGCGCACGGCGAAACCGGACGTCTGCGACGCATCGACGAACGTGCCGTCCTCGATGACGCCCTTGTTCCGAAGGAGGTTCTCGCTCGAGACGTTGAGCGCGTGGCCCGTGAACGTGAACGCGTGCCCCGCGCCAAGCGTGAGCTTGCCGTCGGCGTACGTCCAGCCTTCTCCCGACGTGCCGATCGGCGCGCCGTCGGCGCCGATTTCGATGGTGACGGGAACAGCGCTCGCGAATGCGACGTTTGGGTCGAGCAGGCAGGCGAATGCGAGGGCGGTAGCAAGAGCGATCAGGCGTTTTCTCATGGGAGTTCCCTTCGGGCAGGTTAACGCTCAGATGCTAGCATGCAAGGGGAGTCTGTAGGCGACCGCTGCGAAAGCGGTGGGATGCGCTGCGAAAAAAGACGGCAGCCAAGCGGCTGCCGTCTCAGGGGAGCGAAAAGGGAAGGGCGCGTTAGATGGACGATGCCATCGCTTCGTCGTCGGGGAGCGCGGCGGCTTCCTCGGAGCGCTCCAGTTTCGACGCCGCTTCGGCGTCGCGCTCGGCCAGGTACTGCTGCATGGAGTAGTGCGTGATGTCGGAGCGGTTGATCACGCCCACCACCTGGCCCTCGTCCAGCACGGGCACCTTCTTCAAGTGGTTCTCGCCCAACACGCGACACACTTCGGGAAGGTCGGCATGCACGTCCACGCCGATGATGCCCTTCGCGCCGATGCTCTTCGCCGGCATGCCCATGAGCTCGTCGAGCTTGCGGGCGAAGTCCTGGTTGCCGCCGTCGGCGTCCACGGTCTGCATGATCATGACCACGGGGTCCATCAGCATCTGCGATCGCTTCGACAGGTAGCGCATGATATCGCCGTCGGATACGAAGCCCACGGCCTTGCCCTGTTCGTCTACCAGCGGGGCGGCGCTGATGTGCCGGTCCACCAGCACCTGCATGGCTTCGGCCACGGTGGCGTTGGCGGGCAGCGTGTACACGTCGCGCTTCATGATGGACTCCAGCACCGTGCGGCGGGAGTTGTCCCGATCCTTCTCGGCGGCCTCGCCCGGTTTGTTCTTCACCAGCGCCACGACCATGACGAAGCCGACGAGGCACAGCGCGCCGGCTAGGGCGAACGCCACGTCGATGCCGAAGATGCTGGCTTGCGTGGGAGTCATCGTCCGGGAGCTCATGTTCGTGGCGATAGTGGAGGCCGAAACGATGATGGCGGTGCCCAGCGAGCCCGCCACTTGGCGGAACGTGTTGTTCACCGAAGTGCCGTGGTTCACCAGCTCGTTGTCGAGCGCGTTCATGCCCCAGGTGGTGATGGGCATGTTCACCAGCGACAGCGAGAACAGGCGCACGGTGTACAGAAGGGTCAAGGTGATGATGCCGGTTTCGGTGCTCAGGAATGCGAAGCAGAACGTAGTCAGCGTGAGCACGCCCATGCCCACGAGCGCCAGCACGCGCGGTCCGTGCTTGTCGAACAGACGGCCGGCGATGGGCCCCATGGCACCCATGATGATGGCGCCGGGCAGCAACACGAGGCCGGACACGGTGGCGGAGTAGCCCATGAGCGACTGCAGGTAGATAGGCACCAAGATGCCTGCAGCCAAAAGCGCGCCTTGCACCAACATGCCGATGATCGTGGCGATGAGGAACTTGCGGTTCTGCAGCACGCGCACCTGCAGCATGGGCTTCTCCATCTTCAGCTGGCGTCGGAAGAAGAACACGAGCGCTACCGCGCCAACGAGCGTGCCGGCGATAGCGTCGGCACGCAGGCCGTAGGAGCCGATGGTGGACAGGCCGTACAATAGGCCGCCGAAACCCAGCGACGACAGGATGACGGAGGGCACGTCGAGCGTGACGTCCTTCTTCGTTTCGCCGCCCTTCTGCAGCACGAACGCGCCGATAAGCACTACGACGGCCGACAGCGCGGTGATGATGTAGAACATATCGTGCCAGGTGTAGCGGTCGATGATGACGCCCGCCACGGTGGGGCCGATGGCGGGGCCGAACGCGATGACGATGCCGAACAGGCCCATGGCCGTACCGCGCTTGTCCACGGGGAACGTCCACATGAGCACCGTCATCACAAGGGGCATGAGGATGCCCGCGCCGGCGGCCTGCACGAGCCGGCCCAGCAGCAGCACGACGAAGCTGGGACCCCAGCCCGCAAGGAAGCTGCCCAACGTGAAGATAACCATGGACACGAGGAAGAGCCGCTTGGTGGTGAAGCGGTCCGTCAAGAAAGCCGTGATGGGGATCATGATGGCGTTCACCAGCGTGAAGCCGGTGGTGAGCCACTGCGCCATGGAGGCGTCGACGCTCATCTCGGTCATGACCGACGGCAGCGCCGGGGCGACGACGGTCTGGTTCAGAACCGTCACGAACGTGCCGAACACCAGCACGGCCAGCATGACGATCTGCTTGCGCGTTAAACCCATATACCTGTTCCTTCCGAATGTGCGCTGCGAACAAAAACGCCTTTGAAGGGGAGCTTGCAGCTAACCCGACTTCAAAGACGCCCGTTGTCATGCGGTTGACGTGATTTACACTCAGTATAAATATTCATTCGGTAGATGAAAAGTGCTCGGCAGTAAAGTTGTGGTACCCTGCACCGAAACGGCACATCGCGGCGATGAAAGGGTGCGCGCAACGTGGAACAGACAAAGCCGTCGGCGGAAGGCCTGCGGTATCGTAAGAAGCTCAAAGCCAGGCTTTCGGTGGAGCGAGCGGCGTTAGAGCTGGTCATCGAACGGGGCTACGACGGCGTGACGGTAGAGGACATCTGCGCCCGTGCCGAGATCTCCAAGAAGACGTTCTTCAACTACTTCCCATCGAAAGCGGCCGCCATCATGGGTCGTCTGGACTCGTTTCCCGACGACGAACAGCTGGTTCGCATCCTCGAAGAGCATAGCGAAGCCTGCTACCTCGACGTGTTGGTCGGCGTAGTGGGAACGGGCGCCGCTTCGGGCGTGGACGAGGGCATTGTGAACCTGCGACGCGAAGCGCTGCGCTCCATGCCTCAGCTGTTCTTTCAAGGTCAGCGCGACATATTGGCTATTCAGCGCTCCATGGCCGACGCTTTGCGCGCGCATTTAGCCGAGTGCCCCGAACGGCGTATGCTGACGGATCGCTCGGTGGAGGAGGAGGCGCTTGTGGCGTCGTCGACCGCTATCGGCCTCGCCCGCACTCGCTCAATGCTGACCGTGTGCGGCGATTTGGAGCCGTCGGCGGCCGAAACGCGCCGCCTTGTCGCCGCGTACCTGTCGGCCGGCGACAAGGCGTGTCAAGGGGACGGGTGATTTGACACGCTTTGATGGTATCAAGGGAATGGTGCCAAAGGGGCGTGTGTCAAGACACCCGTCCCTTTGGCACGCCGGACACGTCCGACGGATGCTGTGAAAAACTTCTTGACAGCTTTTCCTAACACTGTGCTATAGTTTGCGCCACAACTTAATACCTTGAAACCGATGAGGCGAAGGTCAAGCCGTCATGAGCACTCACAGAGAGCGGGCGCAGCTGGGATTCCCGCAGTAAGCTGGATGGTAAATGGATCGCCGAGGGAAAGGGGAAAGGAAGGCGCGGCGCGCAAGCGGCCGGGCTGACCGAGTATCTGGACCGTGAGCCTGCGTTAAGGGCAGAACATGTGTTGGCATGTTCGTGAGAGGGTTCTGCATCGCGGAATCAACTGTGAAGGTGGCACCGCAGGTTTACAAGACCTGTCCTTCGATGAGAAGGACAGGTCTTTTTCATTGCGGGGGCGCACAGCGCCGAGGCCATGAGGTTGATTGCGCGGAGTGATCCTCGTCCGCGAAGTTCGTGCCGGCAAACCAGACGCCCCGGGAGGGGCACGCGACCGGCGGGGACTCCGCCAAGAGAGGATTGAGGAACATGGAACAGCAGATCAAGCGCGAGGTTGCGACGCAAACGGCGACGGCAGGCGAGGCGTCAGCGCCGCGCAAGCGCGAAGTGGCGGCGGCGCCGAGCAGGGCGGGCCTGTCCACGCAGGACCTCATCCTCATCGCCGTGCTGCTGGCCGCGGGCGCGGTGCTCAAGCTGACGGTGGGCTCGCTGCTCTCGTCGATGGGCATGAAGCCGAACTTCATCATCGCGATGTACTGCCTGGCCATCATCCTGACCCGTCCGAAGCTGGGACAGGCCCTGGTCATCGGCCTGCTGGCCGGCCTCATCTGCCAGATCCCCCTGTTGAACGCCACGCCGCTTCTGAACATCCCCTCCGAGGTCCTGGGCGCGCTCGCCTGCGGCTTGCTGATCAAGGTGCCCCTGCGCATCGGCGGCAAGCTCGACCTCAACCCGCTGGTGAACACGTTCGTCTCCACGGTGGTGTCCGGCGGCACCTTCGCCCTGCTGTCCGTCTACATCAACGTGGTGTCCACGGGCGGCGACGTCATGGTGGCCCTGGCCACGTACGCCGCCATCGTCTTCGGCACCGCCACGTTCAACTGCATCCTCGTCCAAGTCCTGGCCATGCCGCTGAAGAAGGTGCTGAAGCGCTAGGGTTTCGCCGTTCTCCGAACGGCGAAACAGCCCGCCTCGCTGACTCACTACGCCAACCTGCGACCCCAGAAAGACTCTTTCATGATCAAGATACGCGACTTCACGTTCCGGTACCGCGAGGGCGACCGCCCGGTGGTCAGCGGCATCGACCTCGACATTCCCGACGGCGCGTTCGTCGGGATCACCGGGGCGGCCGGCTCGGGCAAATCCACGCTGACCTACGCGCTGAACGGCATCATCCCGCATTGCTATCCGGGCGACTTCTACGGCTCCGTCGTCGTCGACGGGCTGGACACCTGCGAAGTCGCGCTCACCGACGTGTCGCGGCTGGTGGGCAGCGTCTGCCAGGACGTCGACAGCCAGTTCGTCACGTCGGTCGTGGAGGACGAGATCCTGTACGGCCTGGAAAACTTCGGCGTGCCGCGCGGCCAGATCGAGGATCGCGTGGCGCAGGCGCTGGCCGACATGGGCATCTCCGAGGTGCGCGACCGCGTGATCTCGTCGCTGTCGGGCGGGCAGAAGCAGAAGGTGGCCATCGCGTCCGTCCTGGCGCTGAACCCGCGGGTGCTCGTGCTGGACGAGCCTACCGCCGAACTCGATCCTCTGAGTTCGCGCACTGTGTTCGACCTCTTGGCGCGCTATGCGCGCGAGCATGGCGCCACCGTCGTGGTGGTGGAGCAGAAGATCGCGCTGTTGTCCCAGTACGCCGATATGCTGGTCGTCGTCGACGAGGGGCGGATTCGCTTCGCCGACGCCCCCGCGCAGGTGCTGGAACATTCGGACGAGCTGAAGGCCATCGGCGTGAACTGCCCGCGTTCGACCACGCTCATGAACCGCCTGCGCGCTGAAGGCCTGTACGCCGGCGCGCCCGTCCGTAACGTGCGCGAGGCGCGCGAGGCGTTGAAGGAGGTGCTCGCATGATCGAGTTCCGCGACGTGCACGCGTCCTACGACGGGTCGGCTCCCATCCTGAAAGGCGTGAGCTTCACCATCCGCGACGGCGAGTTCGTCGCGTTCGTCGGCACGAACGGGGCGGGGAAGTCCACCACGATGCGCCTGATGAACGGCCTGCTCAAGCCCGATGCCGGCCAGGTGCTCATCGACGGCGTCCCCACGAGCGACCTGCGCACCAGCGAGCTGGCCCGCCGCGTGGGCTTTTTGTTCCAGAACCCCGACAGCCAGATCTGCTGCAACACGGTGCGCGAGGAGCTGCTGTTCGGCTTCAAAGCGCTGGGGCTGGACGGACCGGACGCCGACTCGCGCGTCGACGCGATCGTCGAGGAGTTCGCCTTCGACCCCGACGACGACCCGTTCCTGTTGAACCGCGGCGCCCGCCAGCTGCTGGCGCTGGCGTCCATCGTGGTGCTCGCGCCGCCGGTGGTGGTGCTCGACGAGCCGACCACCGGCCTGGACTATCGCGAGTGCGTGAAGGTCATGGACATCATCCGCCGCATCCACGAGCGAGGCACCACGGTGGTCATGGTGTGCCACGACATGGAGGTGGTGGCCGATTACGCGGCGCGTTGCATCGTGATGAGCGGCGGCGAGGTGGTGGACGACGCTCCCACGTTCGACGTGCTGCGCAACCGTGAAACGCTCGAGCGCGCCTCGCTCGTCCCGCCGCAGATCGTGGAGCTGTCGCTTGAGCTGGGCCGCGAGATGCCGCACCTCGCGGACGGGCCCGTCGGCCGCGCCAACACGCTGGACGAGATGGCCGCGGCCGTCATGGAGGAAGTTCGGACGAGCGAAAGGAGCGTGTGCGCATGAGCTCGTTTCTGGAATACGTGCCCGGCACCAGTCCGCTGCATCGCATGAACCCGGTGGCCAAGCTGGCGGCGGCCGCGGCGTTCGCGCTCGCGTGCTTCTGCTCCAGCAACCTCGCGTTCTTGGCCGTGCTGCTGGCGGCAGGCTTCGCGCTGGCCGCGACGTGCGGCATGGTGAGGCCCGCCATCGGTCTGGCGAAGGCGGTGTTCGCGTTCTCGCTGATCTTGGCTGTAGTGCAGGTGCTCACGACGCCCAGCGGCGCGGTGCTGGTAGAGCTGCCGTGGGGCTACGTCGGCACGGGCAGTCTGCTGGCGGCGTTGACCACGGTGGTGCGCCTCGTGGCTGCGGCCATCCCGCTGTTCCTCGTGTTCTACGTCACCAAGATGAACGACATCACGAACGCCGTGGTGAAGGTGCTGCACGTGCCGTACAAGTACGCGTTCACCTTCACATCCACCATCCATTTCATCCCGATGTTCATGAACGACATGAAGGGCATCATGGAAGCGCAGACGGCGCGCGGCGTGGAGTTCGACGCGGGCGGCATCGTGCGGAAGGTGCGCCTGATGGTGCCGCTGTGCGTGCCGCTGCTGGTGTCGTCGGTGCGCAAGACCAACAGCGCCGCCATAGCCGCGGAGGTGCGCGGCTTCAACCTGCGCACCGCGACAAGCGGCTACAAGGAGTACCCGTTCGTCGCAGCCGACGTGGCCGCGATGGCGGGATCCCTCGCGCTCGTTGCGATCGCCGTGGCCCTGGGAGTGCTGCTGTAACGGCTGCGGAAGCGGTTCGCTAGCCTGGAACTCCAGAGATAGAAGTGGCGGAGAAAAACCTCCGCCTTCCCGTCAGGCCCGGATCTTTCGACCAGCCCGAATGCCTACATAATACAGGTTGGAGCCAGCAAGCGCAATCGAACAAACGGTGGAGATTCATCAACCGCTCAGGCATCGATGTCCTTGCACGCGAAGTACGAGCCGATGATGCTGATGAGCGCCCAGGCTGCAAAGACGACCATGGTGGCGGCGAATGCGAGATCGCCGTCGAAGAGGATGCCGCAGACGATCATGAGGATGCCGGCGGGGATGGACGTGCGCGCGCCGAAGCGCTGGCCTTTCTGCCACGCGGCATCGCTTTTCTGGGTCCACGGCAGGCGAACGCCGAAGGCCGAGTTGCGGGTCGCTTTGGGCATGAGGTAGCCGAGGAACAGCAGCGTGGCGCCGATGACGAAAGCGGCGATCTTCGACATGCCGGCGTCGGGAGCGCCGAGGGAGATATCCGAAACGTCGTGCGACAGGATGTTCAGGGATGCGAACACCGTCACGGCGATGAAGATCGCCTGCATGCCGACGGTCAGCTTCATCATGGTTGCGCGGTTGCCTTCGTCGCCGAACCTCGTAAGCAACATCATGAACAGGCCGAACGCAAGCGCGAGAGCGGGCGCGGTGAAGCTTTCGAACCTGCTGCCGATGCGGTCGATCTCGCCGCCCGTGAAATGGACCGGCACCTGGTCGGGCATGATCGCCACGAACGCCGCCGTAACGGCGACGTCGATAGCGAACAGAACGCCGACGGCGATGTAGCCCTTCTTCATGATGCGTCCTTTCGGTTCGCTCCCTTTCAGCGGCTCTCTCGCCTTCCAGTATAGATCGTCCGGGGGGGGGGGGGCGTCAACGCGGGGTTTTCGGCGGCTTGCCGCGCGCGTCGGGCGAACCTTGCAGACGACCGACACTATCGCAGACCGTACGGCCGCTTCGCCGCCGCTCGGTCGGATTGCGCTCGGCTGCACGGTTCTTCAACGGCCTTCCAACAAGTGGGTTCAGCGGCGCTCGCCGGTGCCGCGCGGCGACGGCCGGGCGCTACGATGGCGGGAAAGCTCCCTGATCGGAAGGATCTCGCCACATGTTCACCATCGGATGCCACCGGGCTCGCGCGAACGCGTAGAACCTGCGACATTGCACACGAGCCGTTCGGTCCGGCGCTCCTATATGCTACTATGTGCGTCACGATTAAACCATCGGAAAGGATGCGGGCATGTTCACCATCGGCTGCCACCTCTCAAGCGCGAAGGGCTATCTCCACATGGCGAAGGACGCCGTGTCCATCGACGCCAACACGTTCCAGTTCTTCACGCGCAACCCGCGCGGCGGCCGTGCGAAGGCCATCGACCCGAAAGACATCGCGGCCTTTGCCGCCTATGCGCCCGAGCATGGCATCGAGCGCATCCTGGCGCACGCGCCTTACACGCTGAACCCCGCCTCCGACAAGCAGCAGACGCGCGATTTCGCGCTCATGGTGCTGGCCGAGGGCCTCGGCCGTATGGAGGAGACGCCGCATCAGCTGTACAACATGCATCCCGGCAGCGCTGTCGGCCAGCCGTGCGAGGTTGCCATCGCCAAGATCGCCGACGCGCTGAACCAGAGCCTGCTGCCGCATCAGACCACCACGTTGCTATTGGAGACGATGGCGGGGAAAGGCAGCGAGATCGGCGGCACGTTCGAGGAGCTGGCGGCCATCATCGCGCAGGTGGAGCTGGAGAGCCACGTGGGCGTGTGTCTGGACACGTGCCACGTGTGGGACGCGGGCTACGACATCGTGGGCGACCTCGACGGCGTGCTGGAGGAGTTCGACCGTGTGATCGGGCTCGACCGTTTGCATGCCATCCACCTCAACGACAGCATGAATGCCCGCGGTTCGCATAAGGACCGCCATGCCCGCATCGGCGAAGGCGAGATCGGCTTCAAAGCCCTGGCCGCCGTGACGAACCATCCGAAGCTGCGCGACCTGCCGTTCTACCTGGAGACCCCCAACCCGGATCTCGCAGGCTACGCCGAAGAGATCGCCGCGCTGCGCAGGGCGCATGAATAGGCGAGCGTTCGCGCGGCCGCTTATTCGATGACCACGGCTTGCGCGCCCAGTTCGTAGTAGCGAACGGCGAACTGCTGGAGATCGTAGCTCACCTGGCCGGCCAGCGAGTCGCTGACCAGCACGAGGCCTTCGTTCAAATCGTAGCCGCTCACCACCACGCAGTGGCTGTTCGCGTATAGACGGTAGGTGCGGCCGTTTTCGCGCGCCGTCCGGTAGGCGGCGCCGGGCGGCTCCAGCCCTATGGTGCACCAGGCGATGACGGGGTTGCCGCCGGCCACTTGATCGAGTACTTGGTCGAGCGACGAGCCGGTTATGTCGGTCGCCTCCAGGGAAGATCCTTGCGCGGCCAGATAGGCGTCGGCGGTTCGGACGATTGCCGGGGCCATGCAGCTGTGGCCGTCGGTCGAATGCGGGTCGCCCATGAACGCCGTCACGAAGTCGTCTTCGCTCAAGGGAAGCCAGTTGTCGGCGATATCCGTTTTTCCCAGGTTGAACCCGAGCGATAGCAGCGCGTTCGTCAGCGCCACCGACTCGCAGCCAGTGGGCAGCTCGGGGTTCTGCGCTAGGGCGGGCACCTCCAGGGAGGCGGAGCGTTGCGGATGCGAGACGTCTTCTTGCAACGAAGCAACGTCCTGCGCCGCGCGCTTCTCTGCGTCTATATCGGCTGCGGCCGGGGGAAACGACAGCATGGAAAACGAAACCGCGCCCGCCAACAACGCCGCCGCGCCGAAAAAGCACAGGCGTGCGGCGGTCCAGCGTCCGCGCCTTCGCCTGAAAATCGGGCGCTCGCGGCTGGCGAGCGGATTTGTCTGACGGGCGAACAGCCGGCGTCGGTAGGCGGCGGTTCGAATGCGCGAGGCGCGTCTGCGGGGCGATTGTGCAGCCATGCTCGCACCTTTCTCTTGGGTCGGCCTGCTTCTAGCTTATCGGCGGATGTTGAAAACAACCTGAAAGAAATTCGTGAGAAAGCCTTTCGCTTCAAACACGTCAGTCGTTGACGAATTGTTTCACGAGTCGCAAAACCTCCTCATGTTCTCGGATCGCACGCGCAAGGGGTGAGCGATACTGATTTCAGGCAACCCCTTGACCCTCCCGTTGCGGGAGGCTGTTGAATGCGATGAGAAGGAGGTGAGAACCGTGTTCTACATCGGAGAGTTCTCGAAGATGGGCAAAACTACCGTCAAGACGCTGCATCACTACGATCGCATCGGGCTTCTGAAGCCGGCTGCGGTGGACGGCGTCACCGGGTACCGCCTGTACACGACCCAGCAGCTTGCAGAGTTGCATCGTATCCAGGCGCTCAGGCAGGCGGGGCTGTCGGTGGACGAGGTGACCGCCATCGTGCGCGGCGCCGACCCGCAGCCTATCCTCGTGCGGCGCCGCGGTGAGATCGAACGGGAACTCGCCGCGCGTCAGGATCGCCTCGCGCGCATCGCATTCATGCTTTCAGACGAAGGAAAGGGGTTTCCCATGGGCTATCAGGCAACCATCAAAGACATTCCCAGCTGCATCGTGTTCTCCAAAACGATGACGGTGCCGGACTATTCGGCGTATTTCGAGGTCATTCCCGCCATAGGGCGAGCCGTAAAGGCGGCCAACCCCGACCTCAAATGCGCCACGCCCGAGTACTGCTTCATCAAATACCTCGATGGAGAGTACAAAGAGCGCGACATCACCATGAAGTACAGCGAGGCTGTGGAGGATTTCGGCGTGGAAGCCGACGGCATCGTGTTCGAGGAGGTTCCGGCTGCCACGGTGGTGTCCGTCATGCACCGCGGTTCGTACGCGGACCTGCCGCGCGCCTACGCGTTCGCGATGGAGTGGGTGGAGCGGAACGGCTATCGCTTGACCGATCTGCCGCGCGAGAGCTACATCGACGGCGTATGGAGCGGCATTCCCGAATCGGAGTGGCTCACCGAGATCCAGGTGCCGGTGGAGAAGAGGTAGCTCTCGGCAATTGCTTTCCATGTGATAACATTTCAGCCGAGAGACGAGAGCCCCTCCCCGTCGGGGGAGGGGCGGCGAACGATAGGAGCGGCCATGCTGCATGCGGTGAAGGTGAAGCCCGACGTGTACTGGGTGGGCGGCATCGATTGGAACGAGCGCAACTTCCACGGATACACGACGGATCGCGGTTCCACGTACAACGCCTACCTTATCATGGACGAGCAGGTGACCCTTATCGATACCTGCAAACCGGCTTTCGCCGGCGAACTTATCGAGCGTATCAGCGAGGTGGTCGATCCGGCCTGTATCGAGCACGTCATCGTCAACCACGTAGAGCAAGATCACTCCGGCGCGGTTCCTGCCATTTCCTACCTCGCTCCGCGTGCGAAAATTTACGCCAGCGGTCCTCACGGTGTGAACGGTTTGACCGCCCATTACGGCGACCGCGGCTACGTGCCGGTCAAGACGGGCGATACCCTGCGCATCGGCAAGCGAACGCTTTCCTTCACTCAGACCATGATGGTGCACTGGCCCGACAATATGGCCACGTATTCCGAATACGACCGCATCCTGTTCTCCAACGACGCGTTCGGCCAGCATTTCGCGTCGTCGAAGCACTTCGACGACGAGGTGGGCCTGCCCGAGGTGCTGGCGCAGGCGAAGAAATACTACGCCAACATCGTCATGCCGTACTCGCGCCATGTTCAAAAGGCGCTCAAGTCGTTCGAAGGGTGCGAGGTCGACATGATCGCTCCCAGCCACGGCGTCATCTGGCGCAGCCATGTGGCCGAGATCCTGGGGGAGTACGGGCGGTGGAGTTCGCTCGCCCCCGATGACAGCGCTATCGTCGTGTACGATTCCATGTGGCACACCACCGAGGACATGGCGCTCGAAATCGTGGAGGCGTTCATCGAGTGCGGCGTGCCCACCCGGCTGTTCGACCTCAAGGCGAACCATATCTCAGACATCATGACCGATCTTTTATCGGCGAAGTTCGTAGCCGTAGGGTCGCCAACGCTGAACAACGGCATGATGCCCACGGTTGCCGCGTTTTTGTGCTATCTCAAGGGCCTCTCGCCGAAAGCAGGCTGGGAGGGGCGCGTGGGCATCCCGTTCGGTTCCTACGGTTGGGGGACCAACGGTCCCGACGAGGTTGCTGCGGCGTTGGAGGCGTGCGGCTTCGACTTGCCTCTGGGCACGCTGAGCCACCAGTGGATCGAGGACGAGGATCATCTGGCTCGGTTGCAGGAGACCATCAAGCAGGGCGTAAAGGGCTAAGGCGCCGTCGACTGCCGAAGCGTCGACGGCGTTGGTGCGGATCCTAGCGCATCAGCATGCGCAGCAGCTTGATCTTGTCGCCGAACGGGGGGTTGCGGATGGGCATCTCGATCCAGGTGCCCTTCTTCAGCGTGGACTTGTAGTGCGTGAAGCAGTCGAAGCCCACCTTGCCGTGGTAGGCGCCCATGCCGGAGTTGCCCACGCCGCCGAAGCCCATGTGGTTGTTGGCCAGGTGGATGACGACGTCGTTGACGGTGGCGCCGCCGAACGGCAGCTCGCGGATGACGCGCTGCTGCACGGCCTTGTCATCGCTGAACACGTATGTGGCCAGCGGCTTCTCGAACGTGCGCACGATGGCGAACGCCTCGTCCAGCGTCTTGTACGTGATGACCGGCAGCACGGGGCCGAAAATCTCCTCGTTCATCACCGGGTCGTCCAGCGTCACGCCGCGCAGGCACGTGGGCTCGATGCGCAGCGTGCCTGCGTCGCCGCGCCCGCCGAACGCCACCGTGGCATCCGGGTTGCGATGTTCGATCAGCCCCATCACGCGTTCGAAGTGGCGTTGGCTGATCATGTGCGGCCATTCGTCGCACGCGAGGATGTCCTCGCCGTAATACTGGTGGAAGCACGCGTCCAGCTGCCGCACGAAGTCGTCCGCCACGCGCTCGTGCACGAGAAAGTAGTCGGGCGCGACGCACGTCTGCCCGCAGTTGATGCCCTTGCCCCAGGCCACGCGCTGCGCTGCGCGCTTCACGTTCGCCGTTTCGTCCACGATGCAGGGACTCTTGCCGCCCAGCTCCAGCACCACGGGCGTGAGGTGCTTCGCCGCCGCCTCCATGATGGCATGGCCCACGTTCGGGCTGCCGGTGAAGAATATCTGGTCCCAGCGCACCTCCAGCAGCCAGTCGTTCATCGCGCCGGAGCCGGGGAAGCCGCAGACGAACTCGGGCGGGAACACGTTTGACAGGATATCGAGCAAGAGCTCGCTCGTGTGCTTCGACGTGCGCGAGGGCTTGAGCGCCACGCAGTTGCCGGCCGCGATGGCGTCCACCAGGGGCACGAGCGCCAGCTGCACGGGGTAGTTCCAGGGGCTCAGCACCAGCACCACGCCCAAGGGGCTGGGGTGCACCTTCGACGTGGAATGGAAGTGCACGATGGGGGTGGGCACGCGGCGCGGCTTCGACCAGCTGTTCAGGTGCTTGAGGCAGGTGTTGATCTCGTCGTAGACGAGGCCCAGCTCGGTGGCGTAGCCTTCGAAAGGGGCTTTGCCGAGGTCGGCGGTCAGCGCGGACAGGATGCGCTCTTCATTCGCCTTGAGGTACGCCTTCAGTTTCGCGAGCGCCTGGCGGCGGTAGTCGACGTCCAGCGTGGCTCCGGTCAGGAAGAAGTCGCGCATCTTCTGCGCGGCGGCCTCGACGTCGGCGATGCTCTCGTAGGAGGGGGTGGCGGTCATGCGGGCTCCTTCGCTTGCTTTAGTAGGCGGCTTCGAGGACGGTCATCGCGTCCTCAAGCGTGATCTCGGTCTCGTTGTACAGCGCGGCGCCGTCGTAGCGCGCCTGCTTGGCCACGGCGGGCAGGTCGTCGCGCGACACGCCCAGCTCGGACAGCGTGAGCGGCACGCCGTACTCGCGGTGGAACAGGTCGTTCAAGGCGGTCAGCTCGTCGAGGAACGCGCGATCGAGCGCTTCCGGCGTCGCAGTGGCGCCCAAGGCCGCGGCGCGCGCGGGCGCGAGGGCGTCCAGCAGCTGGCCGTAGAGGCCGGCGTGGATGCCTCGATCCAGGTTGAACCGCACGCAGTGGGGGAGCAGCATCATCATGGCCTGGCCGTGCGGGATGTGGCAGAGGCCGCCCAGCGAGTGGCCGATGGCGTGCACGATGCCCACCATCGCGTTCGAGAACGCGGCGCCCGCCATGAGCGAGGCCAGCGCCAGGCTGGTGCGCGCGTCGGTGTTGGCGCCGTCGCGGCAGGCCGTGGGCAGGTTCGCCGCGATCAGCTCGATCGCCTTCGCGGCGAACGCGTCGGACACGGGGTTCTTCTGGATGGACGTGTGCGCCTCCACGGCGTGGGTGAGCGCGTCCATGCCGGTGGTGGCCGTCAGCTTCGGCGGCAGCGACGAGGTGAGCGCGGGGTCGAGGATGGCCACGTGCGGCACCAGCTTGTATGAGGTGAACGACAGCTTCGCATGCTTGTGCGTGTCGGCAACCACGGCGACCAGCGTCACCTCGCTGCCGGTGCCGGCCGTCGTGGGCACGGCGATGAACGGCGGCAGGTCGGCCTTCAGAATCTCCGAGCCTTGCAGCGTGGCGAAGTCCACGCCCTCGCAGGCCAGCGACGCGGCCGCGCCCTTCGTCGTGTCGATGACCGAGCCGCCGCCGATGGCCACGAACCCGTCGCAGCCGCGTTCGGCGTACAGGCGCGCCACCTCGTTCACCACGTCCATCGACGAGTCGGGAGGCACCTGGTCGAACACCTCGTAGGGCACGTCGGCGGCATCCAACACGCCGGTCAGCTTCGCGGCCACGCCCAGCTTCACGAGGCCCGCGTCGGTCATCACCAGCGGGTGCTTCATGCCGCGGTCGGCCACCTCGTCGGGCAGCTTGTCCAGCGCATGCGCGCCGCAGACGATTTTCGTGGGGCAACAGAATTCGAATCCTTGCATGGGCTTCTCCTTGCAGGTTGGATAGCGCTAGGCGCGCGGGGCGGACGGTGCGAGCGGCTTCGGCGTGCGGTACGCGGCGCGCCAACCGAAGAACAGCTTCAGCAGCGCCGTGAACATATAGGTGAGGGCCACGCCCGTGTTGTTGGGCCCGCGCGTGGAGAACGCACGCTGCGCGAGCGCCGCCTTCAGCGTCATACCGCCGGTGAAGCAGGCGAACGCATAGGCCAGCGACCGGAACGCGATGACGTAGTCGACGGTGAAGGCCTGCGCGTCGGCGCTGGCCACGCCGCTGCCGGGCTCCACGTCCGAGGCGATGGCGGCGGGAGGAACGCGCTTGAACGAGCCGGATGCGGTGCGGCGGCATGCGCACGCCAGATCCGTCCCGTTCACGGATAACATGAACGTGTAGCCCGGCTCGAGGTAATCAACCTCCGCGCGGATCTTGGGCGACACGTGCTTGAAGACGTTGATCAGATGCGGCAGCAACCGCAACAGCACGCGGACGTACAGGGATTGGAACCATGTTCCCGCGCTGCGGCGCGGTCGCGGCGATTCGGCCATGCGATCTCCTCCGACGGCATCGTTGTTCGTTCGTATCTTACATGCGCCGCCCGCTTCGCGTAGCAAAGTTCTTCGGAAAATCGGCTGTTCGGGCGGCATGCGTCGCTCGCGTGCGCCTGCGGGTGTACAACTCGGTTGCGTTCCGTACACCAAATGGTGTAATTCCATGACGCAAAGGTGACATTTGCTCGCAAGCGTCTCTGATCTGGGAAGGAGCGTGCTAAGGTGACGGCATTCAAAAATGAAAAGCTTGGCGATCATAGACCAGCACGAATCGAAGGAGCGTGAAGCACATGACCGATACGCATGGCAGCACCCCCGGCAACGGCCCCGTGCCGCCGACGCAGGGCGACGAGCATGCCCAGCATGCCGCCCCCATGGGGCAGCAGCCTTATTATCAGCAGCAACAGCAGTACTATCAGCAGCCTCAGCACCCGCAGCATCCGGCAGGAGGAGTGACCGTCGAGAAGAAGTCGCACGGCGGACGCACGTTCCTGCTCGCCTTCTGCGGTGCCGCCGTCGCCTGCGCCATCGGTTTGGGCGGCTTCGGCATCTGGCAAGCCACTGCGGGCGGTAACGATTCCGGATCCTCTTCGTCTGCGACGCAGCTGGGTTCGCAAAACTCCGGCAGCATCAACGCTACCGACGCCGAGTCCGACCAGACGCTGGCAGAGGCCGTCGCGCAGAAGGCGCTTCCCTCCGTGGCCGCCATCGATGTGTACACGAACCAGTCCAATGCGGGCGGCATGTACGGTTTTGGGGCCGGCAACGGATCTGAAGCCGGCACGCTGACGAAGTCCTCGCTGGGAAGCGGCGTCGTGCTCACCGCCGACGGCTACATCATCACGAACAACCACGTCGTAGAAGGCGGCAGCGCGTACAAGGTCACCATCGCGGGCGAGACCTACGACGCCGAGGTCGTGGGCAGCGATCCCAGCTCCGACGTCGCGGTCATCAAGGCCAAGGATGCCAGCGGCCTTACGCCCATCGAGATCGGCGACTCCGACAAGCTCGTCATCGGCGAGTGGGTCATGACCATCGGCAGCCCGTTCGGCCTCGAACAGTCCGTTGCCACCGGTATCGTGTCGGCCACGAGCCGTTCTCAGATTGTGAACGCCTCCACCGACCAGTACGGCAACAGCACGGGCGAATCCACCATCTACCCGAATATGATCCAGACTGACGCCGCTATCAACCCCGGTAACTCCGGCGGCGCGCTCGTCGACGCGGACGGCAAGCTCATCGGCATCAACACGCTGATCACGTCGTACTCCGGCAACTACTCTGGCGTCGGCTTCGCCATCCCGGTGAACTACGCGGTGAACCTCGCCCAGCAGATCATCGACGGCAAGACCCCGACCCATGCGCAGCTCGGCGTGTCCCTCTCCACCGTGAACGCGCAGAACGCCAAGCGCTACGGCCTGTCCGTTGACGAAGGCGCCTACGTGGCGGCCGTCAGCGAAGGCTCCGGCGCGGCCGAAGCCGGCTTGCAGGAGGGCGACATCGTCACGAAGTTCGACGGCAAGGACGTCGCATCCGCCAGCGACCTCATGCTGGACGTGCGCTCCAAGAACCCGGGCGACAAGGTGACGCTCGACGTGAACCGCAACGGCGAGACCAAGCAAGTCGAGGTCACGCTCGGCTCCGATGAAAGCTCCCAGAGCGCGTCGACCCAGCAGAACAGCGCGCAGGAGTCTATGCTCGAGCGCCTGTTCGGCGGCGGCTCCGGCAGCTCCCAGCAGGACGCTGCCTAGCCTGCGCGACACGCACCATCCCCTCTCCTAGCCGAAGGGCCGCATCGAGCAAGATGCGGCCCTTCGCGCGTTGGATCCGCGACTTCGCGCTTCTGCGCGTCCCTGCGGCATCTTTCGTCCCTGTCATCTTTTCCCCGCAGCGCCTCCCCCGCCTTTGCGCTGCCTTCGCGCTTCTGCGCGTCCTGTCGCCCTCGTCTTTCCCGTCTCTTAGCGGCGCTCTTGCGCGCGTGTCGCACTTTTTTGCCCTGTGCGGTAGAAATCGATCGGTTGGGTAATTCGGCCGGACCGTCTTCGCCGATCGATTTTTCCGCCACCTGGGGTTATGCTCCGTTTGCTTTCACGCGTCGCTCTCGGGTGCGCTTTTCCTAGGGTTCGAGATTGCCCAACCGTTTCGTTTTTACCATCAGACGGGGATTTTCCCCTCACATGGCAACCGTCATGAAGGAGGAGCCCAGCAGTTCGCCGTGCAGCTCGTGCTGTTTGGTGCGCCACGCTTGCTGGTCGTATCGCGGACGGAACCCGAGCTGCCTCGACAGGGTGCGTGCGATATGATCGAGCTCGATGAGGTTTCGGACCGTTCTCGTTGTGACGGTCAAGACGGAGACGCCGCGGTCGAGCAGGTTGTTGCGCCGTGTCGCGTCGTCGGCCATCTTGTTGACGGTTCCATGGTGCTCGCGGCCGTCGTATTCAAGCGCGATGTTCGCGTTCGGCCAGATCAAATCACAATAGTAGCATTTGTCATCGACTGCGAGCCTCGATCGCCCTCGAGGGTTCACGGCGTGGTTCATACGCGGTTGGGGAAGCGCGTACCCGCCCATGCGGAGCGGGAGGCAGAGCAGCATGGCCATGGTCGTTTCCATCGGGGAGGCGGAGCCTGCGACGAGGTGCTTGAGGGCTTTTCGGGCTTTGACGGTTCCCGGCATGTTCGCGGCTTTGTCCAGGAAGCGCGCGAGGCGGGCGGGAGTGGTGAAGGGGCGCTCGAACCGGAAGTCCGCTTTTCCAACCGTTGCCACTCCATATGTGCCGCACAACTCGAATCCAAGCCTGATCAGCGCGGGAAGCGACAGCTCCGAAGCCATTTGCACGAAGCAGAGCTCGGGCGAGCTTGCAAGCACGTTGCGGGCGATGCGTACGAACGATCCTCTGGGAAACATTGCGGAGCTCACGTGGCAGGCGACTTTCCCGCATCTGCTGCGTGCCGCTTGGATCGACACGATGACGTGCAGGGGGAGCGCGATGCCCTCGAGCTCCGGCATTCTGGCAAGCTCGCGGATCAGGAGTTCGGTGACCTTGCATTCTGAGGGCAGCGGTTCGTCTTTTCTCCAGGAAGGGCTTCTGGAGTCCTGACAGCGCGCGAGCGCACCCGAGCTGATTTCGAAAGACGACCAGAACGTCAGCGACGAACTATGACTCAGATAGATATCCATGAAGTGAAAAATAACATGGGGGATTCAGCCTCATCGACCGGGAGACGATGCTGTTTACCAGGCGTAACGAGATGTGGAAACCGCATGGAAAACGCGTTGGATCTGCGTTGGTTCCGCGCCAAATTTGCGTAAGATCCGCGTTAGAATTGCGCTAGATCGGGGTAGCGTCGACCGTCTACCGCAAAAGGCCGCTGGCCGCAGGCCGTCGCCGCGCGCTGAGGGCCGTGCGCGCGAGGCGCCGGTCGGAAGGGAAGGAGCGAACGTGGACGAACTCGAGCTTCGGCATGCGGAGGCCCACTACGCGGAGATGCCGCGCGACGGGTACAGCGGCAGGTGCGAGATGCTCCTGCCCGAGGATCTGCGCGGCATGCGCGTGCTGGACCTGGGATGCCGCAACGGCAAGGGCGCGTACAAGCTGGCTGATCGGGTGGGGCCGGACGGGTTCGTGCTGGGCGTCGACCCTTCCGCCGCTTGCGTGGCCCGCGCGGAGGCGACGGCCGCGGCCGCGCGCGCGGAGGGCGCCGCGTGGGCCGAGCGGCTTGCGTTCGCGCGGGGGTGCTTCGAGGGCCTGCGCGCGGCGGGCGTGGAGGACGCGTCGTTCGACGTCGTGATCGTGAACAGCGTGCTGAACCTGGCATGGGATCTCGAAGGGGCGCTGCGCGAGACGGCGCGCGTCCTTGCGCCGGACGGCTTCCTCTACCATGCGGGCGTGTTCGCGGACGAGCCGCTTCCGACCGCCGCCATGCAGGCGTTTGCGTGCGCGGGCAACGTGTTCGGCGCCGCTCGCTCTCAAGCCGAATTCGCCCGCATCGCCGTGGATCGCGCTGGCTTCTCCTTGTGCTCTTTCGAGCGCGAGCGCCCCGTCGAACCTGACGGCACCGACATCGCCGAAGAGCTGATCGGCCGGTCGTTCACGGCCGCCGTCGCCTGCGCGCGGCGCTAGCGAACGCGCTGTCCGCCGCCTTCTAGAGCTTCCGGTGCGCCCCGCGTTGTCGTCTGTCCTTTGCGTGAAATGCCGGAAAACGCGTGCGAGCAGGGCGCGGTCGTTTTCATTTTCGGGTAAGATGAACGGTTAGAGCAACCTATATGAACGACCACCGAGAGGATAAGGCTTATGTCTGAAGGATACCGCTACGATCGCGTGCTGCTCAAGTTGTCCGGCGAGGCGCTGGCGGGCGACGTCGGCTACGGCATCGATCCGAAGGTGGTGGACGACCTTGCCGATCAGATCGCCGAAATCGTGCGCGCCGGCGTGCAGATGGCCGTGGTCGTGGGCGGCGGCAACATCTTCCGCGGCTTGGCCGGTTCGGCCGAGGGCATGGATCGCGCGCAGGCCGACTACATCGGCATGCTGGCCACGGTGATGAACGCGCTGGCCTTGCAGGATGCCTTCGAGCGCCACGGCATCTTCTCGCGCGTGCAGAGCGCCATCAACATGCAGGAAGTGTCCGAGCCCTATATCCGCCGACGCGCCATCCGCCACATGGAGAAGGGTCGCGTGGTCATCTTGGCCGCCGGCACGGGCAACCCGTACTTCACCACCGACACCACCGCGGCGCTGCGCGCCTGCGAGCTGGACGTGGACGTGCTGATGAAGGCCACGAAGGTGGACGGCGTGTACGACAGCGACCCCAAGAAGAACCCCGATGCCAAGCGCTACGACCGCGTTAGCTACATGGAGGTGCTCTCCAAGGGGCTCAACGTCATGGATTCCACGGCTACGTCGCTGTGCATGGACAACGACGTTCCCATGATCGTGTTCGACCTTACCGTTAAAGGCAACATTTCGCGCGCTTTGAAGGGCGAAGACGTGGGAACCACGGTAGAATCGCAGTAGAATAACGAAAACGCGCGCACCCGCCTCCGTCGGCGGCGGACGCGTTGCGAAACGCAGGGTGAAAGGAACCGGGATGATCGACGATATTATGATGCAGGCCGAAGAGCGCATGGAGAAGGCGCTGGGCTCGCTGGGCGACGCATTCGCCTCCGTTCGCACCGGGCGCGCGAACGCCATGGTGCTCGATCGCATCAGGGTGGACTACTACGGCGTGCCCACCCCGGTGAACCAGATGGCGGGCGTCAAGACGCCCGACGCGCACATGCTGGTCATCGAGCCGTGGGACAAAGGCGTGCTGGGCGCCATCGAGCATGCCATCCTCCAGAGCGACCTGGGCGTGACGCCGTCGAACGACGGCTCAGTCATCCGCCTGCCGTTCCCCGCGCTCACCGAGGAGCGCCGCCGCGAGCTGGTGAAGCAGTGTAAGGGCTACGCAGAGGAAGCCCGCGTAGCCGTGCGCAACGCCCGCCGCGATGCCAACAGCGCCATCGAGCGCGCCGTCAAGGAAGACAGCCTTCCCGAGGACGACGAGCGCCGCGGCCAGGCGGAGGTGCAGAAGCTCACCGACAAGTACATCGCCGAAGTCGACGAGGCGTTCAAGAAGAAGGAAGCCGAGGTCATGGAGATTTAATTCGGCGAAGCCGAATTAAATCTCCGAAGCCGGCGGCCATGAGGCCGTCGGCTTCTCGTCTTTTGTGAGGTAGCCTTGAATAAGTCGCTTGACTACATATTCCCCAACCCCCCGGCGGATCTCGATCCGTCGCAGCTCGATGCTGCGGAGGTGCCGCAGCATGTGGCCGTCATCATGGACGGCAACGGCCGCTGGGCGAAAGAGCGGGGGAAGAACCGCCTGTTCGGCCATAAGGCCGGTATCGAGGCGGTGCGCGAAACCATCCGCTGCGCGTCCGACGTGGGCGTGCGCTACCTGACCATCTACTCGTTCTCGTCCGAGAACTGGAAGCGCCCGCAGGACGAGGTCATCGGCCTCATGAACCTGTTCGCCACCACGATGCTGGCCGAGGTGGACGGCCTGCACGAAGAGCACGTGCGCGTGATGACCATCGGGCGCACCGACGAGCTGCCCAAGAAGACGCGCGACGCCTTCGCGAAGGCGTGGGAGAAGACGAAGGACAACGACGGGATGACGCTGGTCGTGGCCGTGAACTATGGCGGCCGCGTGGAGCTGCTCGACGCTATGCGGTCCTACATGGACGGCGCGCATGCCGCGTTGCGCGAGGGCCGCGAACCCGAGCCTTTGAGCGAGGCGACGCTGTCTCGCCATCTGTACACCGCGGACATCCCCGACCCCGACCTGCTCATCCGAACCAGCGGCGAGATGCGCGTGTCGAACTTCCTGCTGTGGCAGATCGCCTATTCCGAGTTCGTGTGCACCGAGACGCTGTGGCCGGACTTCGATCGTTACGAGTTCTTGCGCGCGCTGCTGGAGTTCCAGTCGCGCGATCGCCGGTTCGGGGCGGTGAAATAGGTGGCGCCGCGGCCCGACGAACAGGCTGAGGCGGAAGATGACCGCTCGCGCACGGGGCGCATCAAGGATTTCGCCTATGAGAAGACGCCCGAGAAGCTGAAGAACGCCACCGACTTGCAAGTGCGTTTCCGCACGGGATTCGTGTATGTGGCGCTGTCGGTTTTGTGCATCCTCGTCAGCGACTGGACCACCGTGGCGTTCCTGGTGGCTACGGCGGGCATCACGGCGGGCGAGTTCTACTATATGCTGCGTTCGGACGCGAAGCTGCCCAACGAGATGCTCGGCATCATCGCGGCCATGCTGTACCCGCTCAGCGTGTTTCTGCTGGGGCTGAACGGTGCGCTGTACGTGAGCCTCGCGTTGCTGTTGGCGCTGATCGTGTGGTACGTGTTCTGGATGCGGGCGCGCGTGCCCGACGTGGGCGTGAGCTTCTTCGGAGCTGCGTACTGCGGCATGCTGCTGTCGGGGCTCGTGGTCGTCCGCACGGCGCTGCCCCAGCCATGGGGCGGCGTGCTGGCGCTGGGCATCTTCCTCAGCGTATGGGCGAACGATTCGTTCGCCTATCTGGTGGGAAGCAAGTTCGGCAAGCACAAGCTGGCGCCGCGCACCTCGCCGAAGAAGAGCTGGGAGGGGTTCATTGCGGGGCTCGTGGGATCGGCCGCGTTCTGGTGCTTGATGACCCTCATTCCCGGCGTGACGATGTCCATCCCGCAAGCGATGGCGTTCGGGCTCATCAGCGGGCTGATGGGCGTGCTGGGCGACTTGGCCGAGAGCCGCATCAAGCGCAATTCCGGCTTCAAGGACTCTGGCACCATCATGCCGGGCCACGGCGGCCTGCTGGATCGCTGCGACTCGCTGTTCTTGGTGGCGGTGACCTCGGCGATACTGCTTTTGGGTTTCGGCTGCATCCCGTTCCCGGTTCCGCTGATCTGACGGCGGCAGGCCTCGGGCGCCGCAGCCAACCCTACCGACGGTTTACGTTCGACCTGTTTCTAGGAGGCGTGCATGAAACGCATAGTGGTCTTGGGCTCCACGGGCTCCATCGGCGCGCAGACGCTGGACGTTGTGCGTCGCCATGCGGACAAGCTGGAGGTGGTGGGCCTCGCCGTGGGCACGCGCGTGGGCGAGCTGCTGGCGCAAGCGCGCGAGTTCGGCGTGCGCCACCTCGCGGTGGGCGACGAGCGCCTGGCTGAGCAGCCGATTGCCGACGAGCTGCGAAACGCCATCCTGAGCGGATCGCACGGAGGCACGCAGCAGCCAGCGAGCGCGCCGTCGTCGCTGGCCGAGGCCGTGGCGCGTCACAACGCGGGCGGCGAAGGGTCGCTCGGGTTCGGTGCCGACGCCGTGGTGGACCTCGTGCGCCTGCCCGAGGCCGACATCGTGGTGAACGCGCTGGTGGGCGCGGCCGGCCTGCGCGCCAGCTACGAGACGCTCGCAGCTGGCAAGGTGCTGGCGCTCGCGAACAAGGAGTCGCTCGTGGTGGGCGGCGACCTCATCATGCCGATGGCCGCCGAGCCGGGGCGCCTCATGCCCATCGATTCCGAGCACGGCGCCATCTACCAGTGCCTTCTGGGCGAAGACCCGCGCGAGGTGTCGCGCTTGTGGGTGACGGCGTCGGGCGGACCGTTCCGCGGCCGCACGCGAGCCGACCTGGCCGATATCACGCCCGCTCAGGCGCTCGCGCACCCCACGTGGAACATGGGCGCGAAGATATCCATCGACTCGTCCACGCTGATGAACAAGGGTCTCGAGGTCATCGAGGCGCACCACCTGTTCGCCATGTCCTACGATCGCATCAGCGTGGTCGTGCAGCCGCAGAGCGCCATCCACTCCATGGTGGAGTACTCGGACGGCAGCGTGAAGGCCCATCTGGGCACCACCGACATGCGCATCCCCATTCAGTTCGCGCTGTCGTACCCTGAGCGCTGGGACGCGCCGGTCGAGCCGCTCGACTTCACGAAGCTGGGTACCCTCGAATTCGCCGCTCCCGACACCGACACGTTCCGTTGCCTGGCGCTGGCTCGCGCGGCCGGCGAGCGCGGCGGCACGCTGCCCTGCGTGATGAACGCCGCGAACGAGGTGGCCGTCGCCGCCTTCCTCGCTGAAGAGGGCAGCTACCTGGGGATCGCCGCGTGCGTCGAGGCCGTCATGGACGCCCACGAGCGCCAAGGCGTCCAACGCGTGGAAAGCCTCGACCAGCTGGAAGAGCTCGACGCTTGGGCGCGAGCGGAAGCGCGCAGGAACGTGCGCTAGCGAAGGGCTCCGCGCGCGAGATGCTTCGCCGAGGGTTCGAAGCCCACGACGGCCGAGCGCTCGTAGAGCGTTTTGGCATCGAAGCGTTCGCCGTCGGGCCAGACGATGGCATCCCGCTCGGGTGCGACGCGCGCTTGCGCAAGGTAGGTCGGATCGACGAACTTTTCGATGTCGTCGTCGCTCGCATGGTTCCATGCGTCGAACTCGCGGACGGTTCCGTCGCTCCAATCGACCAGGATCTTGCCGTCCTCGGCAAACTTAAGGCGGACGATGAGCGCCTCGGGGCTCCATCGCATGTGCGGGCCTCGTGGCGGCAGGGGCGCTTCGGAGTTGTCGGTAACGGACGCTTCGTAGAGAAGCTGCGCGCCGAAGTCCAGGTTGCCGGGCCACGCGATGCCTCGCCCGTAACCGGTGAGGTACGCCAATTTCAGGTAGTCTTCGTCCAGCAGCTTCTCCATGGCGCCCTTCATGTAGGGATACGGGTCGAACGCGCTTCTTCTGCCGTCGTTCCAGTCGATGACGATCGTATCTTCGTCGTCGAAGCCGAAGTCGATGATCTTCTTGTCGAGATGCCACTCCATTGCGCCCTCCTCAGATCAGCGGGTCAATGCGAAAACAGGTTCCGTTCGAGCTTGCAAGGTACCAATTGTCGTCAAGTTCGGGCTTGTGCAGCGCTGCCCATGCTATGACGAGTTTCGTCTGGCGGGGAGGAAGCTTGCCTGCAAGCAGCTCTCCTTCCGTCGAGTATACCGCCTCGAAGCCTCCGTAGGAAGCATGGAAGTGCGGCTTATGGTGCGGAGCGTTCTTCTCCCAATTGATAGTGATCCTGATGCCGTAAAAGGTGCAAATTTCTGGCATGGCGATCCTCTCCAAAGGCTCCTCCGGTTCGTTGTTTCGTTTGCGCGGGCCCGCTCTTCCATTGTAACGACGCCATCTCACGTTTTGTTGGCGTGGGTCTAGCGGGAATTCCTCTCGGATCTGGTGCGAATCCAACGCGGTTCCAGCTCGTTTTCCACGTGGCGTGCCCCTGTTTCCAACGCGGATTGCACGCGCTTTGCCAACGAATCCAACGCGGTCCCAGCGTGCGTGCGCGACGGGCTTGCGGACCGTGTGCGCCGTACGCCCGCCGAGCCTCCGCAAATCGTGCAAACGCTCACGCATCGTGCGCGCATCGCGCAGCCCTTGTAGTTTTTTCGCACATCGGTTCGCAGCGCCCGTGCCGCTCGCCCTTCTCTTTATAATGAGAGCACGAAAGAAGCATTCCTCGCGACCGAAAGGGAACCGAGTTTATGGATATTGTTCTCATGATCGTCTACGCCACGCTCATCTTGGGCTTTCTCGTGTTCATCCACGAAGGCGGTCACTATCTGGCGGCGCGTGCGTTCGGCGTGCGCGTGACCGAGTTCATGCTGGGGCTTCCCGGTCCCAACATTGGCTTCACGAAATGGGGCACGAAGTTCGGCGTCACGCCGTTTCTGCTGGGCGGCTACGCGAAGGTGTGCGGGATGGAGCCGGGCGAGATGAGCCCGTACCTCGAGCCCGTGCTGGCCGCGCTCTACCGCCGCGGAACCGCGAACATGGAAGACATCGCCCGCGACTGCGGCATCACCGATGACGCGGCGTACGAGGCGCTCGACGAGCTCGTCGAATGGGGCAGCATCGCCGGCCCCACCAAGCAAGACAAGTACAACACGTACCGCGCCCCCGTGGTCAAGCCAAGCAAGAAGCAGGTAGCCGCAGGAGCCGTCGCTTACGAGCTGGGGCAGGCGCGCCCGGTGGAAGACGCGCATGCGCTGTTCGAAAGCGAGTACAAGCAGCAGTACCGCAGCCTGCCGTTCTGGAAGCGCTCGGTCATCCTCGTGGCCGGCGTGGCCGTGAACCTGCTGTTCGCGGTCCTGCTGTTCGTCGTGTTGTTCTCGCTCATCGGCGTGGACGTTCAGACCAGCGCGGGCGACATCCGGCACGTCAACGTCAACCCGCTCGATGCGATCCAGATGGGCTTCATGTACATCGGCATGGTGGTGCAGCTTATCGCGGGGCTGTTCAATCCGTCGACGGCGGGCGAGGTCGTGCAGAACTCGACGTCGGTCATCGGGATCGCCGCCATGTCGAAGCAGGCGGTCGATCTGGGGTTGGCGAGCGCCATCTCGTTCGTGGCTTCCATCTCGGTGTCGCTCGGCATTATGAACCTGCTGCCCATCCTGCCGCTCGACGGCGGCCGCTTCGTCATCGAGGTGTTCCAGAAGATCTCGCGCAAGGTCGTGACCATGCGCGCGCTCAACTACCTGAGCGCGGCCGGCATGATCCTGTTCATCGGTTTCTTCCTGTTCATGGCGAACCAGGATATCCAGCGCATCATCTCGGGTGCGGGTTTCGGCGGTTAGAGCGCGCTGCCCGCGCCAGCGTGCGCAGCGCTCGCGAACCGTTCGGCGTTGCGGTCGGCGCGCAAGTCCTTGACTTGCGCGCGCTTCCGTCATCGAAATCGCTCGAAAAGCACCATGTCCACGAGTTATGTGCACTTCGAAACCGGACTGCGTGACCGAAGTAAGTCAAAGAAAACTTCTGACCTGGCGTTTTCTTGAGCGGAAACGCTCGACTGCGCCCGAAACGGTCGTTCCGGGATGACGGAGGTGCGCATAACTCGCGAACTTGGGAGATTCGGGCGTTTTTCGCTGCACGCGCCCTCCAGTGCGGTTCGGGTGGTTCGATGGCGCGTCGGCGCGTGCGACTCGTTCGCTCGTTTTCCCTCCCGCGCCCTCGCGTGCGTTCGTTGTCGTGCGCCCGCCCGCGAAATCCCTGTGCATTTGGCCGGAAACCGGGTAATCAGAGGTAAAATAGCCGGCGACGCGCTTGGGCGCGTGCAGCCTGCGGGCTGTTGAGACGCTGTTCCAGCACCGCGCCTGCACGCGGTGGGGGATGGAGAACGGGAGGCTCTTGTGGCAACGCATGCCAAACCTAGCGAGGCTACCCGCCGGGTGTCGGTGGGCTCCGTGCCGCTCGGCGGCGGCGCGCCCGTCGTCGTGCAGTCCATGCTGAACGCCCCGGCGACCGACGTCGCGGCGAACCTCGCGCAGATCGACGCGCTCGCGCAAGCGGGCTGCGAGATCGTGCGCATGGCCATCCCGCACCGCTCAAGCCTCGACGTGTTCCAGGCTGTATGCGAGCGGTCGCCTTTGCCGGTGGTCGCCGACATCCACTTCGATGCGAACATCGCCATCGAGGCCGCCAAACGCGGCGCGGCGAAGCTGCGCATCAATCCCGGCAACATCGGGGGCCTGGCCAAAACCGATGCCGTGCTGGACGCGGCGGGCGAGGCGGGCATCCCCATCCGCATCGGGGTGAACGCGGGCTCGCTCGACAACGAGTTGGCTGCACGCGACGATCTCTCGCAATCGGAGAAGCTGGCACGCTCGGCCGTCGACTACGTGCGCTACTGCGAGGGTCGCGGCTTCCACGAACTCGTGGTCAGCGCGAAGGCTCACGACGTGATGACTACCGTGCGCACGTACCGCCTGCTCAGCAAGGAGCTGCCCCACGTGCCGCTGCATATCGGCGTCACCGAGGCCGGCACCACCTTCCAAGGCGCCATCAAAAGCGCCTGCGGTTTGGGGATCCTGCTGGAAGAGGGCATCGGCGACACGCTGCGCATCTCGCTCACAGACGACCCCGTGCAGGAGATCCGCGCGTGCTGGACGCTGCTTTCAGCGCTCGACCTGCGCCGACGCGCTCCAGAGCTCATCAGCTGCCCCACATGCGGCCGTTGCCAGGTGGACCTCATCGGGCTGGCGCGCGAGGTGGAGGGACGCATCGCGAACCTCGACAAGCCGCTCAAGGTGGCCGTCATGGGCTGCGTGGTGAACGGCCCGGGCGAAGCCGCCGACGCCGACATCGGCGTGGCGTGCGGGGTTGGATCGGGCGTGGTGTTCTCGAAGGGAAACGTCGTCCGCAAGGTGGAGGAGAGCGCCATCGTGGACGCTTTGATGGAGGAGATAGGAAAGCTATGACGAACGTGAATATCATGCGCATGAGCCAGCTGTACGCGCCCACGCTCAAGGAGGATCCCGCCGACGCGGAGATCGCCAGCCACAGGCTGCTTTTGCGCGCGGGCTTCATCCGCAAGACGGCTTCGGGCGTGTACACCTTCCTGCCGCTGGGCAAGCGCGTGCTGGCCAAGGTGGAGAACATCGTGCGCGAGGAGATGGACGGCATCGGCGCGCAGGAGATCATGATGCCGGCGCTGCAGCCCGGCGAGCTGTGGCACGAGAGCGGCCGCTGGAACGACTACGGCCCCGAGCTCATGCGCCTCGTCGACCGTCACGACCGCGAGTTCTGCCTCGGACCCACCCACGAGGAGCTCATCACCTCCCTCGTGCGCAACGAGCTGCGCTCCTACAAAGAGCTGCCGCTGTCGCTGTACCAGATCCAGGTGAAGTTCCGCGACGAGATCCGCCCGCGCTTCGGGCTGCTGCGCAGCCGCGAGTTCATCATGAAGGACGCCTACAGCTTCCACGCCGACCAGGAGTCGTTGCAGAAGACCTACGACGACATGAGCGAGGCGTACGGGCGCATCTGCGACCGCATGGGCATGGACTACCGTCCCGTCGAGGCCGACCCCGGCCAGATCGGCGGCAGCGTGACCTGCGAGTTCATGGCGCTCGCCGAAGCGGGCGAAGCCGAGCTCGTGCACTGCACCTGCGGTTACGCGGCCAACACCGAAGCCGGCGACTGCCTGGCGCGCCCCACCGTCTACGACGTGCCGATGGAGAAGGTCGCCACGCCTGGCGTGCACACCATCGCCGAACTGGCCGCGTTCTTGGACATCCCCGAGTCCTCCACGGTGAAGGCCCTGTCCGGCAAGAACGACGAGGGCAAGCTGGTGGTCATGTTCATTCCCGGCGACCACGAGCTCAACGAGCTGAAGGCGGCGCGCGTGGCCGGCGGCTTCACGCTGCTCACCGACGAGGACATGGAAGCCTTCGGCCTGCACAAGGGCTCGATGGGCCCGGTCGGACTGCCGGAGAGCGCCTACGTCATCGCGGCGCGCAGCCTGCAGGCCGTGCCGAAGTGGGTCGTGGGGGCCAACGAAGACGGCTACCACTACGTGGGCGCGCGCCTGGGCGAGGACTTCCAGGTGGACGAATGGGCCGACCTGTGCATCGTGCAGCCGGGCGACAGCTGCCCGTCGTGCGGGCTGCCGCTGGACGGCGCGCGCGGCATCGAGGTGTCGCAGGTGTTCCAGCTGGGCGACAAGTACTCGAAGGCCATGGGCGCCACGTTCATGGCGGAAGACGGCTCCGAGCAGCCGTTCCTCATGGGCTGCTACGGCGTGGGCATCTCGCGCACCATGGCTGCCATCGTGGAGCAGCACAACGACGAGAACGGCATCATGTGGCCGCTCACGGTGGCGCCCGCGCACGTGTGCGTCATCCCGCTGACGGTGGGCGACGACGAGGTGCAGCCCGCGGCCGAGAAGCTGGCGAGCGACCTGGCGAAGCTTGGCCTCGAGGTGGTCATCGACGACCGCAAGGAGCGCGCCGGCGTGAAGTTCGCCGATGCCGACCTCATCGGCTGGCCGCTGCAGGTCATCGTGGGCAAGCGCGGCCTGGCCGAGCAGAAGGTGGAGATCAAGCGCCGCAGCACGGGCGCTCGCCGCGACATCCCGCTGGCGGCCCTCACCGACGCGCTGGCGTTCTCCCAGCGCAACGCCAAGGTCTGGGGCTCCGAGCTGTCCCTGTTCGGCGGCCTGTTCGAGTAGGGGTGTTCCGCGTGCCTGACGGCACGCGGAACCGGCCGACGCTGCGATGCGCCCTGGCACCCGATCTCGTGGCGAGGTCGAGGACTCGCGTACCGAAGTACGCTTCGCCCTCGCCCTCCCCGCGATCTCGGGCGTCAGGGCGCCTCTCGCTGATTTACTGCGCCAACCTGCGAGTTCTTGTTCGCGCTTCGCGCGAATCGCATAACGGAAATGAAGGATGGTATGGTATCACACGATATGCAAGCCGTTCTGTTCGACCTGGACGGGACCTTGCTCGACACGCACGATCTGCTGCTCGCCACGTTTCGCTACACGGCGCGCACGGTGCTGCGCGAGGCTATCCCCGACGAGCGTCTCATGGCCAAGGTGGGACAGCCCCTCAACACCCAGATGTGGGATTTCACGGATGACTCGGCCGTGCACGAGGAGCTGTGCCGTGTGTACCGGGAATACAACGCCGAGGTGCACGACGACATGATCAGGCTGTTCGACGGCACCGTGCCCATGCTCGAACGCCTCAAGGAAGCGGGTTTGCCGCTGGCCGTGGTCACGTCGAAACGACACGAGGTGGCCATGCGGGGCCTCGACCTGTTCGGCCTGACCGGATACTTCGACTTCCTCATCGGCTCCGACGACTGGCCGGAGCACAAGCCGCATCCCGGTCCCGTGGCGCACGGCTGCGAACGGCTGGGGCTGGCTCCTCAGACGTGCCTGTACGTGGGCGACAGTCCCTTCGACATGCAGTCGGGAAGCGGCGCGGGCTGCGCCACCGCGGCGGCGCTATGGGGTATGTTCCCTCAGATCGTGCTTGAAGCGGAGCGTCCTACTTACGTGTGCGCCCACGGCACGGATGTTCCGCCGCTGCTAGGCTGCTAGCAAGTTGCCATCCTGAGCTGGCTGCACAGGATGGCAACTTGCCGCCTTCGCTTAGGTTGGCAGTCCTTTCACTCCTCGTATGTCTCGGCTATCCAGGCTTGCGTTGCGTCCAAGAACGCGCGCGTAGCCGTTGAAGCTGTTTCCAGCGAGCGCAGCGCTATGGCTATCTCGCGGCTTGTTTCCACTTCGGGCTGCTTGACGGCCAGGGGAAACGGCGCATCGCGCAGGATGAGGTCGGCCAGCACGCTGAATCCGAGTCCCGCGCTGACCATGCTCATCACCGCATAGTCGCTGTCGATGGTGAACCGCACGTTGGGCTCCACGTCGTTCGCTCGGAACAGCGTTTCCATTTCCGACGACGTGCCGCTTTCCAGGCGGATGTACAGCTCTTCCGCCAGCGCCTCGCGCGGCACGAACGGCGCGTCGGCCAGAGGATGGTCGGGCGGCAGCACCACGAGGAGCGGATCCTTCCGCAGCGGAACGGCGTGCAGGTCGTGCTTGATGGGGTAGACGAAGAAACCGCAGTCAGCGTCGCCGCGCCACACGGCCTCTTCCAGTGCATCTTCGTCGTCGACGCAGATCAGCTGCAAGTCGATGCCTGGATGCTGTGCGAGGAAGCGCTTCGCGATACCGGGGAACCATTGGATGGCGGTGCTCGTGAACGCCGCTACGCGCACGATGCCGCTTTCGAGGTGCTTGAGCTCGGCGAGGCGCATCTCCAGCTGGCGCTCGCTGTTGCACACGTTCTGCACCCAGGGAAGCAGATCGGCGCCGTCCGAGGTGAGGTGCGCGCCGCCGTAGTCGCGCACGAACAGCGGCACGTCCAGTTCTCGTTCGAGCGTGCTCACGAGGTAGCTGATGCCGGCCTGGGTGTATCCTAGGTCGTGGGCGGCCTGTTTGAAACTGCCTGTTTCAGCCACCTTTAGGAACGCATCGTATTTCTGGTTGCCCACAGATCGCTCCTTCTCTTGCTCACAATATCTTCACACCGTTCTTCGATGTATGTCACTATACGGAGCTTGAAAAGGAATAACAAGAAACTCTTAAAATCTTAAAAAGATAATCTCATTTTACTTTTATCAGGAGAACCCATACCATGTGCCAGCAACCCTAGAACATCATCCAGTGAAGTTCCGCGAGGGCGGGACGTGAGAGTCTTGCGCTGCCGAGCGCCGTGCAAGCTGCGGATCGAAAGGAGGCACCCCGTGAAAACTCGTAGCAAGCGCTGGCCCTATGTCGCGTGCGTCGTGCTGCAGACCGTTATCTTCGGATCGGGTAACGCTATCACGAAGATGGCGTACGAGAGCATCACGCCCATGTGGTGCCTCGCCATCAGGTTCGGCTTGGCCGCGCTCGTGTTCGCGATCTTCTTCGGCCCGCGCATCGTGCGCCAGCTAAAGGGCGCGCGTATCGGCGCCTGGATGCCCGCAGCGCTTTGCATGGCGCTGGCGTATCTCACCTGCAATGTAGCGCTCGACTTGACCACGGCCACTAACGTGGGCTTCCTGGTGGCGTTGCCCGTGGTGTTCGCGCCGCTGTTGTCGTGCCTGGTGAACCGCCGTCGTTATCCGCTGGCCTTCCTGCCGTTCCAGGCGGCGGTCGTGGTCGGGCTCTACCTCTTGTGCAGCAACGGGGGAGCTCCTTCGTTCGGCTTGGGCGAGATCCTCGCGCTGCTGTCCTCCGTGGCGTTGGCTGGCGCGCTCGTGTTCGGCGAGCGCGGCTTGGAGCAGCTGGACGCCACCACGGTGGCGGGAACGCAGATAGTCGCCTCGTTCGTCGTGGCTCTTGCGTGCGCGCTGGTTTTCGAGCCGCCCGTGAACGTGGCGGCCGTGCAGCCCGTAGCCTGGGGCACTATCGCCTTTCTGGCGCTGCTCAGCACCTGCCTTACCTTCATGCTGCAGAACGTGGCGCTGACGGAGTTGCCGTCCTCCACCGTGTCGCTGCTGCTCACAGGCGAGCCGGTGTTCACTGCGGCGTTCTCGTTCATGCTGCTGGGCGAAGCGCTTTCTGCGGCTGGTATGGCTGGCGCCGTGGTCATCGTGGCAAGCGTCGTAGCCGCCACATGGGTGGAGGGTCGCCAAAGCGCGCCTGCGGCTTCGCCCGCACCGCAGGCCGAGCATGCGCTCGCGTTGGAGGAAGGGTGGTTCGAAGGCGCGGAGTTCGGCGCTCAATCGTCCCTGGCGGGAGTGGAGCTGCCCCATCTCGCGCCTTCCGAGCGCCGGTCTTTCGCTTCCGAGCGCGCGGCCTAAAGCGTCTTTTCTGCATGCGGTTCCCCTGTTCGCATCCTGAACGGCGAGCGGACGGTCTCCGCTCGCCGCTTCGTTTCTGCCGTCTGTGAGCGAAGCTTCCGCGAAACGCTCCTTTCGTCTGGCCACGTCTAACCGATTGTTGGTTGCTCGCCCGTCATCCCGCGATCCTTCTTTATAGTACTAAGGTAGTAACAACTGCCTTGACAGCTTGTCGTCATACGGGAGGAGCGTGCATGTCTGATGGCATCGAAACCCTTGTCCAATGACGAAGCGAAGAATCTGATGAAGCAGCTCGGCATGGCCGAGGCGTCCGCTCGCGACGAAGATCGCGTCGCGAAAGGCGGGAGCTCGACGAGCGAGGCGAGCGTTGCGCAGCTGCTGAGCGAGCTGTATCGCTCCGACATCGGACGCAGGCCGCCGCATATGACGCGCGGCTGACGATCGGCTGACTCCGGTCGAAGCCTGCCGCCCCGTCGACCTCGGCGGGGCGGTCGCAAGGCGAACAAGCGGCAACCTTCCTTTGACGGCTTCGCTCATGCTCGCGTTGCGAGCATTGCCCTTTTCGTCGATTTGGTGCATCATGGATGCAGAGGCCGTCCGCGTCGCGGACGGTGAATCGCAAGCATAGGAGGCTCGTATGGCTACCCTCAGCGACGGATTCAAAGACATCTTCCTGGCCGGCATCGGCGCGATGGCCATAACCGGCGAAAAAACCAAGGATCTGGTTGATCAGCTCATCTCCAAAGGCGAGCTCACCGTGGATCAGGGCAAGCAGATCAACACCGAATTGAAGCATAAGGCGGAAGACGTGGCTGCAAGCGTGCGCTACGACGTGCTGGAGGCTCGCATGGCCGCCATGACGCCGGAGGAGCGTGCGGCGTTCGTCGCCAAGGCTGCCGAGTTCGCCGAGAAGGCGAACGCGAAGTCGGCTTCCGAGGCTGAAGTGGGCGACGCTTCCGCGGTGTCCGTCGACGACGAGGCGGCTTCGGCTGCCGCGCCGCAAACGCCGGGCGCCTAGCGCACGGCTGCGAGCTGCCCGTCCATGCCGGAGAACACGCTGCTGCGCTATTTTTTCAGCTCCGGTTCGGAGGTTGATCCCGAGGATCGGTTCCATCTGAATCGGAAGACGCGCACGCGGCGCCTCAAGGAAATATCCGATATCCTGCGGAAGCATCACTTCCTGAAGGGTTTCACGCCCGAGGCCTTTCGCGCCATGCTGGAGGATCTGGGCCCCAGCTTCGTGAAGATCGGCCAAACGCTGTCTACGCGCTCGGAGATTTTGCCGAAGGCGTACTGCGACGAACTGGCGAAGCTGCAGATGGAGTGCGACCCGCTGCCGTTCGAGGCCATCCTCGAGGCGCTCGACGACATCTACGGCGACGCGCAGGGCGACGTGTTCGACGCCATCGATCCCACGCCGCTGGGAAGCGCCTCGCTGGCCCAGGTGCACAAGGCGCGCCTTGTCACGGGCGAGATCGTGGCCGTGAAGATCCAACGCCCCGGCGTGAAGACCACGATGGCCCAGGATATCGATATCATGCGCATGGTGGCGCGCTACGCTGCGCGTTTCATGAAGGACGAGCAGATGCTCGACTTGCGCGACGTGGTGGAAGAGCTGTGGGCCACGTTCCTCGAGGAGACGGACTTCCAGCGCGAAGCCGCTAACCTCGAGGAGTTCGCGCGCCTGAACAAGGGCGTCGCCTTCATCGATTGCCCGAAAGTGCATACCGAGCTGTGCGGCGAGTACGTGCTGGTCATGGAATACATCGACGGCATTCCCATCCTGGCGACCGACCGTCTGCGGAATGCGGGCTACGACCTCGAGGAGATCGGCGAGAAGATCCTCGACAACTACGCCTCGCAGATCCTCGATCACGGGTTCTTCCATGCCGACCCGCATCCGGGCAACCTTCTCGTTCGCAGCGGCAAGATCGTCTACATCGACCTCGGCATCATGGGTCGTTTGTCGCCGCGCGATCGCGCCGGATTCGGCAATATCATCCAGGCGGTTGGCATGGAGAGCTCGTCCGAGCTCAAGGATGCGCTATTGTCCTTTGCCATCGCGAAGGACAATTCGGTTATCGACCATACGCGCTTTTTGGCCGACCTCGACCTGCTATTGAACGATTACGGCTCGTGCGATGTGGCCGATATCGACATCGGGGCGTTCCTGAACGACATCCTCATGCTCACGCGGTCGTGCAAGGTGACGCTGCCGTCTTCCATCACCAGCGTGTCGCGCGGCATCGTCACGCTGGAGGGTACCATCGCGCCGTTCATCCCGAACCAGAACGTCGTGTCCATCATCAACGCCCATATCCAGCGCTCGAAGAACCAGGGCGACGAGCTTGTGCAGGCCATGCAGGATCTGGCTCTCGCGCTGCGCTCGTCGTCGCACGGCGCGCTCGACGCGGCACGGTATTCCGGCGAAACACTCAAGATGCTCACGCGCGGCCAGCTGAAGATGAACGTGGAGGTGCTGGGCAGCGAGGCGCCGCTGTCGAAGCTGGCCAAGATCATCAACCGACTGACCATCGGCATCATCATAGCCGGGCTGTTCATCGGATCGAGCATGCTGTCGCTGTCGTCGATGGAGCCGCGTCTGCTGGGCGTGCCGGTGCTCGCGTTCTTCGGCTACCTGGGGGCTGCCGTGCTGTCGGTATGGGTGGTCTTCGACATCAGCAAGCGCAGGCTGTAGCGCCGGGGAGCTTCTCTTTTCCCAGTTCAAACGTTCCGCAACCAATAATTGCGGAAAATTCCAACTGAAATAGGTCGCGCTCGCTTCCTCGCAACCGTAGTCTTTTCGGTACGCTACTATGGACGAAACGAGAAAGGCAGCACACCATGAACGTAGAGATCGCGCAACGCTTGGCCGAGCGCCGCAAGCAGGCGGGGCTTTCGCAGGAGGCGCTCGCCGCGCGTCTGGGCGTGTCGCGGCAGGCCGTGTCGAAGTGGGAGCGCTCCGAGTCGTCCCCCGACACCGACAACCTCATCGCGCTGGCTCAGCTGTACGGTCTGTCGCTGGACGATCTGCTGTACGTCGACGAAGAGATCCGCGACGACGTCACGTTCGAGGCGGCCGATCGCGCCGCTAAGCGCCAGGCCGAGCAGGAGACTGCGACGGCTTCCCCTGCAGATCCCCCGCCAGCGCCCGCCGATGCGGCTGCGGCCTCCGATGCGTCGGGCGGAACCGAAGCCGCATCGTCCGGCAAGAAGGGCAAGGTGCACATCGGTCCCGGCGGGATTCACGTGGAGGACGGAGACGAGTACGTGCACGTGTCGTGGCGCGACGGCGTGCACGTGAAAGACGCCAAGAAGGGCGAGGAAGTGCACGTGGGTTGGGACGGCGTGCACGTGAAGAGCCCCGGCAACAGCGCAGGCGACGATGATGTGGTCATCGACGGCGCCAAGGTGGTCATTAACGGCGAGCAGTTCGACAGCTGGCAGGACGCGCATGCACGGTACCATCACGGATGGGATCGCGAAGAGCGTTGGTACGAGCCGTGCGGTTACACCGTGCGGGGCGAGCGCTTCGACAGCATCGACGATGCTCGCGCCAAGTACGGTGACGAAGTGGGGAGGTCTATTCCCGTGCGCAAGCACTACCTACGCGAGTTCGAGAAGTCGTGGGTGAAGTTCCCGTATCCGCTCGTGGTCATCGTCGTGTACCTGCTGCTGGGCATTTTGAACGGCGCGTGGGCCATGGGGCTGTTTCTGTTCCTGACCATTCCCTTGTACTACATGGTGGGTCACGCCATCGGGCGCAAGCGCCTCGCGCCGCTGGTGTCGGGCGCGTATCCCATCGCGGTGGTGGCCTGGTTCTGCTGGATGGCGTTCGTGCTGAACCAGCCGCATCCCGCCTGGGTGGCCTTTCTCACCATTCCCGTAGTGGAGTGGCTCGTGCATAGCCTGTCCCGCTGGTGGCGCGATCGCAAGCGCCGCAAGGGTGACGCGGAAAACGCGCCCATCGACGTGGACGCGCAGTAAAGAACCGGGTCGCATCTTGCGGCCCGGTTCTTTACTGCGACGAGGTGGCACCCGTGCGGCTCTTCGTCGCTTTTCCGTTTCGTTGAGGTCTGCCGTGCAGATGGCGTACAATGGGCGCAGGGGGTCATCGATCGCCGAGGGGAGCGCGCTCGTCATGGTCAGTTCGTATATCGCGTGGTATCTGTTTCTTGCGGGTGCGGGAGGGGGTGCATTTCTGCTCGGTTCGTTCGTGGACTTTGCACTGCGCGTCAGCAATCGATCGTGGCTGCGCGGCGCCAGCGCGGTGACGGATGCGGGTTTGCTGGCTGGCCCGGTACTCGTCGCGCTCGGAACGGTGTTTCTTACGCTCGATTTAGGGGCTCCCGATCAGGCTTTCCGATTGTTCCTTACCCCGTCCGGCAGTCTGCTTTCAGCGGGGGCGTGGGCACTTGCGTTGTTCTGCGCGACAGCGTTCGCGGCGTTTTTAATGGGGTTCGCGGATGATGGACCGGGTTTGCGCGTTGCCGAAACCGTGGTCAGTGTCTTCGCCGCTTTGCTGGCTCTGTTCGTGGTGCTGTATGCCGGCGTGTTTCTCTCGCTCTATCCGGCCGTGCCGTTTCTCAACTCACCGCTTGTGCCGATCGTGTTCGTCGCGTCGGCGTTGGCAACCGGAGCTGCCGTGCTGACGATCATAGGCTTCTTCAGGTTTTCGCGCGATGAAACGATCGGGGGTTTCGCTAGTCTGCTTCGGCTCGATGCGGTTCTCGTTGCGATCGAGGCTATCGCCATTGCGGCGTTCATCATCGTTTCGCTCATGGGCGACGAAGCTGCCGCTCATTCGGCTGCTGAGTTGCTATCGGGACATTCTGCAATGCTGTTTTGGTTGGGTGTCGTGCTGGCGGGGATCGTGGTGCCGCTATCGGTGGATGTCGAATGCCTGCGCTCGCCCAACCCTTCACTGTTCGTCGTGGGGGCTGCGAGCACGCTGCTCGGAGGCATCTGCCTGCGGTTCTCCCTTCTCGTGGCCGCCGAGCGCTTCTGTCTCGTCGACATGAGTCTGCTATCGTTCTGGATGTAGCCAGTCTGTCATTGCGATATGTGATACTATGACAATCACTATGATTGAGAAGACTATCGAAAGAGAAGTAGCGTTCGACGCCATGGGTTCGTTCCAAGTGGACGAAAGAAGCGGCGTCCCTCTGTGGATTCAGATTCGCAAGCGGCTCGTGTTCCTCATCACTTCAGGAAAGTACGAACGTGGCGAGCGCCTCCCTTCCGTACGCGAGCTTTCCGTTCAATTGGGTGTGAACTACAACACCATCAACAAAGTGTATCAGGATCTCGAGCGTGACGGCTACATCTTCACGAAGCGCGGACGTGGCACGTATGTGTCTGACCTCAAGGATGTCGATCTGTCGGCTGTCGGCCAAGACGTCGAGGCGCTTGCAATCGATTTCGTCCAGCAGGCTCTTGCTAAGGGTTTGACATCCGAGGATATCCATGACCTGGTGAGCGAACAGATATTGCTGTTAGGGGGCGGAGCCTAGGGGCGCGGGCCAAGGGGTTGGGGCAACGGGGGAGCCATCATGCGAAGCAAATCGAAGCGAAACGAAGAAAAGCGCGTGGAGTCGGCCGTTCGGCCGAAAGGTATGGTTGCGCCCGTCGGGCGGAAAACCTCGCGCAACAGCGTATACATTTTTGCGGCATCGGTATTCCTTATCGTTGCGGGTGCCATTCTCGCTGCGCTTTGGAGCATGCTTACCTCGACGGTGGTTATCGTAGCGGTGATGGCTGGCGCGGTGGCCGCGTTCAGCATTCGTATTGCGCCGCAGTGGGAGCGTGTCGTGGTGCTGCGTTTAGGCAACTTCAACCGCATTGCTGGCCCTGGGCTTTATTTCGTCGTTCCCGTGGTAGAACATGCTACTGCGCACATTGACCAGCGCATGATCACCACGCCGTTCACGGCGGAGGAGGCGTTGACCGCCGACCTTGTGCCGCTCGATATCGATGCCGTGCTGTTCTGGATGGTGTGGAATCCCAAAGACGCCTGCGTCGAGGTAGAGGACTACGCGTCGGCCATTTGGTGGGCCGCGCAAACAGCGCTGCGTGATGCGGTGGGGCGCATCAATCTGGCCGAAGTTGCCACGCGGCGAGAGCAGCTGGACGGTGAGATCAAGGATATCCTCGACGAAAAGACGCGTTCGTGGGGCATCTCGGTCGTATCGGTGGAGATCCGCGACATCGCTATTCCCAAAGAGCTGCAGGATGCCATGTCCAAGGAAGCGCAGGCGGAGCGCGAGCGCAACGCGCGACTCTTGCTCGCAGAAATCGAAAAAGACATCTCCGAGATGTTTGTCGATGCGGCGGCTGTCTACGATCGCAACGACAAGGCGCTCCAACTTCGCACGATGAACCTCATCTATGAGAGCGTCAAAGAGAAGGGCGGTCTCGTCATTGCCCCGAGCGCGTTCGGCGAAGCGTTCAACAATATCGACAGCTTCTTGAAGTAGGGCGAAACTAGCGCAGATGTTTCATGAAGCATCAGCTTCGAATCGCGTATGCTGCCTGGACCGTCGCTTGGTCCAGCATTTCCATGGCCGATGCGCGCAGGCAGCGGGGCTACGCACACTCTTCTTCATGCTCAAGATAGGATAATTAAAGTGATTGACTGTCATAGAACTATAGAGTACCTTGACAGCAGACACTAAGCGGTGTCGGAGGGGACAGCCGCTGAAGTTGCGGGTGCCCTCGTAGACGAGCTGAAGGGGGTAGCACCATGAGCGAGAACGGCATGGGAATCAGCCGAAGGGGTTTTGTGGCGGGCGGGGGGGCGACTGCGCTCGGCGTAGGGCTAGCGGGCGGTATCGTCGGTTGCGCGCCAGGCGCCGAAAAGGAGTCCGAGCATACGGCGGGGGTCGAGAAAACGGCCTACGATCCGAAAGCGGGCGAGTGGATCCCCACTACCTGCAACATGTGCTTCAACAACTGCTCCATTAAAGCGCATGTCATCGACGGCGTTGTGGTAGAACTGACGGGCAATCCCGACAGCTCCATCGGCCGCGGGCATATATGCGGCAAGGGCGCGTCGGGCATCATGCAACTCTACGATCCCAACCGCATCACCAAGCCTCTGAAGCGCACGAATCCCAAGAAGGGCTTCGACGAGGATCCGGGTTGGGAGGAGATCAGCTGGGACGAGGCCTACGGGTTGGTGGACGAGCACATGAAGGCGGCTATCGAGCGCAGCGGCCCGCACGCCGTCACCGGCATGTCCATGGTGGCTAGCCAGATCGGCTCTCTGGTGCGCCATACGGCACTCGGCGTGATCTACGGCAACGCCGAAGGCAGCTGCTCCGATATCTGCGGAGCCGGGGTCCATCAGATAGAATACCTGTTCACGGGGACGGGCAATGCGCGTCCCGACTATGTCAACTGCAACTACGTCGTCCAGTTCGGCACCAATGCGGGCACGGCTACCCGTCATGGATACAACATGACCGTCGAGCCTTTCGCTGAGCGTCGCAAGAACGGTTTGCGCCACGTGGTGTTCGATCCGCATATGGGCGCTGCGGGAGAGAAAGCCGATCTCTGGGTGCCTATTCGCCCCGGCACCGATGCCGCTGCGGCGCTTGCCATCGCGTACGTGCTCGTTCACGAGGAAAACCTCATCGACATCGAGTTCCTTGCGAATCGTACCAACGGCCCTTCTCTGGTCGACCTGGATACCAAGCGCATCGTCTTCGACGAGAAGACAGGGCATTCGCTGTACATGGATTCCGACGGCGAGGCGAAGCCTTACGATCGGTGCAGCGCCCCCCAACTCGAGGGTACGTTCGAGGTGGACGGCAGGCAGTGCTCGACAGGATTCACCCTGTATAAAGAGCATCTGAAGACCTACACGCCCGAGTACCAGGAGAGCATAACCACGGTTCCCGCGGCCACTATCCGCCAGGTTGCCAAAGAGCTTGGCGAAGCGGCCTGCATCGGCCAGACCACCGAGATCGACGGCGTGACGTTGCCTTATCGCCCTGCTGCCGTCGACGCGTTTTCCGGCATCACGCGCCATAAGCACGCTTTCCATAGCTGCTGGGCCGTGTTCAGCCTGAACAACCTCATCGGTTCGACGAACTCCGTCGGCGGCTTCTGCGGTTTCGATCCCATCTGCAACGGCTGGGCCGACGACAACCCGACCATGTCGTGGCGCCCCGGTTTATGGGAGCCCGAGGGGCTCATCGACTGCGCCGGTCTGCTGCTTGCATTCCCGAACTCTTACTATAAAAAGGTGTACGAAGGCGATTACACGCCTACGACCATGGGCATGATGGAACTCCAGCCCATGTCCGACGACAACCACTTCGAGCACATTGCCCAGGCTCATCCCGACCTGTATCGCACGCAGGCCGCCGAGGTCGCTCTCTGCTATGCATGCAATCCCATCAAATGGTGGGGCAACTACGACGAACAGGCTGAAATCTTCAAGAATTACGAGTACGTTGTAGGCATCGATATGTTTCTGAACGAGTCGTCCTATTTCTACGATGTGATCTTGCCCGAATGCTGCTATCTGGAGCGCACCGAGCCGCTGCCGCATGCAGCAGGCAACCATCGTGTCATCGGCGGTTTGGAAAATCCGTGGACCGTTCCCGTGTGGCAGAAGGTCGTCGAGCCGAAGGACGGCGCGCCTTCCAGCTGGCAGCTGTTCGCAGAATTGGCAAGTCGCGCCGGAAAGAACGCCGAATTCATCGCCACGCTTAACGGCATGTTCCGCGTGAAGGACGAGTATTCGGTACCCATGGACCAGAAGCTCGACGTAGAGGCTTTCGCCGATTCCATCTTAAAATCCAACATCGACGAAGAGCACGACTTCGCATGGCTGAAAGAGCATGCTGTGTACGATCATCCTCGCACCGTTGACGAAGTGTACATCTGGGCAAACGGTGAACCTGGCCGCGTGCCGCTGTACTTCGACTTCCTGTTGGAGGCGAAGAGCAAGGTGGAGGCCAAGGTCGCCGAGCTGGGCATTCCGTGGGAGGTCGACGACTACCAGGCTCTTCCCGATTGGAAGCCCGGCTGCGGGTATGAGGTGACCGATCCTGGCTTCGACATCCTCCCCGTGTATTACACCGATGCGATCAACACCGACTCGTGGCTCATGGAGAACCCCTGGATCAACGAGATCAATGAAGAGAACCCTTACGGCTACACCATTGAGATCAACGCCGCTACGGCTCGGGCGAAAGGGTTCGCCAGCGGTGATAAGGTGAGGCTTGTCACGGTCGACGGCGTATCGGTGGAGGGCGTGCTGGCTACGTCCGAGGGCGTGCATTCCGAATGCGTGGCCGTCATCGGCGGGCACTGGGGTTCGAAGTCGGCCTATATGCCCATTGCGAAGGACAAGGGCGTTCCCGTTGTGCATCTGGTTCCCGGTCAGACCCCTGACCGCATGGATCATGTGTGCTCGGCGTTCGACCAGTGCATTCGCGTCAAGCTTGAGAAGATCGCATAAAGGGAGGAGTGAACCATGGCTTACGGAATGCTGATCGATCTGAAGAAATGCGTGGGATGCCACGCATGCGCCGTAGCGTGTAAGGAGGCGCATGGAACCCCTCCGGGTATAACGCGCTCCCATGTCAAGCGAGAGTTTGAGGGCGAGTATCCAGACGCAACGATGCATATCGTCCCCATGCTGTGCATGCATTGCGAGAATCCGCCTTGCGTCGAGGCGTGTCCGACCGAGGGCGCTACTTACAAACGCGAAGACGGCATCGTGGTGGTGGACAAGGAGAAGTGCATCGGCTGCAAATCCTGCATCATGGCTTGCCCCTACGGCGCGCGCTATTACCGCGAGAACGAGGACGGCTATTTCGGGACCGAACTTAACGAGTACGAAGCCGTCATGTATACCGCCATGCCGCAGGGGCGCGTTGACAAGTGCACCTTCTGCGTCGATCGTATCGATGCAGGCGGCAACGAGCCTCAGGCGTGCGTGGCTGCATGTCCGGCTGGCGCGCGCGTGTTCGGCGACTTGGAAACGCTGAAAAAGCAGGCCGAATCCGCCGCCGGCTTCCAGCTGCTTCCCGACGAAGGGGCGAATCCTTCGGTTTGGTACCTTCCCAACAAGGTGAATGCCTGATCTCGCCTTCCCTCCCTCTCCGGGCGGCGGCCTTTTCGGGTCGCCGCCCGCTCGGAGTTGCGAATGCGATCGGTTGAAAAGAGGTGCTCCATGATCCGCAGCCGTTCGTTTGCCCTTGTCGATACGGAGTCCAAGGTTTCGGCATGCACGCATATGCCTATCGTGCGGTACGAAGACGCGCGCTTTTCGAAGCGGGACGATTCGGTCATCCAGGAGGCGGAGTTGACCGTGTTCGTGAACGGCGCACGGCAGTGCGACACGACATGTTCGCCTTGGGATGTGCGCGAGCTGGTCGCAGGCAACTTGTTCTTGGCGGGTGTTGTCACGGATCCTGAGCAGGTGAGCGCTATAGACGTCGATCTGGATTCGGGTGCGGTGTCGGTGCGTGTCGATGTTGCCGGGGCTTCGCGTCGACGTCGCCGACACGTCGAAACGCTGCGCGACGGCGGGGTGGTGATTTCCGGAGTGTTCGAGCGTGGTGACGGCGGAGATCCCTCGTGCGATGCGGAAGGGTTCTTGCCGGTGGAGTCCGATCTCACGCTGCAAGCGGCTCAGGTGGTCGAGCGCATGGCTCTTCTGGAGGACCGCTCGCTGCTGTTTCGGCGCACGGGCGGCGTGCACAGCGCGGTTCTGGTCGACCAGTGCGGGGTGGTTGCATGGTTCGAGGATATCGGGCGCCACAGTGCTTTGGACAAGCTGGTCGGCTGGTGCTTCTTGAACGGGGTGGATGCGTCGGATAAGATGCTCCTATTCAGCGGCCGGGTGCCGCGCGAGATCATCGTGAAGGTGATTCGTCTCGGCTGCCCTGTTGTTGCGTCTCCCGGTGCGCCCACAAGCTTGTCGATGCGTCTGGCCCAGCGTTGGGGCGTCACGCTAGTCGGATTCGCCAAGCGCGACGTCTTCAACGTGTACGCGCATCCTGAGCGCATCGTCTAGGAAGAGGTTCCCTTTCGGAAACGAAGAAGCACCGCGCATCTTGAAACGATGCGCGGCGCTTACCTATATATATGGGAGATACGAAGTCGGATCAGCTCGCCCCGAGTGCGCCTTAGTTGTTCGCGAACCTGCTGTAGTTGTAGCCGCCGACGCCCGCCTTCTTCTTGGAGCCGTTCTGCTTGGCGGCGCCCTTCGCGTTCGGAGCGGACTTCTCGCGCTTCTTCTCGTTCATTTCGAGGCGGCGCTTCGCGTGATCCATGTTGTTGCTGCGCGGGCCGTCGGGCTTGGCGGCGCCGTCGAAGGATCGCTTGCCCTCGGCGCGCTTGCCGCGCCCGGGGCGGTTGTCCGAGCGGCCCTCGGCGCGGCTGTCCGAACGGCGCTCGAAGTCGCGCTTCTCGCCGCCGCGCTTGTCGGAGCGCTTGGCGCCCGCGGGGCGTCCGGAGCCTTTGTTGCCCTTGTAGCCGCCCTTTTTCGGAGCGCCCTTCTTGCCCTTTTCCAGCACGGTCATGTCCAGCTCGTAGGTCTCGAGCTCCATGAGGGGCACGTTCTTGCCGATGAGCTTCTCGATGTCGCTCATCGTGCGGCGCGACTCGCGCGTGACGAACGAGACCGCGAAGCCCTGCTCTCCGGCGCGACCCGTGCGGCCGATGCGGTGCACGTAGTCCTCGGGCATGTCGGGCAGGTCGAAGTTGATGACGTGATCCACGTCGGGCACGTCGATGCCGCGCGCCAGCACGTCGGTCGCCACGAGGATTGACGTGCGGCCGCGACGGAAGTTGTCGAGGGCGCGCTTGCGCTGGCCCTGCGACTTGTCCGAGTGGATGGACTCGGCACGGTAGCCTGCGTCGCACAGTGCCTCGGCGCAATCCTCGGTGCGGTTCTTCGTGCGCGCGAACACGATCACGCGGTCGGAGCCCTTCTCCTCCAGCAGCGCCTGCAGAAGCTCGGGCTTCTTGAAATTGGCGATGGGCATCATGAACTGCTCGACCGTCTGGGCGGTCTCGCCGTTGCGGGCGATTTCCACGACGGCCGGGTCGTTCAGCAGCGAGCCCAGGTTCTTCTGGATGGAGTGGTCGATGGTGGCCGAGAAGAGCAGCGTCTGGCGATCGGCGGGGGTGGCGTCTACGATGGTGGTGACGGCGGGCAGGAAGCCCATGTCAAGCATGCGGTCCGCTTCGTCCAGCACGAGGGACTTGATGCCGCCGAGGTCAACGACGCCTTTGTTCATGAGGTCGTTCAGGCGGCCGGGCGTGGCGATGAGCACGTCGGTGCCACGTCGGATCTCGTTGATCTGGGGGCCGTAGGGCGTACCGCCGAACACGGTGGTCACGTAGTGCCCCGTCTTGCGGGTGATCTGCATGCACGTCTGCGAGATCTGCTGCGCCAGCTCACGGGTGGGGCTGACCACCAGCACGCGGGGCGCGCGCTTGCCCCTCTTGCCGCGCGGCAGGGTGCTCAGGATGGGCAGCAGGAACGCGGCGGTCTTACCCGTGCCGGTGCTGGCGGCGGCGATGAGGTCGCGGCCTTCCAGGACCAACGGGATGGCCTGCAGCTGCACAGGGGTGGGGTTCTCGTAGCCCAGGCGCTCGACGGCGGCAAGGGCAGCCTCGGACAAGCCGAGGTCGGCGAAATTCTGCATTATTCGTTTCCGTTTCTCTTCGTGCGCGCTCGATGCGCGCTTTTCGGTCGCACCCGCTCCTGCGGCGTGCATTGCGCTTGACTCGAGCCGCTTTCTGATTCGTTGGCATTGCGCGAAAAGAAACAGGAAAGAATTTCGTGTAAAGCGACTGACCATTATGCCAGCCGTCGGTGAGGAAAGTAAAGGAAAATGTAAAAATTGACTGAGAATATGTACCGAAATCCATCAAAACGGACTGTTTTTTAACGTGATCGGTAGGCTTTCAAACGTCTGCAGCCCCTTATGTTCATCTGATGTCCAAGGAGCTTCCCACTTAGAATTTACACTGCTTTACTTTGCCGTTGACGTGGGAAAACGAAAAAACTCGGGGGGGGGGGGGGCTTCACCGAAGACCGATTTTTCTGTTGCTAAACTGAAACCGTGCTATTATCATGAGGACGGAACAGACGAGCGCTCCGGCTCAATTGAGTGTTGAAGAGATTCGCGACGAGCGAGACGGACGGTTAGGAAACGCATTTTCCCTATGGGATTCGACGACAACAACAGACAGACGGCTTCGGGTCGCCATGGTGCCTCCGCTTCGCGCGGAGGTTCTCACGCCTATGGGCAACCTCCTGCGGACGGTTTCGGTCAGGCTCCCCATGGCAGCCGGCCTTATCCGCAGGGCGGTGGGTACGCTTCGCGCCCGACGGGGCAGACGCCGTATCCAAACCAGCGACCGGCGAACTACGGCTACGCTTCGCAAGCTGACGAGATCGTGCGCGTGCGCAAGAAGCGCAAGAAGCACACCAAGCTGAAGCGGGCGGCGCTTATCGCGCTCGCCGTCGTCGTGGTGCTCGTGGGCGGCGTCGCCGCGTACGGCGCTTGGTACACGAGCAGCCTCGCAAGCAACATGGCGCTCGACGCTCAGGAGCAAAGCGAGTTGAGCAGCGTTCTCGCCCCCTCCGATTCCCAGATGGAGCCGTTCTACGTGCTGCTGGTGGGCTCGGACAACTGGGAGACGTACGGGGAGCGCTCCGACGCCCTCGTGCTCGTGCGCATCGATCCGGTGGGCCACGTCATCACCATGGTGTCGGTTCCGCGCGACACGCCGTACGAGTACAACGGCAAGGTCGAGAAGATCAACCAGATGTTCGCCGTGAACGGGGCGGCTGGCGCCGTTACGGCGGTGCAGGACCTCACCGGCGTGAAGATCTCCGACTACGTGGAAATCGAGTTCGCCGGGTTGGCCGAGTTCGTGGATTCGATCGGCGGCATCTACGTGGACGTGCCCTACACCATCGACTACCAGGTGTACACGCAGGATCAGGCGCCCGTCCATATCGAGGCCGGCAACCAGCTGCTCAACGGCGAGCAGTGCGTGGCGCTTGCCCGCATGCGCACCGCCTATGGCGACGACCAGGAGGCCATTCGCCAGTCGAACGTGCGTGCGATGGCCATGGCGCTCATGAAGAACGTGCTGCAAGCTCCTCCGGTCGAGATCCCCGGCCTGATCCAAAACCTCTCCCAGTGCGTGTCTACGAGCATCGACTTGCAGACGATGATCTCGCTTGCGACCGATTTCGCACAGGCGGGCAACCCCACCATCTACACGTGCACCGGTCCGTACAAGGGCGACTTCATGGAGGAATACGGCGGCCTGTGGCTGTGCTACGAGGATCCCGAGGGTTGGGCTACACTGATGAAGGCGGTCGACGCCGGCGAGAATCCCGAAGCTGCCGAGACCACCGTTAACGGCAAGTAAGCAAGCAGCGTACGTACGACGCTGAAGAGAAAGACGAACGAATGACACTGCTCGAACTATTCAAACTGCTGCGCAAGCACCTGGCCCTGGTGGTGGTGCTGCCCGTCGTGCTCGCGATCGCGACGGCAGGCTTCAGTTGGGGTCTCATGCAGAACCAGTACACGGCCACGGTGTCCGTGTACGTGCTGACTGCGAAGGACGACGCGAGCTCTTCGAGCACCACCGCGTACAACGACCTCACCGCCAGCCAGCTCATGGCGAACGACATAGCGACTTTGGCGAAGTCGGAGACCGTGCAGAAGCGCACGGCCGAGGCTCTTGGCATGTCTTCGCTCAGCGGATACAAGATTTCCGTCGAAGCGGGCACCACCACGCGCGTCATCAGCATCTCGGTGACGGCGGGCAAGCCCGATGCGGCTGCCATCGTCGCCAATGAGATATCCACCGTTCTGTCCACCACCGCGCAAAGCGTCATGGGCGTCGAGAGCGTCAACGTGGTCGACGCGGCCGAGGTTCCCACGGATCCCTCGGGCCCGCCGCGCGCCATGTACACGGCGGTCGCGTTTCTCGCGGGCATCTTCCTGGCAGTGGCCATCGTGGTGGTGCTGGATATGTTGAACACGCGGGTGCGCAACCCTGAAGAAGCTGAAGAACTGCTGGGCATTCCGGTCATCGGCCGTATCCCCACGATCAAGGGTTAGGAGGGTATAGGCCATGGCTAAGAAAAAGAAGCAGGCGTCCAACATGCTCGAGGTGCAGAACGCGGCGAAGACGCTTTTTGCGAACATCCGCTTCATGTCGCCCGACAACCCCATCCGCTCCATCGTCATGACGAGTTCGGTGCCGAACGAGGGCAAGTCCACGTGCTCCGTGGAGCTGGCTCGCGCTATTGCCACGTCGGGCAAGACGGTGCTGCTCGTGGAGGCCGACATGCGGCGTCGCACGCTTGCCAGCCTGCTGAACGTGCGTCCTGCGGCGGGCGTGTACGCCGTCCTCACCGATGCGGCACCGCTCAAGACGGCCGTCACGCCGACGCAGACTCCCAACCTGTTCTTCCTCGACGTCGAGCCGAACATACCCAACCCGGCCGACATCATCTCATCCAAGCGGTACCAGAAGCTGGTTGCCACGCTGGAGGACAGCTACGATTATGTGATTTACGACATGCCGCCGGTCGGCACCTTCGTCGATGCCGCCATCCTGTCCACGTTGGTGGACGGCACGGTGTTGGTGGTCAAGCCCGGCTCGACGAAGCGTTCCGAGCTGGTGGACGCGTGCGAGCAGCTGAAGAAGGCAGATGCCAACATCCTCGGCATCTGCGCCACGTTCTGCGAAGGCACCGGTTCCGAATACTATTACGCGTACTATACCAAGGACGGCGGACGGTTGAAGGACGACGGCGATGTTGCCGCGCTGCAGGCCGAGACGCGCACGCCGGTTCCCACGGCCGGGCGTCGTGCGCCCCGCGGTGCGCAGGGCAGCCCCGTTCCTGCAGGCGGTCGCGGCGGATTCGCTAAGGATCCCGTGGCAGGAAGAGGGCGTAGGGCCTGATGAGGGATTTGCATTGCCATATCCTTCCCGGCGTCGACGACGGTGCGCGCAACCTGGACGAGTCTCTGGCCATGCTGGAGGCTGCCAAGGCTGCGGGAATCACGTCTATCGTGTGTACCCCGCATGTGCGCGATCCCTACTTCGACTACGACGCGATGTGGGATGCTTACGAGTTGCTCGTGGCGCACGCTGACGGGTTCCCGCTGACGATGGGCTTCGAGGTGAACCATTCCAAGCTTATGCAATTGGGCATGGAATGGGCCGAGCATCTGCACTTCGACGGCACGAACGAGTTTTTATTGGAGCTGTCTACGAGGGCGGGCAAGCCCGACTTCGAGATATACGAACGGACCATCTTCGAACTGCAGGGGATGGGCTACCAAGTGATCATCGCTCATCCCGAGCGCTATCGCGCCATCCAGGAGGATGTCGAGGTGGCGCGCGGTCTGGTGAAGATGGGTTGCAAGCTGCAAGCGTCGGCCGATTTCATTGCCGGCGGTCGCATGGGAGCCGAGCGCAAGCCCGCCAAGCGCCTGTTCGACGAGAACCTGTACGCGTACATCGCAAGCGATGCGCATCGGGTGGAGCACTACGGCTACTTCGCCGAAGCGAAGCGGACGTACCGAACGCGAGGAGCGCATGCGCGTCTGTAGGTTCGGTTTGACGGCTTCCTGCCGTTAGGCCACAGGTTCGACCTGTGATCTAACGGCAGGAAACTGCACCGCTGCAAGCTCTGGATACGACAGGGCGATGTGTGAAAAACACGGCAGCATACATATCTTGAGGAAAGCGGGATCGTCGCTGGGTGCGCGTTCCGGATCGATCAAGAGGATGCATATCGTTGTTGCGTTTTGGCCTGAATGGCTAGGGCGAAGCCGTATCTTTATTTCGTCTTGCCAGGGAGGTGATGGCATTGTGGTACGTCGTGCAAACGGTCGGCGGCCAGGAAAAGCACGTGCTTGACCTGATCAACAAGCTTGTCGACGAAGAGCTGATCCAAGAATCCTTCATCCCCCAGTACGAAGTCAAAAAGCGCATCCAGGGCGTATGGAAAATGCGTTCAGAAGTGCTGCTACCTGGTTATATTTTCGTAATAACAGACCAGCCTGGAAAGCTGCGTGAGGCGTTGCGAAGCGTCCCCAAGTTCACTAGGCTCCTCGGCAACAACGATGTGTTCACTCCTCTCGACGATCAAGAAGTCGCCTTCATCAACGCGTTCACCAAGCCTGACCACCGCGTGGTCGAGTTCTCGAGCGGCGTGATGGAAGGGGACGAGATCGTGATCCTCAACGGCCCGCTGATGAACCAGACGGGTCTCATCAAGAAGCTCGATCGCCACAAGCGCCTGGCGTATCTGGAGATAGAGATTCTTGGTCGTGTGAAAACCGTCAAAGTCGGATTAGAGATTGTTCGAAAGAAACCCTGACAAATCAATAGACGTAACCGCCGACGGAGCCGTCGCGCTGGTAGACGACTTCGCAACGGCGGGGGAGCAAGAGGAGATTTCCACGCCCCCAATGTCTGATAAGCGCGGTTATGTAAAGTCGAGCGCAAGGGTCGGGGAATGCCGTCCTGAGCGGAGCGACTCCTCGGGTTGTCATCCCGAGCGAGCGAAGCGAGTCGAAGGATCCCGCGCGGCGCCGGCGGGAACCGCATACGGCTCCGAGCCGATGGCCGCCTCCGACGTGGCGTTCCTGGCGCCCGAGCTGGTGTCGGAGGCCGAGGGCCCCGTGCCCGTCCCTGCGCCGGCGGAAGGACGGTTGGGCTACCGCTTCGTGAAGAGGGCGTTCGACATCGCGTTCTCGCTGTGCGCGATAGCGGTGCTGCTGGTCCCCTCGATCGTCCTCTGCATCGCCATCCGCGTTGAGAGCCCAGGCTGCCCCATCTACTCCCAGAAGCGCGTCGGGCGCATCGGGAGGGGCGGCGAGGTCCGCGCCTTCGACATGTACAAGTTCCGCTCCATGCACAAGGACGCCGACGAGCGCCTGGCGGAGCTCGCAGAGCTCAACGAGGCCGACGGCCCGCTGTTCAAGATCAAGGACGACCCGCGCGTCACGCGCATAGGCCGCTTTATCCGCAAGCACTCCATAGACGAGCTCCCGCAGTTCCTGAACTGCCTCATGGGCCAGCTCTCCTGCGTGGGCCCCAGGCCGCCGCTTCCCTCCGAAGTCACCCAGTACGACGAGCGCGCCATGCGCCGCCTGTCGGTCAAGCCCGGCCTCACCGGCTACTGGCAGGTGCGGGGCCGCAGCGACACCGGTTTCGAGGAGATGGTGGACATGGACCTCGCCTACATCGAGGAAAGGTCGTTCCTGGTTGACCTCAAGGTGGTCGCGAAGACTGTTGCGGCCATGTTCAACGGGAAAGGGGCATGCTAGACAATGGGCTACCCTGCACGCATCGAGATCATGGGCGCGCCCATAGACCCTTATACCATGGAGCAAACCGTATCCAGAACAAAGGATTTCGTGGAGACGGGAGTGTTCGCGCATCTGGCAGGAGTGAATGCTGACAAGCTGTTGCAGATGCGAAGCGATCAAACAATGGATCGCATGATTAGGCAGTGCGAAATCGTAAATGCCGACGGGGCTTCAATGGTCATGGCTGCGAGAAGGCTGGGCATCGACATCCCGGAGAGGGTTGCGGGAATCGACCTTATGCACGAGCTGTGTCGCTTGTCCCAGAGCGAAGGATACCGGATCTTTCTCCTCGGAGCTACGCGGGACACGGTGGAGACCGCCCGCCGGAAGTTAGAGGAAAGCTATCCAGGACTTGACATCTGTGGGATCATGGACGGCTATTTCGACGATGAAGATTTTAGTGCAGTCGGAGAAGAGGTGGCATCCAGCAGGCCGAACATCGTATTTGTAGGCATCACCTCGCCGAAGAAAGAGCATGTTATCGAGCATTTCCGTCTTATGGGTCTAAAGGGGGTCTACGTCGGCGTCGGCGGATCGTTCGACGTGATTTCAGGATCAATCCCCAGAGCTCCTCTTTGGATGCAGAGGATGGGCCTCGAATGGTTATTTAGGATGATGAAGGAGCCAAAGAGGCTGATGAGAAGGTACGTCATGGGAAACGCTCGATTCATGAGGCTTGTGAGCAGGGAGATTCGATCGAAGGAGAGGAGCGGAAAATGAAGAAGGTTCTGCTCATCTTCGGGACGCGCCCAGAAGCCATCAAGATGTGCCCCCTAGTTAAGGAACTAAAGTCGAGACCGTCCGACTTCGATGTTTCCGTGTGCGTCACGGGACAGCATCGTGAAATGCTCGATCAGGTGCTGCGCACATTCGGAATTGTTCCCGACTACGATCTCGCGGTGATGAAGCCGGGCCAGACGCTCTTTGGCGTAACGTGCGGCGTGATGCTCGGCATCAAGTCGGTTCTCGAGCGGGAGCTTCCAGACGTGGCGCTCGTCCATGGCGACACAACCACCTCGTTTGCTGCGGCGCTCGCGTGCTTCTACCTCCGCATCCCCGTCGGTCACGTCGAGGCAGGACTCCGAACGCGGAACCTATACTCTCCCTGGCCCGAGGAGTTCAACCGCCAGGCGGTTGACGTCCTTGCCGAATACTACTTCGCCCCAACTGAGAGATCGAAGCGCAACTTGCTCGACGAAGGTAAACCCGTAGGAAGGATTTTCGTGACGGGCAACACCGGCATCGATGCACTCCGAACAACAGTGCGCGAGGGCTATCATAATGAGCACCTCGACTGGGCGCAAGGATCCCGTCTCGTCCTCCTCACTGCGCATAGACGCGAGAGCCTGGGTGAGCCCATGGTTCGAATGTTCCGAGCCGTTAGGCGCGTCATGGAAGAGCATCCTGACGTGAAGGCAGTCTATCCTATCCATATGAACCCCGAGGTGCGAAGAGCCGCGCATGCCGAGCTAGACGGCTTCGATCGTCTGCGCATCGTCGAGCCCTTGGAAGTCATCGATTTTCACAATTTCATGGCGGCAAGCCACCTTGTTCTCACCGATTCGGGCGGGATCCAGGAAGAGGCGCCAAGCCTTGGCAAGCCCGTGCTCGTCATGCGTGACACGACCGAACGGCCCGAGGGGGTCGCATGCGGGACGCTTCGACTCGTCGGAACCGATGAGGAGCGGATATATCGGGCGTTTACCGAGCTACTTGAGTCAGACGAGGCCTACGAAACGATGTCGCGGGCCTCGAACCCTTACGGGGATGGGCATGCCAGCGAGCGCATAGCCGATGTTTTGGGCGAGAAGGGTGCCAATTGAGTGTCGGCAGGCCCTCCGTCGTTATGCTCGGCCCCAGTCTAGAATCGCATGGGGGTATGGCATCGTGCGCTTCCACGCTTTTAAACGGAGGCCTGGACAGAAGGTGCAATGTTCGCTATCTCGCGACGACCGAGGAGGGATGCAAAGCACGCAAGTTGGCCTGCGGACTGAGCACCCTGTTTGTGTTCTCCAGAGAGGCGAAGGACTGCGATCTGGTTCATATTCATTTTTCGTACGGCGTAAGCATGACCCGCAAAGCTCTATTCGTCCGACGTGCTAAGAACATGGGTAAGAAAGTGATTCTTCATTCCCATTCGAGCGCAATGGAGCGGGCAATCCTTGAAGGCGATTCGGGATCGAAAAACGAGATTAAGAAGTTCCTGTCGCTCGCGGATGCTCTGATCGTCCTTTCCTCGAAGTGGAAGGACCTGATCTGCGACGAGCTGGACATCAAACGCTCGATCGTCCACGTGATCCCGAACGGCGTTCCATTGGGCGATCCGAGCGCAAAGCCCGATCACGATGAAAGATCCTGCTGCAACATCTTGTTCTTAGGCAGGCTGGAGGAGGAAAAGGGCGTCGGTACGCTGATAGAAGCCACGGGAGCCCTCGTTCGAAACGGCGCCGTAATCGAACTCGTGCTGGCCGGATCGGGAAGCGACGAGGAGACTCAGAGATACCAGCTTCTGGCTCGACGGGAAGGCGTAAATTGCAGCTTCGTGGGATGGGTGGATTCGGAAAAGAAGAGGGATCTGCTGGTCGAGGCCGACGTGTTTGCCCTTCCTTCAAAGCGAGAGGTTCTTCCCATATCCCTTCTCGAAGCCATGGGAGCCGGCGTCGCTTCGGTCGCTTCCGATTGCGGATCCGTCCCAGAAGTCATACACCACGGACGAAACGGGATGCTTTGCGAACCGGGGGATCCCGAATCGCTCCGCACATGCCTGGCTTTGCTCGTGCAGGACCCTGTGTTGCGCAAGAGGCTCGCAATACAGGGATTCGAAACCGTAAAAAAGGGCTACTCGGTCGAAAACTCAGTCGACGCGTTGCTTGGTTTGTACAAAGAGGTGCTTCATGGATGAGACAGCAAAGCTGTCCCTTCAAGAGATCCAAGCCATCGAGTTCTCCATGCTTGAGTTTCTTGATAGCGTTTGCGTGGAGGAGGGTATCGAGTACTGCCTGTTCTACGGAAGCGCGCTTGGAGCGGTTCGGCATGGCGGCTTCATTCCCTGGGACGACGACATCGACGTCGCCATAAAAAGGGAGGATTGCGAGAGACTCTTCAGCGCCATTGAGCAAAACACAAACGACAGATATCGCGTTCTACGCCCCTTCAATCCTCCTGATTACCGGCATCCGTACGCCAAGATGGTCGATTGCCGCACTTCCCTCGTCGAACCAAAGAACCTGCCGGTAAGAGACATGGGAGTTTTCATCGATTTCTTCCCTGTTGACGCTTTCGCGCGAAGCGGTTGGCCTACGAGAGCGAGGCTCAAGCTGGCGAACTTCGCGAACAAGGCGTATTGCAGCGCCTACGTAAGGGATGGATCTGCCCCGTTGGGCAAGGTGTCGAAGTTCGCAGGCCTCGTCACCCGAATCATGTTCCATGGCGTCGGTCCGCAAAGATGCCATGAGCTCGTTGAGAAACTGGTCCAATTAGGATCTCGAAGCGACGGCGATTTTTTAGCTTGTCCGTACGATGCGGATTACATCATACCGAGAAACTGGGTGTTTCCATGCAGGTTGGAAGCCTTCGAATCACGGTCTTTCCCCGTTCCCGGGAATTCCGACTCCTATCTTAAGGCAATGTACGGCAATGACTACATGACGCCGACCAGACAGGCTGATTCTTTTCATGGAGTTGCGTGGCTAAGAGAGTCCGGGGGCGATTCATAAGAGATTCGAAACGGACGGTTTGGGATTGGTGCATGTGCATGATGCGGATCACGCAAGCCCCTCATCATGGTTGCTTCTGGTGAAGGGAACAGCATTAGAGAGCAGACGATACCCGGTGCCAAAGAAGATGGGGCGGTACCGTGAAGAGGCGTACGGTTCTGATTGTGCGACTCCGACCAAGACGCAGAACTTCATCCGCAGAGCAAGACATCGCGAGCGTTTTGCTTGATGCACAAGCAGCCAAATCTTCGTTCGGGAGGTGATCGCATGGGTGGTCGAAGTCGGATCATGTGGAGAATTGCGTATGCAGCATCGGCGAAGCTGCTGCCGCAAAGTACGTATTCGAAGTTTTCTCGAAGGATGCGAGGCTTCTTTGCCCGCAGAATATGCGCTTCGGTTGGCGAGGACGTGAACATTGAGCGAGGCGCTACGTTCGGATCGCTTATCGTTATCGGCGATCGCTCAGGTATCGGCGTCGATTGCGAGCTGCATGGAGAGATATACATTGGTAACGATGTCATGATGGCTCCTGAATGCGTTTTCTACACGAGCAATCACGAAACAGGTCGTATCGATATTCCGATGAATCAACAAGGAAGAACATTGCCTAAGCCGATCACGATTGGCAATGATGTCTGGATTGGCCGGCGAGTAATGATTATGCCGGGCGTAAATGTGGGCGATGGTTGCATTTTGGCAGCAGGAACTGTCGTCACCAAAAATCTACCTCCTTATTCGATAGCGGGAGGCGTGCCTGCGAAAGTGCTTGGAACGCGCATTGAGCAATAGAAGAATGCTCGTTCGGTAGCCCCAAAGCAATCCGAGCGCTTGTTCTTGCACCAGGCTCTATTGCAAGCTTACCGTCTGAAAAGACAACCGAAATCGCGATAGCGTGCTTCCCGAAAAACGGCGCCAATGAAGAGGAGCTATCAATTGATGACGCAAACAAAAATCACGAACGTTCGCGACAAGCAGAGAGAACGCTGATATGGCCCCCTATCTCTTCTCGTTCGCCGCATCGCTATCCATCATTGCAGTCATTCAAAAGTGGAATAGGAAAGGTGTCGGCTTCGTGTCCTGGTCCGTCGTCTCCTTGCTCATTCCTTGTTGTCTAGCTGGCATGAGATCTCCCATGATAGGCACGGACGTGCAGGTTTACGTTCAGCCCCTTTTTGACTTGGCGAACGGAAGCGTGTCTTTCGCGGATTACCAAGCGTCGCAATGGTGGGGCGTTTGGAGGTATATTCATCCCTCCGACTATGAGATAGGTTTTTCGTTTCTCGTCTGGATAGTTTCGAGTGTTACGCACTCGCTGCCTGCCCTGCTATTCGTCATACAGGCAGCGACGATCGTTCCGATTTATCTTGGGTTGCTCAAAGTACGTCATGACATTCCTCTTTGGTTAGGCATGGCGGTCTATTACTTCATGTACTTCAATTCTACGCTCAACCTGATGAGGCAATGGATAGCTATCGCCATCCTTTTGTTTGCACTGCACTATCTTTTCGAGGGCAGGCGATTGAAGTACGCTGTTTTTGTAGCAATGGCAACCCTGTTTCACGCATCGGCTCTGCTTGGCTTTGGCATTCTCGCCTTGAGCGTCTATCTCTCCAACGGCAATGACCCGATCAAGAGAACCGTCATCGTGGGACTTGTCGCCATCTTAACGTTTTTCGCTATCCCTATAGCGAGCAATCTACTTATAGCAATCGGCTTCGGAAGATATGCCGGATATTTGGGAGACGTCCATGTGCTCCCTATGCAGATTGTGTTGCGCCTTCCTTTGCTTGCCCTGCTTATCTACTATTGGAAGAACGGGGGTGAGAGCAGGCTGGTTTCGCTCTTCATTGGAATGCTTTGCTTTGATGTGGTGCTCTCGCAGCTTGCATCCGCTAACGTGCAAAGCGGAAGGATAGGATATTACTTCGCAAGTGTGGCCATACTCTACGTTCCGATTGTCTTAGCGAACGCGAAGAGCGGAGTAGGAAAGCTCGGTTTGGCGGCATTTTTGATCGTTTACTGCGCAGCATACTGGTTGTATACGTATGCGATTTCTGGCGCGGCGGAGACTATCCCCTACCTCGTCAACTCCGCAATTGGTTTTTAACGGAGGCAATGATGCGCAGTTCTGACGTTTCCTGCTTGAATGAAGCTTTATCATCGAAGACGAATCCGACCTTTTCCGTAGTCGTTCCTGTTTACAATGCTCAACTACATATCGATCAATGCGTCAACTCGATTCTCGCCCAAGGACGAGAGGACATCGAGGTCGTTCTTGTCGACGATGGGTCGACGGATTCGAGTGGGGCGATTTGCGACGCTTATGCCGCCAAGCATCCATCGATGGTAAAGGTTGTGCACAAAGAGAATCAAGGTCCGCTTATTGCCCGTGTAGAAGGATTTGCCGTATCGAAAGGCCGTTATATCATGTCCGCGGATGCCGACGACGCCTTTTTGCCCGGTGCCTTCGATGCGATAGCCTTCGCCATGCGACAGACAGGGGCGGATATCGTGCTGTGGGCATACACTACAAATGAAAGAGATCTCCTGCTTTGCCAAGCCAGAGACGAACCGAACTACGCTGAACCAAAGAAGGCTTCCATGCTGAGGTCTCTCTGTACAACATGGAACTACAACTCGATGTGGCGTAAAGCGGTGAAGCGCGAGTGCGCTTGCCTGAATGCCGATTACTCTTCCTACAAGGGCATGATGCTTTCAGAAGACTTTCTGCAGACATTGGCAATATACGATTCGGCAAAAACGTTCTGCGAAATTGAGGATCCCCTCTATTTCTACAGACCCAATCCGAAGAGCACAACGAATGCCGCCTATCAGAATTCATATTATAAAGATATCGTAAATGCCATGACTGTCGCCGATACATATGCAGAGAAATGGGAAAACGAATACGGCTGCGAAGGCCTCTTGCAGGGGCTTGCCAAAAAAAGCCTAAACAGCATTCTTAATTATGCTAAATATTTAGCAGAAAAGCGGGATTACGAAAAACTCAATACCCTGTCGCGGTCAGATTTCTTCAAAAAAAGATATGCGCTTCATGGCGCGATGAAGGGGATTCGCCTCGACAAGAGAGCGGAACTAGCCCTGCTCAAGAGCGAACACTGCAGATTGTTTTGCCTCGAATCGGCGGCATCGCGAGCTCTTAAGAAAATATTGCAGGTTAATAGTGGGTAGAGACAGGGGACGTGATATTTCGCGCATCGAGCTTTTTGGAGTGAGGCATCGATGTTCAGCGCTGCTTTTTAAAGAAGAATCGATCGAACAGAATCAAGCGCTGGCGAAACTTAGGGCGAGGTCAATATCGAATACTCGCACGTTTCGGATGTTAACCAACTACCTTCGCGGCCGCCATAAAGAGAGACTGTCGGATGATTGGCGGCGTTATGAAAGGCAGCGTTATGCAAACCACTTCGAATAACAGTATCCTTGTCGACTTTTACTCTGCGACAAATCTTGGTGACGATTTGCTCCTCCATGCGTTACTTAAGCGCTATCCGAACACTCAATTCATCATGCTTGCATCTCGAGAAGAGCGCATTCTCGAGATGCAATATGATAATTTAAAGGTGATCGAGCTGGGGACAAGCGATTGCAGGAGATTAGGAGCGATCGGCAGATTTGCTCGTGCGCGTCGATTGCTGCGTGAAAGAGAAACTGTTCTTTCAAAGCAAAAGTGCCTCGTCGTAATCGGCGGCTCCATATTTATCCAACCAAGTGCATCGACCATAAGAGGCTTGATCTCCAGCGTTTGCGCGGTTAAGGACAGGGCTAGGCTATACGGGGCTAGCATGAATACTTTCATACTTGGCGCAAATTTCGGGCCTTACCGATCGAATAGGTTCCTTAAAGGTTTTCACGATATCTTTTCGAGATGCAATGACGTTTGCTTCCGAGACCAAAAATCATCGGGCCTCTTCTCTGATTTGAAAAACGTAAGATTTGCTCCGGATATTCTTTTTGCGACTCCTTTCCTTGACGGGCCCAAGCAGAAGCAGGCTTTGCTATCTGTAATCGACCTGAAGACAAAGGGGCAGACCGAATCGCTAGCAAGCTACGCCAGCGCGTACGAGACCTGGATAGCCAATGCTTCGCATTGGTTCGCGAAAAATGGATATAGAGTTGTAGTAAGTTCTTTCTGCAAGGCGGAAGGCGATGAAAATGCTGTAGAGCGTGTTGCGGAGAAAGTGAATCAGCTTGGCTCGAGCATCGAAGTACTGCTATACCGAGGAGATGCCGCGCCCGTCCTTGATGAGATCTCTAAAAGCGAAGTTGTTGTAGCGACAAGATTCCACGCCATGGTGCTGGGTCTTGCTTCTGGTGCCAAGGTTTTATCAGTTCCGTACAGCAAGAAAGCCGCTTATGTTATGGCGGATATAGGATTTGATAGGGGAAACGTATTGGATATCGCCAGCATAGATCCTGCTGACATGACGCCATGCGAAAGGATTCTTGAATCTGAACCTCTTTGCGTCAGCACTTTCGCAAAGGAAGCCCTTCGTCATTTTCGAGCGCTGGATGACTATCTACTGAAAAGCCCCGATGGCAATCACGAGACGGCTCTCTCTTGAGATTTAACCATGCGAGATAGATCAGCATGAGCGGGTATAAGAACCTTGCAGTCAATACTGCGTTGTTTGCAGCGAATGCCGTTGCGACCAGATTGATGACATTCCTGCTCGTCCCACTCTACACATACTATATGAGTGCAGGCGAGTATGGCATCACGGACATGTCGTTAACGGTCATTTCGCTCGTTACGCCGCTTGCCACGCTTGCAGTCGCAGATGCTGCTGTGCGCTTTATCATCGAGGACGACTCTAGGAAATCGGAATATGCCTTCATCGGGTTTGTTGTAACGCTTCTGTCGATTCTCATTGTTGCAATGTTAACACCCGCTCTCGATTTGGACGTATTTGGCGGACTAGGGAAGCATAAGGTGTTTTTTCTCTTTGCTTATTCGTCAAGCGCATTTCTGCAATTATGCTCAGAGGTCGCTCGCGGCATGGGCGAAATAAAACTCATACCCATCTGCTCTGGGATTTCATCGATGATAACAGGTGTCTCTGCATTCGTCCTTATTGGCGGTTGCGGCATGACGGTTGCCGGCTACTTTATCTCAGTGTCAGTAGGACCATTGGTCGCTACCTGTGTCTACCTCACGGTTGGACGCATAGGGGCACGGGTGCTTGAGGGTATGCGCAAGGTATTCGCAAAAGACGATATTGCAAAACAAATTAAAGAGCTTTGCGTCCCGATGTTACGCTACGCGCTGCCGCTTATTCCCAACTCGCTGTTTTGGTGGGTTGGAACGAGTATAAATCGCTTTTTCATTACAGGTATGATTGGCATTGCGGCATCGGGCCTATTCGCTGCAGCAGGTAAGATTCCAGGACTTCTTAACACAGCATACTCTGTTTTCTTGCAAGCATGGCAGCTCTCTGCCTTTCAGGAATCCGGAAAAGAAGGGCTCGACAGGTTTTTCTCATCGGTTTTTCGAGTGCTGCAGGCTTTTATATCCGTACTCTGCTCGCTTATTTCGTTTCTTGCGCCCTGGGTGTCCATGCTGTTCCTGCAAGGCGAATTCTACGAAGCATGGCCAATGATGTCTGTGCTTCTCATAGCCAATCTCATGAACGTGTTCAATTCTTTTTTCGGAACGGTATATACCACCACCATGCACACTAGCTACATTATGAAGACAACAATAGTTGGCGCAGCTTCCTGCATTGCGCTCACACCTGCGCTTATCCCGGTGTTGGGGATAAGCGGTGCGTGTGTTGCTTCGGCGGTAAGCCAAGCTCTTGTTTTTGTCGTACGAGCCATAGATTCAAGAAAGTACATCCACATCGAAGTGGGGTGGCCGACGCTTATCGCAACTCTCGCAGCGTTGGCTATGCAATCCGCAGTAGCTGTGTTGCAGCCAAGTTGCTGGCAGCTGATGTCTGGCGCATGTCTTGTTGCGATTATCGTGATGCAGGGGTTAGGTCTCATGCGCTTCGTTCGACATTCGGGTGCATGGCGAAAGATCGGAAGACGATAGCGGCGTAGTTACGCTTGCAATGAATCCGACCAGATTACAGTATAGGAATAGGAGCTCGATCAAAGCTCCTATATCGGGCGATGGCGCAAAAGACACCATCGCGAAATAAAAATGAATGGGGTGAGAAGATGACGTGTGAGGCGGCTGAACATAAGCATGCGTATCTGATCATGGCACACGACAAGCCTCGTCAGCTTGAAATCCTACTTAGCTTGCTCGATGATCCCCGGAATGATATTTACTTGCATCTCGACTCCCGTCTCGCCATAGATCTCAGCGCCTTTTCCGAACAGGTTTGCCACTCGAACCTGTTTTTTGTTGAAAGAGACGCTGTAAGATGGGGGCACTCTTCGCTGGTTGCGTGCGAGCTGAAATTGCTGACAGCCGCAGTGAACAAGCAAGCTTATGAGTTCTATCATCTGCTTTCGGGAGCCGATCTCCCCCTGTATACGCAAGAGCTAATTCATAGCTTTTTCGATGTTCATGCCGGCGAAATATTCCTCGCGTTTGACAACTTTGTTAGCAAAGCGGAACGAGACCGAGTGGCTCTCTATCACCCATTCGTAGGAAGGAGGGGAAGGCATCGGTCGTTGTCAGAGAATGCGAAGTTCGCTTTGGATGTTGCGTTGGAAAAGCTGCAAGGCTTTTTGAGGATCGATAGAATTCCAGCTGGGATCGAGATTAAAAAGGGGTCACAGTGGTTTAGCATTCCCGACGGGCTGGCTTGTGATGTTGTGAACCATTCGGAGGAGATAATGCGAATGTGCCGCTATTCCAACTGTGCAGACGAGGTTTTTTTACAAACTTTCGTTTGGAATTCAGCATGGAGGGAGAATCTTTTCCTTTCGGGAGTGCATCTTGAGCGGCCAATGGAGAGATCCATGCGGCTCATCGATTGGGAAAAGGGTGGACCATACACTTGGACCATCGGAGATTACGAGGAGCTTTCTGCTTCAGAAATGATGTTCGCGAGGAAATTCGATATCGATGTGGACGAGCGTATTATTTTCAAGCTCGCAACGGAGCTCATGAAATAGGATTCCCCGCGAGCGGGGAATCCTGAGAAGCACTTCGAATCCGACGGCTTGATGCCGTGTTTTTCAAAAACAAAATCGAATAGCCTCGAAATATCATTTGGCGAATCCTGGGAGCGCGCAACAAAGAGAGAATCTTGTCTGCGTTCAAGGTCGCTTTTTCATTTCGCGATATACCGGCCCATCATGTCTTCGCCGAAGCTATTGATTCGATAGCGTATTCTCAAATACCCTTCCTCGCTCAAATCGTAGCCGGCCTCGTCGAGCAGTCCGTTCTCTTTCGCCGTCGCAAGCGTCTCTTCCACGTCGGCGCGATTCAGAAGCTTGTATCCTCGATAGTCCCCTTCGAGCGCTCGCACCACCCCGTCGGCGCAGTCGGCTTCGCCGTCCATGAAGTGCTTCAAGATGGCATAATGCAGTGGAATCAAGCTGTCGCCCATGTCAATCACTCGCCTTTCTTGCTGCCGTTGAAAAATTTCGCGGGGCTGACGGCTATGCAGAAGATGCCGGCGACCATCATGAGCGCCCCTATCCATTGAACGACCGAAAGAGGGGGGTAGTCGGCAGACATTCCGCCGATGTTGAGCACTCCCATGATGATCCAGATGAAGAAGGGCCCCCAGAATGCATACATGCCATTGCAGGCCATGCCGAGCGCCGTCCCGCACATGGAGTTGCCTTTGTACCAGAAGGAGAACGCAGGCATGGCGAAAAAGCCGGAGATGACGAAAAACACGAGCGCCGGACTTGCGAAGGCGGCTCCCGCCAGCTCGAACGCGCTGCCGAGTCCGCCACCAATAGCGGCGAGCACGGGAAACACGACGAACAGTTCCAAGATCCCCGCCGTCATCTGCCTAATGGCAATGCCGATGCGATAATCGATAAGGATGGTGCCGAAGCCTGCAACGCAGCCTTCGAAACCCCATCCGAAAGCTGCAAGAAACGCGAAAAGGCAACCCATGAGAGCCTCGGGCCCCATCGACGCGAAGCTTGTTCCGCCAATCAACGCAGCGGAAAACAGGCAAATGACGATACCTGCGACTTTATGGGTCTTCAGATCCTGCCTGAAGAGAATCCTGCCGAGGATGGCGCCAATCGCGCAATTCAGCGCAGCGATGGGAACGATGACCCCGGGGTTGCCTGCCGCCGTAGCGGAATTGAGCGCAATAACGTAGGCTATCGTGGCAAAAGGCCCGCCGATGGCCGCACAAAGCATCATGACGAGGCCCGGCCTCGTTTTCATCGTCTTCCAGAGATCCCCGAGCTGTCGATTTTTCGCGCAAACGATAAGCGACCAAATCGCACTGGCTAAATCATTGATTCCGGCGGCGAGAGCGGCAAGGGCGAACACAATTGTAAAGGTGCCCAACGCCGGGTTGCCCTCGCCCCATTCAGAGCCCGCGAACCACTCTCCCCATACTCCTTGGGTTTCCCCAAGCGTCAGAAAACCGGTATAGAGTCCGTAGCATATGCCGGAGGCCACGGCAAAGGCGATGCCCCTCGCAAAGTACTTCCGCTTCCGCTCTCTGAGAAGCGCCCCCACATTCTGATTCATCGTGCCCTCATTCTCTCTTGTGCTCCTGGATGCTTTTGATGCCGAGGTAAAAGCGCGAAGCCTCAGTTTGCTTTATCCATTCCGACAGCGTCGTAGAGGTCAAGCGCGCGCCTAAGATAGGTCTTGCCATAACGGTAGTAGATGTAAGCCCACTCTCCTACATCCTCTCCCTCTGCCTCTTTAAGCAAAGACCAGGCGTACCAGCACCAGCCCGCCATACCAACCTGCCCCAGGTTATGGAACCATTCGCGTTCGGTGGGAGTCCGCCCGAAATAATACGTGAGGGCATGGAGCATTTCCTCTTCGGTAAGCTGCTCGCATACGGAAAACGTGCCGAAATCGTTAGCGTAATCGCCCATGCCGGCGTATTCCCAGTCGATAAGGCTGACCGATCCGTCGTTCGCAACAAGGAAGTTCAACCCGAAGAAATCGTTATGGCAGAGCACCGGTCGGCCGCTATCCTTTATCAGCAGCTCGTTGAGCTTTGTCGCCTGGCTCGACATGTCCCAATAGTCGGGAATATCGATCTGGCCACGGTCAAGCGTTTTCCGTTCGTAGGACTTGCCTTCTTCGTAGAAGCTGAAGGATCGCGCAACCCTCGCGTTGCTCTCATGAAGCTTCCGAGCCATCTCCATTGCCATCTTGAGCTCAGCGTCGTTGTGCGCATCGAGGTTAGAGCAATCGCGTACGAAACGCGATATCTTCCAGCCGCGCTTTGGATTGGCGAACACGAACGTGTCGTCAAGGCCAAGGAGCTTGGCGGCTTGAAGCGCCTCTAGTTCCGCCTCGCGATCTACGATGAGCTCGGTTCCGACGCCTGGATTGCGGTAGACATACTCGCCGTCGTTCGTCGCAAAGTGACAGGAAAGATTGGTGAGGCCCTGTTTGAGGGGGTAAACGTCGTGGATCTCTGATTTCTCGCAGCCGAGCACCACGCAGATGTTATCGAAGATTTCACTATCGAGGTTCTCTAAGAACATGGGATCGAAATCGCGTAGCTCATTAAGCGAATCGAACTCGTGGATAATAGGAGCTTCGTAGCGACGGATCTGCATGTCAAGCTCTTTGATGTGTTCGATATAGAGATCCTCCCAAAGCTTGTCGCGCGTTTGAGGAAGATCGTACTCGGTTTCAAGGATGGAGCGAAAGCGCTCTGAGAACTCCCTGTCGAAGTACGCTTGTCCTATCATGTACCATGCGTTTTGGCCGCCAATCTCAACCTTTACGATGCGGTCGTGAGCGCCAGCGGTCAAACACCACTCTTCGGTTTTGCCTTCGGCGTACTGAGCGGCGTAGTAGGCTTTCCAGACGTGGCTTTCAAACGGGTTCTCTGCGAAATAGTTGTCCGACGAGCAAATGTAGGTATTGCCAAGGACTTCTTTCACCAACATGAGCGAACTGTTGTTGTTGCGCTCCGCATAAGCACGGTTAACGACGATTTTTACCCCGTACTTTTCCTCAAGATAGAAGAAAGCTTCTTTCTTGTAACCCACCACGACAACGATGTCGTTGATGCCGGCTGCTTGCAGTTGCTCGATTTGGCGCTCGATAAGGATATCGCCACGTACCCGCAAAAGCCCTTTTGGGCGCTCGTAGGAGATAGGAGCGAAACGCGAGGAGAGACCCGCTGCCAGGATGACCGCGTTGTCAACGGCATAGGGTCTGAGAGCCGCCATGCCTTTGGCAGTGATGCGCCCGTGCTCGATAAGTTCTTCGGCGGAGCATTCTTTGTAAGCGGCGTTGACCGTGGCGAGACCTAGACCCGTCCGTTCCGCGATCTCGCGCTGCGTGAGCCCAGGCTTCTTCCAGAGTTCGTATATGACTTTGAATTGGTTGTGCGTAAAGGCCATTCTGCATCCTTCGATGTTCGGTTTTTTATAACTATATCATAAATCCGAACATCGAAGGTGCGGTGTTCTAAAATTAACATGGTTATGCAATTTTCGAACAACCGATTTCTGGTTTGCAAGCCGTTCCCGCAGGTTTTAAAGACAGCCCTCCCATCACGAGAATAGGAGCACGTTTTCCCTTGACACGGCCGCATCAAGGACAACTTCCTATTGTTCCGGCTCCGCTTCGCGCTATCCTCCTTCAGGCTCATTGAGTCAGGGTATTCCAACGCGATGCTCAAGAAGATCGAAACGAGTTTCGTCTACGGCCACGCGGCCCGAATTTAACCAATTCCCGCTTCCTTTTGCCTTCGAAAACTCTTGATAGCACGAGAAGGGGCGCGTCATGCGAAGCCGAGCTGTCCATCTTCTGTGAAGCGAGCTGCTGCAGGACAGAGTCTGGTCGACCATCATGTTTACGAGCGGTCCGCAAAGCACCGCCATCGCGTTCCTTTCCTCAAGGCGGTGCCCAAATGCGCTGGAGCGTGAAGGTGGGCACAGATTTTGCTTCGTCGAGGCATCGGAACTCATCTATGACGGCAATGCGCTCCCCATCCTCTCGGCAACCGCATTGCCGTGACGCATCCGGCCCTGGTAGGCTCCTGTCAGCCGCAACCGCGGCGCCCGATCCCCAATGGCAGCACGCTCTGGGCCTTCTTCGAGGCAGGGGCGAAGGGTCATCCGGGGCGGTCGGTCGGCGACTCGACGGGTCGCAGCCATATTAGAACAAAAGCTGGCTGGACGGTCGATCCAGCGGAGCTGCCAAGCTCCGGCCGCATCCGATTCGGATTGGCTCTATGTTAAACCACCATTGACATTGCAAGGATACTGCCTTGTCCAGTACACCATGAGGCTTCCGATCTCCCGATGGGTCATGCGCCTCGTGGTCCAGTACGTCCCCTTGGCCTCGCGCTCGAAGAGCAGCTCCCTGCGATCCATGTCCCCGCGCTTGAACTGCTCGACGTAGCAGAACCAGTCCAGGTAGCGCTGCAGGTGGCGGGTGGCCACCCCGTGGAAGGGGGCCAAAAACTCCCTCAGCCTCGAATGGAGCGCGTTGACCATGTTGATGTTGCCCGTCGAGGGGTCCTTCGGGTCCACGACCCTGTGCTCCCAGGCGGACGCGGCGAAGCCGTAGGAGGGATGCCCGTCGCTCACCACCGCGGAGCCTTCGGGGATCCTCGCGGAAAGGTCCCGGGCGAGCGCGCCGGCGCCCGCCGAGCCGCGGTCGATGGCGTCGCAGAAGCAGTCGCCGTACTTGTTGACCCCGCACTCCACGACGATCCTCTCCTTGCTGCGGCCCTTCGCCCCCTTGCGGCCGTCCCGCCCGTTGCGGCGGGGCGCGCACGAGCTCGAGGCTCGAGCTCTTGAGGTTTCCCGACAGGTTGTCCCTGACCAGCGTGCCGTCGACATGGAACGTGCCTGCGCGCGCGGGCAGGAGGAGGGAGCGCATGACCTCGCAGACCCGCATGCGCATGAACCACGAGGTGTAGAGCGAGACGCCGCAGCGCTCGGCGCTCTCGCGCAGGCTCAACGCGTCGGCCATGCACTCCGCGAACGCCATCCACACGGAAGGGCCGAGCTTCGAGTTCGCGAGCAGCGAGCCGCTCTTCGCCGGGAACGTGCGCCCGCAGCCCTTGCACGCCCGCCTCTGGGCGCCGTCGGCGTCGCGCCCCTTCTTGACGAACGCCGGGCACCCGCACCGCGGGTAGCCGTCCGGCTCCTCCGGAAAGCCGGCGATCTCGTCGGCTATCGCGGCCTTGAGGTCGGCGAGCAGCTCCAGCTTCTCCTCGTGCGAGAGCTGCAGCATGAATTGCGATACGATGCTTTTCACAGCCCTTCCTTTCTTCGATGGCTTCCAGGCAAATCCATCGTAAGGGAGGACCTGCTGCCCGCATGTCCCGCAACTGGTTCACTTGCACGAATATGTCAATGGTGGTTTAACATAGAGCGGATTGGCTCCTACTGCAAATGGGTCGCGAGTTAAGAGCCATTTATCCTAAACATATGGGACGTCTCGCTTCAGGAAAGCGAGACGTGGATCATGGATAGAGCCTTCTCGGCCGTCTCTCTTGCCGATAGAGCATCGGGGCCGGTGCATATTACATGACCGACGCGGTCGTTACTCGAATGCGGTTCGGAGATCGCATCCCCCGACTTCTTGTACAATTCAAGCTCTTCGAAACCGGGAAGATCGTATATTGCAGAATCGATCTTGATATCGGAAATCACGCCAGTGTCCGAAACGATAAATCTTACAGCACTCCCATCCTGTTTGGGCGGAGGGAAGTCTACCGGCATCCCCAATGCGAGCTCCACGGAGGCGCCAACCATGTCGAAGCCTGTCGAAAGGGGAACGAGCCGAGAAGTGATGTAGTCGCCTCCCAGACGTGCGGCGATTTCGATCACCATCGGCCCGCTATCCGTGATCATAATCTCGGTGTGAGAGGGACCGTTTACGATTCCCACGGCTTCGATTGCGGCTCGTGCCACATCTTCTATGCGAACCTTTTCGGCATCTTCCAGGAGAGCTGGCTCAGAGTGTCCGAGTTCAACGAAGTACGGCGGCTCCGTTACCATCTTGTCGGTGATGGCAAGGATGTGGGTTTTTCCGTTGACGGTCATGCCCTCGACGCTAACCTCGGTTCCGGAAATGCACCGCTCAACCATTAAGGTTCTTTTGCGCGAAAAAGACATCCCCCTTTCGAACAGCTCCTCCGGGTCGTCATGACGAATAGAGGAGTCTATCAGTTTCACCCCCCTGCTCGCCGCGCTGTCCGCTGGCTTGATGATGCACCGATATTCGAAATAATTCAGAGCTTCAACGAACTCGTCGAGATTGCTGCATACCCTAAATTCTGGAATAGGGACATTGTATTTCGCCAAACGACGACGCATGGCGTCTTTATGGGTCGCGCATATTGAGTCGGCATAGGATATGCCGACGGGCAGATCGAGCTGCTCAGACACAAAAGAAGCTGTCCTTACAGGGGCATCGCTCGTCGAAGTGATAACGAAAGCGACGCGCTCCCTTTTCGCAAGCGCAAGAACCGCCTCAGCATCGAGCGTGCTGATGAGCTCTGATTGATCGGCGAGAGCGAACCCAACAGCATCGGGATCGTAATCGGCGCAAATAACCCAGAAGCCAAGCCTCTTCGCAACTTCAATTGCAGGGGCTTGAAGTCTGCTTCCTCCAAGGATAAGAACCTTTTTGCGATCAGTCGCCCCCATCACAATTCGGCCAGCTCCTTGGCGATCCTTTGCGCTCCTTTGCCGTCGATAAGGCTACGGGCCTTCGTTGCCAAAACTGCAGCTTTTTCAGGAGTTGCCACCAAGTCCTCAAGTTTGGAAATGGCAGAATTCAGCACCCCCTGTTTTGACGAGTAGAAAAGTCCCGAATACGCCACGACCCCCAACCTCGCTAAGGATTCGGCGCTTGCGACCTGCTCGTCAACCATAGCGAAAGTGACAACCGGTAGGCCTACCGCCGCAAGTTCGTAAACGGTTGTGCCGCATGCCGAAACCGCAACGTCAACCGTTGCCATAAGTCCTGCCATGTCTTCAACTTTGCGATGAAGTCGAATATTGTCCTCTTGGGAGGCCAGATGTTCAATTTCGTCTTCGAATTCGAACATCTGGCCAACGACAACCTCGAATTCAAGACTCCGCAGTATACGAGAGTTTTTCACCGCCCGAAGGAACTCCGAAATAAAGTTATGAGGATCAGTGCTGCCTGTCGTAAGAAGCACCCTGTCGATCGTCTCACTTGGCGTTTTTGCTAAAGAGGAGAATCTTTTTTTTAAAGGAGCGTAGCGAGGGCCGAGCAAAAGCGCGGTTCCCCGTTTTAAGTACAGCTCTTCGTAACGGGCAGTGTCGATATCTGTGGAGTAGTTTGCGAGAAGCGACAGATTTCCCAGATCGTCTCGCTTGCTTCCCAGATAGCAAATTTTAGCGCAGCGCGCCAGACGATCAACGTATGGCCTCGTTATCGAATACGTATCGACGAGAATCGTGGCAGGCTCACTTAGCTCTAAGCATTTTCTCTCAAGCAAATCCGCCCCCTCTTCGATGCTTCGCCAGTCAGTGTCTAGCGCGCTGACATCGTAGCCCCGTCTCCTGATTGTTTCAAACGCACAAGAATCCGACATTACGAATTCAACCTGCAATCCGAGATCGAAAAGAGCATCAGCTATCGACAGGCAACGCATGACGTGCCCCGATGCGATGACCTTGTTAGCATCGGTTCTTATGAAAACCTTCTTACGCGAAGAGTCCCACATAGTCTCCTCTTTCAAGCTCGTTATGATAGTCTTTCATCATTCTATAAGGATCTCCGTACTTCGGAGTAAAGCCGAGGTCTGTCTTGATCCGCTCATTCGACATTCTCGGAAATCCGCCGTTATTCGAAATGCTTGGATCGGAGACGACTTCCGACTCACCATCTGGGCCGGCGAATGCTTCTGCTGTAGCTTTCGCCAGGTCAAATATGGAAAAGTTATTGTCATAAGAAACATTGTAAAGTCCGACGCCATCACTTGACTCAAGGGCATCGGCAATGGCGATCGCCATGTCCTTTACGTAAAGCACGTCTTTCGGAGTCGAAGGATTTCCAAAAACAACAATTTTCTCACCAACGGTTGCCTTTTCCATGAAAATCTGAAGACCTGATTTCTGGACAACTCCGTCTTTGGCAAAGGTTCCATGAGGCCCAACTCCGTAAACCGAAGGAATTCTGAGCCAGATATTCCTCATAGCATAACGCTTATTGTAATAGTTGAGCATTTCGGCTTTCTCATTATTGCTTACAACATAAGCTGCATGGTCATCGCAGTAGGAGAATTTGAGGGGCGTATCTTCCGTAATCACTGCGTTTTGATCGTACAGTCTACAATCAAAACGCGAAATGATATCAACTAGTCGACGGATACCGCGCGAGCGGCACCATTCGAGAATGTTAATTGTTCCGACAACGTTGGTTGTGATGTATTCGGCTATATCCTCGTCATTGACATCTTTCTCAATGTTTGCAGGCATTCTTGCAGCAAGCGAAACGACGCCATCGAACGCGTCATCGCCGAAGACGTCAAAAGAGCCTTTATCGCATATATCGAGATTCAGATAGGGAACACCGCGCTTCTCGTAATGGGTTGCGAACCTTTCGTTTCTGCCAGTTGCCACGACCTCCGCGCCTCGCGAAAGCAACTCGTCCACCACGTAAACTCCAATGAAACTTGAACCACCTATGACCAGAAATTTCATCATGATGCCTTCCTCGTAGAAACGTCAATAGCCCAACAGCGCCGATCAGCTGCTATATATCCAGATCGTCTTCTGTGATCGGAGAACCGAAGTCGATGTCGCGCTTGGAAATGCGTCCGAGAAGCTTGTCGAGGTGCTTTGGCGCAATTCCGTACCCAGGTCTGATGCTTCTAACATTATCCTTTGTGAATGGTTCTCCCTTCGAAATGGAGTCGACCGCGTATAGGGAGCGCCTTCCAGTAAGATTTCTTAGTTCCTTATCGGATCGCTCATATGTAGCGCGCCCAATTGCAGCTTTAGCAAGACGGACGTCTCTAACCATGCCAGCAAACTCGTGTGGCTCCATAGAAAAATCCGAGTCGACCGTTCTCTCCTTGCGAGAGAGACAGAAATGCTTTTCAATCACACAAGCTCCTAGAGCTGCTGCCGCAATGTCAACCGTCCAGCCCATGGAATGATCGGAGAGCCCCACATCGCACCCAAATCGAGCCTTCATGTCTGGAATAGTTGCAATATTCATATCTTCATAATCCGCCGGATACTCGCTAGTGCACTTCAAAAGCACGATCTGATCGTTATTGACGGACTTGCAAGCTTCAACGGCTTCGCAGATCTCCTCCGCAGTACCCATGCCGCAGGAGATGATCATGGGTTTACCTTTAGATGCCGCATAGAGAATCAAAGGAATATCTACAAGCTCCGGAGAAGCAATTTTGTACATCTCAACACCGAGCGTATCTAGAAAGTCGATTGCGCTGGGATCGAACACTGAAGAGAGAAAATCCATTCCAAGTTTCTCGCACTCCTCCTTGATAGCAGCCTGCCATTCCCAAGGAGTATGAGCTTCATTGTAAAGATCGTACAGCGTTCGTCCCTCCCAAAGCCCTCCCGCCATAGTTTGAAAATCGCCGGCATTGCAGTCGATGGTAATAGTATCAGCAGTGAAAGTTTGAATTTTCAAGCAGTCCGCACCTGCATTGGCTGCCGCCCGGACTATTTCTATCGCATTGTCAAGCTTTCCTCCGTGGTTGCCGGACATCTCGGCGATGAAGTAAATATCTTTATTCTTTATTGAGTCAAGCAATTTCATTTTCGCTCCCCCGAATCATCGTCAAAAATTTCTGCTCTGCCAATTCCCAATCTTCTAATACGTCAATGTCCTGGACAAGTTTGCTTTCGATATAAATCGCCTTTGTCCTTTCCGTGACGAATCCTTGGCTTTTCTCAAAAGCCTCGACGGTCGCAAAGTAGAAGCGTCCGCAATCATGAACCATATCGGGGAGATCCTGGCTTCGGCTAAGGGCGTATTCCGGAAATGCATACTGAAGCCTCCCATTTTCGTCAAATCTGAAACCGCGTAAAGGAGGGAAATCGAATGAGGTCACAGGTATTACCGATGTTGCCCCCATGTCAATCATCCTCATGGCCGCACACAACTCGTCAGGATTCACAAATGGAGCAGCAGGGTACAGGCAGCATAGCGTGTCGAAAACCCTTCCACGTCTCGCGTACTCGCAGAGCACTTCAAGCAGCGCATCCGTAGTTGTCGCATAGTCGTCGCTCGCAGAAGCGCTTCGCATAAACGGCACACTCGCTCCATAAGCGCGCGATACGTCGGCAATCTCTTCGTCATCCGTGGACACCATGACTTCGTCGAACAGGTCGCTCTCGAGCGCAGCTTTGATCGAATAGGCGATGATGGGCCTTCCGCAGAATTCTTTGATGTTCTTGCGGGGTATTCTCTTGGATCCACCCCGTGCCGTTATGATCGCGACTTTACTCATAGGAGAACACCTGCTCCGCATACTTCCTCACATAATCCAGCTTATTCTCTTTGATCACCAGATCCGGGCTTTGCCCGAAAACGAGAGAACCGCCAGGGATGTCCGTATCCTTCACGTAGGCGTTTGCGCCGATGATCACGTTGTCGCCGATTTCGCAATCGCCGATGACCTTGCTGTTCGAAAACATGAAAACCGATTGGCCAAACCGAGGATAGATGCCCCGGTTGTTCCCGACCGTGCATCCTTGAGAGAACGTGAAGTAGTCCGAGTAGCTCGCGCGCCCCATGACGGATCCGAATGGATGGTCGAACATGAAGATGTCGGGCATCGCCACCTGATAGTATAGATCGACGGAGCTCATGGCCTTGTTGAGCGCGTATAGCTTATCGCATACTGACGACACCCCTTCTTCGACGAATATGCAGCGAGCCAGTTCGTACAAGAATCGAGACCACTGGCACCCCTGAAGGGGGTCGAACTTGGTCGCACTCGCTTCACTGTAATACTTATTTCTGGTCTTAGAAAAAGAGCGTTGGCACCGTGCCAGCGCTCTGCCGAACTCCCCGTCTATGGCAGCCTCTTCGATCTTGCTTATGAAGAAGAGGGAGTTCAATTGCTTAAGGAGCATCGCCTTAGCCCCGGCTTCCGATCCGACGATGTTCACAGGCATCGCCCGCTCTCAGCCTTGCACCATTCGACCACTTTCCGCACGGCTTCGACGACATTACAGGCATCCTCGTCGCTCAGCCCACAGTGCAGAGGAAGCGTTATCGCCTCCTCGTAGTAGCGGTTGGCTTCGGAGCAGCACTCCTGATCATAACCGAGGCCCGCATAATACGGAAGTCGGTAGACGGGCAAGTAATGCACGTTCACTCCTATGTTCTCGGCGTGCAACGCATCGTACACGAATCGCCTGTCCGATCCGAGAGCCTCTAAATCGAAGCGCAGCACGTAGAGATGGCGCGTGGTGTCCTTAGGAGTAAAATCGTGCTGGGATGACACCTCGGGGATCTCGGCGAATTTCCGGTCGTAGTACGCCACCAGATCTCGTCGACGACGTGAGAACTCAGGGAGGCGTTTCAGCTGGGAAGCGCCGAGTGCCGCCTCGATGTCGCTAATCCGGTAGTTGTAGCCGAGTTCGAGCTGCTCGTAGTACCAACCGCCGACGTCTGCGCGGCCCATGAGCGATGGGTCGCGGGTTATGCCGTGCTTCGCGAACAGGCTGATGCGCCGGGCGAGCTTCGGATCGTTCGTCGCAACCGCTCCCCCCTCCCCGGTGGTGACGGTCTTCACGGGATGAAAGCTGAAAGTGGTCATGTCGGCGATTGACCCGACCGGCTTTCCGTTATATGCGGTGCCTATGGAGTGCGCAGCATCCTCGATGAACAGGAGGTCGAATTCGTCGCATATCTTGCGTATCTCATCGGAGTCCACGTGCACGCCTCCGAAGTCGACCGCAATGACGGCCTTCGTTTTCTCGTTGATTCGCTCACGGATGGACTCGGGAGAAACATTCCAAGTTCTCGAATCTATGTCAGCGAACACAGGGGTGCCACCGCAGTAAAGCACGCAGTTAGCCGAAGCGGCGAACGTAATCGGGGACACGACGACCTCGTCGCCAGGGCCGATCCCTGCAGCGAGGCATGCGACATGCAGCGCAGCAGTGCCGTTGGCGACTGCGGTGACATAGCTCGCACCGACGGTTTCCCCAATGATGCCCTCGAAGCGTTCAGTGGCGGGTCCGCAGGTCAAAAAGTCGCTTCCGAGCACGTCCACGACCGCAGCTACATCGTCTTCGTCGATCGACTGGCGACCGTAACCCAACAGTCTTTCGCTTGCAGGGGTGCCGCCATGTATGGCCAGCTTCTCCATCCCGCCCCTCCTAGTACTTGATTTCCATGTTCGACAGAAGCTCCCTAAGCTGCTCGACCGTGAGCCATTCGGTGTTGGTCCCGGAGTCGTACACAAAGCCGGGCTCGACCTTCTTTCCTCCCTTGAGATCCGTTATGGAAAGATCGCACCACTCCATATGCGGGTAGATGACGAAGTGCCGTTCGTACTCGTAGGTGGTCAGGCTGTCGGCCTCTGGCACCATGCACTCGTGCAGCTTCTCGCCCTCGCGGATGCCGACCTCCACCTGGCCGAGGTCGGGGGCCATGGCCGTCGCGAGGTCGGTCACCCTGAACGACGGAATCTTCGAGATGTAGGTCTCGCCGCCCTCCGACTCCTCGAGCGCCTTGACGACGAGCCGGATGCCCTCGTCGAGCGAGATCCAGAAGCGCGTCATGCGCATGTCGGTGATGGGCAGCTCGGTCGCGCCCGACTTGGCGAGGTTGTCGAAGAACGGGATGACCGATCCGCGCGATCCGGCGACGTTGCCGTAGCGGACCACTGAGAAGACGGTGCCGGACTGGCCGCGATACGCGTTCGCGGCGATGAACAGCTTGTCGGACACGAGCTTGGTGCCGCCGTAGAGGTTCACGGGGTTCACGGCTTTGTCGGTGGAGAGCGCCACCACCTTCCGCACGTCCGAGTCCAGCGCTGCGCTGATGATGCCCATGGCCCCGTCGATGTTCGTCTTTACGGCTTCCATAGGGTTGTACTCGCACGCCGGAACCTGCTTGAGGGCTGCAGCATGGACGACGTAGTCGACATCCTTGAACGCACGGCGCAGCCTAGCCTCGTCGCGCACATCGCCGATGAAGAACCGCAGCTTGGAGTCGTAATCGACTCCTGCCTCTTTGCCGAGTGCAATGAATTTATTGCGCATGACGAACTGCTTGTACTCATCGCGCGAATAGATGATCACCTTCTTCGGATCGTAGTTCTCCAGCACGTAGCGGGTGAATGCGTTGCCGAAAGATCCGGTCCCTCCGGTGATTAGGATTGTCTTGTTGTTCAACATAATGCGCCCCTTCTTAGACTTGCTTTCAGAGTTCTATCGTTGTTTCTCTACTTGACTTAGCGCAACTTTGTAGGCTTTTAGCCCGTGACCCGATCTTTGAGAGGGCGCGGGAGGAGTCATGTAATCCCCATATAGACACTCGAGGATAGGATCCCAGTTCCCCGGTATGGGAAAATCGCGCCCCTCGAACTTACCTTTCGAGATAGCAGTTTCGAAATCCGACTTTTCCATAATCTCTATAAGCCCTGGGGTGGGAAATGCGTACATTCCCACCGTGGTCGAATCTTCGTAAGGATAAGCACTCCAGAGCGACTGCATCTTTTCGTAACTTCGCGTCCGCCATCGCCTGCCTCCTCGTAAAGCGATATACGCTCGCTTCGCTATCTTTCTGAATGCTGATTTTTCGAAACCGATACCAACATCGCTTTTCGCAATGTCGTTTTTTATTTTCAGCGCCTCTCGGTAAAGATGCTCGACAGAAGACGGATCGTCCGGCAGTCCATCCAACGGAAATATGTCTATGAATAAGTTCTGCTTCCCGCAGCTGTTCCAAAAAGGGTCGTCGATCTCAACATCCGCTCTTGTCAATTTTGCGTATGGAAACAAGAATCTTCCATTAAGGTGGCTCTTGAGGCATACGTCGACCTCTCCGACGTACGGAATGCTCAGCATGCGTTCGAAATCCGGCCGGGGCATCCATAAATCAATATCATCATCCCACGGTATGAAGCCTTGGTGCCGGATCGATCCGAGCAACGTACCGTATGCAAGCGAATATCGAAGGTTATTCTTCCTCGCGAATAAATCGAAATCGCAAAGAAGCTCCACTAATGAATTCTTTAACTCGTTCGAAGTCATCATTTCCATGTTGTTAATCAATCCTCTCCAGCACTCTTGCAAGCTGCGGACATCCTTACCATGTCCCCTCTTTTCACGTATGCGATCCCCACCCGTGAGCAACACAGCAGCGCCTCGGTTAGACAGCGGACAACGGCCATTGTTGCAAGGGTTCCATAGCCGCTAAGCCCCACGGCAGTTATGGCAAATACGCTCAATATGCCCGAAGCGATCGTCGTGTATGTAACGTGCTTCGTAAAACCGAAGGCGCCCAGCAAGGGCCATCCGAAAACCAAAGAGAAGAAAGAGAGCCAAATGACAGGAGCCATCATGGAGATCAGATAAGAACCATGCGCATACCCTTCCCCTCCCAAAATGCGCATGAGGAGCTCAGAAAACACTACGACTAAAACCGACAGTGTTGTAGCTCCAATTAAGCCAGCATGTACCACCCTTTTGAACAGCAAGAGCCTTTTTCTGGCAACCATATAGGCATACAAGCTGTTGTAAATTGGAGAGTACAGCGCTTGAATCGTGGATACCACAGTCATGGACAGGCTCCATAAGGCAACGTCTGCAGGATTCTTGAAGAAAATGCCTATTGCCATGGTGGTGTAACTGTTGAACAGCGTCGATGAAAAATTTGAAACAAAATAAGCGGCTGATTCCTTCAATTCTTGTACGCCCGCTCCTATGCATGGAAAAGAAATCCGCACACCCGTGATTCGCTTTAAACCAAAATAGGTTTGGATTAAAGCTATTACAGAAGTACCAACATCGATCAAAGGCACGAGTAGCAAATCGGATTCAGAATGGACGAGCGCAAAAGTCAGAATAAGGCCAATTCCCTTGGACACGACGTATCGAGAGGTAAGAATCCCCATTGTTTCATAGCCCATAAAAACAAAATCCGGCAGAAGACTGTTTAAGGAAATAGCAACATACGATATAGCAACATAGAGCTTATTTTCGTTAAGCAAAGGAATCGCAAGTGTCAAAATACAAAGGAAAACACCTGCCAGCATGATCAGAATAACCTTCGCCTCAAGTACCGCTCCGGTTATCAGACCCGCTTGTCTTTTGTCTTCCCTGTTTTCAGCAATTTTTTTTGTTGCTGATTGCATAAAGCCAAACTCCAGAATAACGCTCATCAATGTCATGGCAGATAGAACATATGAGCGAATTCCATAACCATCCAAAGACAAGACGCGAGCCAGGTATGGCAGCGTTAGCAAAGGGATAATGTACTTCGCCAGCTGTAAACCGTACTGCGACAATAGATTCGTCAGGAACAGTTTTGTTCCCGACGAAGAATCATTGTTTTTTCCTGTCATCGACCCTATCCTACGTATTAGGTTGGCGATGAGGCTCGATGAGACCCTTGATCAAGCCTGCATATTCATCGCACATGGATTCTGTTCGATAGTGCTTTTGAAACAATTCCAAAGAAGCTTCTCCTGAAATCTCTCCCCTGGAAAAGCTATCGAGAAATGTATTTATTCCTGCAACAATATCTGCAGGACTGCATCCGGAAACAAGTACGCCGTTTCCCTTAATCAGCTCGGAACAACCGCCTACATCCGTCAGCACCAGAGGCAAAGAGCATGACATCGCCTCGAGGGCGACAGTTGGCAACCCCTCGTCATAGCTAGTCGAAATAAAAGCATCCGCTTGCGACAGATAGCTTGCGACATCGTTAGAAGGCCCGACAAATTCGACACAATCAGAAAGACTATATTTTTCAACCAGCTTTTCACAAAATGGCAAATCGGGGCCGCCTCCAACAACAATGAACCTAATTGGCTTGATGATCTCTTTCGATCTGGCTATTTCAAGCAAGACCCTTTGATTTTTTCTAGTGCATACTGTCCCGACAGACACAAACGTAAAAACATCGTTATGATTTACCTCTCTTGGTTCATCGATGTCTTCCAATGGCTCTATGCCTAAATGAACATGAACTGCTTTTTCACTTGCTTCCGGATGGATTTCAATGAACCGCTCTCTGTTCTTTTTGCCAACGAAAACAATCTTGTCGCTGCTTTCAATTATTTTAGCCTCGAGAGATGCAAGCCACTTGCGATCAACATGCGGATAGGCTTCCAATAGCATTTTCCCAAACTCGCCATTGTTGTGCATTATCTGGATCTTCGCACCCGTGTAATCCGGGTGTTGTTGGATAAACACATCGTGCGTCCAAACGTCATTGAAAATGACGGCTTCCGGAGCATCTTCCAAGCATGCAAACATTTCAACTGCGTGTCTGGCGCGAAAATATGCAGATCTTTTTAGAGCCATCATTGTGCCAGGTTTGGTGTTTCCGAGAATCTGCTTAGCGCCTCTTTTTATTCTGCCACCAATGCTCTCCTGATGCATCTGAGCATTGGTGAAATTAACCTGCCCATGGCATAAGTCAAGCAAACCAACCTCAAGAGTCTGAAAATAGGCTTTCTTTTTGAAAAGACGATCCATGTATCCAGCCGCCCCATTGGGTGCAAAAGGATTATCCGCCATCACAAGTGCAACTTTATACATTGTCCTGTTCCGATATCATTAGAGTTAAACGTAATATGACTTGTCCTGGATTCACAGGATGCTCATGGCGTACGACGTAACCCCATGGCTAGTCGAGAACGCTATGAAATAGTAAGCTCCCAGAAGCGCTAGCGAGCCGACTAGAAAGATGGGTTTTCTGTTAGCAGGTAGTCCCGCCCAAACTGCAGGATAGGCCAGAATGATAGCAAGCGCCGGATCGTAATACACCCTATGCAAGAATTCAGCTTCATAACCCAATGCTCTTAGGGGCATGGTGGCCAAAAGGGACAGCGTAAGCATCCACTTGATATCGTCTGGAAAAACCTTGCGAAAGAAAAGCGGGAAGATGCACGGAGCGATATCGAGAACGAATCTCAAACCGGTGTTTTCCGCTCCTTGCGCCCGGTCATAGAACCTACCCGAAAAATACATCGAGTATGCTCCCTCTCCGAACAGTTTGGAGAGTTGCGAGAAAAGAGCATCTGGGTAGAGTGTGGCAACCAGAATGCAGACGAGCATGATCGCTTTAAGAACGGGTTTCTTTTTGCCCTTAAGCCTGAAAAAATAAAAAGCATATCCGATAAAACTTGTCGAATGGAAAAAGCCTGCAATTGTGGTGAGCAGAAAAAACTGCGCGTCGTTATGACTTCTCAATTTTGCGATGGCATAAAAGAGAATCGACATACTGAAAACTTGTTTAAATTGATCCATGCCGATTAAAGCAAAATACAAATAATAAACCATCAAAGCAAATGGGATGGAAATCAAATCGCTCCACTTTTCAATGGCGGCGAACATGATGAACAGAGTAATAAAACTTACGCTGAAAAGATAAGCCGACTCATTTCCAACGAAAACACTATTCGCAACATGGGCGAAGAGAATCGATAGGGGATCGTGCTGATTTTCTAGAAGATAGTCCAGAGAAAATGGGCCCGAAAACAAAAGATACGTCATTGCTTCCGTGTCGTATCCGACGTTCAAGCCCCTCAGGCCAATTAGTACGGCAGGAGAAAGAACGACGACCGTGCGAAAAACCATGCGGACAAATTTGTTTTCCAGTTCCCCCTTATCCTTTGAATTTTGGTAAAGGCCTGCGAGCAAAACCGAAAAGATGAATACACAGAGATACAATAACAAAGTCAGCAAAACACATGCACCAATCTAAAGATCACTGCCCTCAAAATGGAATTATGCAATGGATCTAACAGCAGAAGAGCTGCCTTATTTTCTCATTCTCGTGCTTTTCGAGTTCTGTTCGTAGTCGGCTCTGCCTGGCGCAAGGAGGAGCAGCGTAGGCCTTTGAGCACATATCTAGAATCAATCTCATCTCTTCCTTCGACTTCACATAATCGAACCCCCAATATTTTTTACAAATGGACAGCTGCTGTTCCGTGATTGCTTCTTCGCAGCTTGAAAAGGCGTCTCTTACCACCTCTTGCTCGAAAAGCTCACCTTGCGCTTTTGCCGTATCTTTTTCGCTATGTAAAACGATGTCGTATTCATACCATTGCTTGAAGGAATAATGGGGCTTTCCCATATAGACGCAGTACCCAACGTGGGTTCCTATGCTGTTTGACATAGTGAAATCAGCAAGCTTGATTAAGGTTCTTTGCCGTTCTAGAAAATGACAATCCTCTCTATATCCGCATGTCACAACAACAAAGCCCGCGTCTTCGAAAATAGCAGCATCCCCGTTTAGTATATCTTGGTAATACAACATCACAAGGATAGTCTGCGCGTTGATAGCATTTTTAACACGCCGGATTTCGTTTATGAAATCCTTGTAGTCATACGATACCGTTCCTCCTCTAACTGAATGGCTGGGAATCGCTAGGATGGTTTTTCCAAGCCGATCCCGAATTGCCTCAATGCTCTTGTTGTCCAGATAATCTTTCGAATATGCGATATAAGGCCCAACGATGCACACAGGAACCGAAGATGCTTTTCGGATCTGCTCAAGTCGATACGGGCTAAGCGTAAACAGCGCGGGCAATTCGCTCTTGTCAGTCTCGCTCTGATTCACGTATTCCCCAAAATGAACTCCATGCTCTATGCATGCTTTAGGCGAGTCGACAACTCCACAATAATTGCGAAGCACCCTCCCCAAACCGTACAGAGCGTTACCACGGTATACTTCCGATGAAAAATCTATTCTGCATTTCATTGCAGTACGCCAAGACATCAAGCTCTTGATATCGTTTGCGGCTTTTTTTCGCATTGCGTTATGAGCCGCAATCTTAAGTTGGTAGTATCGAACAACAAGCAGCTTTCTCGTCGCTTCGCTTCCTATCAGCGCTCTTGAGAGTCGGTTCACTCCATTTCGCGTACGAACGAGTGCGTTATTGATTGCCCTTTTCATTTTACCTCTGCGCGCAAGAACGTTTTGTAAGCGAATGCCCTTAGCCGATTCGGCAACAAGCAAACAATAGCGTGGGGGATAATTGAAGTGGTGTATTCAAAGGCGTTGATATCCCTTCTTTTTAAGCACGTTGTTCGAAAATAGACCATTTTTTTCAAGTAGCTAGGGTCACCGCGTCTTTGAAAAAAGCTCCTGTCGACACCCACGAAAACAAGAGGTTCGGCAATGTTTTGAAACTTTGCCCCGGCGCTAACCATGCGCATATAAAGATCGTAATCCTCGAACAGGGGCATCTCTTGATAGCCTCCCGATTGAAGAACTACGCTTTTCTTATACAGCAACGTCGGATGGCGAAACGGGCATCTTCTTTTTCCGAAGCGAAGTATATCCTCATGGTTGCTAGGCAGGTCGACGAGCGACACCTGATTGTCCAACGATCCCTCGAATTCGATTACGTTTGTGCCGACGCAGTCGATAGAGGGGTCGTTGCGCATCACGGCCAGTTCTTGTTCAATGCGATCTGGGCAAGAATAGTCATCGGAGTCCATTCGGGCTACCAATTCATTAGAGCACTCTCCGAGACCCATGCGCAATGCGTACCAAAGTCCTTGGTTGCTTGGGTAGCCCACGATTTTCATCACGTTCGGATGCTTCAAAGCATAATCGGCAAGCAGTTTGTCCAGAGCTGGCGGCAAACCACCGTCCTTCACTATTACGATTTCAGAAGGGGGAACCGTCTGTCCAAGCATGCAATCTATGCTTCTACTCAGTTCCGAAGCTTTGGTTTTTTCATAGATGCTCATGAGAAACGAATATGAACCATTGTCGCACGACACTTAAGATCTCCTACTTGAATGCGAAGACGCTATTGCGAAAACGCGCATAGCATCTGCCCCGTAACACCATTCGACCGTCGTTCGAACACCTTTTCCGGCCCGAAGACTGAGCAATGCATCAACTTTTGCCGCTCGTCCGCAACAACCCATCTCAGCACGCGCCTTTGCCATCGAGCATCGTCACAACCGTCTTCGCTATCACCTTGAGGTCCACCAGAAACGACCTCTCCTCGATGTAGGCGAGGTCCATGGCCACCATGTCGTCGAAGGTCGTGTCGCTGCGGCCCCTCACCTGCCAGTAGCCGGTGAGGCCGGGCTTGACGGACAGGCGGCGCATGGCGCGCTCGTCGTACTGGGCCACCTCGGAGGGGAGCGGCGGGCGCGGGCCCACGCAGGAGAGCTGGCCCATGAGGCAGTTCAGGAACTGCGGGAGCTCGTCTATGGAGTGCTTGCGGATGAACTTGCCGATCCTCGTCACGCGAGGGTCGTCCTTGATCTTGAACAGCGGGCCGTCGGCCTCGTTGAGTTCCTGGAGCTCGGACAGGCGCTCGTCGGCGTCCTTGTGCATGCTCCTGAACTTGTACATGTCGAACGTTCGCACCTCGCCGCTCCTCCCGATGCGCCCGACGCGCTTCTGGGAGTAGATGGGGCAGCCCGGGGACTCCAGGCGGATGGCGACGCACAGGATGATCGAGGGGACCAGCAGCACGGCTATCGCGCACAGCGAGAACGCGATGTCGAACGCCCGCTTCACGAAGCGGTATCCCAGCCGCCCCTCCGCCGGCGCGGGGACGGGCACGGGGCCCTCGGCCTCCGACACCAGCTCGGGCGCCAGGAACGCCACGTCGGAGGCGGCCATCGGCTCGGCATCCCCGACCCTCGCGCTCGACTTTACATAACCGCGCTTATCGTCGAAACGGCATGCCCGCGGGGCGAGGTAGGGCTCTTGCGGGGTCATGGTGACCCCGCGGGTTCGTTTCGCGTCCCCGCCAGCAACGAAAAGGCGGGTCGCTCGAACGCCCTGGGGCACTTCGAACGACCCGCCTACTAGCCTTGCAACCAGGCAGCGCCGAAGGGCCCTACCGGGTTCGAGCCCTTACACGATGGGCGTGATGGAGACGATCTCCCATTTCTTTCCCTGCTTCGGCAAAGGTTGGTGCAGCATCATCGCCACCACATGCTCGGTGCCCTCTCTGTCCGAAAGCGTTTGCTTGCAGATGATCATGTGGTTCGTGCCTGCCACGATCTGCTTGCCGCAGTACAGAACCGGGCGGTATTTCGCGCCCTTGAGGTTCTTCGTGGCCTCGCTGAAGCCGCTGGCAACCTTTTCAGGCAGGCTTGACTTTTTCATTTTCGCGATTTCCCATGTTCCGAGCATCGTGCTCTCCTTTCGCTCCGTCGTTTCGAAACCCTCGGCCTCGACTTGTTCAGCAATCGTGTCGCGCGGAACCCCGTTGACACCTTTCTCGAAAGAAAGCGCCTACCCGCGCCAAATGTCGGCAACGGCATCATCGACTTCGTTGGCCGGATAGCCTACGGCCTTCATCTTGTCGATGATCACCTGGCGATGCGTGTACTCGCTTTCGCCCGGATACAGGGACGTAGAATACTGGGTAGCGCCCATGATGGTGTCGCGCGGAGGGAATCCGGCGAAGGCCAGAGCCTCCACCACATCTTCGAGCGGACCGTTGGGCGAGAGAGCGAAAAGATCCCTGCCCGTCTGCTCGCCGCTAACGCCGTTTTGCCTGTTGCGAACCGCTATTTCTTTGAAATCCGACATGGTGCCTCCTTTGAGACGATCGGTGCGTGCCGCCCGGCAACTTAATTATGAGTTGCCTAGTTCGCATTATAGAAAGTTTTTTATCGTTTTCCATTAATATCCGGGGCGTCGTCACGAACGACGCGTTTGACAAAACGAACGGGAAGGTCGATCGGCAAGCGGCGATATTTTGATTGCGAAAAGCGTTTGAAACGTCGGCAGAAAAAACGATCGGGTTTGCCATCGAGGGGTAAACCGCTTATGCTGGAAGCTGCGATTTCGAAACTCGCGATCCACGGGAAGACGGCATGGCGGATCTGCGTAAGGGGTTTGGAGAAACGGAGGCTATTGCCGAAAAGCTAGACAGTCTATAATGAAGTATATTCAATTTAAGATTTTATTCTATTCAATAGTAGCGTTGATTTATACAAAAAATTGCATAAATATGAAATAATATGCAAAGGAGATAATCCCGATGACCACTCCCTACCAAACGCTCGCCCTTCCCGTCGACAGCATCCAGTCGCACCCGGAGAACGACTTCACCATGGATGAAAGCGAGATGCAGGAGCTCGTCGCGTCCATCCGCTCCGAGGGTCTCGGGCAGCTGCCGCTCGTGCGCAAGCTGCCGGACGGCGCCTATCAGATGATCGCCGGGCACCGCCGACTCGAGGCGTACAGGCGCCTTGCCCGCGAGGACGCGGCCTTCCGAACCATCCCGGTCACGCTCGTCGACAACCTGGACGACGCCCGCGCCCGTGTGCTGCTCAATGTTACCAACCTCGTGACGCGCCGGCTTTCGCAGGAAGAGCGCGGCGCGCGCTACGCGGCCATCGGCAGGGAGGTGCCGGCTTTGCGCGAGGCAGACCCGTCGCTCAAGGGCGTGCGCACGAACGACATCATCGCACGCATCGTGACCGAGGAAACGGGGCAGTCGGTGTCGCCCGCCACGGTCAAGCGCGCTATCGCGGCCGAGAAGCGTCTGCGCGAAACGCGCGAGCAGGCGGAGCTCCTCACCGGCGACCTGAACGAGAACTGGCAGGTGGAGGCGCAAGCCGGGGTCGTCGACCCGCTCACGTTGCGCGCCATCTCGCAGCTTCCGAACCAGAAACAGCTGGATCTGTTCGTCGAGTACCAGCGCCAGGAGATGACCTTCGGCCAGCTGAAAGCCCACCTCAAAGCGTCGCGGCCCAAGACGACGGCCGATGCGTCCCGCGCGTTGCAGGCGGCTATCCGCAGCGTCGAGGAAGCTCGTCGAATGGATCGCGAGGGCGTGCCGCTCTCGCAGGGACTCATTCGCAAACTGAAGAGCCTGGTGGACCAGCTGTAGCTTCGGCGGGGCGCGGGGGAGGGGCGTAAAGCCGCGCATGGCCCTGCTGGCGTTCGGGGAAATCGGAGAGCTTGAACGCGGCGGTGTCGACGAGTTCGACGGGGTCGGCCTCGAGCGCCCGGCAAAGCTTGATCATGTCGGGAACGCTCGGAACCACGCGGCCTCGTTCGATGTTGCTGATCCGAGAATGCCCGGTGCCTATCATCAGCCCAAGCCGCTCCTGCGTCAAGCCCTGCGCCTTGCGCAACTGACGAAGGTTCTCGCCGAGGATGAAGGCGTATTGCTGCACAAGGGGGTCGTGATATGCCGGCGTGTTCTTTTCGGAGGATTTTCCCATGTCGCAAGCGTAACCGGTTGAATACGCACCCTTGTATCCACCAGAGTACATATGGACGATTTCTTGGAAAGATGACGCATCTTGCACGTTTCCGCCGACGTCGGTGCGTCTTCGGTATAATCAAACCTTGCTTTCAAAGCAGATCGATGAATCCCTGCAGCGAGGAGGCCCTATCGCTCGACGGTCGACACGAATGAGAAATGCGGCTCGCGCCCTCGTCACGTTGGGTTTCGTCGGCATCTGCGCGGCAATCTTCTACCTTACCGCGCAAGGCCCGACGGAAAGCGTAGCGCTGTCGAGCCGCTTCGACGCGTTCTTGAAATTCGTTGTCGCGCATACAGGGTCGGATGGTTTGCTTGCGCAGCTCGTCCAACAGATACCCGTGCGCAGGATAGGGCATACAGGCGAGTTCTTCGCGTTCGGCGCGCTCGCCTCTGTGCTGGTCATTGTCTGGTTTTCGCAAAGAATGAGCGTGGGAACCATGATGCTCGCCTCGTTGGGAGCGTGCATGGCGGGGTCGCTTTTCGACCAGACGCACAAGCTGTTCGTTCCGGTTCGGCACTTCGATTGGAAGGATCTCCCGTTCGACGCCTTCGGATACCTTGCGGCCGTCGTCGTGGTCTTCGCCGCTTACGGAATGGCGAAAGCGTTGGCGAGGCGGAGGGAAGGCTAGAAGCCGCCCGCAATGGCGAAGCGCATCGGGGCGTGCTAATATTATCCTATGACTATTCCGGCATCGAGGGGAGATGGCAGCGCGTGGAGCGAAAGCCGCTCGGCGAGGCGGCTGCGACGGTGGCGCGCGATGGTTCGCATGAGCCGCATGCGAACGGATCGAGAAGGAAGGGGCGGGCGTGCTGAGCGATCTGGTGGTGTGCTACCTGTTCCTTGGCGGCACCGGGGCGGGGCTCTGCCTCGTGCTCTCGGTGCTCGGCCTGCTCGTGCCCCGTTCGTGCTTGTCAACGCCCCCGGGCGTGCACCTACATCCGAGCGCCGCGTACCGCAAACTGCTCGGTTCGGGGCTCGTGGCCGCGTTCGTGCTGCTTGCGCTGGGCATCGTGTGTTTGGTGGCCGACCTCGGCAACGCCGAGCGCATGATTCTGCTGCTCGTGCACCCGACGGCATCGTACCTGGCCGTGGGCTCGTGGGCGCTCGCAGCCTGCCTGGCGCTCGCGGCGGCGCTCGGCCTCGCATGGCTCGGCGTCGGCGTCTGGAACGTCGCCCTCGTACGCGTCGTTCATGTGGTCGCCGGGCTTGCGTCCCTCGTGGTCATGGTGTACACCGGCCTTTTGCTGCAGAGCCTCGGCGCGGTGCCCTTGTGGGCCACGCCGTGGCTGCCGGCGCTGTTCGCGGCGTCGTCGCTGTCGTGCGGCATCGCGTGCGCGCTTGCGCTTGCTCAGATCACGGGCGCGGCATCGGCGTTCGGCGCCGTGCTCGGGCGCTTGGCGGCCGTCGATGCCGCGGTCATCGTGGTCGAGGCGGCCATCGTCGCGGTGTTCGTATACGCGGCTTCGCAGGCAGGCGCGCCGCTGTCGAACGGCACCGAGCTCGCCGCGGCGCAATCGGTGCGGGAGCTGGTGGCGGGCCGGAACGCGCAGTTGTTCTGGGGCTGCTTCGTCGTACTCGGCCTGGCGGTGCCGTTCGCGCTGGACGTCGTGCTCGCGCTGCGGCGCCGCCCATTGCCGGGCGTCGTTCTGTTCGCCTCCGCATGCGTGCTGGTCGGCGGGTTTGTCATGCGGTTCTGCGTTGTTGCAGCTGGTGCCCACCCGGTGCTCAGCTCGATGGGAGTGATGTGACATGTTTCCGTTCGAAGTGGATTCGACCACCGATGTGCCGTTGTGGGTGCAGCTGCGTCAGCGGCTCATCTACCTGATCAACTCGGGGTACTTCAAGCCGGGCGACCAGCTGCCCACCGTGCGCGGCCTGGCCTCGGAGATTTCCATCAACTACAACACGGTGAACAAGGCGTACCTCAGCCTCGTTTCCGACGGCTACCTGGAATCGACGCGCGGGCGCGGCGTGTTCGTACGCGACCTCGACGCCGAGATGGACGAGGAGTACACGAAAGACGTCGACGGCATCATGAGCGACTGCGTGGCGGCCTGCCGCGACCTCGGATTGTCGTTGGACGACGTGCAGAAGTGCATGATCAAGAAGATCAAGCAGATCAAGAAGGACGAGGGCCTCGAACCCCCGCTCGAGCGGGTCGAGGGGACGGGGCGGATCGTGCCGGTCGACGTGGGAACGACGGCGCGCAAGGCGCGGACGGGAGCGTGATGCGGGTGAAGACCAGGCGAAACGAAGGGGATATGCCAGGCGGGCAGGGCGGCGTGCCGTCTGCCGCATCGTCGCGCCGCGGACTGCACGTTGTCCCCGATGCGAGCACGGAGATCGTAGGCGAGCGCGCGTCGAGCACGGGCGTGCTGCTGTTCTCGGCGGTGGTGTTCCTGCTGGCGTTCGGCCTTGCGCTGGGCGCCTGGTGGGCAATCGCCGGCATCGGCGTCGCAGCCATCTCGACGGCGCTCGTCTGCGCGCTTCTGGCCACGGCGGCCGTGCACATCGCGCAGCAATGGGAGAAGGTGGTCGTACTGCGCTTCGGCACGTTCAACCGCGTGTCGGGCCCGGGTCTGTTCTGGACGTTCCCCGTCATCGAGCAGAACACCATGCGCGTGGACACCCGCGTGCGCGCCACCACCTTCGGCGCCGAGGAAACCCTCACCGCCGACCTCGTGCCGCTCGACGTGAACGCCGTGCTGTTCTGGCACGTGTGGGATGCGAAAGCGGCGTGCATCGAGGTGGGCGACTTCACGCGTGCCGTGGAGCTGGCGGCCCAGACGGCGCTGCGCGATGCCATCGGGCGCGCGAGCGTGGCCGAGGTGGCCATCCGCCGCGAGCAGCTGGATCGCGAGCTCAAGCGCGTGCTGGAGGAGAAGGTGGCGCCGTGGGGTATAACCGTGCTGTCGGTGGAGATACGCGACATCCTGCTGCCGAAGGAATTGCAGGACGTCATGTCGCTGGAGGCCCAGGCCGAGCAGCGCAAGAAGGCCCGCATCATCCTCATGGAAGCCGAGCAGGACATCTGCGAGATGATGGACGACATGGGCGACACCTATGCGAAGAACGACGTCGCGCTGCGCCTGCGTGCGATGCACCTCTTGTACGAGAGCGTGCGCGAAACGGGTGGCACGGTGGTGGTGCCCAGCAGCTTCAGCGAAGGCTTCGGCGACGTGCTGGGCGACGTGGCGAAGGATGTGCTGGGGAAGGGGTCGGGCTTGTGATGGCCCAAGGCGACGAGCGTTGAGCTTGGTCGTTCTGGTCGGCCGCTTGGGGTCTCGATCCTGATTGCGCTTCGAGTTTCGCCTCTTGCTCGCGCCGCGAATCGCGCTTCCCGCGCCCGCCCGCTGCACGCTCGATGCGCCGTTGGTGGCAAAAGGGCATCGAATTCGGAAGTTTCGCAGCGGGCGGCTGGTGGGGCGGGCATGCTCATACAGCATATTGCCTGTTCGCAGAGCGCTCTTATGCGATGTCGTGCGCGCTGTGCTTGCTCGGCCTACGCGACTTCTTCCGAATTTGATGCTTTTTTGCCGTTTTGGCTTCCGTCCGCTGCACGAAAGGGTGGCCGATGTCTGAGGCGGCGCTTGGGCGAGGGGTTTTCCGGGCGATGTCCATCGGACGGGTATTCGGGGCTTCTGTCTCGACGATTCCCCGGCATGCGTGGCGCATTCTTCGCCGCCCTTTCGGTTTCAAGCCGACAAAGTAAGAAGATGACCTGCGGAATCACGAAAAAGTATTCACAAAATAGTATAATGACAAGCAAAAATTATCCTATGACAATCATTGATTGTCATAGGATAATTTCGTATAGTGGGCGCAGTGGAATTTGGCCAATTCTCACGAGGAACGGGGGTATCCTCGTATGAGGTTTTGCCGGCTGGAGGTATGAAGACCACAGTCGACGGAACGGGGATATCCTGACGACATCTTTGAGGAGGAGACATGTCAGGAACAAGCAGCCCGAACAGCGGGCTCACGCGCAGGAGCTTTCTAAAGGCGACCGGCGCTGCTGCGGGGGCGCTCGGCCTCGCAGGCGCGGCCAACATGATCGCAACCGACACTTGGCTCGCACCAGCCCAAGCCCACGCCGAGGCGGGGGAGCGGGTCGGATATACGTTCCATTATCGTCACTGTCAATGTAACTGCCATCTCAAATGCACGGTTCGTGATGGGCGTCTGGTCTTGATCGAGCCGAATGATTGGCCTGACAAACGTAATGAGACAATTTGTCTGAAAGGCATCTCTGAGATTCAGCATACATACAGCGAAGAGCGACTTCAGGTTCCTCTCAAGCGCGTTGGCGAGCGCGGATCGGGAGAATTCGTCGAGATCACCTGGGATGAAGCTTTGGACGCTATCGCTGAGAAAGTGAAAGAAACCCAAGAGAAATACGGCGCACAAGCTATAGCCATTCAGACGGCCGTTGACTCGTTGACCACGTTTCTCCCCAAGCTGCTCAAAGGCCAAGAAAAACCGCATCGCGGAATTGACATAGGCATGGGCAACGGGTTTTCACCGGCGCTTGCCGAAGCTGGCCAGCAAGGAGCCTCTTCGAATGAGGTGAGCGATTGGAAGAATGCCAAGACCATCCTGAATGTCGGATGCAACATGCTCGAGACCTGCATGGTGACTGCACGGTATTTCTTTGAGGCGAAAGAAGCCGGGGCGGAGATCATCACGATCGATCCAAACTTTTGCACGACTGCGGAGAAGAGTTCGCGATGGATCCCCATGATTGCAGGAACAGATCCGGCGCTTTACCTAGGGATGATTTCGCTGATCCTTGATAAAGGGTGGTACAACGCTCCGTATCTGAAAGCCTATACAAGCATGCCTTTTATGGTGAAGCGTTCGGATGGTTCCCTTCTGAGAAAAGACCCTGTCGACGATATTAAGCAAGCGGGATCCGAGAATCCTTTTTTGGTGTGGGATGAGAACGCTTCGGGTTTGAGTCCCTACGATGCCGACGGGATAAGCCCTGCCCTTGATTTTGAAACCACCATTGACGGTGAAGCGTATGCAACGGTGTTCAAACTGTTGAAAGAAACCCAAAAGCAATACTCGCTTTCCTGGGCTGCTGAAATGACGGGCATTGACGAAGACGTGCTTGTTGAAATCACCGATAAGTATGCAAACTGCGGTCCTTCGATTCTCTCGTTCGGCTTTGGCGGTGGAGAGAAGTTTTACAACGCGGATGTCGCTGGTCATGCGGCGGTATTGCTGGCTACGCTCGTCGGTTCGTTCGGAACTGACATCCCCGGTTGGGGGGCGGGAGCGTACGTAAACGCTTACCAGAAGATTTTTGGAGCGGGCAAGCTTGCTTCCTGGCCGTTGCCATCCGAGTGCAAAGTCGCTTCGGCGCCTAAAGCGAGCGTCGACTATCGCGACGAGGAAAGCGGTATCCGATTCATGTGGGTGCAGAACGGCGCGTTCCAGCAGATTGCGGGTAATCAGAACCGGACAAACGAATGGGCGAAGGGGCTTGATTTCGTCGTAGTTCAAGATATATGGCATACGCCATCGGTGGATTGGGCGGATATCGTTCTTCCGGTGTGCTCCCATTTCGAGGTCGACGAGGAGATTGGTTTTCTTCGAGCCTTACGCGGACATGTGCTCTTGCAGCAAAAAGTGCTCGATCCTCTGTTTGAGAGCAAAACGGACTTTTGGATCGATCGAGAGATGGCGAAGCGATTGGGATACGGGGATGCGCTTCCGAAGAGCCAGGAGGAGCTTGCGCGTTTTCAATTGGACAATGCGACCGACAAGGCCGTCGCCGGTATAACGCTCGACGAGGTAGTAGCAGGAAACGGCGTGGTCGCCTTGAAGAACCAACCGGAAATCGCGCGCAGTTACAGTAATCAGACCTACAAAACAACGTCGGGGAGGATCGATTTGTATTACGAGGACCTGGTCGAATATGGACAGGCCTTGCCCCAGTACGAAGCGCCGCATGAGGCATACGAAGGCAATCCGCTGCGGGATGCGTATCCTCTCGTTATGACGCAACGTCGATCGAAATACTTCATCCATCAGAACTTCATGGATGCTTCGTGGTTGCGCCAATACTACGAGCCAACGTTGGAAATGAATCCCATCGACATGGAGGCGCGTGGATTGGAGTCGGGTGACGTGATTGAAGCGTTCAACGAGCGAGGATCGTTTCAATGCGCATGCGTCGCCACCGAAGCCGTACGTCCGGGAACGGCGGTTATCATCGAAGGCATCTGGGATAAGTATATGGTTTCTGGAAACCTGCAGAATGTGACCAACGATGCCGCAAATCCTCGCGGAAGAGCGCTCGCCAAAGGGAGGGTCACTCCTTTCAATGACACGCTTATCGAAGTGAAGAAAGCGTAGGTGATTTAGATGACTCGGTTGGCCATCGCCATCGATTTGAGCCGTTGCACGGGCTGCAACACATGCGCCATGGCGTGCAAGATGCAGAACAACGTACCTATGGGCATGACATGGAATCGTGTGCTCAACGAAAACTGTGAGTTTGAGGTGGGCGTGCAGGGAACGTATCCTAGTATCTCGCGTTCGCATCTGCCGATAGCTTGCCAGCATTGCGAGAATCCCGCGTGCCTGCGCGTGTGCCCGACGGGCGCCACGTACAAGGACGACAAGGGACGCGTCGAGATCGACTACGAGAAGTGCATCGGATGCCGCATGTGCATGGCGGCCTGTCCGTACAACGCACGCGTGTTCAACTGGAACGAGCCGGTGCGCGATCCTGACTTCAACTACGGCGACAAGGATGTGCCCGTGCGCGGCAAGGGCGTAGTGGAGAAGTGCACGCTCTGCAAGGAGCGCACCGACCGCGGCGACGAGCCGATGTGCGTGCGATGCTGCCTTTCCAAGGCTCGCACGTTCGGCGACCTCGACGATCCGGACAGCGAGATCTCGCGCGTCGTCCGCGAGCGCAAGGCCGGCGTCCTTCTCGAAGAGCAGGGCACCCGCCCGCAAGTCCGTTACTTCAACTAAGGAGGAGGTGCGAACCATGAAAACCTCGACAACGTTCAAAGCGACCGCGGGCGTGCTCGCAGCGCTGACCGTGGCCGGCGTCGCCGCCTGGATCTACCAGCTGGTCAACGGCTTGGGCGTCACCGGCATGAGCAACTCCACGTCGTGGGGCCTCTACATCACGTGCTTCATGTTCTTCGTGGGCCTGTCGGCCGGCGGCCTCATCGTGGCTTCGTCGGCCAGCGTGTTCCATGTGGCCGAGTACAAGAAGGTGGCGCTTCCCGCTGTCGTCCTGTCCACGGTGTGCATCTGCTGCGCCGGCATGTTCGTGCTCATCGACCTTGGCGGCATCGGGCGCGTGTGGCGCATCCTCACGGGGCCGAACCCGATGTCTCCTCTGTTCTGGGATATCTGCGTCATCACGTTGTACCTGGTCATAAACGTCGTGTACCTGTACTTCATGAAGTCGAAAAAGCCGGGCGCGCAGGGCAAGGTGGCCGTCGTGTCGCGCTTCGCCCTGCCTGTCGCCATCCTCGTGCACTCGGTGACGGCGTGGATCTTCGGCCTGGAAATGGCGCGCGAAGGCTGGTACTCGGCAATCATGGCGCCGCTGTTCGTGGTATCGGCCATGGACTCCGGCCTGGCCCTGCTGCTGCTCTCGCTCATGGGTCTCAACAAGTCCGGCCGTTTCGCCACCGACAAGAAGCTGCTGTCGAACCTGGCCGGCCTGCTGGCCGTGTGCGTCGCTGTCGACGGGTTCCTCGTGGGCTGCGAGGCGCTGACTATGGCGTACCCGGGCGCCGCCGGCGCCGAGACGCTCGCCATCATGGCGACGGGCGCAACCGCCCCGTTCTTCTGGTTCGAGATCGTCGTGGGCATCCTCATCCCGTTCTGCATCCTCGTGTTCGCGAAGAACCGCGCGCGGATGGGCTTGGTGGCCGTGGCCAGCGTGTGCGTGGTGACCGGCGTGTTCTTCAAGCGCGTGTGGCTGCTGCTCACCTCCTTCGTCGGGTTCAACGTGGCGGGCGCGCCGGGCGTCTCGCTTGGCACCGCGGCGGCCCAGCAGGGCGGCTCGAGCATGTGGGCGCTCACGGGGACGTACGCTCCCACCTGGGTGGAGATCGTCGTGGTCATCGGCGTGGTGTCCCTCGGCGCGCTCGCGTTCCTCGTTCTCGCGCAGAAGCTGCTGCCGGGACGCGCGGCGCCGCGCGATGCCGAGGCCGCTGCCGTCGAGCGCCCGGCGGGCGAGGCGGCTTAGCCGTCCCAACCGCGTCTCCCGTCCGGTGATCCTTGGCGGCGCTTTCCCTCCTGCGGCGCAGGGATCCCGGCTCGGGTGCGGTATGCTATGCATCATCTTGGTTCACGTTGCGCGTCCTGCGCTGAAAGGAGCTTTTCGCCATGGCCAAGGAGATTCCCTGGAAGACCCTGTCTGAAGCCTATGCGTTCATCGGCAACTCGCTGCTCAAGCCGATGACGATGACGTCGACGGTGGGGTTGGATCCGGCGTTTTGGGAAGCGTTTCCCTCGTTCGACGACGAGGCCGTGGCGGAGGCCGTCGCGGCATGCGCGCGCTATGCCGAAGGAGCCGTCCAGCGCGCGGAAGCAGGCGAAGACGAGTCTCAGCGCGCGGCCGTCGAATATACGAAGCTGTTCGTGGGCCCGCCGTCGCCCGCGGCTGCTCCATGGGAGACGATGTACCGCGGCGAGAACGTGACGGTGGGGTTCGGTCAGGCCACGTTCGAGATGCGCGAGTTGCTGCGTGAAGCGGGGCTTGAAGTGCGGAACGTCAACAACCAGTACGAAGACCACCTGGGCATCGAGCTGCTGTACCTCTCGTCGCTGTGCGCCCGCGCAGACGCGGACGCCGCCGATGCTCCCGCGCTCGAATCCGTGGCGGACTTCATCGAGAAGCATCCGCTCAGCTGGGTCGACGCGTTCCGCGCGCGCATTGCCGAGGCGGCGCCCGACGGCTATTTCGTCTCGCTTGCAGGGTTGGCTCGAGCTCTGCTCGCCTGGCATGCCGAAGCGCTGCGCGTGTAGGAGGCTCGCATGGATTACCTTGCAACGATCGATTCGCCCGTGGGTTCGGTCACCGTCGCCAGCGACGGTGAGGCGATCGTCGGGTTGTGGCTTGAGGGGCAGAAGCACTTCGAAGCGACGCTCGAAGCTGCCGAGGATCATCCCGATCTGCCGGTACTCGTCGAGGCGCGCGCATGGCTCGAACGCTACTTCGCAGGCGACGACCCCGGCGCGCTTCCGCCCGTGAACCCGCGCGGCACCGCGTTCCAGCAGCGTGTGTGGGCGCTGCTCGCCGAGATCCCGTACGGCCAGCTGACCACGTACGGCTGGATCGCGCGTCGCATCGAAGAGCAGACGGGAACTCGTACGTCGGCGCGCGCCGTGGGCAGCGCCGTCGGCCGCAACCCCATTTCCATCATCCTGCCGTGCCATCGCGTGGTGGGGTCGACCGGTAGTCTCACCGGCTACGCCGGCGGCCTGGACAAGAAGATCGCCCTGTTGGGAATCGAGGGCATCGATGTAGATGCCCTCAGTATGCCGAAGAAAGACGTGGCGCTGTAGCCGTCCGCCGCCTGCGCTCAGGATGACGGGCGAAGCGTCTTAGAAAAGCAGCGCTCCGTCGATGGTCATCGACGTCACGTTGCCGTCGGCATCGCAAACGAGCAGCACGTTCGTCACGGTCGCATTGCCTTCGCCGTCGAGGATCGAAACGTCGTTGGCGTACTGATAGCCGCCCTCCGTCGGCGTGACGCTCGCCGTGGCGGGGTCGAAGCTCTGGTACGTGTAGTACGTGTTGTCGGCGATGAGCCCCGGCAGCGCCGCTTCCACGGCGGCGACGGCCTTGGCCTGCGGATCCTCGGCGGGCTCGGGCGTTGCGGGCTCTGCCGGGGCCTCGGGCTGCGGCTCCGGCTCTGCGGTTACCGGGGTTTGATCGAGCAGCCAGGTAGCTTCGGTGGCGCCGTCGTTCCAGAACAGACGCTGCGAGGAGTAGCGGTCGTCGAACGTGAGCGTGCCGGAGGCCGTCTCTCCCGCGGGCACCGAGATGGTGTTGTTTGCGAACGTCGAGCTGACGGGAGGCATGCCGAACGACAGAAGGCATTCGGTGGAAAGCTCTTGCGCGCTCGAATGCGCCTTGAACTCGATCTGTACGTTGAGCTGGTCGTTTGCGCGATCGATCGACTTCACGGCCACTTCGTAGTCGCGCCACACGGCCGATTCGCCAACCGAAAGCGACTTGAGTTTGGACGCGTCGGTAACGGTGTAGCCGCTGCTCGACGCGCTGGCGTTCGGGTTCGGCAGGTTCGGTTCTTCGGCCTTCGAGCCGCATCCGGTTAGCGCGAGCGCAAGAACCGCGCAGGCGGCGGTCGCAATGATCTTCTTGTTCAAAGTGGATCCCTCCATACGGTGCGCGGGCGCGCGAACGCGACCCGATAGCGTTTGGGTAGTATCATACCAGTTCGGTCAACATGTGTGAGCATCCTGTTGCGACATGCGTCGAACATTCGCCCTAGCGCAAAACCTGCAGGTGTGGTTTCATAAGCGCAGATTCCGAAAGGGGCGTATGGACACCACATTTCTGCAGCAAGCGTTCTCCGATTCGCAGGTGCTCACGGTGCCGTGGAGCATCGATTATTTCTCCGTCGTCGTTGGCGTGTTGACGGGCGCTCTGTTCGCGTGCGACCGCAAGCTCGACATCATCGGCACGGTGGTGCTGGGCCTGGTCACCGGGTACGGTGGCGGCATCATCCGCGACATGCTGCTGCAGACCCACGGGGTGTACTTCACCTCGCACCCCGATCTCATCCTCCTCTGCATCGCCATCTGCGCGTTCGTGTTCTACTTTCGCGGGCTGTTCCGCCATCTCGATGCCACGGTGTTCTTCGCCGACGCGCTGTCGGTGGGATTGTTCGCGCTGGCCGGCGCCAGCAAGGCGTTCTCGCTCGAGCAGGGTTTCGTGTTGTCGGTCATCCTCGGCGCCATCACGGCGGTGGGCGGCGGCGCGGTGCGCGACATCTGCGTGGGGGAGACGCCCGGCATTTTCCAGCAGTCGAACTTCTACGCGGTGGCAGGCCTCGGCGGATCGTTCGCGTTCGTGGCTCTGGCCTATGCGGGAAGCCCGTTGCCGCTTGCGGGTGTGGCCTGCGTGTTCGTCGTCGTGTTCCTGCGCTATTGGAGCGTGTACTTCGACTGGAAGACCAGCAACGAGGCCGACCTCACCCCTCATGTGGCGCGCGGCGTGGGCAAGGTGCGGCGCGTCGTGTCCGGTGTGTTCCTGCACGGCGGCGATGCCACCGTGGCGCAGAAGGAGCGTCGCCGCCGCGGCCGCTGGCGCCGCAACCACGAGAAACGCGACTGAGGCAACGTGCTCGAAGCCGTGTGGCGCTCGCGCTCCCTCCTCCACGTGGCGATACGCTGAAGATGCGCGCGGGGGCTTCCCCGGGCGCGTTCCTATCTGCCATACTGTCCGAATTAACAATGTGCCGTGCGATGCCATGCCAGGATCGACGCGGGAGAAGATACGAAGGATCGTGAACATGGCTGATTTCATCGAGGGCAAGCGCCCCGTCATCGAGGCGCTGCGCACGGGCGTGCCCATCAAGAGCATTCTCATGGCCGACAACATGCAGCGCGATGGCCTCATCGAGGACATCCTGCGCAAGGCGAAGCGCGCCGGCGCCACCGTGGAGATGGTGCCGCGCAAGGTGCTGGACGGCAAGTCCGACCGCGGCAGCCACCAGGGCGTCATGGCGAAGGCCGCGCCGTTCCCGTACGTGGGCATCGGCGACGTGATCGACGCGGCGGGCAAGTCGGCCGAGCAGCACGACGGCCGCGCGCTCGTGATCATCCTCGACCACATCACCGACGCGGGCAACCTGGGCGCCGTGTCGCGCAGCGCCGAAGCGGTGGGCGCGTGCGGCATCGTGATCCCCAACAAGCGCAGCGCGCACGTGGAGGCGTCCACGTACAAGAGCTCGGCCGGCGCCATCGCGCACGTGCCCGTGGCTCAGGTGTCGAACCTCGTGCAGACCATGAGCCGCCTCAAGGAGGAGGGCTTCTGGATCGCCGGGGCCACCGAGCATGCGAAGGACCTCATCTGGAAGTCGAACCTCAAGGGCAAGATCGCACTGGTGATGGGCAACGAGCAGGAGGGCATCTCGCGCCTCGTGATGGAGCACTGCGACTTCCTGGTGAAGCTGCCCATCGAGGGCGAAGTGGCGTCCCTCAACGTGGCGCAAGCCGCCACCGCCTGCATGTACGAGTGGCTTCGCCAGAACCAGTAGGACAACGGCGGACGCGCAGGTTGACGTAGGTGGATCATGGCCAAGCAACGTAAGAAACTCCTGATCGTTGATGGATACAACGTGCTGCGCTCCGGCAGCCGCTACCGCAACGCGCCCGATGAGGACTACACCGACGACACGTTCAACGCCGCGCGCGAGATGCTCATCAACGACGTGGTGAACTACGCCGGAGGCGACTACAAGGCCGTCATCGTGTTCGATGGCGCGAAGAACGCGTTCTCGAACGGCGAGGCGGAAACCGTCGGCGGCGTGCGCATCGTGTTCTCGCCGGCGGGCCAGTCGGCCGACAAGGTCATCGAGAAGCTGGCCCACGACGCGCGCGAGCGCCAGGTGGAAACCCTCGTGGTTACCAGCGACGCCACCATCCAAGACACCACGTTCGGCTTCGGCGTGGATCGCATGAGTGCCGACGGCTTCTCGCGCGAGGTGGGGATGTACTACGAGGAGGCGCGCCTCGACGAAACCCCGAAGGTGGCTCAGAAGAACACGGTGGCCTCCCGCATCGACCCCGTCACCCTCGCCAAGCTCAAAGCTCTCCGCGACGGAGCGGGCCGGTAACCGGACGGCATACTCGAAGGTGACGGTTTCGTGAATCTCCGACACTTGGTCAACCGTGTGTCGGGTTACGGGCAGTTCTGGCATCCCTTGTTGGTTGTTTCGCTACACGGTGTTGGTTATCATGCATGATGTAGGGTAACCAAGCGCGCGTATACGCGCAGGCGAAGCGGACAGGCGGGCGGGTATGGATCGAATCATCGACGGCATCATCGCGCGACGCAAAGCCGTCGTGGCGGCGTTTTTGACCGTCGCCGTCGTGTGCGCCGCGATGATCCCGTTCGTGGGAGTCAACTACGACATGGTGGACTACCTGCCCGACGAAGCGCAATCCACCACGGCCGTCTCCATCATGAACGACGAGTTCGCCCAGGCCGTCCCCAACGCCAATGTGCTCGTCCACGATGTGGGCATTGCCCAGGCGCTTGCGCTCAAGCATAAGATCGCCGAAGTGGAAGGCGTCGAGGGCGTCATGTGGCTCGACGACGTCGTGGACGTCACGGTGCCCCTCGAAATGGCCGATGCCTCCACGGTCGAGACGTACTATCGCGATGGCGCTGCGCTGTTCCAGGTCACCGTGGCCGAAGGCTCCGAAAGCACGGCCGTCCCCGCGCTGCGCGCCCTCGTGGACGAGGCGGGCCCGGGCAACGCCGTGTCGGGCGAGGCCGCCGATACCGCGCAGACCACGGCCAGCACGTCGAAGGAGGCCGGCGGCGCGGCGCTCATCCTCGTGCCCGTCATCATCCTGTTGCTCGTGCTGTCCACCACGTCGTGGATCGAGCCTCTGCTGTTCATCGCCGCCATCGGCGTTTCCATTCTCATCAACATGGGTACGAACATCGTGCTGGGGCAGGTTTCGTTCATCACGTTCTCGGTGAGCCCCATCCTGCAATTGGCGGTGTCGCTGGACTACGCCATCTTCCTGCTGCACGCGTTCGCGGCCGAGCGTCAGCGCACGCCGAACGTGGAGCGTGCCATGGCCTTGGCTATGCGCAGGTCGCTGTCCACCATCGCCGCCAGCGCCGTCACCACGCTGTTCGGTTTCGCCGCTCTTGCGTTCATGCAGTTCCAAATCGGCGCCGATCTTGGCATCAACCTGGTGAAGGGCATCGTGTTCAGCTTCTTCACCGTCATGGTGTTCCTGCCGGCGGTCACGCTTTCGCTGTACAAGCTCATCGACAAGACGCGGCATCGGCCGCTCATGCCCTCGTTCAAGAACGTGGGCAAGGTGCTGTCGAAGGTGCGCGTCCCGGCTCTCGTCCTCGTGTTGGCGCTCGTCGTTCCCGCGTTTTTGGGTCAGAGCCACACCGTGTTCACCTACCAGAACAGCGAGCCCGACCCGAACCTGCGCGCCGGCGCCGACACGCTTATGATCCAAGACGAGTTCGGCCAGCAGAACGCCGTGGTGGTGCTGGTGCCGCGCGGTGACGTGGCCGCCGAGGCTGCGCTTTCGCGCGACCTGGCCGAGGTCGATCATGTAACGGGCGTCATCTCGTACGCGTCCACCGTGGGCGCCGCCATCCCGCAGGGCTTCCTCGACCAGAGCGTGATCGACCAGTTCTATTCGCCGAACTACGCGCGCATCATCGCCTACACCAGCACCGATGTGGAAAGCGACGAGGCGTTCTCCACGGTGGAAGCCGTGCAGCAGGCGGCTGCGCGCCATTACGACACGTACTACACCGCCGGCCAGTCCGCGAATCTCTACGACATGAAGAACATCGTGGCGGTGGACAACGTGGTGGTCAGCGCCGTAGCCATCATCGCCATCCTCATCGTGTTGCTGGTGACGTTCCGCTCGCTCACGCTGCCGCTCGTGCTGCTGCTCACCATCGAGTCGGGCATCTGGATCAACCTGTCTATCCCGTACTTCATGGGCGAGTCGGTGAACTTCATCGGCTACCTCGTCATCAACACGGTGCAGCTGGGCGCCACCATCGACTACGGCATCCTGCTGACCACGCATTACCTGCGTCACCGTCGACGCGTCCCGGCGCGCAAGGCCGCGCACCTTGCGCTGGGCGAAACGTTCCCGTCGCTGCTCGTGTCGGCCGGCATCCTGGCTACTGCGGGCTTCGCGCTGGGATTCTCGTCCAGCATGTCGGCGGTGTCCAGCCTGGGCTTCCTGCTCGCCCGCGGAGCGCTGCTGTCGCTGACGCTGGTCACGTGCTTCCTGCCGGCGCTGCTCGTGCTGCTTGATCGCGTTATCCGGCGCACCACCTGGCATGCGAACTTCGCGCCTGTCGCGGCTGCCGAGCCCGCGGTGCCCGCAGCGTCTGAGGTTGTCGACGCCGCATCTCCCGTAGCGGCCGAGGGATCCGAACCCGCCCCGCTCCCCGCGTCCGAAGGAGACGAATCATGAAAAAGCACCCTTGTCTGCGCACCTGCGTCGTCGCGCTGCTCACCGTGACGCTGTCCGTCGCCTGCGTGCCGAGCGCGCTCGCGCTGGCCGAGGGCGATGCGGCGAGCTCTTCCTCTGCATCTGCCGCTTCCGCCTCGTCCGCGGCGACGTACGAGAAGTCCGAAGTGGTGTACGCGACCTTGGCGGCGAGCGGCGCGCCGAAAGCGGTGTACGTGGTCAACCGCTTCGACGTGGAGGTGCCGGGCACCGTCGTCGACCACGGCGACTACACGTCCGTGCAGAACCTCACGAACGAGACCGAGCTGGCGCGCATCGGCGACGCCACCACGTTCGAGGCCGAAGAGGGCACGCTGTACTACCAGGGAGACGCCGCAAACGCCGCATTGCCGTGGAATGTGTCGCTGTCCTACGAACTGGACGGTAAGAAGGTGGAGGCCGACCAGCTGGCCGGCGCTTCGGGCAACTTGGCCGTCCATGTGACCACCGCGCGCAACGAGGCCATCGATCCCGCGTTCTACGACAGCTTCATGCTGCAGATCACGTTCACGCTGCCGGGCGACGTCGCCTCCGACGTGGAGGGCGAGGGAGCCACCATCGCGCAATCCGGCGAAGACGCTACAGCTGCCTTCACCGTCCTGCCCGGTCAGGATGCCGATTTCACGCTCACGGCCAAGGTGCGGAACTTCAAGATGCCGGGCGCGCAGATCGCCGCGCTGCCGTACTCGTCGGTCGTCGAGATGCCCGACACCTCAAGCATGGTCAGCGGCATGACGAACCTATCGGACGCGGTCGGCGCGCTGGCGGAGGGCACGTCGTCGCTCGCCTCGGGCGTAGACGAGCTGACCAGCGGCGCACAGGATCTGTCGTCGGGCGCTGCGGCGTTCGGCCAGGGGTTGAACAGGCTCAACGGCTCGTCCGGTCAGTTGGTGAGCGCGTCGAGCCAGATCAACGCTGCGCTGTCGGCTGTCGCGAGCGGTTTGCAGGGTGCTGATTTGTCGCAGCTCGACCAGCTGAGGCAGCTGCCGGGCGGGCTGAACGCGCTCGCGGACGGGCTTGCGGAGCTGCGTCAACAGGTCGTTCGCGTCCAGCAGGGCTACGCGCAGGCGCTCCCGGCGCTCGAGGGCGCTATCGAAGGCATTCCCGCCGGCACGTTGACAGAAGAGCAGATCGGAAGCTTGATGGCCCTTGCAAGCACGTCGCAAAACCCCGACGACCTCGTCACGGTGAATCAGCTTATCGCGAACTACCAGGCCGCCCAAACCGTCAAGGGCACGTACGCCGCGACGAAGGACGCCTTCTCCGGCGCCGACCAGCTGTTGGGCGCGTTGGCGGCCGATGCGCAAAGCGGCGGCGCCCTCGCCCAGCAAGAAGCCGCTCTCCGCTCCATGGCGTCCGCACTCGAAACGGCCGTGGGCGGCGGCCAGCTCGACCAACTCTCCCAGCTCGTCGAAGGCATCGCGCAGCTATCTGGCGAGTATGGCCGGTTCCACGAAGGTCTTGCGCAGTACGCGTCGGGTCTGTCGGCGCTCGCCGAGAACTACGGCCAGCTCGAGTCCGGCGCGAACCAGCTTGCCGGCGGCGCGGGCCAGCTGGCCGGCGGGGCGGGCGAGCTCAGCAGCGGCATGAACCAGCTCAACGCGTCCACCATCACGCTGCCCGAAACCATGAAGCGGCAGATCGCCGACATGACTGCCGAGTTCGACTTCCCGAAGTTCGACCCGGTGTCGTTCGTGTCGCCGCAGAACGCCAACGTGGAAGCCGTGCAGTTCGTCATGACCACGGCCGCAATCGAGCAGCCCGAAACGCCCGAGCCGGAAGAGCCCGAGCAAGAGCAAACCATCTGGGATCGCTTCCTCGCCCTGTTCCAGGGGTAAGCGGCACCCCGCTTCTCGGCAGGAGCCGCGAGATCCTCTGGCCGTGAGCGGAGCTCGTCGCTCGACGCGCTGCATCAGGACGACAACCTGCTTCGCTTCGCTCAGACAGCCTGGGACGCCGCTCGTTCACGGCGACGGCTTTCAGCTCGCGCGTATCCCGATCGCCTCGAACAGCTCGGCGCGCAGCTCGAGGTGCGCGCGCGTGAAGCCCGGGTCGACGTAGCGTAGGCGTTTTCCCAGGCGCTTCGCCAGCTGATGCGCCAGCCGGTTGAACGCCCCGCTGTCCATGACCTGCCCCTTCGACACGGTGACCACGGTGAAGCCGAGCGTGATAAGGGTGCTGCGTCGTCGCGCATCGCTTTCCCGTCGTTCGAGGTCGGCATGGTGCAGCTCGCTGTCGTACTCCGCGGCCAGCTTCGATTCGGGCCAGCATTGGTCGCATGCGCAGTGCTTCCGGTCGGCCATGGCGCGGAAGCTGGGCGGCACGTCGACGCGGTAGTTAAGTCGCGGTTCGGGTAATCCGTACCCGCCCAAGCCGTACGGCAGGCACAGCAGCATGGCCAGCGCGGACTCCATCGGCGAGGCCGATCGGTCCAACACGTAGCGCAAAGCCCGCAGCGCCTTCTTCCTCCCGCGAGCGTTCGAGGCGCCTTCGACGAACGTTCGCAGCTTCGCGACCGTCGTCAGCGGCGCGTCGCGACGCGGTGCCGGCCCCTTGTCTACCAGGACGTACGTTCCGCACAACTCGTATCCCAGCATTATGAGCCGTGCGAGCGACAGCCGGTTCGCCATCTGCAAGAAGCAGAACTCCGGCGTGCTCATCAAAAAGCCCTCGCCCGCGTCGACGAACGACCTCTCGGGGAGGACGGAGCAAAAGCTGCTGAGCACGGCAGGCGTTCTCGTCCGGACGTCGACGCTGCCCACCAGCGTGCACAGGGGCAGGGTGCATCCGGCAGGACGCCGATTTCCCTCGGAAAGGGTCGGTCGCTCGCTTGAAGCGAGCGCACGTCGCGCACGTCTTGTCGCCGCTTGCCGCGCATCGTAGCCGCGCAAGTAATTCGGCCCCACCGTTCTCCAGTAGTCGAGCGCCGATTCGTATCCAATGAGTATATCCATAAGGTCATCGTAACATAATCTGGCAGAGAATCACGGTTTGGGCGCAGCTGCATCGCGATTCCTGCATCTGTGTTGGCTGCCGAAAAACCTGACCTGGTGCTTCTTTGGATATCTAGGCTTTTGGTTGGAGGGGAGACATTGATTTTGCGCCTAAACCGTGATTCTCTGCCAGAATGCGAAACCGCGGCCGAAAATCCGGTAGCGTCCCGAAAGTTGGTGTATCAATCCGTTTCTGGAGGGCGGGCGAAGCCTGCCCGAGAAAAACGGACATCGTCTAGAATCGTCAATCACCACAAAAGACAGATTCGAAGGAAGGCGATGCCCGCTATGGACACTCTACTATTCAACGACCCCGAAGTGAAGGGGCTCGCGTTCGCGATCCTCGAGGAATGCACCGACCTGCAGGCCTTCGGGCGCAGGATGCTCGAGCTCCTGGCGAACGCCGCGATGTCGGCGAAGGCCGACGAGGCGTGCAACGCCCCCTACGGGGAGCGCGACGAGGGGCGCGTCAACTCGCGCAACGGCTACCGGGAGCGGGGGCTCTCGACCGCCGCGGGCGACGTCACCCTCAAGATTCCGAAGCTGCGCCGAGGCTCGTTCTTCCCCGAGGACCTGATCGAGCGCTACTGCAGGGTGGACCGGGCGCTCGTCGCGGCGGTGGCCGAGATGTACGTCATGGGGATATCGACGCGCAAGGTGGAGGCCGTCGCGGGCGAGCTCGGCGTGAGGTCGATGTCGAAGTCGCAGGTGTCGCGCCTGTGCGAGTGCCTGGACGCCGAGGTGGACGCGTTCAGGAGGCAGCGCTTCGACGGGGTGCGCTTCGCCTACCTGTGGCTCGACGCCACCTACGTGAAGTGCCGCGTGGAGGGGCGCTCGGCGTCCCAGGCCGTCGTGACCGCGATCGGGCTCGACGACACGGGCCACAAGCGCTTCGTCGGCGTGGACTGCGTGGACACGGAGAGCCACGCCGGGTGGAAGGCGTTCCTCTCCGGCCTGAGGGCGCGCGGCGTCGACGGCGTGCGCCTCGTCGTCTCGGACGCCCACGAAGGGCTCGCGAAGGCGATAGCCGAGACGTTCCAAGGAGCGGCCTGGCAGCGCTGCGTCACGCACCTCATGCGCAACGTGGCGGGCCGCATCCACAGGAAGGACGACCAGAGAAAGGCGCGCGAGGCCATGAAGGCCGTCTTCGCGCAGAAGAGCCCCGTCCTCGTGCGGGCGTGCTACCAAGAGGCGACCGAGGAGGTGCTGAAGATCTCGAGGGCGGCCGGAAACGTGCTCTTGGAGGCCGAGGAGGCGGCGCTCGCCTACCTGGCGTTCCCGGCCACGCACCGCACCAAGATCCGCACCAACAACGTCCAGGAGAGGGCCAACCGCGAGATCAAGCGCAGGACGCGCGTCGTGCAGGGGTTCCCCTCGCGCGAGTCGCTCATCCGCCTGGTGGGAGCGGCGCTCATCGAGGCCGACGAGGAGTGGTCGGCGCGCTGCGTCATCTCCAGGCCCTCGCTCGCGCACGCCTGGAAGGCCCAGGAGCGCGAGGCCCCCGGCGAGGCCGAGGTGCGCGCCGCCCGCGAGGCGGCGCGCAAGATCATAGGGAGCGCCATTGACCCGAAGGAGGACGAAGGCTAAGATTCACCTCGCAAGGGTGCCGGCGATTCTCCGGCGATGGCCCTGATATACCACGATTCGGGACGCGGCCGAAAATCCGTGTGCAATCCGGTCTCGCGAACGATGGCGCTCCGGTTGGCGAGGGTGCTTCGGGCGAAACTCGGAAACGAGGCGGGCGCGTCGGCGAAACGACTCGCAACTTCGCAGTGGGCGCGCAGCGCCGTTGCCCGATGCTCGCTCGCTTCAGGCGCGCTCCTCCACGCCGTGCTGGATCATGCTCATCAGCAGCTCGGACATCTCGGCGGGGGATTGCGGCGTGCCCTTCTTCAGCCAGTGCGACAGCATGCCCAACGCGCCCGATACGGCGAACAGGTACATGTACTCCAGATCGTCGGCGTCCACCGCCGCATCCTGGTCGGACATTTGCAGGTCCACCAGATGCGCCAGCTCCATGATCTGCCGCTGGAAGCCGCCCTCGCTTTCGTCCAGCAGCATGAGGAACACGTCGGCGTTCTCCTTGGCGTATTCCAGGATCTTCTCCACGTTGCGCGTGCGCGGCTCGCCGTCGGCCAGGAGGCGCGCCTTGAGATCTTCGAGCGCCTCGGCTTCGATGTACGCCAGCAGGTCGTACTGGTTGCGGAAATGGGCGTAGAACGTGCTGCGGTTCACGTCGGCGGCGGCGCACAGCGCCTTCACGGATATCTTCGAGATGTGGTTCTCGCGCATGAGGTCGATGAGGGCGCTCGTGAGGGCGCGCTTCGTGTACTGCACGCGGCGATCGGTCTTTCCGGTTTCCATGGACGCCTCCTTCGGCTCTATCGTTCCAGTATAGGACATGCGGGACGCATCGGCGCCGGCCGGTAGCCGTTGCTTGTCGAAGCGCGCGGGGAGGGCCGGCGCGTTGCGCAGACGGCGATGCGCGAGGTCCGAACGCGCAGCCTTTTTGGAACGCCGGTATCGGGGGATTTGTCCGCCGCTTCGCCGCAGCCAAACGCATCGAAGGACGACCGCATAAAAGTCGGCATGACCGATGTCGTGAAATCCCACTTCGCAGGCGTATGCAACCGCCGGTTGCGTAAAATGATAACCAGACATGCTGGTGCAACGTGCCGGGCAACCGTAGGCTGGTAATCGAGAAGGAGCGGACGCCATGTCCCCAACGTCGAAGAAGGGATCGTTCATGAACGTCGAGATTGCCCAGCGCTTAGCAGCCATGCGACGCGAGCAAGGATACAGCCAGGAGGAGCTGGCCGAACGGCTCGGCCTGTCGCGGCAGGCGGTGTCGAAGTGGGAGCGCGCCGAGTCGTCGCCCGATACGGGAAACCTCATCGCGCTCGCGAAGCTGTACGGCGTGTCCATCGACGACTTGCTGCGCATCGACGACGATGTGGCGGACGACGTGGCGTTCGAGGAGAAGGACAAGGACGCCACCGCCGAGGCGCAGGCGCAGGAGGCCGCCGTGCGCGCCAACGAGGCCGCCGTTCGCGCGGCGCAGGCGGCCGTGGCCGCGGCGCAGGCCCGAGCGACGGCCGAACAGGCGCACCAGGCCCCTCCGGCGCAGCCCCAACCGCAGCCCCAGCCTCAGCCCGTGCAGCAGCCCTGCTACAGCGCGGCCCCCATGCCCCAGCAGCCTGCGCAACCCGCGCAGCCGCAAGCGCCTTACGCCCCGCAAGCCCCGCAAGCCCCCGAGTCCTACGACGCCCAGTCGCGCCGCCCGCGCGGCCCCTGGTCGACGTTCCCGTATCCCGTGCTCTGCGTGCTCGTGTTCCTGGGAGGCGGCTTCCTCTTCGGGTGGTGGCATCCCGGCTGGTTCGTCTTCCTCACCATCCCGTTGTACTACTGGATCGCCCACATCATCGAAAACGACCCGAACTATCGGGCGAACCGACGCTAGCGGAAGGGCCGCATCATGACGAAACTCACGACGGCGTCGTACGTCAAAATCACGCTCATCATCGCGCTCAGCTTGCTCATCCTGGGGTCCATCGGATTCGGCGGATGCTCGGCCATGCGCTTCGGAATGCTGGGAGGAACGGAAATGGGATCGGCGAACGTGGACGCGGCCAGCGTCAAGAACCTCAGCGTTAAGTGGGCCTCCGGCGCGGTGAGCATCGACGTCGTGGACGAGGGCGACGCCATCGAGCTTGTCGAGACGGCGCCGCGCGGCATGACGAAGGCGCAGCAGATGCGCTGGTCCGTGAACGGCGACACACTGTCCATCGACTACGGCACCTGGTTCTCGTGCTTCGCGCTGGGCCGCAAGGACCTGCAGGTGCGCATCCCGAAAAGCTACGCCCAGAACCTGGGCGCCGTCGAGATCGACGGCGCGTCGGGCGACTACGACGTGAACGGCCTGGGCTGCGAAACGCTCAAGCTCAAGCTGGCCTCGGGCGATGTGGACGGGCAGCACCTGCAAGCCGACGAGCTGCGCGTCGACGTGGCCAGTGGGCAGCTCGACGTCGAGGGCCGCTTCGCCGACCGCGTGGACGTGCGCACCGCGTCGGGCCAGACGCGCATCGTGTGCCGGGAGGCGTGTCCGAAAGCAATCGACGCGGATATTGCCAGCGGCTCGGTGAGCGTGGCTGTTCCCGAGAGCAGCGGCTTCACCGCTCGCATCGAGAAAGCGTCTGGTCGGTTCAGCAGCTCCTTCTCGCTTTCGCAGAACGGCAACGTGTACACGAGCGGCGACGGAAGCGCCAGCATCAACGCGCGCCTGGCCAGCGGCGAGTTCCGCATCGACGCCAGCAACTAGGAAGCTCCTCCCTCGCCATCCTGAGCGAGCGAAGACCCCCAGGTTGCCATCCTGAGCGAGCGAAGCGAGTCGAAGGATCCCGTGCGGCGATAGCCGTGAGACTTCCAGCTGACGCTGCGCGGGATCCTTCGACTCCGCACCTTCGGCGCTGCGCTCAGGATGACGACGGCATGCTTCGACTCGGTGTGTCGAAGCATGCCAAACCCTCGCCCCTTTGCCGTCCGTTTTGCGCGAGCGGTGCTATAATACCAATGAATTGCTGCATTGCGACAATGGGGAGTTGCGGGCGAGGACGAGGGGCGGGGCGGCGCGTGTTCAACGTGCTCACGACAAGCTATCTTTTCCTGGGAGGAACGGGAGCGGGCGCCCTCGCCGTCCTGTGCGTGCTCGAGTGCGCCCGCGTGCTGCGGTGGCGCGCGCTGGCCATGCCGGAGGAGTTCTTCGCGCGGGCGTGGCCTGTGTGCGCGGTGACGCTGGCGACGGGCATGCTGTGCCTGCTGGCCGACTTGGGGCGCCCTGACCGCTTGCTCGGCCTGCTCTCCTCGCCGACGCCGTCGGCTATGGCGGCGGGATCGTTCGCGCTGGTCGCGGCATTGGCCTGCGCGGCGGCGTTCTCGCTGGGTGCGCTGCTGGACACCGTGCGCCTGCCGCGTGCGGCGGTGCTGGCGCTTGCGGCGGCGGGCGCGCTGTCGGCGGCGGTGACCGCGACGTACACCGGCGCGCTGCTGCAAAGCCTCGCGTCGGTGCTGCTGTGGCGCACGTCGCTCGTGCCGGTGCTGTTCGTGCTGTCGTCGGCATCGTGCGGCATCGCGACGGCGTTCCTGGCAGCCTCGTTCGTGGAGACGCGGCACCCGTACCGCGGGCCGCTCGTGTGGCTCGCGCGGATTGACGGCGGTATCGTGGTCGTCGAGGCTGGCTGCCTGTCTGCGTTCGTGCTGCTCGCGTTCGCGGGCGAGGAGACGGCCGCGGCTGCTCGGGCGCTCGCGTTCGGCGAGCTGGCGCCCGTGTTCTGGGGCGTGCTCGCGGTGTGCGGGCTGGCCGTGCCGCTGGTGCTGGAGCGCTTCCTCACGCATGGGAACAGCCGCACGCAGCTTCTGTGGATAGCGGCGCTGCTGCTGGTGGGAGGGTTCGCGCTGCGCTGGTGCATCGTCGGCGCGGGCGCATACGATGTGACGCAGATGCCGGAAGCGCTGTACGGGCTTTCGACGTTCGGGCTTACGGGATAAGGAGCGAGTGCGATGGCGAGACGACGGGCAGGCGAGCGGTTCGTGAAGGACGCCCCCTACGACGTGCGCGACAAGGATGCCGAGATCAGGGCGGCCACGTCCTACGTGCCGCGCAAATCGTCGCGCAACGGCGCGGTCATCTTCAACATCGCGACGTTCATCGCCACCTGCGCCGCGGTGCTGGGCATCGCGTTTGCGGCGACGGGAGGCGCGGGAATCGAGGCGATCGTTGCCATGCTGCTGGCGGCGCTGCTGGTGCTGTCGTCCACGCACATCGCGCTGAGCTGGGAGAAAGTGGTGGTGCTGCGGTTCGGCAAGCTGAACCGCGTCGTGGGGCCGGGTTTGTACTTCACCATCCCCGTCATCGAGCATGGCACCATCCGCGTGGACCAGCGCACCATCGCCACGCCCTTCTATGCCGAGAAGACGCTCACGGCCGACCTCGTGCCCGTCACGGTGGACGCCGTGCTGTTCTGGGTGGTGTGGGACGCCGAGAAGGCGTGCACCGAGGTGGAGGACTACTACGCGGCCGTGTCGTTCCTCGCCCAGACGGCGCTGCGCGAGGCGGTGGGCCGCTCCACGGTGGCCGAGGTGGCGCTGCGCCGCGACCAGCTGGACGCCGAGATCAAGGACGACATCGAGAAGGAGGCCGCCGGCTGGGGCGTGGACATTATCTCGGTGAAGGTGCGCGACATCGTGATCCCCGACGAGCTGCAGGAGGTCATGAGCTTGGAAGCGCAGGCCGACCGCGAGAAGAACGCGCGCATGACCGTGGTCGGCGTGGAAGCCGAGCTGGCCGAGATGCTGGCCGAGGCCGCGCGCGTCTACGGCGACCCGGAGGCGGCGCTCAAGCTGCGCACCATGCTCATGCAGTACGACACGGTGAAGAAATCCAAGGGCACCGTGGTCACCGTGCCCACCGCGATGAGCGACGGCTTCACGGATAGTGCTATGATGAACGGCGACCGAACTACTGAGAGATAGGCTTCCATGAATCCGCTCGCCTCATTCGAACTCGACTACAACAGCGGCCTGCCGGTGTGGATCCAGGTGAAGAACCGCATCGCGTACCTCATCGGCTCAGGCGAGTACAAAGCGGGCGACCAGCTTCCCACGGTGCGCTCGCTGGCCGTCGACCTCGATATCAGCTACAACACCGTGAACCGCGCCTACATGGACTTGGAGCGAGAGGGGTACATCTCCACGCGCAAGGGGAGGGGCACGTTCGTGGCCGAGCGCCACGCCGTGGGCGCCGCCCTCGCCGCCGACAACCCCGTCGAGCTGTTGGCGGACGATCTGATCCGCACCTGCGCCAACGCCGGCATGGCCGATGACGACATCCTGGCCCTGGTCCAAGCCCGGCTGGCCCAGAAAAGCCTGACGCGGGCGTAGGCGACCCGCGCTGGGCGGGCGCTGTACCCTCTTGGGCGCGAGCCTTTGCTTGTGGACGAAGAAACTTGTGTCGCGGCGATTCGCGATGCCCGCGATATGCGACCGGTGCGGTGTTCGGCGCGCGCATCGGCGCGTCTCTGTCGCGCCAAGAGAGAGGGGGGAGGGCGTCCGCGAAGCGCCCTGTACGACGTCAGCCGATTCGTCCCGCCGTCCCTCTCCACATTGTCGAGCCGCAAAGTGTCACAATGCCGGTTTCGTCCAGGCACAGATGTTTCACGTGAAACATCTGTGCCGTATCGCTTGATAAACCCATAAAAATCCTACCGTTTCCAGCATCATTTATCCTCGAAGTAGGCATGTTTATTAGATTGATTGTCGCAATGCATTGTGATAATGTGACAGTCACAAGGATTTGGCCAATTCTTATCAGGAGCAACAGGGGGATATCCGATAAGAGTGCGCTTGGGGACGAGGGGTTCGAAGGCGCCGCATGCTTGGGCGCCTGCTCGACGGACCGTTTTCCCGACGCCATCCGCAAAGGGGATATCCTGACACGATCTTTGAGGAGGAAAGATGTCAGGAGCAATCAGCTCGCACGGCGGGCTCACGCGCAGAAGCTTCCTGAAAGCAACCGGCGCCGTCGCAGGCGCGGCTGCCGTGACGGGCGTCGCGACGCCGACGCTGCAGGCGTTGGCGGCCGATTACGAATCAGGTCAAAAAGAGAGCGAGCAGGAACGGATCTTCCGCGGAGTATGCCGTCCCAACTGTTTCGCGTTCTGCCACTTGAACGTGCATGTGAGAGACGGAAAAGTGGTCAAAACCTCGCGTGCTCCGTACAACGAGAAATGCTACGATCGCATTTGCCAGCGAGGACTTTCGCATGTGCATAGAATCTACGATCCGGCGCGCTTGCAGTATCCAATGCGACGCGTGGAGGGAACCGAACGCGGTGCAGGCGAGTGGGAACGTGTGAGTTGGGACGAAGCACTTGACGAGATCGCCGGGAAGATCAAGTCTATCCAGACCGAATTTGGCGAGAGCGCCGTGGCGTTCCTTACCGCTTCAGGCAATCAGTCGTGCGCGATCACGAGCGCGTACGGCCGACTTTCCTCTCTTATGAATGCTAGCAGCATCGGCGCTTGCCTCGATATGGGCAGTTATTACGGCATGCAGGCGGTTGCCGGCTTGTACATCAGCCCTTTGATGGGTCTGCAGATGTGGGAAGGCAATGAGCCGACCGATGCCAAGAACGCGAAGACCATAGTGGTGTGGGGCGCCAATATTACCGACGCGCAGGTTCAGAACTGGCACCTGGTCAAGGAGGCCATGCAGGGCGGCACCAAGCTGGTGGTTATCGATCCGGTGTACACGCAGATCGCCTCAAAAGCCGACAGGTGGATTCCCATTCGCCCCGGTAGCGACACGCTGCTGAAGTACGCTCTCATGAACGTGGTTTTGGAAAAGGACGCGCAGGATGTGGCGTATTTGCAACAGCATACCGTCGCACCGTTCTTGGTGCGCAGCGATACGGGCATGTTCGTGCGCAGAAGCGACACCGGCATCGCCCCGGTTCCCACCGGCGTGATGAATCCTACCACGGGCAAGGAGGTCATGGACGATCCGTACATGGTTCTCTCGAACGGCGAACTCGTTTCTGTCGACGAAACGTCTGCGCCCGACATCGAAGGATCGTACGAGCTCGACGGTGTGAAGTGTCGCACGGCGTATGCGCTGCTGAAAGAGGAGATCCTCGATCATTCGCCCGAGAAGGTTTCGGAGCTTACCGAAGTATCGGTCGATGACATTTACGAGCTGGCCGAAATCTGCATGGACACCCCGGTGTACCACTATGAAGGCTATGGTCCCCAGGCGTACAACAACGGCGGCCATACCACGATGGCGGGTCTTACCCTTTGCGCCCTGTTGGGCAATTTGGGCAAGCCGGGAGCTTCTTACGGTGCGTTCTGGGGCGTCCATATGGGGGTCAATCCCGCGTATGCTGCCCCCAACGGTCCCAGCACGGGTTTTGCCATTCCCAGCGTCGACCTGAAGAACGTGGTGGAAACCGGCAAGTTCGGCGGCAAGCCCGCGCAGATCAAAATGCTGTGGATGTATTCGGCCAATCCGCTGAACACCCACACCGACACGCATGCGTGGACCGATGTCATTATTCCGGCTATGGAATACGTCGTGGTGGCGGATTCGGTCATGACCGATTCCGCACGCTACGCCGACATGGTGCTTCCCATCGCCCAGTGGTTCGAACTGGAGGAGGTTGCGAATGCGGGTCAGTGCTCCTCGCTGCACTACAGCGAGAAGGCTATCGATCCGCTTTACGAGAGCAAGCCCGATCCGCAAATCGTGACGGAGCTTGCGCAGAAGCTGGGGCTCGGCGATTATTTCAAGCTTGACAACGGTGGAATCCTCGAAGAAATGTACGACACCGATATGGGCAAGGCCCTGGGTATGGACATGGGCAACCTGCGTGAAAAAAAGCAGATACGCTTCATTCCCGGAGATGCGGAGACGGATCCCCATATCGCGTATGCGGATGGGAAATTCGGCACGGCATCGGGTCGCTTCGAGTTCTATCGCGAGATGCCGATGCCTCGCGCGGCCACTACCAAGACGCCTACTCCTGAAGAGATCGATCGCGAGCGCATGGCTCGCTGGTTCCCGCCGCTCGAGGCGTGGCCGGAAAACGAGTTGTACAAAAAGTACCCGCTTGTTCTCATGAGCGAGCGTCCCCGATACCGCGTTCACTCCCAATGGTTCAGCACGCCGCTGTTGCGCGAGCTTGATCCCGAGCCGTACGTGAAGATCAATCCCGCCGATGCCGAGGCGCGCGGCATTTCTGACGGAGATTACGTCGAGTGCTACAACGATCGTGGCTTCGCTGTTGCCAAGGCGGTGTATTCGCAAGCTATTCGACCTGGCATGTTGGTGTATCCCAAGGGATGGCAGCTGTCGCAGCATAAGGCGGGCGGTTGGTCGGAGCTGAGCTCCACGGAGTTCGATGTGTTCGCGGTGAACAACAACTTCATGGACGTGCTTTGCGAGATTCGCGTGTGGAATGAAGGGGGTGCTCGATAATGGCCGAGCGGCTGGGTATGGTCATAGATATGAAAGGGTGCGTTGCCTGCGCTTCGTGTGCGGTGGCGTGCAAAGTGGAGAACAACTTGCCTGACGGTGTTTGGTGGAACCGCATCTTGACGGATGGCGGGGACAATCCCGACACTCCGGCGGGAGCATACCCGAATTTGACGATGGAGAATATCGCTGTTGCGTGCCAGCATTGCGAGAATCCTGCGTGCGTGAAGGTGTGCCCTGTTGGAGCAACGTACAAAGATCCTGAAACCGGTGCGGTTCGTCAGGACTACGATAAGTGCATCGGTTGCCGCATGTGCATGTCGGCGTGTCCGTACACGGGCGTTCGCTCGTTCAACTGGGAAGAGCCGAAGCATGCGATCGGCCATGCTATGGGCGATGCCGACGTGGCGACGCATCAGAAGCACGTGGTGGAGAAGTGCACGATGTGCTGGCATCGGCTGGCGAAGGGTTTGCAGCCGGCTTGCGTGGAGGTATGTCCCGGACGGGTGCGCTTCTTCGGCGATTTCAACGATCCCGAATCCGAGGTGTCGCGCCTTCTTCGCGAACGCGCCCATAAGCAGCTTTTGCCCGAGCGCGGCACGAACCCCTCCGTCTACTACCTCGTTTAAGCAGAAAGGGAGAATGAAATGTCTGAGAACACTCAGGCGGCGCCTGCCGCCAAGGCTCCTGCTGCCAGATTCGGGGGCAAGGGGCTCAACATCGGCATCGTCGTGGCGGCGGTCGTCACCGTCGCGGGGCTGGCCCTCTGGGGCATGCAGCTCTCCGGCGGCCTCGTCCAAACGGGTATGCGCAACTTCGACTCGTGGGGCCTCTACATCACTATGTTCATGTTCCTCGTGGGTCTGTCGGCCGGCGGCCTGATCATCAGCTCGGTGCCGCGCGCCTTCGGCATGAAGGGCTTCGGCGGCATCTCGAAGATCGCCGTGTGGACGTCCATCTGCTGCACGGTGCTGGCCGTGGGCTTCGTGGTGATCGACCTCGGCCAGCCGCTTCGCCTGTGGGAGCTGTTCGCGTACTCGAACCTGGGCAGCCCGCTCATGTGGGACATCGCGGTCATCTCGATCTACCTCATCCTGTCCGTCGTGTACCTGTGGGCGACGCTGCGCGCCGAGGCGGGCAAGGTGTCGGAGAAAGCCCTGCGCGTGATCTCGGTCGTCGCGCTGGTCACCGCCGTGCTCGTGCACTCGGTGACGGCTTGGATCTTCGGGCTGCAGCAGGCCCACGAGTTCTGGCACACCGCCCTGCTCGCGCCCTGGTTCGTGTCCTCGGCGCTGGTGTGCGGCGTGGCGCTGGTGCTCGTGGTGGTCATCGCGCTGCGCAAGGCCGGGTACCTCGAGCTCGATCAGGCCAACGTCGTCAAGCTCGTCAAGATGCTGGGCGCGTTCGTCGTCGTCGACCTGTACTTCTTCGGCTGTGACCTGCTGACCGCCGGCTTCCCGGGCGGCTCGGGCTCCGAGATCGTCGCCATGCTCGCAACCGGCCCGCTCGCCCCGTTCTTCTGGGTCGAGGTCGTCGGCTGCGCGCTGTGCGCCGCGGTGTGCTTCACGCCGAAGCTGCGCACGGACCCGCTCGTCGTGGTCGCCAGCCTGCTGGCCATTGTCGGCATCTTCTGCAAGCGCGCGCAGCTGCTGGTGGGTGGGTTCCAGATCCCGAACCTGGACTACGCCGGTCCCATGACGCAGTACACGGTGACCGACTGGGCTACCGGCATGACAGGCGCCTACCAGGGCATGGTGTATTGGCCGACGCCGATCGAGTTCGGCATCGTGCTGGGCGTGGTCGGCCTGGGCGCCCTGCTCCTGCTGCTGGGCCTCAAGTACCTGCCGCTCAAGCCGGTTGATCATGACCGCTGACGCGGACGCTTCGGAAGGAGCGCGGCTTCGCGCGCTCCTTCCTTGTCTGACGAGGTGAAGCCATGTTCAAGAAACTGCTCGTGACGCTTGTCGCCTTCCTGCTTGCGGGCGCGTGCGTGCTCGCGGCGGGTGCCGCGGCCGAGCCTGCGACGGGGGTGCGGCCGATCGAGGCCGATTCCCCCTGCCCGGCCGTCGGGTGCGCGTCGGGGTCGTGCCACGGCTTCGACGACGTGCCCGAGCCCGACGGCGTCCACGAGATGACGTGCCCGGAGGCGTCGTGCGCCTCGACCGAGTGTCATGCGTGGGACACGCTGGCCACGCGCTATTACCAGGCGTCCGACGCGAGCCTGAACCTGTGGGTGCTTGCGCCCGTGGCCTTGGTCGTGGGCCTTGTGCTGATCGTGCGGAAGGTGGGGTGATGCCGTATGGATAGGAAGCTTCTCGCCGTCGATGCGGCGTGCTTGCTGGTTTACCTGGTCGCGGCGAGCCCGGCTCTCACGGGCATCGGCATCCACGAATGGCTGGGTCTCGGCGTGCTGGTCGTGTTCTTCGCGCATGCCGCGATGCATGTCGACTGGGCCGTCGAGGCGGTCAGGTCTGCGTTCGCGCGGCCTTCGTGGGCGCGGACGGGGAACCTTGCGCTCGACCTTCTCATCGTCGCCGCGTTCATGACGGTGACGGTATCGGGGATCATGGTGTCGGGCGCAGTGCTGCCGGCGCTGGGGCTGTACGCGGACGGCTACTACTTCTGGGATCCGCTGCACGCGATCGCGGCGAAGGCGCTGCTCGCGCTGCTGCTCGTGCACGTCGTGGCGCATTGGCGCTGGCTGGCCGGTTTCTTCAAGAACGGGAAAGGGGAACGTCATGGGAAATGAAGTTGCGGACGCGAGCGTCTGGCAAGCCCGCGCCGCCGCCTGGGAGCTCGCGGCGCTGAGCCTGCGCTACCCGGACGCGGAGCTGGCCGAAGCCGCGGCGGGCGGCGAGTGGGACGAGGCGGCGGGGGAGATCCTGGCCGCGCTGGGCCTGCCCGCGGAGGTCCCCGCGGCGGCGGGCGATCCCGCAGGCCCTCCCGCCGCCCGCGCGGCCGGCGCCGAGGCCGCCGCGGGCGCCGACGCGCTCCTGCGCGCCCTGCGCCCGGAGGCCACGCGCCTGTTCGTCGGGGCGCCCGAGCCCGCCTGCTCGCCCTACGAGGGCGTGTGGGCCGCCGAGGCCGACGGGGTGCAGCCGCTTCTGTTCGTGAACCCCCGCTCCATGGAGGTAGAGCGCTTCATGCGCTCCTGCGGCCTCGGCCGCCCCGAGGGCACCAACGAGCCCCTCGACCACGTCGCCACGGAATGCGAGCTCCTGGAGCGCCTGGCCCTGCGCGCGGCCGGAGCCCCGGCTTCCGAGGGCGCCCCGGACGGCGCCGGCCTCCCTGGAGGGAGCCCGGCCGCCGCCTACGAGACCTTCCTCTCCGGGCACGCCCAAGCCTGGATGCCAGCCTTCGCCGAGCGCCTGGCCGCCGAGGCGCGCCATCCCTTCTACCGCGCGGCGGCGGCCTACTTGGGGGCGCTCGTCGGGTAGGACGTTGCCAAACCGGCCGATTCCAGCCATCTTGCTGCGAGTCTCTGACCAGGTAAAACAATGTATATTACCTGGTCAGAGGTGTGACAAAAAATGACTGTATTGGTAACCGGCTGTTCGGCCGCTTCGTCTCGCGTTCGGTCGAGGCGGCGAAATCCGGTAGAGATTCACGGTTCAGGCGCAGATCGGGGTGCTTCGTGGCTTCGAAGAAGCCTGATAACGCGGAAATCCCTGGTAAAGCATCTCGATGTCGGCCTATGTCGTGCCCAGTCCGTGATTTTCTGCCATATTCTGCCGACGCAATCGCACGTGCGTTGAAAGCGCGAAGTATTTGGCGCGTTTTGGTCGTCCGTTGTGTGGCCGCCGCTCGCGGCTTACGCGTTCCAGATGACGCACGCCGGTTGTGGCACGTCCACGCACGCGACCGCTCGCAGCATCCCGTCGGCATCGCGTTCGAACAGGCGCACGTCGTCGCTCGCGAGGTTGGCGACGGCCAGAAAGCGCCCGTCGGGCGACGGCGAAAAGTGCCGCGGCCCCTTCCCTCCGGACGCAACGTCGCAGCGCCCCGCAACCCGTCCTTGGTCGTCCACCGGGAAGACGACCAGCTGGTCGCTTCCGCGCACCGACGCGTACAGTTGCCGCCCGTCGGGCGAGAACGCGATATGCGCCGCCAGCGCGTCGCCGCTTGGCGCCTGCGGCAGACTCAGCTGCTCGACGATCCGCCAATGCAGCCCGCCTTCGTCGATCCGGAACACCAGCACGTCGCACGCCAGCTCGTTCACCAGCGCGGCCATCGGCAGACGCGGGTGGTACGCCACCATGCGCGGCCCCGACCCTGCCGGCACGCGCACGGTTTCCGCAGCCGTCGGCGCGAGCATTCCGCACGCGTCAACCTGGTAGATCACAAGCGCGTCGAGCCCCAGGTCCACGGCGACCAGCAGCCGCGTTCCCGGCACGAAGCTCAGCGAGTGCACATGGGGCCCCTCCTGCCGATCGTCCCGCAGACCGCGCCCTTCGTGGCGCCGCGACGGCACGCCCGCCGCCAGACGCCCGTCGTCCAGCAGCGCGCAGCAGGCGACGGATCCGCTCAAGTAGTTCGCCCCGAAGAGGTTGCGTCCGTTCGGATCGGGCAGCACGAAGCACGTGCCCGCATCGTAGGGCGCCGTGCACGCTCCGCGGCAGGTCAGCGAGCCGTCCGGCTCGATGGCGTAGGCGGCCATCCGCCCGCAGGAGTCCAGCTCGTGAGCGGCGAACAGCAGCGATCCGCGCTGCGCCAGATAGGTTGGGTTCGCCCCGCAGCTGTCCGCGCGCACGACGTGCGCCTCGTCGCCGCTTTCGTCGAACGCGATCGTGCGGATACCGCCGCGATCGGCGCCGTCGGTGTAGCTGCCGACGAACAGCCGCCGCAGGGCGGGAGCGGCATCGGCGCTCATGAGCGCTCCTCCGCCAGCTCCTCGCGGTTCAGAATTCCGAAGCGGCGGTACAGCGGCAGCGTGGCGAACCGATTCCACGCCGTGATCAACGGTCCGGTGAAGAACGCGGCGATCACGGTGAACACGCCGATGGGTCCGCCCGCCAGCACCGCCAGGACGGTCACGGAGATGTCCTGCGTCATGCGGCACGCCGTGTACGAGAAGGGCAGGCGTTCGGCGGCGATGGGCGCGACGGCGTCGATGGGCGCCACGCCCATGCGCGTCTTCAGGTACAGCGACACGCCCAGCGTGAACAGCAGCGTGCCGATGGCCAGATGAACGCCTGCGCTGACCAGGCCTTCGAACTTCGGCAGAAAGCCGAGCAGCCACGTGAACAGCTCGATGAGGTAGCCTACGCCCACCATGTTGATGAGCGTGCCCAGGCCTATCTGGTACTTGTCCAGCGCGAACACCGCTGCCAAGATCGCCAGGTTCACTAGCAGCTGGAACGTGCCGAAGTCCATGCCCACGCGCGCGCTGAACCCCAGGTTCATAGCGGTGAACGGGTCGACGCCCACGTTTCCCACGCGGCACACCGTGGTGCCCAGCGCGATGCACACGATGCCGAGGCACGAGAACAGCAGCTTGCCTTTGAGGTTGTAGGTGTGGCGCAGGTCCATCCATTTCGCCATGAGCCGTCGCCTTTCTTGCGGGAATGATTCCGTCGATTCGCCAAGTATGGCCGGGGAGGTCCGTAATCCCGGCGCGCGGCCGCTTTTTGTGCGGAACCTGTCAGGGCTTCGCCATGCGCCCGGCACGCAGCGGGGAAGGGCGGCCGCCGACTGGCGCGACCCGCCCCGCGTATGACACGTTGTCATATCAAACGCTTCCGTTTTGTGCGATACTGACCCCAGCGCAAAAGCGCTCGGGCGCGCGGAAGGCGAAGGAGGGGGACGATGTTCAGCGTTTTGGCGGTGGGCTATCTGTTCCTCGGCGGCGCGGGCGCGGGCGCTATCGCGGTTGCGTCGATCCTCGACCTCGTGTGGGTGAAGGCCCCGTTCGGGCATACATCGCGCATCGGCATCGGGGAGGCGACGCCGCTTGAGCGCACGGTGGCCGTCGGCATGCTCGCCGGGTTCGCGGCGCTCGCGCTCGGCATGCTGTTCTTGCTGTTCGACCTGGGGCGCATCGATCGCGTCGCCTCGCTCTTGCTGCGGCCCTCGCTCTCGTTTCTCACGGTGGGCACCTACGCGCTCGCGGGGCTGGCGGCATGCGCGGCGCTGCTGGTGGCCGTGCGGTTCGCCTATCTGCCCAGCGTGCCGCGCGGAGCGGTCCGAGCCGTCGAGGCCGCGGCTGCGGTCGTGGCCGTCGTGGTCATGCTGTACACCGGTTTGCTGCTGCAGAACACGGGCGCGGTGGCCTTGTGGAGCTCTCCGCTTGTGCCCGTGCTGTTCCTGCTGTCGTCGCTTTCCTGCGGCATGGCTGCGCTTCTGCTGGCGGCGTACTTCGCGCCGGCGGACGCGGGCACCGCATGGCTTTTCCGCATGCTCGCGCGCGTCGACGCCCTGATCGTCGTGCTGGAGGCCGCGGCCGCGGCGCTGTTCGTCGCGTTCGCGCTCGCCGACGACCATCCGGGGGCGGTCGCGTCCGCCCAGCGTCTTGCGGAGGGCGACTTGGCTTTGTGGTGGTGGGTGGGCTTCGCGCTGTGCGGGCTCGTCGTGCCGCTGGCGGTGGAAGGCGTGCTGTCAGCGCGCGGCTCCTTCTCCGAGGCGTGCCGAACGGGGCTGGCCGTGGCGACCGTGCTCGTGCTGGTGGGCGGGTTCAGCATGCGCACCGCCCTGGCCGAGGCGGGGTCGCATCGCGAGCTCGCGCTGGAAGGCGCGGCGGCGGAGCAAACGTTCGAAGGCGAGCCGACCGGGCTCGAACTTCGATTGGAATAGAAAGAACGGACACGTGGCCCTATTCGAGATAAACGAGAAGAGCAGCATCCCCATCTGGCTGCAGCTGAAGAACCGGTTCATCTACCTCATCACCTCGGGGTACTACAAGCCGGGCGACCAGCTGCCCACCGTGCGCGGCCTCGCCGCGGACGTCGAGGTGAACTACAACACGGTGAGCAAGGTGTACATGAGCCTCGAGCAGGACGGCTACATCCAGTCCAAACGCCGCCAGGGCGCGTTTGTCCTCGATGTGTCCGACAAGCCGGGCGTCAGCATCTCGTCCACGGCCGAGATCGTCACGAGCGAGTACCTCAAGCGCTGCTTCGAGCTGGGCATGTCGCTGGAGGACATCGAGCAGCAGTTCGCGCTCAGCTTGAACGAAGCGAAAACCAAGCGGGACGCAGGCTAAAGGCCGCGCCCGAACGCGAAGGGAGATCGAACGATGAAACGCGACAAGCGAGCAGGCGCGGAAGCGGGCGTCGGGCCGACGGGGTTCTCGACGGGCGCCATGCCCGCGTATTCCGACGGCCGCGGCGCCCCCGACGGCATCCGCTCGGTGACCAACCGCAGCCGCGCCTCGCGCAACGGAGCCGTCGTGTTCGCCGTGGTGGTGTTCGTGCTGGCGTTCGGCATCGTGCTGGCGGCGGCGCAGGCGGCGTTCGCGGAGATCGGCCTCGTCGCCCTCGTAAGTGCGGCCATCGTCGGGTGGCTGGCATCCTCGTCGGTGCACATCGTGTTGGAGTGGGAGAAGGCGGTGGTGCTGCGCTTCGGCAAGTTCAACCGCGTGGCGGGCCCCGGCCTCGTGTTCACCTGGCCCATCATCGAGTTCTACACGTTGCGCATCGATCAGCGCGTGGCAACCACGTACTTCGGCGCCGAGGAGACGCTCACGAGCGATCTCGTGCCCATCAACGTGGATGCCGTGCTGTTCTGGATGGTGTTTAGCGCCAAGAAGGCGTGCGTGGAGGTGGAGGACTACTCGGCCGCCGTGGCCTGGGTGGCCCAGACGGCCATGCGCAAGGCCATCGGGCGCGCCACCGTGGCCGAGGTGGCTATGCGACGCGACCAGCTGGACGCCGAGCTGAAAGACGCCATCGAGGAGAAGCTCAGCCCCTGGGGCATCGACATCATCGACGTGGAGGTGCGCGACATCGTCGTGCCGAAAGAGCTGCAGGAGGCCATGGCCATGGAGGCCGTGGCCGAGCGCAAGAAGAACGCCCGCATGGTGCTGGCCGAGGCCGAGAAGGACATCTCCGAGATGCTGAAAGATGCCTCCGAAGTGTACGCCGGCGATCAGGACGCCATGAAGCTGCGCACGATGCATCTGGCCTACGAAAGCGTCGAGCAGTCGGGCGGCACGCTGGTCATCCCCAGCGCCTTCAGCGAGGGCTTCGCGCCTGAAGCCGGGGGTGCGGCGACCGCGGGAAGGCCCGCAGCGGGGGAGTAGCGCGGGCTTCGAGCGGCGTCTCCTAAGTGCGCAAAGGAGCTCCTTGGTTGAAGGGCTTCAGGCCAGTGGCCTCTTCGGCAGCGGCCAACATGCGAGCCAAAGGTGCGAAACGCGCCGATTTTGGCTACTATATGAGCTAGGCTGCGGCCGAATGCCGCAGTCGGCTCTCATGCCATAACCTCCATGATAACCCTTTATACTCCCAGTTCAACCTCTATATCCTCAAAATAGTATAACTTCCTGTCATATCCTGTCATACATTATTATTGATAATCATAGTGACATATGGCAGACTATGACAAGAAGGAATCGGCCGATTCTGATATGAGGGGGAATATCGGAACCTGTATTGGAGCGCACGCGCACCCATGCAGCCGGAGGGGGATACCCGTACGCGGAACACTCACCTTCTTACGATGATCCCCAGGCATTCTGCAACATGAATGGAGGAGGAGACATGTCTGAGACGAAGAGCCCGCTCGGCGGACTCACGCGTAGAGGCTTCCTGAAGACGACGGGTGCCGTCACGGCCGTCGCGGCTGTCGCAGGCACGGGCGCTGCGCTGGCGCCGATGCCGGCGAATGCGGAGGGAAGTTCATCCGCCGATGGCGAGCAGACGTTCAGGAGCGCATGCCGCGGCAACTGCGGTAGCCGCTGCCCCTTGGAGGTGACGGTGCGCGAGGGCAAGGTGGTCAAAGCCCGTCCCATGGATATGCCCGGCGAGGATGCCGTCCGCAAGCGCTTCTGCGTGAAGGGGTTCAGCCAGCCGCAGCGCGTGTACGATACCGACCGGCTCAAGTACCCCATGAAGCGCGTCGGGGAGCGCGGAGCGGGCGAGTGGGAGCGCATCAGCTGGGACGAGGCTGTTAGCACCATCGCGGAGAAGATGGGCGCGGCTATCAAAGATTACGGTGGCACGTCGGTTGCCGTTTGGTCCTCGTATGGTTCGTACGGCGTTCTGAACGGTGCGATGGCAGGCTACATGTCCGTTGCCTACGGTCGCTTCATCACGGCCGTCGGGGGCTCGGTACTGGGAGCCGGTGCCGATACGGCGCAGCAGCATGAGCAGTCGACGCTGCTGGGGATTTCGGGCAACGACTTCGTGGATGCCGCCAACGCCAAGACCATTATCTCGTGGGGCGGCAATCCGGCGGAAGCGTACGTGCATGCGTGGCAGTTCGTGTGCGATGCGCGCGAGAAGGGCGCAAAGCTCATCACCATCGACCCGCAGTTCACCGCGTCGGCCATGCACTCCGACGTCTACGTTCCCGTCCGGCCGGGCACCGACGGCGCGCTCATGCTGGCCATGGCCAATCATATTATCGAGAACGGCTTGATGGACGAAGAATTCATGCGAAGCAGCACGGTGTCTCCGTTCTTGGTGAAGGAGGACGGCACGTACCTTCACATGAGCGATCTGGGCACGCCTGCCACCGAGGGACCGGTCGATCCGCGCACGGGCAAGCCCACCGTGATCGATCCGGTTGCGGTGTGGGACGAGGCTGCCGGCGCACCTGCGACCGCCGATGCCGCGCAGAAGCCCGCCATCGAAGGATCGTTCGAGGTGCAGGGTTTCGCCGTGAAACCGGTCTACCAAGTTGTCAAGGAGAGCATTTCCGAATACACCGTCGAGAGGGCTGCGGACATTTGCGACCTCCCGAAGGAGCAGATCGAGGAACTGGCCCGCGTGTATGCCACCGAAGGCCCCGTGTACGTCATGACGTTCCAGGGACTCGGACACCATGCGAACTCCCATCACAACTTCAAGAACCTCGCGTTCCTCGCGGCTCTGACCGGCAACGCCGGCAAGCCGGGCGCTTCCATCTGCGGCAGCCCATCGACGGGCATGGTGGGCTACAACGTGAAAGCCTACATGTTGGGAACTCCCGGTGCCAGCTTCTGCGGCATGTACCTCCCGAAGGTCATGGAGGAGAAAAAGTGGGCGGGGCAGGATCTCGAGATTCGCGTTCTGTGGTGCTGCAACGGCAACATGCTGTCCTGCGAGTCGGGCCGTCAAGACCTCATCGACGCTGTCAAGAAGATCGACTTCGTGGTGTGCGCAGACGTCAACATGACCGACACTGCGCAGTGGGCCGATATCCTTTTGCCGGTGCCCCATTCGTTCGAGGTGCAGGATTTCGACCCGGTGTGCTCGGTGCCGTATCCCACGTTCACCCAGAAAGTGCTCGACCCTCTGTACGAATGCAAGACCGATCTGGAGATCATGCGTCTGGTGACCGCGAAGATGGGCATGGACATCTACCCGAAATCGGACGATGATTTCTTGAAGGAAGTCATCGATACCGAGGCCAACGTCAAGCAGGGCTGCACGTTCGACGAGCTCAAGACGGGCAAGCTGGTTCGCGATGCTTCTTACACCGAGTCGCGTATGGTGCCGAAGTTCGGCAGCGCCGAGGCGCAGCGTTTGAAGTACTACCTCGAGAAGCCCACGCCGCGCAACAACTTCGGGCAGAAGATCGCCGATTGCGAGCGTCTGCCTTACTACGAGCACGCGAACGAGGCATACGAGGAGAATCCGCTGCGCGACAAGTATCCGCTGTTCGGATGCAGCGAGCACAGCAAGTATCACGTGCATTCGCAGCTGGCGTACACGCCGGTCATGCGCGAGCTCGAGCCCGAGCCGTTGCTGAAGGTCAACGCGACCGATGCCGCCGAGCGCGGAATCCAGCAGGGCGACTACGTGCGCGTCTACAACGATCACGGCTATGCCGTGCTCAAGGCGCGTGTGACCGAGGGCATCAAGCCGGGAGTCGTCTCCATTCCGCACGGTTTCCAGGCTAGCCAGTTTGTCGAGGGGCATACGCAGGATCTGACGAATGTGTACATGAACGATTTCTGCTCGAACAGCGCCTTCTACGACTTCCTCTGCGAAGTCGAGAAGTACGAAGGGGGTGTGAGGTAATGGCCCGCTACGGCATGGTCATCGACACGAAGCGATGCGTGGGGTGCAACGCCTGCTCCGTGAACTGCAAGATAACAAACAACCTTCCCGAGACTAATTGGTGGACCCGGGTCCTCACGGAGGGCGGCGACGAGATCGACACGCCGGCCGGCGTCTTCCCTGACGTGTCGATGCGCTATATCACTGTAGGCTGCCAGCATTGCGAGAACCCGACTTGCACGAAGGTGTGCCCTGTGGGGGCAACCTACAAAGATCCCGAGACGGGCGTCGTGCGTCAGGACTACGACAAGTGCATCGGCTGCCGTATGTGCATGGCGGCTTGCCCGTACACGGGCGTACGCTCGTTCAACTGGGAGGAGCCGAAGTACCCCGTCGACCATGCTGTCGGCGATGCAGACGTCCCGAAGCACCAGAAGCATGTGGTCGAGAAATGCACCTTCTGCTACCAGCGCCTTGCCCGTGAGGAGGTGCCGGCATGCATGGAGTTGTGCCCGGCTCGCGCCCGTCACTTCGGTGACTTCGACGATCCGGATTCGGAGGTGTCGAAGCTTGTCAAAGAGCGCTCCTACGAGCAGCTGCTGGCCAGCGAAGGCACGAAGCCATCCGTGTACTACCTCGTGTAAGGGGATTGATCATGTCTGAGAACGTATCGGCGGAGAAGTCCGCCAAGGTTTCCGCTGCCGGATTCGGCGGCAAAGGGGTTGCTGTCGCCATCGTGGTGGCGGCCATTCTCACCGTCGGCGGTTTGGCTTTGTGGGCATTTCAGCTGACCAGCGGCATGGTGAACACCAACATGCGCAATCTGGACTCGTGGGGGCTTTACATCACGATGTTCATGTTCCTCGTCGGTCTGTCCGCCGGCGGCCTTATCGTCTCGAGCGCTCCGCGCGTGTTCGGCATGGAGGGTTTCGGCGGCGTGTCGAAGATCGCCGTGTGGACCTCCATCTGCTGCACGGTGCTGGCGATCGGCTTCGTCGTGATCGACCTCGGCCAGCCGCTGCGCCTTTGGGAGCTGTTCGTGTACTCCAATCTCGGCTCGCCTTTGATGTGGGACATCATCGTGCTGGGCACGTACCTGATCCTGTCCGTCGTGTATTTGTGGGCTATGCTGCGCTTCGAGGGCGGCAAGGGCTCTGCCGCTGCTTTGCGCGTGGTGTCCGCCATCGCTCTGGTGTGCGCCGTGCTCGTTCACTCGGTCACCGCTTGGATCTTCGGTTTGCAGCAGGGTCGCGAGATGTGGCATACCGCGCTTCTGGGCCCCTGGTTCGTGTCGTCGGCTCTGGTGTGCGGCGTGGCGCTCGTGCTCGTCGTGGTCATCGCGCTGCGCAAGGCTGGTTACCTGGAGCTTGCGCAGGAGCATGTCGTCAAGATGCTTAAGCTCCTCGGGGTGTTCGTGATGGTGGATTTGTACTTCTTCGGTTGCGACTTGCTGACCGAGGGCTTCCCGGCCGGATCGGGGGCGGAGGTCGTCGCCATGCTGACCACGGGTCCGCTCGCTCCTTTCTTCTGGATCGAAGTCGTAGGGTGCGCCGTCACTGCGGTCATCGCCTTCGTGCCGAAGCTGCGCACGAACCCGCTTATCGTGATTGCGGCGGTGCTGGCCATCGTGGGCATCTTCTGCAAGCGCGTGCAGCTGCTGGTGGGCGGTTTCCAGATCCCGAACCTCGATATGCCCGCCGTCGTGTCCGGTCCGGCTCTTACGGATGCGGGTGCGGCTCTGCAGAGCGCAGGCGGATCGATGGTGTACTTTCCGTCGATGCTCGAATTCGGCGTCGTGCTGGGCGTTTTCGGGCTGGGCGCGCTCATGCTGCTGCTGGGCCTCAAGTTTCTCCCGTTGAAGCCGACCGAGCGTTCGCACTAGATACGATCCGTTTTTCGGCGGGGCGCCCGAACCATCGGGCGCCCCGCCGTGCGACATGGAGGGGTGGCGAACGAGATGCTGAGGAAAGCGATCATCACCTTGGCGACGTTCTTTTTCGCGGGGGTCGTCGTGTTCGGGGCTGTTGCGGCTGCGAGTCCGGCGGTGGGGCTTCCCCGGCCTATCGAGCCCCACTCGCCTTGCCCGGTCGTCGGGTGCGCGTCGGGGTCGTGCCATGGTTTCGGCGATGTGCCCGAGCCGGATGGCGTGCACGAGATGGCCTGTCCCGAGGCGGGCTGCGCCAGCGTCGAGTGCCATGCGTGGGACACGCTGGCGACGCGCTATCACCGCGCGTCCGATGCCAGCTTGAACCTCTGGATCTTGGCGCCGGTCGCACTCGTCGGGCTGCTTGTTCTGATCGTGCGAAAGCTTTAAGAGGGGAAGTGACCTGGTGAAGCGGATGCTCGTTGTTGATTTCTCGGCGTTTCTGGCTTATGCGCTTGCAGCGCTTCCCTCGTTGACGGGCGTGCCTGCGCACGAATGGTTTGGTTTGGCCTTGCTGGCGCCCGTTTTCGTCCATTGCGCGCAGCATGTCGATCGGGTCGCGCGCGCCCTTCCGCGATGCGCCCGCGGGGCGCGTCTGCGGAGCTGCGGGCGTTTGGCGCTCGATGCCGCGTTGCTCGTGGCGCTCTCGACCGTCTTCGTGTCGGGATTGGGCATGTCGGGCGCGGTGCTGCAGGCGTTCGGCCTGTATGCCGAGGGGTATTATACGTGGTCGCCTCTGCATGCCGCGGCGGCGAAGGCGCTGTTCGCGCTTCTTCTCGTGCATATGGCCGTGCATGCGGGTTCGCTGTACAATCTGCTGAAACGGCGCGGCGTTGCAAAGGCCGCCGCGCATGACGACGGAGGTTTCGACGATGAGCGCCGATCTGTTTGAGGCGAGGCCCACGCTGCGCGCGTGGCTTGACGAATATGCCGCCATCGAAGCCGATTATCTTGCTCGGCTTGTCGATTGGGGCATCCGCATCGCGCCGCGCGATGCGGATGCGGATGCGGCCCGCGCGGCGAAGGATCGGCTGCGGGAGAAGGGCGCGCAGTTCCGCAACGGCGATGCAGGCGTCGTCTGCGGCAACCTGTCGTCGGCGTGCGTGGCCTGCACGGGAGGACGGGGGAGCAAGACGTTCTTCCTGTCGCTCGCATGCAATCGATCTTGTTATTTCTGCTTCAACGCCAACCAGGCCGACTATGCCGATCGTCTGCGCGTGAACGATGCGTGGCGCGACGAGGTCGATGCGTTCGCCGATGCGTGCGGCGGCGAGGTCACCCATGTGGGGCTGACGGGGGGCGAGCCTTTGCTTCATGCCGACGAGTCCGTGATGTTCTGCGCTTACGTTCGCCAGCGCTTTCCGCGTGCCCATATCAGGTTGTACACCGCCGGCGATTTCCTTGACGAACCGCTGCTCGATCGCTTGCGCGACGCCGGGCTCGACGAGCTGCGCATGAGCATCAAGCTGGACGTTTTCGACGTCGATCGCGCCGATGAGATCATCGATGATGCCGTCGACGTGCTTGCCCGTGCGAAGCGCTTCATCCCGCAGGTGATGATGGAGATGCCCGTGATACCGGGCACGGGCGAGGCGATGCGTCGTCTGCTGGATCGTCTTGATCAAGTCGGCGCGTTCGGCATCAACCTTCTTGAGTTCTGCTACCCCATGGGAGCTTGGGACGAGTTCGAGCGCCGCGGCTTTTCGGTGAAGAACCCGCCGTTTCCCGTGCTGTACGACTACGGCTACGCAGGCGGTCTGCCGCTGGCGGGCAGCGAGCTCCTGTGCTTGGAGTTGTTGGAGTACGCGCTCGACGAGGGGTTGTCCCTTGGCGTGCATTACTGCTCGCTCGAGAACAAGCACCGCGATCAGATTTGCGTTCAAAACGGCGCTTGCTCCGTCGATGCGGGAGTGTACGAGCGCGATCCGCACGATTTCTTCCTGAAAACGGTGAAAGTGTTCGACGGCGACGTCTCCTTGGCGCGGCACGCGCTGGAGGCGTGCGGCGTCGGCGCGTTCTCGCTTGAGGACGAAGGCCTTAGCCTGGCTTTCCATCCGCGTCACATCCCTATCGTGCAAGCGCTGCCCGTCGTATTGTGTCGATCGATCAACGTGCTGGAAGAAACCGCGGATGGCTTCATCGTCCGCGAGCTGAAACTGGAACCTGTGAAAGGCGAATGACGATGACTGTTGAAGAGCTCTGGCAAGCCCGCGCCGCCGCCTGGGAGCTCGCGGCGCTGAGCCTGCGCTACCCGGGCGCGGAGCTGGCCGGAGCCGCGGCGGGCGGCGAGTGGGACGAGGCGGCGCGGGAGATCCTGGCCGCGCTGGGCCTGCCCGCGGAGGTCCCCGCGGCGGCGGGCGATCCCGCAGGCCCTCCCGCCGCCCGCGCGGCCGGCGCCGAGGCCGCCGCGGGCGCCGACGCGCTCCTGCGCGCCCTGCGACCCGAGGCCACGCGCCTGTTCGTCGGCGCGCCCGAGCCAGCCTGCCCGCCCTACGAGGGCGTGTGGGCCGCGGAGGCCGACGGGGTGCAGCCGCTTTTGTTCGTGAACCCCCGCTCCATGGAGGTCGAGCGCTTCATGCGCTCCTGCGGCCTCGGCCGCCCCGAGGGCACCAACGAGCCCCTCGACCACGTCGCGACCGAGTGCGAGCTCCTCGAGCGCCTGGCCCTGCGCGCGGCCGGAGCCCCGGCTTCCGAGGGCGCCCCGGACGGCGCCGGCCTCCCCGGAGGGAGCCCGGCCGCCGCCTACGAGACCTTCCTCTCCGGACACGCCCAAGCCTGGATGCCAGCCTTCGCCGAGCGCCTGGCCGCCGAGGCGCGCCATCCCTTCTACCGCGCGGCGGCGGCCTACCTGGGGGCGCTGCTGGCCGACTGGCCGTCGGAAGCGTAAGCGCGCGCCATGGCTTCGGCGTGCTTGAACAGCCAGGCGCGGACGTCGGGCGGCTCGAGCACTTCCAGCAGAGGGCCGAACGACAGCAGATAGTAGCGCGTGCGTTCGGTGATGTCGCAGGTAAGGGTCACGAGCCAGCTGCCGTCGGCCTCGCGCACGATCGTCTCGGGCGCGAACTCCTCGCGGACGCGCGACTCGGCCTGCGCGGCGAAGCGCATCACCAGCACGTCGTCGCCTTTCATGTGCCCGCCTTCATCAAGTGCAGGCAGCTCGCGCGCTTCGAACGTTTCCGGCAGCACATCCAACGTTTCCCAGTCGATGCGGAACAGCTTGAACATGCGCCATGCATCCCGCTCGCGGCACCATGCGCGCAGGTACCACGACGATTCCTTGAACATAAGCTGGGCGGGTTCCACGGTGCGCTCGGTGCGGTTGCCCTCGGCGTCGAAGTAGGCGAACGACAGCGGGTGCCGCCCGATGGCGGCGTCGCGGATGGTGTCGAACGCGGCGCGGTAGTTCGGCGGCGCGCCCCAGAACGAGAAATCCATGTCCAGCCAGTTCACGTTCTCGCGCTGGAATAGGCGGCCGAGGCGCACGGCCGTCTCGTCGCTCGCATCGTCGCTGGCCCCGGTGCGGTTGAGCGCGGAGAGCGCGGCCATGATGTCGTCCTGCTCTCGCTCGCTCAGCACCGAGCGGTCCAGCACGTAGCCGTCCATGAGGTGCACGCCGCCGCCTTTGCCGCGCGTCATGTACACCGGCACGCCCGCGGCCGACAGCGCGTCGATGTCGCGGCGCACGGTGCGCTCGGACACCTCCAGCTTGCGCGCCAGCTCGCCCGTGGTGGCGGTGCCGCGATCCATCAGCAGGTAGACGATTTCGAACAGACGTTGAGGCTGCATGGCTTCGTCCTTATGCGCAGTCGGTCGGGACGTTGGCTTCCAGCGCGGCGTTCGCTTCGTCAAGCACCTGCTGCACGAAGTCGGGGCGCGTGCGAGCCAGTTCGCTGAAAGGAACGGGATCCGCCGGGTCGTCGTCGAAGGGGGCGAGCTCTTTCACGTACCAGGTCACGTCGTGCCACGAACCCGCCTTCCAGCCGGCGTGCGATTGCACCCAGCAACGCTGGAACCCGCAGCCGGCGTGCAGACGCTCGCTTGCCTCGTTCGGCACGGTTACCAGGCCGTATGCGCTTTTCACACCCTGCGCGCGCAGCAGTTTCAGCAGCGCGTCGTACAGCGTGCGCCCCCGGCCGCCCCCGGTCGCGCCTTGTTCGAGGTACACCGAGAGCTCCGCATTCCACCGATAGGCCGCCCGGCTGGCTTGGGCGTGTGCGTACGCGAACCCGACGACGCGCCCGTCCTGCTCGAGGACGAGGCACGGATAGGCGGCCATCGCGTCGGCCATGCGCGCGGCGAATTCGGCGCGCGAGGGCGCGACGGTGTCGAAGGTGACAGGCGTCTCGACGTACGGCGCGTACACCGCGCGCATGGCTTCCGCGTCGCCGCGCGCCGCGATCCGTACGTTCGCGCTGGTCGCACAAGGGGAGAAGTCCATCGGTTCGATCCTTTCGTGCCGGAAGGGAAGGCGGTGCGCACGGTCTGGGCAGAACCGCGTCCCCATACTACCACGAGCATGCAACCGGCGTCCGCGCCCTCGTTTGGCGCGTTCGAGGCTTCCGATCGAACCTGCGTCGAGCGTGCTTCGGAGAAGGATGGCTGCGCCCTGTTCGCCTGTTGGCCCCGCTGGCACGATTTCGCTCATCTATATGCTGCAAAATCGAGGTTTTGGCACGCTGGGCGCTCTCCATCGAAAAAGGTTCGGACAAAACCCCAGATCACGTTTTTCTCGCGGTGACGAAACCATCGTTGCAAGGGGGGGGGTCGACTGCCAAAAACTCGATTTTGCAGCATAGAGGTTTCATCCGTGCTGTCGAACGGCCATGATTGGGTTCCCGGTGGATCTCCTTGCTACCCCTCTTTCGCGAAATGCAATATATATTTGACATTATGTTAGATAGATCGTATAGTTATGGAAAAGAACGAGTGGATTCGCGAAAGGGAAACGATCAGGATGAGCGCTGTATCGTGGGCGGCTTCCGGCGGCATCGGACGTAGGGCCGGCGTTGCGCCGGTCGCGGGCGCGTCGTCGACCGCCCCCGCCGAAACGGGGAAGAACCTGCGCATGAAGGCCGCCCGCGTGGCCGCCGATCTGTCTCAGGCCGACCTGGCCGCGGCGGTTGGTGCCACCCGCCAGACCATCGGCCTCATCGAAGCCGGCGGCTACAATCCCACGCTCAAACTGTGCATCGCCATCTGTAAAACGCTGGGATGCACCCTCGACGACCTTTTTTGGGAAGAAGGGAGTGCGACATGAAGATCATTGAGCGATGGAGGGAGCACCGCGGGTCGGTCGACGAGCGCGTAGAGGCGGAAAGCAACCGCGTGTACAAGCTCGGCTTCGTCATGCTCTCGTTCGGCGTGCTCGTGTATTTGTACTACGATTGGTCGCTCAAACAGGCGATGTGCATGCGCGACGTGCTGGCGAACGGCGCGGGGCGTATGGAATTCACGTCGGCGGACTTGTTCCTGTACGGATGGTTCGCGCTGACGATGATCGTCGGCATGGTGCTTCTCGTTCGCAAGGGGTTCGGGGACGACAACCGGTTCGCCGAAGCCGAGCAGTTCCCCATCGGCTACTATGCGATCGCTTCGATCGCCTTCGCCGTCGCCGTGGACGTGTTGACGACGGGTCTGCGCGTGTTGGCGGAATTTCAAGTGCTGGGCGCGGGGGAGATCATGTGGCCAGCAGTGGCGTTCGGCAGCGTGTTCGCGCTCGTGGCGGGGATACCGCTTTTCCTGCTCGGGTTTTGGGTTGCTTTCAAATCCGCGCAAAGCCGCCGCAGGCAGCTTGACATGCGCTTGGGCGAATAGCTCTTTCGTGCGCCTCTTCCGACTAGCACGACCCCGTGGCGCTCCTATGTTGTTTGGCCGTTGCGTACTTGTATACTCCTGTTCGTTAGGGAATACTGCACAGACGGAACGACCCGGAAGCGCGAAGCGGCGAGGCGAAATCGTCGGAAAGGCTGTTGTGGCAAGGATTCTCAAAACGATCAAGCATCGGTTGAAGCATCGGCCGGCCCTCGTGGCGGGCGTGATCGTGGGTGCCGTGGCGGTGTTGGCCATCGGCGCGTGCGCGATGGCTGCGAGCGCCGTGCGACCCGAGGATCCCGTCGCCGTGGCCGACGAGGTGGTTGCCGCGCTCCCCGAAGCGACTGCGCAGACGGGACAGGCTGCGGCCTCGCAAGCGCAATCCGGGGATGTCGTCGACCCGCGCGCCGTCGCCGAAGATGCGCGCACAGCGCTCGACGCCGCATCGGGCACCGAAGACGTGAACCTGTTCAATTCGGTGACCGGCATCGCGCGCACCCTGTCCTCCGACGAGATCTCCGATGTGGAAGGCGCCATCGCGGCATACCACGATGCGGGTTACGAGGTGGGCTTTGTCATGTACGACCTGACCACGCACGAGGGTGTGGGGTACAACGCCGATCAATGGTTCTTCTCTGCCAGCACGGTCAAGGCACCGTTCGTGGCTTTCGCGTCGCAGGATATGGTGGACGGCGGCCGAGCCTCTCTTGATGAAGAGGTGGTCGAAGACGTCATCCTCGACGGTACCGGAATCATGTCGTCGGACGATATAGATCGCTACGACCTGCAAACCGTCATGGCCAACACCATCGTGCATTCCGACAACACCGGTTACGGGCTGTTGCGCGAACGCTTCGATCAGAACGATTTCCAGGCTTGGTGCGCTGCGGCCGACGTGGACGCCGCCGCTTGGCAGGGCGAATGGTATCCCTATTACACGCCGCGCGACTTGGCGAAGATGTGGCTGAACGTCGGCGCATACGTGGCCGAGGGCCAGGGCAACGCGCCGTGGCTCGCCGACGTGCTGCAGCAGACTGAACTGTCGTTTCTGCGCACGGCACTGGGCGAGGGCCGTCGTGTTTTGTCGAAGCCCGGCTACGAGATCGATACGCCCTGGTACGACATGGGCGCGCTCAACGATGCTGGCCTCGTGGTCACCGATACTGATGTTTACGTAATCGCCATCATGTCTGATGCTGATTACGATGACGAATACTTCACCGACAACGAGCACCTGATCGTCGATCTTGCGTCCGCGTTGGGGGCGGCGCACGATCGCCTGCTGTTCGAAGGAGGCGTAGCATGAGATCCGCACGCTGGAGCGTACCGAACGCGATGCTCGCGGGAGTTCTGGCGCTTGCTCTGTGTTCGGGCGGAACCGTTTTCGGCGGCGGGGTCTTCTCGCGCGCCTGGGCAGACGAAGCGGAAGAGGCGCAGAGGGCCGTCGACGATGCGCAGGCCACGCTCGACGACGCCGAGGCGCATATGGAAAGCATCGCGGGCGACTACGACGCCCTCAAGCAGGACGTCGAGGAGCTGCAAGCGCGCGTCGACGAGATATCGGCCCAGGCCATGGATGCCCAGCAGGCGGTCATCGAAGGCCGCGCGGCTCTCGGCAAGACGGCGGTGCACGAGTACCTCAACGGGGGAGCGTCGCAGTCGCTCGTGACCATGGTGCTGGAGGCGCGAAGCTTCAGCGACCTTATACGCAATCTCACCTATCTCGATTCGATCATGCAGTTCCACGCCGACGAGGTGGAGGCACAAAAAGAGCGCTCGGCGAAGTACGAGAAGCTCATCGACGACCTGAACTTCCAGAAAGACGAGCAGGAGAAGAAGCTCGAAGAGCTGGAAGCGAAGCGCGCGGAAGCCGAAACCGTGCTGTCCCAGGCGAGCTCCAAGCTGTCGAACGCCCAAAGCGACCAGGCCGCGCGTTTGGAAGCGCTCAGGCAGAAGGCCGAGGAGCTGGCGGCTGCCGATGGCGCCACCGGGCCGGTCATCGACGAGAATGCGGATACCATCGGCCGCGAGGACGTGGTCGATTCCAACACCCCGGTCCAGCCGAACCCCGATCCGAACCCTCCGGCGCCGGCTCCCGAGCCCTCGCCCGATCCCGATCCGGCGCCAAGTCCCGCTCCTGATCCCGGCATCAGCTGGTCGACCGGCATCGCGTCCGCGTACGGCGGTTCCACCGATCCGTACACGCCGAACCCCGGCACCACGGCGAACGGGTCGGTGTGCGACGACAACTCCATGGGCGTGGCCATCCCGATGTCATGGCCGAACTTCCGCTCGTATTTCGGCCGCACCGTCGAGATCTCCTACAACGGGCAAACCGTGCTGGCCACCGTAAACGATTGCGGTGGCATGGGCGGGGGCAGCCGATCTCTCGACCTGCAGCCCGGCGTATGGAAGGCCTTCGGCTTCTCGTCGTGCCTCGACTGGGGTCTGCGCACGGTCAACTACCGCTTCCTGTAGAACGCCGCGACGCGTCCTTGTGAAATTTCCCGCACGGCGTGCGCTCATGTGCTAAACTGCATCGTTACATGCGATGACGAAGACAGCGCCGCGCAACGCGGCTGCCGGCAGAGACGGGTGCCACCGGCTGAAAGCTCCCGGGCAGCAAGCGCGACGATTCCCTTCCGAGCAGCGCGTTTGAACGCGGACGCAGAGGCGCGACCCTGGTCGCCGCCCCGCGAGACGCTAAGTAGGATGCGCCGGGAGCTCCCGTCACAGAGCGAACGAGCGGGCGGCGCGCGCAGGCGCGGCCGTCAACCGAGGTGGTACCGCGAGAGCCTTCTCTCGTCCTTGGACTTTGGGCGCATGCCCTCAGGAGCAAGGACGAGAGAAGGCTCTTTTTCATATGCGCCGCCGGGCGGGCGGCGCGGGGCGAGAGACGGAAAGGGACGGCAGAATGGCAATCGTGGAGGAACTGGAGGCGCTGCGCGAGCAGACCATCGCGCAGATCGCGCAGGCGGCCGACACCGCGGCGCTCGAGCAGGTGCGCATCGGCGTGCTGGGCAAGGCGGGCACGCTGACCGGGTACCTGCGCCAGATGGGGCAGATCGCGAAGGAGGAGCGCGCCGCCGTGGGCAAGACGGCGAACGAGGTGCGCGCCGCCGTCGAAGGCGCGCTGGCCGCGCGCAAGGAGGAGCTGGCCGCATCCGAGCTGGCCGCCGCCATCGACGCGGCCGCCGTGGACGTGACGCTGCCGGGTCGCTCGCAGCAGGTGGGCACGCGCCACCTCATCAACCGCATCACCGACGAGATTTCCGAGATCTTCCTCGGCCTGGGCTACACGGTGGCCACGGGCCCCGAGGTGGAGACCGACTACTACAACTTCGAGGCGTTGAACGCCCCGGCCGACCACCCCAGCCGCAGCCTGGCCGACACGTTCTATGTGCGCGACCTTTCCGGCGCGCAGGCGGCCGTGCGCGGCGAGTCCGACGTGCTGCTGCGCACCCAGACCTCCGGCGTGCAGGTGCACGCGATGGAGGACAACGAGCTGCCCATCTACGTGATCGCGCCCGGCAAGGTGTACCGCCGCGACGTGGCCGACCCGTCCCACCTGCCCCAGTTCACGCAGATCGAGGGCCTCGTGGTGGACGAGGGCATCACGTTCGGCGACCTCAAGGGCACGCTCGACTACCTGTGCAAGCAGATGTTCGGCGAAGAGCGCAAGACGCGGTTCCGCGCCCACTACTTCCCGTTCACGGAGCCGTCGGCCGAGGTGGACGTGAGCTGCGGCATCTGCCACGGCGAGGGCTGCCGCTTCTGCAAGGGCACCGGCTGGCTGGAGATCCTCGGCTGCGGCATGGTGGACCCGAACGTGCTTTCCATGTCGGGCATCGATCCGGAGAAGTATTCCGGCTTCGCGTTCGGCATGGGGGTGGAGCGCATCGCCTGCCTGAAGTACAACGTGCCCGACCTGCGCATGCTGGTCGAAGGCGACATGCGCTTCTTGCGGCAGTTCTAGGGTTTCTGGCGGGACGCTTGGCGAGGCCCAGTCGCTCAGACAGTCCTCGCTGCGCTGCGAAACTCGCTTGGTGGACCTCGCCAAGCGTCCCTTCGCACTGTTGACGTTGTTGCGCTGCGTCTGCTGGCTAGCTCGGATCCGAGTTGCGGTATTCAGTCAGACGGGGGCTTGGTGGAAAGAGGAAGAGCTGATGAAGGTTTCTTTGAAATGGTTGTCTGAGTATGTGGACGTGCCTTCGGACGTGAAGGCGTTCTGCGACCGGCTTGATTTGACGGGCACGGGCGTGGAGGCGGTCGAGAAGACGGGCGACGCGTTCGACGGCGTGGTCGTGGGCTACGTGGAGACGTGCGAGCAGCATCCCGACAGCGACCACATGCACGTGGTCACCGTGGACGTGGGCGCGGGCGAGCCGGTGCAGATCGTGTGCGGCGCGCCGAACATCGCGCAGGGGATCAAGGTGCCGGTGGCCACCATCGGCGCGGTGCTGCCCGGCGACTTCAAGATCAAGAAGTCCAAGCTGCGCGGCATCACTAGCTGCGGCATGTGCTGCTCGCAGCGCGAGCTGGGTATGGGCAGCAACCACGAGGGCATCTGGATCCTGCCCGAGGACGCGCCGGTGGGCATGCCCATCGCCGACTACCTCAAGCTGTCCGACACGGTGCTCGACCTCGAGGTCACGCCGAACCGCCCCGACTGCCTCAGCATGGCGGGCATGGCGCGCGAGGTGGGCGCGATGTACCGCACCGACGTGAAGCGCCCGCAGATCGACCTCGTGGAGGACGCCGACGCGACCCCTGCGTCCGACCAGGTGAGCGTGGAAATCGCCGACGCGTCCCGCTGCTGCCGCTACACGGCGCGCGTCATCAAGGGCGTGCAGGTGGGCCCGAGCCCCGACTGGCTGGCCGAGCGCGTGGCCGCCGCGGGCGCCCGCTCCATCAACAACATCGTGGACGTGACGAACTACATCCTGTTCCTGCTGGGCCAGCCGCTGCACGCGTTCGACTTCGACAAGCTGGCAGGCGCGGACGGCAAGGCGCACATCGTGGTGCGCCCGGCGGCCGAGGGCGAGCGGTTCACCACGCTCGACGGCGAAGACCGCCAGCTCGTGCCCGACATGACCGTCATCGCCACGCCCGAGCGCGCCGTGGCGTTGGCCGGCGTCATGGGCGGCCTCGAGACCGAGGTCACCGAGGCTACCACCACGGTGCTGCTGGAGGCCGCCGCGTTCGATCGCGCGCACACCAGCCGCACGAGCCGCAACCTGGGCCTGATCAGCGAGTCGTCCATGCGCTACGAGCGCGGGGTGGACGACAACCCGGTGGCCCTCAACGCCGACATGGCCGCCGCGCTCATCGCCGAGGTGTCGGGCGGCTCGGTGTGCCCCGGCATGGTGGACGTGTGGCTGGAGAAGACCGATCCTATCGACCTGGAGTTCCGCGTGCCGCGCTTCTGCGCGATGATGGGCGCCGAGATCCCGCGCGAGGAGGTCGTCGACATCCTCAGCCGCCTGGGTTGCGAGGTGTCCGATGCCGACGACGCCGACGTGCTGTCCGTGACGGCACCGACGTTCCGCCCGGACCTGGAGCGCGAGATCGACCTGTACGAGGAAGTGGTGCGCCTCTGGGGCATGGACCGCATCCCGGCCACGCTGCCGGGCGGCCGCGGCCGTTACGGCACGCGCTCGCAGCTGGAGCACGTGTCCGACATCATCCATCGCACCATGTGTGCGAGCGGCCTCAACGAGACGATGACCTACTCGTTCGCCGAGCCGGGCGACCTCGACCGCCTGCGCATGAGCCACGAGGGGCTGGGGCGTCCGGTGGAGCTCATCAACCCGCTGAACGCCGACCAGTCCGTCATGCGCCAGAGCATCGTTCCCGGCCTCATGCGCAGCGTCGCCTACAACCAGAGCCGCGGCGTGAAGAACGTGCAGCTTTACGAGATGGGCGCCGTGTTCTTCGCGCACGAGGGCAAGAGCCAGCCGAAGGAGCGCCGCCGTCTGGCCGGCGTCATGGCGGGCGCCATGGGCGATGCCGGTTGGAACAGCGCTCCGGCCGCGTTCGACTTCTTCGACGGCAAGGGCGCGATTGAGAACCTCGCGCGCGAGCTGGCGCTGCCGAAGCTGCGCTTCAAGGCGCTCTCGGCCGACGAGGCCCCGCATTTGCAGCCGGGCCGCGCGGCCGCGGTGCTGTCGGGCGGCACCGAGCTGGGCTGGGTGGGCGAGCTGCACCCGCTGGCCGTGGACGCCTTCGACGCGACGGCGCCCGTCGTGGCGTTCGAGCTTGACGTGGACGCTCTCGCGAAGTCGGCGCGCCCCGCACGCGACTACGTGGACGTGCCCACGTTCCCGGCCGTGTCCATGGACGTGGCGTTCGTCGTGGACGAGGGCGTCACCCACGAGCGCCTCGTGCAGTGCATGACCTCGGCGGGCGGCAAGCTCTTGGAGGACGTGCGCCTGTTCGACGTGTACCGCGACGAGGCGCGCGTGGGCGCGGGCAAGAAGTCCATGGCCTACGCGCTCACGTACCGCGCCGCCGACCGCACGCTCACCAGCGAGGAGGTCGACAAGGCTCACGAGCGCCTGGTCAAGAAGGTGTCCAGCGCCACCGGCGCCGAAGTCCGCGGGTAGGTCCGCCCTCCAGGCGCGGCTGGCGCTCGGGTTGCCATCCCGAGCGCAGGCTCGCCCGTGCTGTCCCTGCGTCCCGTCCAGCAACGACGGGGACGCAGGGGGCCGGCGGGTGGTCGGCATGTCGATGGCGGTGGTATACTAATGCCATGAAAGTGCTCGACCAACATACCATCGCTTCGGCTGTGCGCTCTATTGCTCCTGGTTACGGAGTTGTGAAAGCGTACCTGTTCGGTTCGCACGCGCGCGGCGATGCGGATGCGGCATCTGATGTGGATCTGTGCATTGAGCCTGACGACGGGTTCACGCTCTTTTCCCTTGGAGGCTTCGGCAGCCATCTTGAAGAGGCGTTGGGGGTGCCGGTCGACGTGGTGTGCGGGGACGATTCGTTTTACCCGCGTGCGCGCGAGCGCTACGAGCGAGACAGAAAGCTCATCTATGAGAAATCCTGAAGCGATCGAATGCATCGAACTGATGGTGCCGCTTTGCGATATCGTATCCGACCGAATCGCGCGCTACTCGATGTCCAGAGAAAGCGTGTGCCTGAACGACGACCATCTCGATCTTTTGCTGATGCCGATATTTCAGATCGGGGAACTGATCGGCGGAGGCGGATACCTCGATGCTTTGCAGGAACTCTATCCTTCGGATATGTGGGTTCAGGCATATGGCATGCGCAATCGAATCGCCCATGGTTATGCAAAATTGAAGCCTGCGATTGTTTGGGAAACAGCTATAACAAGCATTCCCGCCCTGCGGGAATTGTGCCTGCGGTTGCTCGAAGACTAGCGCGGTATCTGCCTTACATCCCCATGATTGCAAGCGCTTCGATCAGGGTTCGTGCGTTTCAGGCTCGACGGGGAGATCGCTCCCGCTGCATCCGGAAAACGATGCTATACCGAGCGCGAACGCGAAGGCGAGGCTAGTCGTCAGAAGGGACGTTCGGTTGGATTGGCGCATGGGGGCGTCCTTTCCTCGTCGGTTCCGTTTCCCCAGTATAGCGCAATCCCGTTACCGGTTCGTCAACGGACGCACACCTGCGTGCGGCGCCGCCGTACGACAATTATGCGGACGGCGAAAGGGGCGGCATGGCGAAATCGGTGGGCACGCAGGATAGGGAGTTGCGCAAGCGGCGCATGGCTGTGGCGGCGGCGCTGCTTGCGTTCGCCGGCATCGTCGGGGTGTTGGCGCTGCTGTTCGGCCGCGACGCGCTGGCTTTCCTGACCGACGGACATCGCGTGCAGCAGCAGGTGGAGCGCTTGGGGCCGCTTGCGCCCGTGGTGTTCGGCCTGCTGGTCGTTCTGCAAGAGGTGACGGTGATCGTTCCCAGCGAGCCGCTGGAGCTTGCCGCGGGCTACGCGTTCGGGTTCTGGGAGGGCGCGTTCGTGTACCTTGCCGCCAGCGTGGTCGGTTGCTTCGCTATCATCGCGGTAGTGCGCTTCGGCGGCGATCGCGTGCTCGAGCTCGTCCTCACGAGAAAGGGTCGCGAGTGGCTGGCCCGCTTGCGCGGGGCGCAGAGGTTCGACTTCGCTATTCTCGCGGCGTTCTTCATCCCCGGCCTGCCGAAGGATCTCATGGCCTACCTCGCCGCGTTCGCCGGCATGCATCCCGTGCATCTTGCAGTCGTCACCACGGCCGGTCGGTTGCCGTCGGTGCTGGCCATCACGCTGGGATCGTCGTTCGCCGCCGCAGGCGATTGGCGGGCGACCGCCATCGTGTTCAGCGTCACCGCCGCGGCCGTGGTGATCGGCGCGCTCGCATACCATCGCTTCAAGCGCCAGCGCGACGGGGGTGCGGGAGGAGCGGCGAAGTAGGCGGACGATGCGCTTAGCGGGGCGGTGCGACGGTCTTCAGAATCTAGAGAAAACTCCCCATTTTGTCCATAGGTGTTTTGGTCATAATTACGAATGTCCTCCAGGGGTATGGCGCGGGATTTGCTGGCGAACGGAGCGGGCGGGACGGGCAGAGTGGGATGCGATCTCCCGATCTTCCTTCTCTTTCCGATGTTCGCGATGTCTAACAAGCGGTACAATAGCCGGCAAAACGAAAGGATACGCGTATGTACGACGGACGAACCAACCCGGGCCGCAACGACGAATGCTGGTGCGGCAGCGGCAAGAAGTACAAGAAGTGCCACCTCGCTTTCGACGAGCGCCTGCAGAGCATGTACGAGCAGGGCTTCGAACTGCCCGACCGCGCCTCGCTGAAAAGCGCTGCCGACATAGAGGGCATCAAGCGCAGCGCGACCATCAACATCGGGGTGCTGGACTACGTGGCCGAGCGCATCGGACCGGGCACGACCACCGAGGAGGTGGACCGCTGGGTGCACGACTACACGGTGGAGCACGGCGGCATCCCGGCCGACTTGAACTACGAGGGCTACCCGAAAAGCGTGTGCACCTCCATCAACGACGTGGTGTGCCACGGCATCCCGTCCGAGGACGACGTGCTGCGCGAAGGCGACATCGTGAACGTGGACTGCTCCACCATCCTCGACGGCTACTACTCGGACTCGTCGCGCATGTTCCGCATCGGCGAGGTGTCGCCCGAGCGAGCGCGCCTCGTGGACGAGACGAAGAAGGCCATGGAAGCGGGCCTTGCCGCCATCGAGCCGTGGGGGCTGCTCGGCGACGTGGGCGCGGCGGTGAACGCGTACGCGAAGGCGCAGGGCTTCTCGGTGGTGCGCGAGTTCGGCGGCCACGGCATCGGGTTCGACTTCCATGAGGACCCGTTCGTCAGCCACGTGTCGGAACCGGGGACGGGCATGGTGCTGGTGCCGGGCCTCGTGTTCACCATCGAGCCCATGGTGAACGCCGGCGAGGCGCCCATCGACATGAGCGACCCGAACGGCTGGACCGTGCGCACCGCCGACGGCAGCGACACCGCTCAGTGGGAAGTGCAGGTAGCCATCACGGAAGACGGCCACGAGCTGCTTTCCTGGTAGAGGACAACAGCTCGGTTGTCGTTCCTCGAGGCGCATGCAACGTTTCGTTCAGGTAAAAAGACTTGTGTTTTTTGAAGGCGCCCGGGACACCATGGTATACTAACTGCTGTAAAAGGACCACCGGATCTAGGTGTTCGCACTAGTGGTGAAGGTGGCTTCGGGGAAAGCGTCCCGACACTCGATCTAGGTGTTCGCACTAGTGGTGACGGTGTCCGGGGCGCTTCCGTGTTTAAGGAAATCGTAAATCCTGATCAGCCTCTTTATTTCCGGACAATCGTTGAAAATGCGAGGGTTGTTCCCTATGTCCGTCTTGAGCAGCGTCTCCAAGCTGTCGATATCGTATTCTTCGATTTCGAGAAAGCAGAGCTTTCTGTAGAGGCTGTCGGGCTTGTTCTCGCTTGTGCGTTCCATTTCGATTATCGCACTGACTGTTTTTACATCGAGTTGTTTACGGAAGCTTTTCTTTTGGCTGCGATAGGCACTGTTTAAATACGAATCGATGGCGGTATGGTTTTTCGCGAATTCGGAAACTTTGTCGTAAAGCTCCCCTTCGTACACCTCCAAGTATTTGAAAATTGGCAAACCACCGGTATTGTGCTTGAGCAAATCGGGCAGATATTGCTCGACCACCAGCCTCGGATTGAGGTTCATATTGTCGAACACGGCATCCAGATAGATGTCGTTAGCCTTGACGGGGCTCCCTTTGGATGTGGTATCCGCTCCGATTCCGATGATTATCTTGGCATCTTCGGGCAAAGATGAGATTCCGTCGAAGCCTCGAGTGGTTACGGTGCCATGTGTTGACAGATCCATTTGAAATATCTTCTTTTTCAGCGTCCTCATAAGCCTAGGCGGATAAAGCGTTTCCGATTTCGCGATTGCTTGGTAAATAGGGGTGAAATCGTCGGAAGTGATCGTTGTCATTTCGATGGAAGCTTCGGATCCGAACGATTGACGGGTATATGTGATACCGACGTCGCTGCCGTGCTGCACGAAAATCATTCGGTCGCGCAGTTTGCCAAGCCCTTCAGGCCCAAGGCATTCGGCGAGTGATTCTAGGATGTTGAGAATGTTTTTGTCGTTCATGGAGTAGCCCATGAACACAATGGGGTATTCGACGAAAACAGTAAGAATTTTGGCGACCAGGTAGGCTTTTCTCGTGTTGAACGAATCGTAGTCCGATGAGGTGATGACGATGCTGTCGGGATTGTCAACCGACCCGTGGATTTTGTATATCTCCCCCACTTCGTATATATCTGAGAGGAGCAGCTCGCTTTGGCCTGCGTAGGTTTTGAAGCCGGGGAACAATCCTTCGATGAAGCGGTCGTAGTTGGTGGTGATCACTCCTGAGATCTTATTCGATGCTGCACGAAGGACAGAGAGTTCTTCGTGCAAAAGAGTCGGTTCGTATGTGTCGAGATAGCGGGCGATGAAAAGCTTGAAAGCGGAAGTCCCGGCCTTCAGCTGGTCGAAATGCTCATTCCTGAACCCTTCGAACGATGGATCGGCGAGAGCAGTGCGATTGAAGTCTTTCTCCATCAGTGTAGCGATTGCCGGGTATCGTTCAAATTTCCCTGTGCCGGACACCTCGTTGTCGTATCTCTCGAGTGCGAATGGATTGTCGGATATTCTCGCGCATATCCCTCGTAAGAGGGATTCCCAATTGGGGAGCTCTGCATACCTCATAGGAATGCCTGAGCCTACGAACAGAAAGGGGTGGCGACCGGTTTTGCGTAGGCGAGACCCCAGCTTCACTCTAATCTCGTCATACTTGGTCTGTTCTTCCATAAGGCCCCTTCCTCTGCTGAGCTTTAGCTTATGGTATCACGAAGGCTTTGATATAGGCGCGACCATCGAAGCCGTTCGCGGGAGAGCCGGGGAGGGGGTCGGCTCTCCCGCGCGACCTGCTACTTCTCGGCCACCATGCGGCCGATGACGTATCCTTCGGTGTAGCAGCGGCCCAGCGACAGGCCGAACACGGTCAGCGGGTAGTCGATGCCGCCGTAGAAGTGGCCCGAACAGTTGCCGATGGCGTACAGGTTCTCGATGACCTCGCCTTCGGGCGTGAGGCACTCGTGCTTCGCATTCACGTCCACGCCCGAGCAGATGGCGCTCATGCGCACGTGGCGATGGATGCCGTAGAAGGGCGGGGTGTCCACGGGAACCAGGTAGTTCGCCGGCTTGCCGAAGTCCTCGTCCTTGCCGGCTGCCGCCAACTCGTTGTAGCGCTTCACGCTGGCGACGAACGCGGCCTTATCGGCGATTTCCAGCTTGTCGGCCAGCTCCTCAAGCGTGTCGGCCTTGAACGTGTTGATCTGCCCCTCGAACACGCCCTCGCGCTCCACGTCCTCCTCGGGCATGTACACCTTGAGGCCCTCGGGGTCCACCAGCTTGCCGGGCCACTCGGCCGCCGCTTCCATGTAGTTGCTGTCGAACACCTGGCAGTAGTGCCCCGAATCCTCCTTCGAGCGCAGGTAGCAGTTCAGAAGCGACATCTCCACGGTCTCGTTCACGAAGCGCGTTCCGTCCATCTTCACGGCCAGGAACGGCATGTCGCACATGGAGGCCGGGCCCGCGTCGAAGTCGTGCAGCATCTTCGTGTGCGCCAGGTCCTCGATCTTGCCGCCTGCCCACACCACCATCTTGTGGCCGTCGCCGGTCTTGTTCGTCTGCTTGGGCTCGAAGTTCGTCATGTCGGGCTGGTAGTAATGCAGCATCTCCTCGTCGTTCTGGTAGTCGCCGCACGCCACGATCACGCCCTTCGAGGCGTTGAACTGCACATGTCCGTCCTTGCCCTTCGCGATGACGCCGGTCACTTTGCCGCCGTCGCCCGTGACCAGCTGCTCGGCGGGGGTGGAGTAGAAGATCTCGACGCCTTCCTTCTCGGCCGTGGCGGCCAGCGCGCGCATGCCGTCGCCGGTGTTGTAGGGCTTGGGGCCGAAGAACGAGGTGACGAAATTGATGTCGTACCCCTTCTTGTTGATGAGGGGCATATGCTGTTGATTGCCCTGGTCGATCACCTGTGCGCCGCCTTCGAGCGATTTCTCGATGACCCACTTCACAGCCTCGCCGGAGTTCTGCGCCCACAGCTCTACCAGTTCGCGATTCGGACGGTGCTGGCTGTCGGCGATCAGCTGCGATACGAGGTTGGCAATGTCGGCCGGGTTGCTGGTGGCCAGGTCGATGCCGCTGCCCGAGTTGCCCTGCGCGATGGCCTGCGATTCCTTCTGAAGCAGCGCCACCTTCGCGCCCGCCTCGAAGGCCGACAGCGCGGCCGGCACGCCCGATGCGCCGGCGCCGATGACCACCACGTCGTAGTCCTTTGTCTCCTTGACATCGGTGATGGCCTCGGGCGCGGTCAGGAAGCTGGGCATGCCGGTGCGCAGGTGCCCGGCAGCCGTGGTGGTCTCGTCGGTCGTGCTTGTCGTGCTGGCCGAGCCTGCGGAGCCCGTCCCTTGCGGCGCGCATGACGCCAGCGCCCCGGCGCCCACGACGCCCGCTGCTGCGATGCCTCCAAATTTGAACAGATCGCGCCTGCTGATTCCATTGTTATGCTCGTGCATGATGCCCTCCTAGCGTGTCGATCCTTCGCGTTCGCCCGGTTTTTTCGGGCGAATCCCTCGAGATGCACCATAGCCCCGCGGCGCGCGCCTGTCGTTCGTCCACGTGCCGGGAAACGGGGATTATTTTCATCATCCTTGCCTATCATCCCATCGTTGAGCAGGCAGTATGAGGGATCGAGGCTCTGGTCGAGGTGCGGAGCTCCCTGGGCATAGGGCGATAGTTTCGCTAGAATGGTGAACCATCGAAACACTGGGGAGGGGGTGCCGACGAGGGCAGCGCGTCGGTTCGATGCTATGGAAAACGGCGAAACGAAGGGATCCGGGGAGTTCGATCGACCCCGAGAGAGCGCGGAGCTTCGCTTCGCGGACGACGAAGCGGTCGGCGTGCGGGAGGCCGACGCGCCCGCGTGTGAGGACGGCACCGTTGCGGGCGCACGGGCGCCGGGTCCATTGCTGCCGTGGCTGCCGTCCATCCCGCTGTTCTTCCTCGGGCTGGGCGTGTACCGTGCGTGGATCGAGATCGTGTTCGTGGGCTCGTTCGTCGAGTTCCCCGCAGCTGCTGTCGCGGGCCACGACGCGTTCGATCTCGTGATGATAGCCACGATGTTTTTGTGCGCCGCCCTTGCCAAGCGTATCGGCCCGCTGTTCGGAAAGCGCTCGTTGTACGCCGTGTCCGGCGTTGCGCTTACGGTGTCCACGCTGTGCATGTTCGCGTCCATCTGGATACCGAGGTCGGCGGATGCGCTTGCCGTGCCGGCGGTGCTGCTGGGCGGGTTTGGCATCGCGCTCGTCATTCTGCTGTGGTCGGAACTGTACGGCTGTCTCAATCCGTTTCGCGTCGCGCTGTACTATTCGGCGTCCATGATCGTGGCGGCGCTCCTCATTTATTTGTGCAGGGGCTTGCTGTTACCGTGGCTCGGCGCCGTCGTGCTCGTGCTGCCCGTCGTGTCGCTTGCCGCCTGCGCGGCGGGGTTCCGCTCGTTGCCCTCCGGCGAGCTTCCGCGCGCCAAGCCGTCGAAGTTCTCGTTCCCTTGGAAGATCGTGTTGCTCATGGCCATCTACGCGTTCGCGTACGGGCTGAAGGAATCGTCGATGTACCAGTCGACGTTCGGCCCGCATTCGGCGTTCGGCACGCTGGCGGTGGCCGCTATCGTGTTCGTCGGCGTCATAGCGCGCGGCGGCAAATTCGACTTCGGCGTGATCTACCGCATCGCGCTGCCGCTCATGGTGGCGGCTTTCCTCATCTTGCCGAACGTGGGCGTCCTGGGGCAGGCCGCGTCCGATTTCTGCACGAGTGCGTCCTACACCGCGTTCTCCATCCTCATCATGCTCATCATGGCGAACCTGTGCTATCGCTACGGGATGTCGGCCGTGTGGCTGTTCGGCATCGAGCGCGGCGTGCGTGCGTTGTTTACCCTGTTCGGACGCCAGACCGAGCAGCTGTTGGGCGCGCCGTCGTTCGGACTGGCCGGATCGGATGCCGTTGTCAGCGGGCTCGTGGTCATCCTCGTGGTGGCAGCCACGATGATCCTCTTCTCGGAAAAGGAGCTGTCCAGCCGCTGGGGCGTGTCGTTTCTGGGCGAGGATGGCGCGGCGGGCGACCGGGCCATCGTCAAGAAGCAAGAGCTGGCGAACCGATGCCAGGAGCTGGCGCGTTCGTACGGCCTGTCGCCGCGCGAGGAAGAGGTGCTGCTGTTGCTGGCGCAGCGCAAGACCGTGGGATCCATCGAGCGCGAGCTGTTCATTGCGAACGGCACGGCCAAAACGCACATCCGCCATATCTACCGCAAGCTCGACATCCATTCGCGCGACGAGCTGTCCGATCTGCTGGGATTATTTGAATAATTTAACAAACAAATGTTCGTATCATATGCTATACTGTTCTCGAACGAAAGAACCAGTGCAAGCGCTGAACCCGACGCCTCCCGAAGGACGGGCAGCCCATTGATGACCGCGGTGTTCCACGCGATCCGTACCACGCTTGCAGGATCGAGCATCCTCCCACGACCTGGAACACGGTAAACGAGGTGTCGTACTATGCCTGCATTCGGAAATCAAACGTCGTGCTCCTACCCTGAAACGCTCGTGCTCGTCGAGGCGCTGCCTTTGTGCCGCATCCTCGCGTCTGATTGGCCGGGAGAGGAGGTTCCGGCCGAGTTTCCCCTGTTCGACGAGGAGGTTGAAGCGGAAAGCATGCTCGCGCGCCCGTTGCGATGCGCCGCGGTCATGCCGTGCGCCGAAGCATTCGCGCTTCTGGAAGAGGTCGGTCATGTCGGATGGTAGCGCCTGGGAACGCGAGGCGCTTTCCATCAAGCAGGTTCCTTCGCTGCAGGCCCTGCTGCGCTGCTGCGACGAGCGGCTGCTCGTCCGCGCTATCGTCGAAGAGCATGCGGTTCTGGCCGGCGATTGGGATGCGCTTCCGGCGAAGCGCAAGCGGGCGGCCGAGAAGCGGCTGGCAGCCACGTTGGCCACGATGCGGGGTCTGCCGCTCGACAAGAAGGGCGCGCGGGGCAGCCTGCTGCTGCCGCATGAGTCGTTCGTGCTGCACGCGCGCAGCGGCTTGATCGAGCGCCACGTGTCAGCGGCGCTGCTTTCGCTCGACGACGTGCCGCTCGCGCGCAGGGCCGTCCAGCGCTCCGACGCCGCGCCGCCCGGAGAAGCCGAGGGGCCGCAGCCGCGTCCCTACACGCTCGATCCGTGGGAGCGGACGCTTGCGAGCCGCGTGTGGCTGGGCGGTTCTCGGTGCTGCCGCGAGCGCTACCTCGTGCTGGCGGCAGCGTTCTGGGAGATGACGTACTTCGGGTTCGAGTACGAGCGCGTCTGCGCGCGCCGTGCAGAGGAGAAGGCGCGCCGTCTGGTGGGGAAGGACGTGCCCGGCGAGCGTCCCTCGGAGCCTCCGCGCACCGTGTCCGACGAGCGGCGCCGGCAGGCGGAGGGGTTCGGGCTCGTGGAACCCGACCGCTTCGAGCTCGACTACCGCGATAGCATGATCGTGCGAGTCGCGCAGCTCAACGACGACAGCCGCAAAGCCCTTTGGCTGCTGCTGCTCGACGTGGCGCGCCGTCTGGGCAAGGCCTGAGCGGCAGGGGCTCGTTGAAGCGATCGTCGGAGAGGAGGATAACGGGGCGAGAACGGGAACAGGCGCCCGCAGGCGCCTGTTCCCGAACGAAGCTGATGCCGTCGACGTGCTAGTCGGCAACCTCGACAAGCGTGATCTCGAAGTTGAGGTCCTTGCCCGCCAGCTCGTGGTTCATGTCGAAGGTGGCGATGCCGTCTTCTATGGAGCGCACGAACACGGGGAAGGGCTGGCCGCCCGGACCCATCATGTACACGGTCTGGCCCACGGGAAGCTGGTCGCCGTTCGGGATCTGATCGACCGGAACTTGCTGCACCATGGCCTCGTCGCGCTCGCCGTACGCCTCGGCGGCGGGGATGTGCACGTTCTTCGTGTCGCCCTGCGCCATGTCCTTCACGGCGGAGTCGAACCCGGGGATCATCTGGCCGGCCATGCAGGTGAACTCGATGGGCTCGCCGCGATCGACGGAGGAGTCGAACTTCGAGCCGTCGTCGAGGGTGCCCGTGTAGTGGACCTTGACCTTCTTGCCTTCGTTGCTCATCAAGAGCTCCTTTCGAGAGAATGCAATGCCCATCAGTCTACCCGAGCCGTTCGAGCTTTCCCGTTCGCGGCGCGAAACTTGCTCCAAGTCGCCACAAGTCCGTAACCGAGCCTCCTGCCTTCCTGGAAGGAGGTTGCGAGGCCCCTGCTCCCTTCGCCGCTGCGCTCAGGATGACAACTCGCCCCAGCTCCAGTCTCCCGCGGTGCTACCGTTTCGGGAGATCGCGCACGTCGAGCAGCGTGATCTCGAAGTTCAGCGCCTTGGCGATGGCGTCGTGGTTGAGGTCGAACACGGCGCGCTCCTCGTCCAGCTCCACGAGTCGTGCCGGATACGTCTGCCCGTCCGGCCGTTCGAGGCTCATCACATCGCCCACGGCGAGCTTGATATTGGCGGGGATCTTCGCGCGCTCCACTTCGATGACGCGCTCTTCGGTGCGCTTCTCGTACGCCTCGTCGGCTCCTACGCGGACGCGCTTCGTTTCGCCCACGGCCATGTCGCGCACCGCGTCGACGAACGCGGGCGGCATCCACCCGTCTGCGCAGGGGAACTCGATGGGCTGCCTCGTCTGATCGATGAAGGTGGCGCCGTCGTCGAAGTAGCCGCGGTAGGCCACCTTCACCATGCGATCCTCGTTGCTCACGCCCGTTCGCTCCGTTCCGCGAGGTCGGCCAGCGTCACGCGGCGCGCGACGAGGTCGGCGAGCGGCTCCAGGAAGCCCTGCTCCTCGTCGGCAAGGCCGTCGCGCGCGATCTTCACGATGCGGTCGCACAGCTCGGCGACGGGTCGTCCGTATACCTCGGCTTCGTAGCCGCGCTCCATGAGCGCGTCCTGCGCCGCCAGGTAGTCGTCGCGCCGCACGTCGGCGAACAGCCCGTCCATCGCGTCGAGGCTCGTCGGCGCGTAGAACAGCCCCTTGATCAGCGCCGCGTAGGCGATGACGTAGGGGATGGGCATGGCGTCGGCGGGGCGGATCTCGATGTAGGTCTTGAGGCGCACGTCGGTGAAGAACATGGACACCGCGTGCTCCACCTCGGCGCGCGTCATCGTGCGCGCGGCGTAGATATCGCCGAACGTGCGGTCGGAGTAGCACCACCGCTGCTGCTGGCAGGGGATGAGGATGGCCACGGTGTCCAGGATGTACTCAGCGTAACGGCGCAGGTCGAACGAGGGATCCAGCACGTCGGGCACGAGGCCGCATCGATCGTTGTCCACATGCTGCCAGATGTCCGTGCGCACCAGCTGATGCTCGCGCGGCTTGCCTTCGAACACGGGTGCGTTGTCGCACATAAGCGAGAGCATCGGCACCAGCGCGAACGCCAGCCGCAGCTTGCGCAGGCAGTCGGCCGTGCTGGTGTAGTCGATGGACACCTGCGTCGAGGCGCTGCCGCGCATCATGCAGGGGCCGTAGATGTCGCGTTCGCCCAGATAGAGGTCCATGAACTGGTAACGGCGCTTCGGGATGAGCTCCAGCGAGCGCGCCGTGGCGGAGGGATGGTAGCCGATCGCCAGCGCCTTCTCTCCCGCGGGCTCCAGCACGTCGGAAAGGCGCTGCGCGAACCCTTCGAACGTGTCTCGCGCGGTCGCGAGATCGGCGAAGGGGCCGGCGGACAGCTCGATCTGCGCCGCGGGCTCGATGGTGACCGCCTCGCTTGGGCGGGCGACGCCCAAGAGGTCGCCGTGCTCGTCGGTGGTGGTGCGCGGGTAGTCGGCCGCGAGCTGGCGCAGCACCCACGCCACGCCGTGCTCGCCGCTGTACGAGACGGGGCTCAGGTCGTCGTGCACGATGATCTGCTCTAGCTCGATGCCCAGCTCGCCCGGGCCGCCGAAGGCTTTGATGCCGCTTTCGAAGTAGCTGACGATGGCGTTGATGTTGCTTTCGCGTGCGGGCTGCTCCTGCCCGGTTGCGGCTGTTTTATTCATGTAGCAAGCTCCTGAACTTCGCGTGTCCTATGCAATCGTGCGTTACTTTGTATACAATACCGCTTTGGTCGCCGAGCATGTCGACATGTCGGCAAATCCATATCGTTTCGCTGCCCTACTCGAAGACGAGGCCCGGTTTGGACGCTCATATCACAAAACGCACAGCGATCCTGCTGCTGCTGGATATCGTCGCGACGTACGCCGCGTACTGGCTCGCATCGCTGCTCACCGACGTCGAGGGCGAAGTGTTCGTCAACAACGAGATCTACTTCATGCTGGGCATCCTCGCACTCATCAACGTTGCCGTGCTGGGGCTGTTCCATCTGTACAACAACCTCTGGGAATACGCCAGCGTCGACGAAGCCATCCAGATCGTGCTGGCCGTGGTGCTGTCAACCCTGGTGGGCGCCGTGTTCCTCTGGATCATCGACGTGCGGCTGCCCATCCGCGTGTTCTTCGTCTCGTGTTTCATGCTCATATTCTTCATGGGCGGTATCCGCCTGATCTTCCGCGTCATGCGCCAGAAAAGGCGCGCGCTCGTCTCCACGCAGCGCGCGTGCGACCGGCCGCGCACGCTGGTGGTGGGCGCGGGGGAGACGGGCTCGCTGGCCATCGGGCGCATGGCCTCGAAGGACCCGCTCATGCCGGGCATCCCCATCGTGGCCACCGACGACGACCCCACCAAGCGCGGCTCGCGCATCCACGGCGTAAGGGTGGCCGGTTCCACGGACGACATCGTCGACCTCGTGGACAAGCACAACATCGACCAGATCGTCGTGGCCATCCCGTCCTCCACGCCCGAGGAGCGCAAGCGCATCTACGGCGAATGCACGAAGACCGACTGCAAGCTGCGCACCCTGCCGAACGTGCGCGAGCTGTCGCTCGACGAGATCGGCGACGTGCGCCTGCGCGACGTGGACGTGGCCGACCTTCTGGGCCGCGAGGAGATCATCCTCAACACGCGCGCGGTGTCGGGCTACATCGCCGGCGAGACCGTGCTGGTCACGGGCGGCGGCGGCTCCATCGGCAGCGAGCTGTGCCGCCAGCTGTGCAAGGTGGCGCCCGCCCGCATCGTCATCTTCGACATGTACGAGAACGACGCCTACATGCTGCGCAACGAGCTTTTGGCCGAATACGACGACATCGACCTCGTCATCGAGATCGGCAACGTCTGCGACGAGGCGCGCCTGAACGAGGTGTTCGCGAAGTACCGCCCCGGCGCCGTGTTCCACGCGGCCGCCCACAAGCACGTGCCCCTCATGGAGCAATGCCCGCGCGAGGCGCTGCACAACAACGTGTTCGGCACGCTCAACGCCGTGCGCGCCGCCGACGCCTACGGCGCCGCGCGCTTCATCTTCATCTCCACCGACAAGGCCGTGAACCCCACCAGCGTCATGGGCGCCACGAAGCGCATGGGCGAGATGGTCATGCAGTACTACGCGCGCACGTCGAAGACCATTTTCTCCGCCGTGCGCTTCGGCAACGTGCTGGGCTCGAACGGCAGCGTCATCCCCGTGTTCCAGCGCCAGATCGCCGCGGGAGGCCCCCTCACCGTCACCCATCCCGACATCGAGCGCTTCTTCATGACCATCCCCGAGGCGTCGCGCCTGGTCATCCAAGCAGGCGGCATGGCGAAGGGCGGCGAGATCTTCATTCTCGACATGGGCGAGCCGGTGAAGATCGTCGACTTGGCGAAGGGCCTCATCCAGCTGCAGGGCCTCACGCCCGACGTGGACGTCAAAATCGTGTTCACGGGCCTGCGCGAGGGCGAGAAGATGTACGAGGAGCTGCTCATGGACGAAGAGAGCACGCTGCCCACCGACAACCACTCCATCCTCATCTCCACCGGCCAGGAGATCAGCTACACCGAAGTGGCTGAGAAACTGGACGAGCTGGAAGCCGCACTCACCCTCACCGACGAGGAAGCCGTCCACGTGCTGGAGAAAACCGTCTGCACCTATCGCCACACCCCCAACAAGGTATCCTGAAGAGGCGCGCCTCGAGGCGCGTTCGGACATGGACGCGTCGCGTGCCCGCTGCATTGTCGCCCGAAAAACACGGAAAACGGCCTCCAAGCGTGTTTTTCGGGCGACAATGCATAAGCGGTTGGTTCGCGCCAAGACGCGATCATGATATAATTACGATAAAATTTTATCATGAAGGAGGTGCCTATGAACATCAGGCCGATATCGGATCTTAGAAACCGCTACGCGGACGTCGAGCGGGATGTCATCGAGGGCGGTCCCGTTTTCCTGACGAAGAACGGGTACGGCTCGATGGTGGTCATGAGCGTAGAGCAATTCGAGCATATCAACGGCGGTGTCGAGTTCGCTCTCGATGCGGCCGATCGGCAAGCTGCGACGACGTCTCTGCGCTACACGCATGAAGAAGTGTTCGGTTCCATTCGGGAAGGGCTTCGCAATGGACGAGAAGCCGCGGCGCTATAGACTTGAGTACCTACCTCTTTTCTGGGACGACCTCAACGAGGCCGTCTCCTATATTGCCGATGTGCTCAAGGCTCCGGAAGCTGCCGAGCGCTTGATCGACGCAACCGAAGCGGGCATCTTGGCTCATTCCCGAAATCCCACGCTTGCGACGACGTACAAGACGGCGAAGCCCAGACCTCTTCCGTACTACTGGTTCGAGGTGGGGAACTACATGGTGTTCTACGTCGTGCTCGACGACGTGATGGAGGTACGCCGGTTCCTGTACGGCGCGCGCGATTTGACGAAAATGCTTCCGTGAGGCACGGTTGCCGTTTCCGCGCCTCGAGCTCGTCCGCCGCATTATCGGCCGAAAAACACGGTTTTGCGCATAAATCCGTGTTTTTCGGCCGATAATGTGTATGGGGGAGCCGTCAATTTGCGCCCGAATCTTGTCAAACGCGCCGTTCTTTCATAGGATGGACAACAGCATTCGAAACGCCTCAATTTTGTGCATGCGCACAAATTACAGGCGACGCAACGGCTTGAGCGTCGCGTCCGCGCATCGGACGACGGGTACGAAGGGGATCGACATGGCGATCACGACAGGCATCGTTGGAGCGGCCGGCTTCGCCGGCATCGAGTTGACCAGGCTCGCGTTGCGTCATCCCGACCTCGATCTGCGCGTGGTCACGTCCAACGAGTTGGCGGGCACGCCCGTGGCCGCGGAATACCCCGGCTTCACCGGTGCCACCGATCTCGCCTTCGCCACGCACGACGACCCAGCGCTCGACGCGTGCGACCTCGTGTTCCTGGCCGTGCCGCACACCGCGGCGCTCAAGATGGCGCCGCAACTCGTCGCGCGCGGCGTGACGGTGGTCGACCTGTCGGCCGACTTCCGGCTGAAGGACCCCGCCGTCTACGAGCGCTGGTACGCCACGCCTCACACGGCGACCGACCTGCTGCAACGCGCCGCCTTCGGCCTGCCCGAGCTATTCCCCGACGATCTCGCGCGCGTCGCGGCCGCCCATGCGGCGGGCGAGGGCGTGCTCGTGGCCTGCGCGGGCTGCTATCCCACGGCCACGTCGCTCGCGGCGGCACCCGCCGTCCGCGCCGGGCTCGTGCGGCCCGACGCCGTCGTGGTGGTCGACGCCATCTCCGGCGTCACGGGCGCGGGCAAGAAGGCCTCGGCGCGCACTCATTTCTGCTTCGCCGACGAGAACCTCGAAGCGTACGGCGTGGCCACGCACCGCCACACGCCCGAGATCGAGCAGATCCTGGGCTTGGAAGGCCGCCTCGTGTTCACGCCGCATCTCGCGCCGCTCAATCGCGGTCTGCTGTCCACCGTGAACCTGCCGCTCGCGCCCGACGCGCCCGCCGACGCGGGCGAGATCGTGGAGCTGTACCGGAACTTCTACGCCGACGACCCCTTCGTCCACGTGCTGGACGCCGGCGCCATGCCGAAGACCTCCTCGGTGGCGGGCACGAACTACGCGCACGTGGGGCTCGCTGTCAACCAGGCGGCGCGCATGCTGGTGGCCGTGGGCGCCATCGACAACCTGGGCAAGGGCGCGGCCAGCCAGGCCGTGCAGTGCGCGAACGCGGTGCTGGGCTTGCCCCAGACCCGCGGGCTCGAACCGATCTCCGTTCCCGTGTGACGCGAACCGCGCGCGCCACGCACTAGCCGCAAGCCGCAACAGAAAGAAGCCGCTATGACCGACCAACCGATCGCTGCAACGCATCCCGCCCAAGGCGGCGTGACGGCGGCGCGCGGGTTCCGCGCGTCCGGCGTGCACGCGGGCTTCCGTAAGGATCCCGAGCGCCTCGACCTCGCGCTCGTGGTCGCCGACGAACCCTGCGCGTGCGCGGCCGTGTTCACCAAGAACGTGTTCTGCTCGGCGCCGGTCATCGTATCGCGCGCGCAGCTGGGCGCCGACCAGCCGGGCGAGCCCGCCTACGGCACGGCGCGCGCCGTGGTGGTGAACTCGGGCAATGCGAACGCGGCAACGGGCGAGCCCGGCTTGGAGGCCGCGCGCGAGACGGCGCGCATCGCGGGCGATGCCGTGGGCTGCCCCGCATCCGAGGTGCTGGTGGCGTCCACGGGCGTCATCGGCGTGCAGCTGCCCCTGGCGCCGTTCGGGATCGGCCTGCCTGCGGCGGCGTCGCTGCTGTCTGCCGGCGGCGGCGCGGATGCGGCGCGCGCCATCATGACCACCGACACGCGTCCGAAGGAGGCCGCCGTCACGTTCTCGGGCGACGGAATCGGCTACGACGGCTGCACGTTCACGGTGGGCGGCATGTCGAAGGGCTCGGGCATGATCATGCCGAACATGGCCACGATGATCGCCGTCCTCACCACCGACGCGCCGGTGTCCGCGCCCGCCTTGCACAGGGCGCTCGTGCACGCCGTGAATCGCAGCTTCAACAAGGTGACGGTGGATTCCGACACGTCGACGAACGATTCCTGCTTCCTCTTCGCCAGCGGCGCCGCAGCACCTGCGGGCGCAAGCGCGTTCGATCCGGACGGCCCGGCCTTCGCCCGCTTCCAGGCGGCGCTCGTCGAGGTGTGCGAGACGCTGGCCCGCATGATGGCGGCTGACGGGGAAGGGGCCACGCGCCTGGTCACCGTGCATGTGACCGGTGCTGCCAACGACACCGACGCCGACCTGGCCGCGCGCACCGTGGCGAACTCGCCGCTCGTGAAGACGGCCGTCTGCGGCCGCGACGCGAACTGGGGCCGCATCGCGGCGGCCATCGGCAAGTCGGGCGCGGTCTTCCGCCAGGAGGATGCGTCCATCGACATCATGGGCCTGCCGGTGTGCCGCGGCGGGCTTGCGCAAGCGTTCGACGAGGACGAGGCGCTGCGCCGTTTCGAGCAGCCCGAGATCGTCATCGACGTCGACCTCGGCGCAGGCGAGGCGAGGACCACGGTTTGGACATGCGATTTCACACACGAGTACATCACGATCAACGGAGACTATCGCTCATGAAGTACGCGAAGGACACCCGCCCGAAGGGCGTAGCGAACAAAGCGGCGGAGGTGCTGGTCGAAGCGCTTCCCTGGATCAAGAACATCACCGGCAAGACCGTCGTCATCAAGTACGGCGGCTCGGCCATGGTGGACGAGCAGCTGCGCGCCGACGTGATGAACGACATCGTGCTGCTGAAGATCGTCGGCGTGAATCCCGTCATCGTGCATGGCGGCGGCAAGGCCATCACCGAGGCCATGGATTTCCTGCAGCTTCCCGTGGAGTTCAAGGACGGTCAGCGCGTCACCACGCCCGAGGCCATGGACCTCGTGCGCACCGTGCTGATGGGCAAAGTGAACCAGGAGCTGGTGGAGGCTCTCAACGAGCACGGCAACTTCGCCGTGGGCGTCAGCGGCGCCGACGCGGGCGTCATCGTGGCCGAACAGGCCAGCCCGGAGCTGGGACGCGTGGGCCGCATCACGCGCATCAACAGCCCGCTTCTGGACGACCTCGTTGCCGGCGACTACATCCCCGTCGTGGCTTCGGTGGCGCTGGGCGAGGACGGCGGCTTCTACAACGTGAACGCCGACATGGTGGCGGGCCACATCGCGGCCGCCATCGGCGCGCACAAGGTGGTGTTCCTCACCGACGTGGACGGCCTGTACGAGAACTTCGAGAACAAGGACTCGCTCATCTCGAACCTCACGCTGTTCGAGGCGCAGTACATGGTGGAGAACAACATCGTGTCTACCGGCATGATCCCGAAGCTGAAGTCGTGCATCCACGCGCTGGATTCGGGCGTGTTCCGCGCGCACATCATCAACGGCATCACCCCGCACTCGCTGCTGCTGGAGCTTCTGACCAGCACCGGCGTGGGCACCACGATGCACTCCACGGAGGAGTCGTGCACGTTCGACACCCATCCTTTGGGCAACTTCGCCTCCAAGTTGCTGGAGAATCGCCAGCATGCTGCCAGCGCGACGCCGAACAACAAGATTTTCTAAGCGAGCGAAAGAAGGACGACCATGGGCTTTATCGAGGAACAGCAGCTTGAATCCGCATACGTGATGGGCACGTACGCCCGCAAGCCGGTGGAGCTCGTGCGCGGGCGCGGCATGCGGGTGGAGGATGCGGAAGGCCGCACGTACCTCGACTTCGTGTCGGGCGTGGGCGCCGTGAGCCTGGGCCACTGCCATCCGGCGCTCGTGTCGGCTATCGAGGAGCAGGCGAGCACGCTGGTCCATGTGAGCAACTACTACTACATCGAGCATCGCGGCGAGGTGGCGCACCTCGTATCCGACTTGCTGAACGAGTGCGTCGACGAGGCCGAGCGCGAGCCGTGGCAGAGCTTCTTCGCGAACTCGGGTGCCGAGGCGAACGAATGCGCCTTCAAGCTGGCGCGACTGCACGCCAAGAAGCGCGCGATGGCTGCGGCCGAGGCCGCCGGCGCCGACGAGGACGGAGTGCGCGCCGCCGCAGCCGCCGCGCCGCGCCTCATCGTCACGCTCGACGCCAGCTTCCACGGCCGCACGCTGGCCACGCTGGCCGCCACGGCGCAGCCCGCCAAGCAGGAGGCGTTCCAGCCCCTGCCCGACGGCTTCGTCCGCACGCCCATCAACGATATCAAGGCGCTCGAGTCGCTGTTCGCCTCCCAGGGCGACGGCATCTGCGCCGTCATGGTGGAGTGCGTGCAGGGCGAGAGCGGCGTGCATCCGTGCGAGCCCGAGTTCCTGGCCGCGGTGCGTCGCCTTACCGCCGAGCGCGGCGCGCTGTTCATGTGCGACGAGATCCAATGCGGCATGTACCGCTGCGGCACGTATCCCTTCGGGTTCCAGCACTTCGGCATCGCGCCTGACGTGGTGACCATTGCCAAGGGCATCGCCTCGGGCTTCCCCATGGGCATGTGCGCTGCGCGCGCCCAGGTGGCGGCGTCGTTCGATCCGGGCGACCACGGCTCCACCTTCGGGGGCAGCTGCCTGGCCGTCGCGGCGGCCGAGGCCACCGTGCGGGCGCTGGCGGCCGAGGACGCCGCCGGCAACGCCGAGCGCACGGGCGCGTACCTGCGCGAGAAGCTGGCGGCGCTGCCGCAAGTGGAAGAGGTGCGCGGCCTAGGGCTCATGGTGGCCTGCGACCTCGCCGAGGGCGTGAGCGCCCCCGACGTGGTGCTGGCCGGCCTGGACGAGGGCCTCCTGCTCAACTTCACCGGCCCGCGCACGCTGCGCTTCCTGCCTCCGCTGGTGTGTTCGAAGGAGGACGTGGACGTGCTGGTGCAGAAGCTTGCGGCGCTGTTGTCCTGAAAGGGCAGCTGTCATCCTGAGCGAGGCGCCATAGACTGTCATCCTGAGCGAGGCGCGAAGCGCGGAGTCGAAGGATCCCGAGCGGCGACAGCAGGAAGTCTCACGGTTGGCACCTTGCGGATCCTTCGACTTGCTCAGGATGACAGGGCCGCTGCGCTCGTTTAGGATAACGACTGCAAGGACGTTCGTCGAAAATCTTTCTGCACTTTTTGAAATTCTGGGGTCGGAACGCTCACGGATAGGGTACTATTTAATGCATATTTTCGTCGGGTCTTGCGCAATTCTGCATACCCCGCGAAGGTACTTGTGATCGGAACCGTATGTGATCGTTCTTGAACGGGAACAGAGAGTATCGAGGGCATGAGAAAACGTCAACAACGGCACGACATCATTCGCGACATCATTCGCGAACATAATGTCAAGACGCAGCGCGATCTCGCCAATCAGCTGCAGGCCGCTGGCTACGAATGCACTCAAGCCACGATCTCCCGCGACATCATGGATATGGGCCTGGTGAAGTCTCGTGAGGGCTATTACGTTCTCCCTGAGGAAATGCGGCTCCAGCGCATGGTATCCGAATTGGTTGAAGAGGTGCACGTGGCAGGCAACATGGTCGTAGTGAAGACGTTCTCCGGCGGAGCAGCCGGCGTCTCTGCTGCGCTCGACAAGGCCAGCCTGCGCGGAGCACTCGGCACGGTGGCCGGCGACAACACGATCATGATCGCGGCGGAGAGCCCTGAGGCTGCCGTCGAAGTCGAGCGCGCCATCGACCGACTGCGACGACGCTAGTCGTCGACTATATTTCTTGGCGGGGACGCTTTTCTCCCTGCACTCATCCCCACGCTTAGTACAAGCAACAGCGTCCGAGCCGCCCGGCTCTGATGCCTGTCACCACGAAAAGCCGTGGTGCGCACGACGACAGCCTTGCGCGGTGAGAACCGCGATGGGCGCGCGCATACCCCTACCGTCCGGCGAGCGCTGGGGGAGGCGCCTTCGCAGCCGCACCATGACCGGGCATCCCGACGACAACCGAACACGGGGGAAGGACCCTACCATGGCTCAGCAGCAGACTCAGCAAACCCAGCAGAAGGACAAAGCGGTACTGGCGTATTCCGGCGGACTGGATACGTCCGTGTGCATCAAGTGGCTCCAGGAGGAGAAGAACCTCGACGTTATCGCCGTGGTCGGCGACGTGGGACAGGAGCATGAGGGCCTTGAGAAGATCAAGCAGAAGGCGTTGAAAACCGGCGCCGTGGAATGCCTGGTCGTGGACATGCGCGACGTGTTCGCCCAGGACTTCCTGTCCAAGGCGCTGGCCGCCAACGCCCTGTACGAGAACAAGTACCCGCTCGTGTCCGCGCTGTCCCGGCCGCTGATCTCCAAGCACCTTGTGGACGCGGCGCACAAGTTCGGCGCGAAGTACATCGCGCACGGCTGCACGGGCAAGGGCAACGACCAGGTGCGCTTCGAGGCGAGCATCCTCATGCTTGATCCGGACATCGAGATTATCGCCCCGGTGCGCGAATGGGATCTGCACACCCGCTCCGAGGAGATGGAATGGGCTCAGGCGCACGGCATCGAGGTTCCCACCACGAAGAAGTCGCCGTACTCCATCGACGATAACCTGTGGGGCCGGGCCATCGAGTGCGGCGTCCTGGAGGATCCCTGGATGGAGCCGCCGACGGACATCTACACGATGACGGTCGATCCCACCGAAGCTCCCGACGAGCCGCAGTACGTGGAGCTCGAGTTCGCGCGCGGTCTGCCGTACGCCATCGACGGGAGCCAGAAGAGCTTCCTCGGTATCATCTACGCGCTGAACGAGATCGCCGGCAAGCACGGCTACGGCCGCATCGACATGATCGAGAACCGGCTGGTGGGCGTGAAGAGCCGCGAGTGCTACGAGGTGCCGGGCGCGCTGTCGCTCATTCAGGCTCACAAGGCGCTGGAAGACCTGGTGCTGGAGCGCGAGGTGCTGCACTTCAAGCTGGGCATGGAGCAGGAGTGGGCGAAGTGCGTGTACAACGGCCAGTGGTTCTCGCCGCTCAAGGAAGCCGTCGACGCGTTCCTCGCCTCCACGCAGCGCTGCGTGGCCGGCACCGTGAAGCTCAAGTTCTACAAGGGATCCTGCACCGTGGTGGGCCGCAAGAGCGCCTACTCGCTGTACGATTACGCGCTGGCCACCTACGACAAGGACGACTCGTTCGACCACGCGGCGGCCAAGGGCTTCATCCAGCTGCAGACGCTGTCGGCCAAGACGTGGGCCTCGAACCGTCGGCAGGAGGGCGCACCGGCCGAGCTGTTCGACGCGCAGAAGAAGGTCGGCCCGTTGACGAAGGGTGCGTACGAGGACGTGACGCCGGTGTGGAAGCAGGTGGCCGAGGCTGAGAACGCGGCGGTCGTCGAAGAAGCGGAAGCGGCCCTGCAGGGCGCTGCCGAGAAGGCTTAAGGGGGATGCTATGGCTTTGTGGTCGGGCAGATTCACCGAGAACGTGAGCGAGTTCACCCAACGCTTCGGCGCATCGCTGCCGGTTGACAAGGCGCTGTATGCGCAGGACATAGCCGGGTCGCAGGCGCACGCGCGCATGCTGGCGTCGGCGGGCGTCATCGAGCCCGCCGATGCGGAGGCCATCGTCGAGGGGCTCGACCGCGTGAAGGCGCGCATCGAGGCGGGCGACTTCGCGTTCGACATCAACGACGAGGACATCCACATGTCGGTGGAGCGCGCGCTCATCGCCGACATCGGCGACGCGGGAGCGCGCCTGCACACCGGCCGCAGTCGCAACGACCAGGTGGCCACCGACACGCGCCTGTTCGCCAAGCAGCGCTGCGAGGACCTCATGGCGGCGAACGTGGCGCTGCGCCAGGCGCTCGTCCGGCAGGCCGAGGCGCACTTCGACGTCGTCCTGCCCGGCTACACGCACATGCAGCACGCCCAGCCGGTGCTGTTCTCGCACCATATGCTGGCCTACGTGTGGATGCTCGCGCGCGACTTCGAGCGCCTGGCGGCCGCGCGCACGGCTGCCGACGCGAGCCCGCTGGGTTCGGCGGCGCTCGCGGGCACCACGTACCCGCTCGATCGGCAGATGACGGCGGCCGAGCTGGGCTTCTCGCGGGTGATCCCGAACTCGCTGGACGCCGTGTCCGACCGCGACTTCCTGCTGGACCTGTCGTACGCGTGCAGCGTGTCGTGCATGCATCTGTCGCGCCTGTGCGAGGAGATCGTGCTGTGGTCCAGCTCGGAGTTCGGGTTCATCGAGCTGTCCGACGCGTTCTCCACGGGATCGTCCATCATGCCGCAGAAGAAGAACCCCGATTTCGCCGAACTTATCCGCGGCAAGACGGGCCGCGTGGTAGGCGACCTCGTGGCGCTGCTGATCACCATGAAAGCGCTGCCGCTGGCTTACAACAAGGATTTGCAAGAGGACAAGGAAGGTGCCATCGACGCGGCCAAGACGCTGGAGGATTGCCTCGTGTGCGCGGCCGGCATGATCGAGACGATGCGCGTGGTGCCCGAGGCCATGACGGCGCAGGCGAAGAAGGGCTACCTGGCGGCCACCGACGTGGCCGACTACCTGGCTAAGAAGGGGATGCCGTTCAGGCGCGCCCACGAGGTGGTGGGGCACCTCGTGCTGGTATGCGAGCAGCGCGGCTGCGACTTGGACGACTTGACGCTGGCCGACTTCAAAGCCGAAAGCGACCTGTTCGAGGAGGACATCACGGCCTCGCTCGATCTGGAGAGCATCGTGGCGGCCCGCACCACCGAGGGCGGCACCGGGCACGCGGCCGTGCGCGCGCAGCTGGCGCTTGCGAAAGACGCCCTTGCGGCCGACGAGGCGGTGCTTGCGGGATAAGCGCAGCGCCTTTTGGCGCGGGGGCACCGCCTGAGGTCCGAGCGTCCTTCGCCGCGCCGATCGCACGCTGCGAGCGTCTCGAATCGGCGCGGCACACGCGCAACGGACCGCAAGCGGGCTCCCGCGCCCGAGAAAAAAGCGCTGCACCCTGCTTGCATCAACCACGTTTTGAGCTCCCGACCGGGCGTTTTCCCGTGTGACCTTTTTCCAACGAACTTGTGTTGATTCATGGGGGCCTGTGCCCCGATGTTACAATGGGCGGAGTTTTTTTGGAGGTGACACGTGGCTTCACGTTCTATAAAGAATAGGCCGGGGATCAAGAAAAAGCATCCTTCCATCGGCTTCCTTGCGGTGTTCACGGTCTTTTTGGCCGTGATCGTCGCCGGCTTCTCAGGCGTCTACGCCCTCGGTTCGTCGTGGATCGGCGACCTTGAGGACTACGACGTGTCCGATGCCGGCCAGCTCAACTCGTCGCTGCCGTCGATCATGCTGGCGTCGGACGGTACGGAGCTCGCCCGCTTCCAGGTCGAGTACCGCGACCCCGTCGAGCTCGACCAGATCAGCGAGTACGTGCGCGAGGGCACCGTGGCTACCGAGGACGAGCGCTTCTACGAACACGGCGGTTTCGACCTCGCGGGCATCGCGCGCGCGGTGTACGTGAACCTCACCGGTTCCGGCAAGGAGGGCGCGTCCACCATCACGCAGCAGCTCGTGCGCAACACTATCCTGGCCGACGAGATGAACGATATCTCGTTCAAGCGCAAGGTGCGCGAGATGTATCTCTCCGTCAAGTTGGAGGAACAGTACTCCAAAGACGAGATCCTGCTCATGTACCTCAATACCATCAACTACGGTTCCGGCGCCTACGGCATCGAAGCCGCGTCGCAGCGCTACTTCTCGAAGCATGCAAGCGAGCTTACGCTGGCCGAAGCGGCCGCGCTCATCGGCATTCCGCAGTCGCCGACGTACAACAATCCCATCGACCATGAGGACAACTGCCTCGCGCGTCGCAACCTCGTGCTGGATCGCATGCTGACGAACGGCTACATCACCCAGGAAGAGCACGATGCTGCCCAGGCGGAGGGCATCGTGCTCAACACGACCGAGACCACGGTGGATGGCCTGGAGAAGTATCCTTACTTCAGCAGCTACGTGCGCGACCTGCTCATGGATCCCGACGGCGACTATCGTTATTCCGACGATGAGCTGTTCAAAGGCGGCCTGACCATCCAGACCACGCTGGACGTCGACTCCCAGGAGGCCGCTGAGGCCGCCATCAAGGAGAAGCGGGAGAGTCTCGATCCGGCGATCTACGGCGCGCTTGTGGCCATCGAGCCCGAAACGGGCTACATCAAGGCCATGGTGGGCGGCGAGGACGACGAGTGGGCTACTCAGAAGCTGAACCTGGCCACGGGCGAGCGCGGCGTTCCCAATCCGGGCCGTCCGTCCGGCTCCTCGTTCAAGGTGTTCACGCTCATCGCAGCGCTCGAAGCGGGCATCAGCCCGCAGACGATGGTGGACTGCTCGTCGCCGGCCACTATTCCCAATACCGAGTACGGCTCCACCATCCCTCCGCTGGAGAACATCAACAACTACAACTACGGCACCCGTTCCATTCAGCGCGCGTTCGCCGTGTCGTCCAACACGGGCTTCGTTCGCCTTGAGATGGCCGTGGGCATCGACAAGGTGATCAAGGTCGCCAAGGACATGGGCATCACCTCCGCGCTCAGCGCGAACCCGTCGCTCACGCTGGGCCAGTCGAACGTCACGATGCTCGACATGGCCAGCGCCTACGCTGTCATTGCGAACGGCGGCGTGCGCATTGATCCAACGCCCGTCCTCACCATCACCAACTCGAAGGGCGAGGTGATCGTCGACAACACTACGCCCGACACCTCGCTTTCGAAGACGCATCGCGAACAGGTCATATCGCCTGAAGTCGCCCACGCGGCCACCGAGGTCATGAAGAGCGTGGTGAACACCTCCGAGGGCACCGGACAGAAGGCCGCTCTGCCGAACGGCCAGGTGGTCGCCGCGAAGACGGGTACGAGCGAAAGCTACAAGGACATCACGTTCTGCGGCATCACGCCGCAGCTGGCCACCGCCATTTGGTTCGGCGATCCCAGCAACCAGGTGACCATTCCTACCAGCACGGGCGCGGACGACGTCTTCAGCCGCTTCATGAGCGCGGTGCTCGACGGCCAGCCGACCGAGCAGTTCCCGCAGGCGGCCGATCCCACGTACAAGAACTTCTCCGATCCGACCTACCATGTGGGAGGGTTCGCTAGCTCGTCGAACACCGACGACGAGAAGGATGACGAGAAGAAGAAGGACGCCGAGGACAAGGACGCCGACAAGGGCAAGGACGATCCTGCGCCGACGCCGACGCCGACGCCCACTCCCACGCCGACGCCCACGCCCGATCCGACTCCTACTCCAACCCCCGATCCGACGCCGAAGCCGGATCCCGATCCGACGCCCACTCCCACGCCGACGCCCGACCCCGGAGGCACGACGGACAAGCCGGCAAGCTAGGTTGCGGACCCGGAAACCGTTCCGATACGAACGCGTCGCATCCCCGGCGCGACGGCGGGCGAACCGCTACGATAGTTCAACGATGATTCGATGCAAGAGAGCAGGTACGACATGAAACATACGAGATTCGCCAAGGTGCTGGTCGCCATGTTCGCAGGCGTCTTGATGGTGGCGGCTCTGGGCGGATGTGCGCAGCAGGATACGGCGACCGCGCAACAGCAATCCGAGAACCGTCAGTACATGACTCAGGTCAACCAAACTATGGACGACCTGAAGAGCCGTCTGGAGAGCTTTACCGATGCGGTATCGCGCGGCGACGTGGTGGGCATGCGCACGCAGGCCGACAACGCGTTCAAGGCTATCGACGACCTGAACAACCTCAACGTCCCCGACGCCCTCAAGGATATCCAGAAGGAGTACGTCGACGGCACGGCCGATCTCAAGGACGCGCTGAACTCCTATATCGACCTGTATACGGAAATCGACAGCGCCACCGAGGAACAACCCTTCGACTATTCCACGTACGATCAGCGCATCCAGGATATCAAGTCGAAGTACGACGAGGGCATCGGCAAGCTCCAGTCGGGCGACAACAAGGCCAGCGAGCTGCCGGAATAATCTCGACTGACACGCACACTGCTTTGAGCGGCGGCCCTTTCGGGCTGCCGCTTTCGCATTCGACCACGCTTGCGTCCGCTCAGTCGTATTGCCGGGTTTTCGGCTGCCGCCTATCGGTTTCGCTCATGTTAATTCTGCGCTTGCTGCGGGGGCGCTTGGTGGCCGAGGGTATAATGGAAAGGGAGAATACTATACATTTTCCCACATGAGGACGAGGAGCGAGCGGTGAGCGAAAAGACACAGGGAGCCAGGAACATCGCCGAAGAGGCATTCGGAAACGAACGCAAGTTCAAGCAGCTGGTGGGTGCGCTGTCGGGTCCGTCGAGGCGCGAGCGCCAGAACGCAGCAGCGGCGCTCTCCTTCTTTGCCAAGGATCATCCCGATTTGATGATCCCGTTCGGCGCTGCCGTCATCGACGCGCTGAATCGCCCCGAAGCCCAGACGCGCTGGGAGTGCCTCGATATCCTCACCACGATGGTCGACCACGATTCCCGCACGTGCGACAAAGCGGTTCCCGGAGCCGAAACCGCGTTGTTCGACGAGGAGAGCGGGCCGGTGCGTTTGGCGGCCATGCGGTTCCTCTGCAAGCTGGGCGCTACGACGGAGAACCGTTCTGAGCGTGTGTGGCCTCTCATCGACGAGGCTATCCAGTGCTACCATGGCGACCTGGAGTTCCAGGATATGCTGGTGTCGGTTATCGACTTCTCGGCGGGCAAGCTGGCACCTTCCGTGAAGAAAGAGCTGGGCGCGCGCATGGCCTTCGACGCCTCCAACGGCAAAGGGCCGCTCAAGCGCCGTGCGCAGCAAATCATCGACAACGTGCAGAACTAGCGCACGGCATTCCGACGAGCCTTCCGGGCTCGTTTCGTCGCGTCGGCCCAGAAGGCGGCGCAAAGGGGCATCGTTCGAACAATTGCAGAAGGAGAGAACATGGCATCGCATACCGTGGCCCTCGTACCCGGTGACGGCATCGGCCCGGAGACGTCGGCCGCCATGCAACGGGTGGTGGAGGCCAGCGGCGCCGATATCGTTTGGGATGTGGCCGAGGCGGGGGCGCATCTCGTGGAGGAGCACGGCACGCCGCTGCCTGCTTCTACCATCGAAGCGGTCAAGCGGAACAAGGTGGCCATCAAGGGACCCGTCGCCACGCCGGTGGGCACGGGATTCCGCAGCGTGAACGTGGCGTTGCGCCGGGAACTCGGTCTGTACGCGTGCCTGCGCCCCGTCCTGTCCATTCCGGGGGCGGGCGGCCGCTACGACGGCGTGGATATCGTCATCGTGCGCGAGAACTCCGAAGACCTGTACGCGGGCGTCGAGTTCGAAGAGGGCTCCGAGGGCGCCCGCAAGCTGATCGCGCTGTGCGAGGAAGAGGGCGCGGGCGCTATCCGTCCCGATTCCGGCATCTCCGTCAAGCCGATCTCGAAGGCGGCGTCCGAACGGATCGTGCGTTTCGCGTTCGACTACGCGCGCAGGCACGGACGCCGCAAGGTGACCGCCGTGCACAAGGCGAACATCATGAAGCATACCGACGGCTTGTTTTTGCGCGCGGCGCGCGAGGTTGCCGCAGAGCGCGCCGAAGATGCGGCGTTCGAAGAGCGCATCGTCGACGCGTTCTGCATGAACATGGTTATGGATCCTGCGCAGTTCGACGTGGTCGTGTTCCCGAACCTCTACGGAGATATCGCCAGCGACCTGGCCGCAGGTCTCGTGGGAGGCCTCGGCATCGCGCCGGGCGCGAACATCGGCGACGAGTACGCTGTGTTCGAAGCGGTGCACGGCTCGGCGCCCGACATCGCGGGGCAAGACAAGGCCAACCCCACCGCCCAGATACTGTCGGCGGCCATGATGCTCGACCATCTGGGCGAAGCGGAGGCGGCCGAGCGCATCCGCCGCGCGGTGCGCGCCGTGTACGCGGAGGGCGCGCACCTGACCGCCGACATTCGCAAGGCCACCGGCTCGTCCAAGCCGGCGGCAAGCTGCACGGAATTCACCGATGCCCTGATCGCGGCATTCTAAAACGTTGGAGTAAGGAGAACCTATGAGCCAAGAGAACAGCCGATTCGCTTCGACGCTGAACGTGAACGGCACGACGTACGCCTACTATCCGGTCTCGGCCGTCGCCGGCTCGGAGCAGCTGCCGTATTCGCTGACGGTGCTGCTGGAGAACGTGCTGCGCAACGCCGAAACGCCGGAGGCGGCCGAGGAGCTGGCCGCGCGCATCGTGGAAGCGGGGCGTGCGGGCGTCGTGGGCAGCGAGATCGAGTTCTCACCGGCGCGCGTGCTGTTCCAGGATTTCACGGGCGTGCCCGTGTTCGTGGACTTCGCCGTGATGCGCGAGGCCTGCGCTCAGCTGGGCGGTGACCCGACGAAGATCAACCCGCAGATTCCCTGCGACCTCGTGATCGACCATTCGGTCATCGCCGACGTCGCCGGCTGCGCGGGCGCGCTCGCGCAGAACATGGAGCTGGAGTTCTCGCGCAACAAGGAGCGCTACGACTTCTTGAAGTGGTCGCAGGAATCGTTCGAGAACGTGCGCATCGTGCCCCCCGGAGCGGGCATCTGCCACCAGCTGAACATCGAGCAGTTCGCCCACGTGACCATGACCGCCGACGGCGCGCCCGGCGAGCCGCCGACGGCGTACTTCGACACGCTCGTGGGCACCGACAGCCACACGCCCACGGCCAACGGCATCGGCGTGCTGGGCTGGGGCGTGGGCGGCATCGAGGCCGAAGCGGCCGCGCTGGGCCAGCCTATCACCACGCTCGTGCCGAAGGTGGTGGGCGTGCGCCTGAGCGGCGAGCTGGGCGAGGGCGTGGCAGCCATGGACGTGGCGCTGTCGTTCGCGCAGATGCTGCGCGCGAAGGGCGTGGTGGGCTGCTTCGTGGAGTGCTTCGGCCCGGGCCTCGACGCGCTCAGCGCCACGCAGCGCACGTGCATCTCCAACATGACGCCCGAGTACGGCAGCACCTGCACGCTGTTTCCGGTGGACGAGCAGACGCTGACGTATCTGCGCCTGACCGGCCGCAGCGAGCAGCAGGTGGCGCTCGTGGAAGCTTACGCCAAGGCGCAGGGCTTCTGGAACGACGCGGACGCGCCCGCGCGCACGTACGCCGAGGTGATCGAGTTCGACCTGGGCGCCGTGGAGCGCTCGCTGGCCGGCCCGTCGCGCCCGCACGACCGCATCCCGCTGTCGGCGGTGCAGGAGCGCTTCCGCGCCGTGTGCGACGAGCGCGGCCTCGACCTGTCCAAGCGCGTGGCGGTCGATCTCGACGGCGAAGCGTGCGAGCTGACCCACGGCGCGCTGGCCATCGCGGCGGTGACCAGCTGCACGACGGCCACCGACCCCTCGATGATGCTGGCCGCGGGCCTCGTCGCGAAGAAGGCCGCCGACGCCGGCCTCAAGCCCCAGCCTTGGGTGAAGTGCGTGCTGGCTCCGGGCAGCAAGGCCACCGAGCTTCTGCTGGAGCGCGCCGGGCTGCTGGACGGGCTGCGGGCGCTGGGCTTCTACACGTGCGGCTTCGGCTGCATGAGCTGCATCGGCAACTCGGGTCCCATCCTGGACGAGCTGCACGAGGTGGCCGAGGACATCGAGCTGGCCAGCGTGCTGTCGGGCAACCGCAACTTCGAGGGTCGCATCTCGCCCGATGTGTCTCAGAACTACCTGGCGGCTCCCGCCGCGGTCATCGCCTACGCGCTGGCGGGCACCATGGACGCGGACCTCGAGCACGACGCGCTGGGAACGCGCCCCGACGGCACCCCGGTGCTCTTGGCCGACATCTGGCCCAGCGACGAGGAGATCGCCGCGCTGGTGGCCCAGCATGTGGACTGCTCCCTGTACGAGGAGGGCACGCGCGGCCTGTACGACGGCGATGCGGCCTGGGCCGCGCTGGGCAGCGAACCCAGCGACACGTTCAGCTGGGACGACGCGTCCACCTACGTGCGCCGCGCCCCGTACTTCGACGGCATGGAGCGCGAGCCCTCCGCGCCGAAGCCCGTTGAGGCCGCTCGCGCGCTGGCGCTGCTGGGCGACTTCATCACCACCGACCACATCTCGCCGGCGGGTTCCATTGCCGCCGACTCGCCCGCGGCCCGCTACCTGGAGGAGCGCGGCGTGGCTCCGGCCGACTTCAACACCTACGGCGCGCGCCGCGGCAACCACGAGGTGATGATGCGCGGCACCTTCGCCAACGTGAAGCTGCAGAACAAGCTGGCCGAGGGGAAGAAGGGCGGCTGGACGCGCGACTTCGCCACCGGCGAGGTGCGCCCGCTGTTCGACGCGGCTATGGACTATGAGGCTGCGGAAACGCCGCTCGTGGTGGTGGCCGGCAAGATGTACGGCAGCGGCTCGTCGCGCGACTGGGCGGCGAAGGGCCCGGCGCTTCTGGGCATCCGCGCCGCGTTCGCCGAGAGCTTCGAGCGTATCCATCGGTCGAACCTCATCGGCATGGGCATCCTGCCGCTGCAGTTCCAAGAGGGAGAGAGCGCCGAGAGCCTGGGACTGGACGGTTCGGAGCTGTACACGGTGGCGCCCATCGACTTCTCGCAGGGGCTGCCCGAGCCGCGCGTGGTGGACGTGACCGCCGAGCGCGCGGACGGCCAGACGACGACGTTCCGGGCGACCGTCCGCGTGGACACGCCCACCGAGGGCCGCTACTACCAGCACGGCGGCATCCTGCCGTTCGTGCTGCGCAGCCTTTTGTAAAGAAGAGGTAACGTCGGCGCCCGATTGCGAAGAGCGGTCGGGCGCTTTGTCGTATACTGGATACTTTAACTATCGGTACGCTTGGGAAGGGATGCCGTGAAACAGACATCCGGATTCGATGCGCTGATCGAAGCGCTCAAACAATCAGGGGTAAACGTGGACGGTCGGTTCGATGCCGACCATGAAGCGCCGTCGGGCGGGGCAGGACGCGCCGGAGGCGGGGGCGGCGGCGCTCAGCCTCCGCACGTGAACGTGGAGATCCCGTTCGCCGACCGCATGGCCTCGTGGGGCAAACGCGCCCTCATCGTGGCCGCCATCGTCATCATCCTCGTCGGCCTCGGGGCCTACTGGTGGTTCCATCCGCCCATCAACATCCACTCGACCGATACGTGGATGTTCGTGGCCGTGTTCATCCTGCTGCCGCTGTTCCTGCTGTTCTGGAGCCGGTCGTACAGCTACAAGAACGGCACGAGCAAGGTGGAGTCGAACGCGGGCAAGGCCAAGGCGTTCAAGTGGGCATCGTACCTGCCGGTGCTCGTGGCCGTGATCGGCGTGATCGGCGCCGTGGCGTCGCTGTCGATCTTCCCGGGCAACGCGGCGAAGTACGCCAACGTGCTGCAGACGGAGACGGAGACGTTCGCCGACGACATCAAGGAAGTCAACTACTCCGAGATCCCGGTCATCGACCGCAGCTCGGCCATCCTGCTGGGCAACCGCGAGATGGGCTCCATCCCCGACTTCGTCAGCCAGTTCGAGATCTCGCCGCTGTACAGCCAGATCAACTACCAGAACGCCCCGGTGCGCGTGAGCCCGCTTGCGTACGCCGACCTGTTCAAGTGGTTCACGAACCGCGACGGCGGCATCCCGGCGTATGCGCTCGTGAACATGACGACGCAGGACGCCGAGATCGTGCGGCTCGACGACAGCCCCATCTACTACTCGGAGTCTGAGCCGCTCGCGCGCAACATCGACCGCCACGTGCAGCTGAGCTACCCGTTCTACATGTTCGACCAGAAGTCGTTCGAGATCGACGACGACGGCCACCCGTGGTGGATCTGCCCGGTGCAGTCGCGTACCATCGGCCTGTTCGGAGGCACCACCATCAGCCGCGTGGTCATGGTGGACGCCACCACGGGCGAGACGCAGGACCTGGCCATCGAAGACGTGCCGCAGTGGGTGGATCACGCCTATCCCACCGACCTGCTGCTGGAGCAGTACAACTGGTCGGGCAAGTACAAGGACGGTTGGCTGAACTCGGTGCTGGGCCAGCGCAACGTCGTGCAGACCACGCCGGGAACCGACGGCAACTTGGGGTACAACTACATCGCCAAGGACGACGACGTGTGGGTGTACACGGGCGTCACCTCGGCCACGGCGGACAACTCCATCGTGGGCTTCGTGCTGATCAACCAGCGCACGGCCGAGTCGCACTTCTACTCGGTGTCGGGCGCGACCGAGGATTCGGCCATGCAGTCGGCCGAGGGCCAGGTGCAGAACCTGCGCTACCAGGCAACGTTCCCGCTGCTGATCAACGTGTCGGGGCAGCCGACGTACTTCATGGCGCTCAAGGACGACGCGGGCCTCGTGAAGCAGTTCGCCATGCTCGACATCCAGCGCTACCAGAACGTGGCCGTGGGCAACACGGTGGCCGAGTGCCAGAAGGCCTACCAGGCGCTGCTCGCCACGAACGGCGTGCTGACCGAGGAGGGCGTCGACACCGGATCGCTTGAGATGCAGGGCACCATCTCCACCATCGCCCAGGCGGTGATGGAGGGCAACTCGCACTTCTACGTGACGCTTGACGAGGGCGAGGGCATCTACGACTTCGCGCTGCCCGGCCTCATCGAGATCGTCGGGTACAAGGAAGGCGACACCATCTCGTTCACGTACGTGGAAGCCGAGCCGACGAACCCCGTCGAGGAGATCCTCGATAGCTCGAAGGCGGGTACGAGCGAGAAGGCTGCCGAGCAAACCGCGAAGGAAGCCGACGCGACGGCCGACGCCAAGGGAGACGCGGCGTAGGACGGCGTCACGGTGTTGGCGTGGCGCGTGGAAAACGCTTGACATTCGTTTTGGGTAGGGTAGAATAAGCGAGTTGTTTAGTTTGTTCCGCTGCCCAAGACAGCTGGTACCGATGAGGTTTAATCGCAGGAATGCGGCCCGCCGAGGTGGTTCTGATAAGTTTCGCGCTTTGACGACCCCCTGCTGTCACGAGACGGCGGGGGGTCGTTTCTTGTTTTCAAGCGACGATTCCCACCCGCGAGGGGCGGAACCCGAGTTTGAGAAGAAGGAGGTGTACTACATGCCCAACGCAAAGAATCAAGAGATGCTCACGAAGATCAAAGGCGACCTGGACGGCGTTTCCGCCGTGTGGGTGGTCGACTACTGCGGTCTGACGGTGAAGGACATCCAGGCGCTGCGTACGGCGATCCGCGAATCCGGTGCGAGCTTGAAGGTGTACAAGAACACGCTCATGCACATCGCCCTGGAGGAGTCGAACCTGCCCACGCTCGACGACATGCTTGCGGGTCCGAGCGCGTTCGTGTTCGCCGGCGACGATGTGGCTGCGGCTGCCAAGGCCGTGAAGACGTTCGCCAAGACCAACAAGAACCTGGAGATCAAGGGTGGCTTGATGGAAGGCGCGCAGGTGTCCGCCGCACAGGTGGAGGCCATCGCTTCTCTCCCGTCTCGCGAAGAGCTCCTGGCTCAGATCGCCGGCGCCATTTCCGGTGTCGCTCGCGGCCTCGCTGTTGCCCTCAACGGCGTGCCGAGCGGTCTTGCTCAGGTCACGAAGGCTGTGGCCGACCAGAAAGAAGCTGCTTAAACGCAGCGCTGGCAGCGTGATGAGCGCTGCCTAACCGAAAGCTGAAACGTACCGGTCGGATGAGATCCGACCACTTTGAAAGGAACTAACATGGCTGTTACTCGCGAAGAGATCATTGAGGCCCTCAAGGAGATGTCCCTGCTCGAGGCGTCCGAACTGGTGAAGGACATCGAGGAGACCTTTGGCGTTTCCGCCGCCGCCCCCGTGGCCGTGGCCGCCGCCGCTCCTGCCGAGGGTGGCGCTGCCGCCGAGGAGAAGACCGAGTTCGACGTCGTGCTCGAGGGCTTCGGCGACAACAAGATCGCCGTCATCAAGGTTGTCCGTGAGATCACGAGCCTGGGCCTGAAGGAGGCCAAGGAGCTGGTCGAGGGCGCCCCGAAGCCGATCCAGGAGGGCGTGAACAAGGAGAAGGCCGAGGAGATCAAGGCCAAGCTCGAGGAAGCCGGCGCTGCCGTCACCATCAAGTAACTTCCGTTCGCTGGTCTGACGACCGTCGAACGTGCCTGACGCTGAGCGACCCCCAGATTCTGGGGGTCGCTCGCTGTCTGGGTGCCCGAGCTTTGGCGCGGAAACGCCCTGGCCCCGGACGGTGCTCCGCGCCGCTGCGGCAGGCGCTTCACCTTACTGACGGAATGGCAACGAAACGGACGCTGGCGGGGGTGCGCGCTTATAGTGGGTGCCAAACGCTAAGGAAAAGAAGGTCACTATGCAAACCGGTTACTTCAACGCCGCTTGGCAGGATATCAAGAACTCCCCGGGCTGGTTCGGCAAGCTCGTGCTGTTGTCGCTGCTCAGCCTCATTCCCATCTTCGGCTGGCTCGTCGTGCTGGGCTACCTGTACGGGTGGGCGCGCGACATCGCCTGGAACGTGCACGGACCCCTGCCGAAGCGCATCTTCGGCAACGAGGACGGCAAGCTGTACAGCCGCGGCTTCTTCGCGATGGTCATCGGCTTCGTGTGCATGCTGGCGCCGTGGATCCTCGAAGCGGTGTGGGGTGCCATCACCGGCATGGGCACCGCCTGGTCGGGACGGGGGCACGGCGGCCTGTTCATGTTCGTCGGTCTGTCCACGATGATATTCTCCCTGCTCATCATCGCAGCTTCGTTCTTCGCGACGCTGTTCTCGTGGGTGGGCTCCATGCGCATGAGCGTGTACGGCCGTCTGGGCGCCGGCTTCCAGTTCGGCAAGGTCTGGGCCATGATCCGCCACGATTTCAGCGGCCTGCTGCGCATCCTCGGCATGGCCATCGTGCTGGCCGTCGTCATCGGCATCGTCGTGTCCATCCTCATATTCGTCCTCGTGCTCATCGGGCTGTTCATCGGCTTCGCGATGACGGGCGGCAACCTGAACATCCAGTCGTCGCATCCCGGCGCCGCCGTCTGGGCCATCGTGTTCGCCACGGGCGGCATCATCCTCGTGTTCGCGGTGCTGTGCGGCATCCTGAGCACGGGCATGTACGTGTTCGTCGAGATGATGATCGTGCGCGCGCTGGGCTATTGGACGCGCCAGTTCGACGTGCCCGCATGGCGCGGCCAGGACGACCCCATGCCCTTCGAGCTTGCCGGCGCGGCGGGCTATCCGCCCGTGCAGCAGCCGCCGCACGTGCCGCCCACCGGGCAGCCGCCCGCGCAGGGCTAGCCTTTCGTTGTTGTGCGATTTTGAACCACCGGGGCATTGTGCCTCGGTGGTTCTTTGCGTATAGGGTAGACTCGAAGCGCAAACAAGATGGGAGGATGGGCCATGGAAACGGCGTTTCTGCCGGTGACGCGCGAGGAGATGCTGGAGCGCGGCTGGGATCGGGTCGATTTTGCGTTCGTGTCGGGAGACGCGTACGTCGACCATCCCTCGTTCGGCATGGCCATCATCACCCGGCTGCTGGAGGCGAACGGCTACAAGGTGGGCGTCATCGCCCAGCCCGATTGGAACGACCCCCAAAGCATCGCCGTGTTCGGCGAGCCGCGGCTGGGGTTCTTCGTGTCGAGCGGCAACATGGACTCGATGGTGAACCATTACACGGTGGCGAAGAAGCGCCGCCGCAGCGATGCGTACTCTCCGGGCGGCGAGGCGGGCAAGCGCCCGAACCACGCGGCCGTGGTGTACGGCAACCTGATCAGGCGCACGTACAAGAAGACCCCTCTCATCCTCGGCGGCATCGAGGCCAGCTTGCGGCGGCTCGCGCACTACGACTACTGGTCGGACAAGCTCAAGCGCTCCATCCTGCTGGACTCCGGCGCCGACCTCGTGTCGTACGGCATGGGCGAGCACTCCGTCATCGAGATCGCCGACGCGCTGAACGCGGGCCTCGCCATCGAGGACCTCACGTTCATCGACGGCACGGTGTTCCGCGCCTCCTCGCTCGAGCATGTGTACGACGCCGAGACGCTGCCGTCGTTTCCCGCCCTGCAGGCCGACAAGCTGGACTACGCGCGCAGCTTCGCCGTGCAGTACCGAAACAGCGACCCGTTCACCGGCAAGCGCCTCGTGGAACCCTATTCCGACCACGAGTTCGTCGTGCAGAACCCGCCGGCCGCGCCGCTCACGGAAAGCGAGATGGACGCCGTGTACCGGCTGCCGTACGCGCGCACGTACCACCCGATGTACGAGCAGGCCGGGGGCGTGCCGGCCATCAGCGAGGTGAAGTTCAGCCTGACCAGCAACCGCGGCTGCTTCGGCGAGTGCTCGTTCTGCGCGCTCACGTTCCACCAGGGGCGCATCGTGCAGGTGCGCAGCCACGACTCGCTCGTGGAGGAGGCTCAGGCCATCATCGAGGAGCCGGACTTCAAGGGCTACATCCACGATGTGGGCGGCCCGACGGCGAACTTCCGCGCCCCGGCGTGCGCCAAGCAGCTGAAAGCGGGCGCGTGTCCGAACAAACGCTGCCTGTATCCCGAGCCCTGCAAGCAGCTGAACGCCGACCACGGCGACTACCTGGGCCTGCTGCGCCGCCTGCGCAAGCTGCCGGGCGTGAAGAAGGTGTTCGTGCGCTCGGGCATCCGGTTCGACTTCGCGCTGGCCGACGAGGAGCACGGCGACGCGTTCCTCCGCGAGCTGTGCGCCTACCACGTGAGCGGCCAGCTGCGGGTGGCGCCCGAGCACGTGTCGGACGCGGTGCTGTCGGTGATGGGCAAGCCGCGCAACCTCGTGTACCAGCGCTTCTCCGAGCGCTTCACGCGCGTCAACGAGCAGCTGGACAAGAAGCAGTACCTCGTGCCGTACCTCATGTCGTCGCATCCCGGCTCCACGCTCGACGAGGCCATCGAGCTGGCGGAGTACTGCCGCGACCTCGGCTACATGCCCGAGCAGGTGCAGGACTTCTATCCCACGCCCTCCACGATGTCCACGGCCATGTACTTCACCGGCGTGGACCCGCGCACCATGCAGCCGGTGTACGTGCCGAAGAGCCCGCACGAGAAGGCGCTGCAGCGCGCGCTCATCCAGTACCGCGATCCGAAGAACCGCGAGCTCGTGCTGGAGGCGCTGCGCCGCGCCGGACGCATGGACCTGGTGGGGTTCGGGCCGACGTGCCTGCTGCGACCCCAGGGGCAGGGCGGCGGCAGGGACAAGGGCAAGGGCGAGGCTGGCGCGAAGCCCCGGGCCGGTGCGAAGCCGAAAACCGGTGCGAAGCCCCAAGCTGGTGCGAAGCCCCGGCCCTCGTCCCCGACGAAGCCCCAGGGCGGGCGCTCGGGCGCTGGCGCTTCCGACGGCCGTCGCGGAAAAAGTAAGGCGCCCCGTCGGCATTGATGCTGCACGGCGCCCCATGTTGTGGCAAAATACTACTGGTCAGCCCGGGTGCTCCTGGGTCGGGCGGCCGGTAGGCGAAGGCTCGACAGACAAGGGGTACCACGTGAGCGAGGGCAAAGCGACGCCGACGATGGGGGCTCAAGACAGTCCCGAGGCAATCTACGACGCACGGAAGCTCGGCAAGCCGAAGATGGCGGTGTTCGGGCTGCAGCACATGTTCGCCATGTTCGGCGCCACCATCCTGGTGCCGACGCTGACCGGCCTGTCCGTTTCCGCGACGCTGCTGTTCGCGGGCGTGGGCACGCTGCTGTTCCACTTCATCTCGAAGGGCAAGGTGCCCGCGTTCCTCGGCTCGTCGTTCGCGTTCATCGCGGGCTACGCGGCCATCGCGCCGAACGGCGAGGCCGACCTGCTGCCGTACGCCTGCCTGGGCGTGGCGTGCGCGGGTCTGCTGTACCTCGTGCTGTCGGCGCTGTTCAAGGTGTTCGGGCCCACGCGCGTCATGCGCTTCTTCCCGCCCGTGGTCACCGGCCCCATCGTGATCTCCATCGGCCTCATCCTGGCCAGCTCGGCCATCACGAACGCGTCGACGAACTGGCCCATCGCGCTCGTGGCCATCGCCATCATCGTCATCGCGAACATCTGGGGCAAGGGCATGATCAAGATCATCCCCATCCTGTTGGGCGTGGTGGGGTCGTACGTCGTGGCGTCCGCCGCGGGCGTCGTGGACTTCACGGGCGTTGCTGAGGCGGCGTGGATCGGCATGCCGTTCACCTGGAACGATACGGTGTTCTCCATCTTCGGTGCGCAGTTCGACGCGGGTCTGGCCATCACGGCCATCATCACCATCATGCCGCTGGCGTTCGCCACGATGATCGAGCACATCGGCGACGTGTCGGCCATCAGCTCCACCTGCAACCGCAACTACATCGCCGAGCCCGGCCTGCATCGCACGCTGCTGGGCGATGGCCTGGCCACCATCCTCGCGTCGCTGTTCGGCGCGCCGGCGAACACGACGTACGGCGAGAACACGGGCGTGCTGGCGCTGACGAAGGTGTTCGACCCGCGCGTCATCCGCCTGGCGGCGCTGTTCGCCATCGCGTTCTCGTTCTGCCCGAAGTTCGCTGCCGTCATCGCGGCCATGCCGGCCTGCGTCATCGGCGGCGTGTCGCTCGTGCTGTACGGCATGATCTCGGCGGTGGGCATCCGCAACCTCGTGGAGAACCACGTCGACTTCATGAAGAGCCGCAACGTGCTGATCACGGCGCTCATCCTCGTGCTGTCGCTGGGCATCGCGTACAGCACGGCCGGCGCCATCGTGGTGCCGGTGGGCGAGATCACCATCTCGCTGTCGGGCCTGGCCGTGGGATCGATCGTGGGCATCGTGTTGAACATGATCCTCCCCGGGCACGAGGACGTGGCCGGCGCGAGCGACGCGGAAGACGAGGAGATGGACGGCCCGCTGCCGTTGGAAGGTAATCTCGAAGAGTTGAGCACGCAGAACGGCTGACGAAAGGAGCACGCAATGATCGACCATGTGAGCATCAAGGTGAAGGACGTCGAGCAGGCCAAGGCGTTCTACGAGGCCGCGCTTGCCCCGCTGGGGTACGTGAAGGGCATCGAATACCCCGGCGGCATGCAGCTGCTGGTGGAGGGCGAGCCCGGCGACGTGTGGGTGGCCCCGCTGCCCGAGGGCGCCGAGGCCGTCCCGACGCACCTCGCGCTGCGCGCGGCCGATGCCGCCGCGGTGGCCGCGTTCTACGAGGCGGCGCTGGCCGCCGGCGGCACGGACAACGGCGCACCCGGCCCGCGCGACTACCATCCGGGTTACTACGCCGCGTTCGTGTACGATCCCGAGGGCAACAACATCGAGGCCGTCATCCACGACTGGTCCGAGTAGGCGCTCGCACGCGCGCGGCTGCGCCGCACGCCGCACGTCGCGCCGGCTCCGCCGTGTTCGACGGCGCCGGTGCGACCGGGGGCCCGCGTCCGCAAGGACGCGGGCCCTTGTCGTAGGGGGAGGGCCCCTTCCCGGCGATTGTGAAGAAATTGTATGCCTAGGTTAACTTATATTGCGCACGATGAGTTGTTAGCCTAATATAACTTTCATCGAAAGCGAAGCGATCGAAGGAACTGAAACTCGGGTGGCGATGCCACAGCGGTTCGATTCTCGCGAAGCCTTCGAAACAGTCTGCTGACCCGGCGGCGGAAGCTCCTCTCGTCTGGCTATCCGTCGCGCTTGCAAGCGGAGGGAACCCCCCTTTCCCTCCGCTTTTCCTTTTGTCCCGCACCCCTCATACGAACGAATGTTTCACGTGAAACATTCGGCTGCGCCTGCGCACGACGCGGGCGTCTCGCGTTGCGCCGCGGCCGGCGCGCGCCCGCGTTCGCCATGGGCAACTTTCCCGTGCTTCGCGCGGGGTTTCGCGGTACCATGGGTGCGGACAAAAGACGAGCAAGCCGGCAGGACGAGGGGGTCGTCCCGCCGACGCGAGGAGACACGCGTTGACAACTCTGAACGATCTTCCTATCGGGAAAACCGCAACCGTGGCCGCGGTGGGCGGCGAGGGGTCGCTTCGACAGCATTTTCTGGACATGGGCATCATCCCGCTGGTCGACGTGACCATGGTGAAGCATGCGCCCATGGGCGACCCGATCGAGGTGCGCATCCACAGCTACGAGCTGACGTTGCGGCGCGACGACGCGCGCAACATCGAGATCGACGACGTGCGCGACGGCGCCGACGTGCGGGAGAGCCGCGCGTCGGGCAAGCCCGTCCCGCATCCGGGCCTGGGCGAGGGCGGCAAGTTCCACGACCGGGCGGGCGAGAACCCGCTGCCGGAGGGCACGCCGCTCACCTTCGCGCTCGTGGGCAACCAGAACTGCGGCAAGACCACGCTGTTCAACCAGCTGACCGGCTCGAACCAGCACGTGGGCAACTTTCCCGGCGTGACGGTGGATCGCAAGGACGGCTGCATCAAGGGCCATCCCGAGGCGCTCGTCACCGACCTGCCGGGCATCTACTCCATGTCGCCGTACTCGAGCGAGGAGGTGGTCACGCGCCGTTTCCTGCTGGACGAGCGCCCGCGCGGCATCGTCAACATCGTGGACGCCACGAACGTCGAGCGCAACCTGTACCTGACGATGCAGCTCATGGAGCTGGGCATGCCCATGGTGCTGGCCCTCAACATGATGGACGAGGTGGAGGGCAACGGCGGCACCATCCACGTGAACGAGATGGAGAAGCTGCTGGGCATCCCCGTCATCCCCATCTCGGCGTCCAAGAACGAGGGCACGGCCGAGCTGGTGGACCACGCCCTGCATGTGGCGCGGTTCCAGGAGCCGCCCGTGCGCCAGGACTTCTGCGCGCCCGACGAGCACGACGGGGCCGTCCATCGCTGCCTGCACAGCATCATGGCGCTCATCGAGGACCATGCCGAGCGCGCGGGCATCCCGCCGCGGTTCGCCGCGAGCAAGCTGGCCGAAGGCGACCAGCTGGTGCTCGATCGGCTCGACCTCGACCAGAACGAGAAGGACGCGCTCGAGCACATCATCTGCCAGATGGAGGCCGAACGCGGCCTCGACCGCGCGGCGGCCATCGCCGACATGCGGTTCAGCTTCATCGGCCGCGTGTGCGAGCAAACGGTGGTGAAGCCGACCGAGAGTCGCGAGCACGCGCGCAGCACGCGCATCGACAAGCTGCTGACCGGCCCCTTCACGGCCATCCCCGCGTTCGTCGCCATCATGGCGCTCGTGTTCTGGCTCACGTTCAACGTGGTGGGGGCGTGGCTGTCCGAGCTGCTCGACGGCGGGATCACGGCGCTCACCGACGTGGTGGCGTCGGGGCTTGCGGCGGCGCACGTGAACGAGGTGCTGCAATCGCTCATCATCGACGGCGTGTTCAACGGTGTGGGCAGCGTGCTGAGCTTCCTGCCTACCATCGTCACGCTGTTCTTCTTCCTGTCGCTGCTGGAGGATTCCGGCTACATGGCGCGCGTGGCGTTCGTCATGGACAAGCTGCTGCGGCGCATCGGGCTGTCGGGGCGCAGCATCGTGCCCATGCTCGTGGGCTTCGGCTGCACGGTGCCGGCGGTCATGGCCAGCCGCACGCTGCCGTCCGAGCGCGACCGCAAGATGACCATCCTGCTGACGCCGTTCATGAGCTGCTCGGCCAAGCTGCCCATCTACGCGTTCTTCACGGCGGCGTTCTTCCCGGCGAACGGGGCGGCGGTGATGGTGGGCCTGTACTTCGGCGGCATCGCGGTGGGCGTGCTCGTGGCGCTGCTCATGCGCTCGTCGATGTTCTCGGGCGAGGCGGTGCCGTTCGTCATGGAGCTGCCGAACTACCGCATGCCCAGCGCGCGCAACGTGGCGCAGATGCTGTGGGAGAAGGCGAAGGACTTCCTCGAGCGCGCGTTCACCATCATCTTCCTGGCCACGATCGTCATCTGGTTCTTGCAGACGTTCGACTTCGGGCTGAACGTGGTGGCGGACTCGCAGGACAGCATGCTGGCCGTGGTGGCCGGCTGGATCGCGCCGGTGTTCGCGCCGCTCGGCTTCGACGACTGGCGCATCTCGACGGCGCTCGTCACGGGCGTCATGGCGAAGGAGAGCGTCGTGTCCACGCTGTCGGTGCTGTTCGGCAGCACGGCCACGCTCGTGGCGGCCATCACGCCGCTCGCGGCGCTCGGCCTGCTGGTGTTCTGCCTGCTGTACACGCCCTGCATCGCGGCCATCGCGTCGGTGAAGCGCGAGCTGGGCGGCCGATGGGCGCTCGGGATGGCGTTCGGGCAGCTGGGCGTGGCGTGGGTTGCGGCGTTCGCGGTGCGCGGCGTGGGATTGTCGCTGGAGGAGGGCCCGGCGGGGGTGCTGACGCTCGCGTTGGGCGCGGCCGTCGCCGTGCTGGCGGTGCTCGCGGCGCGGCGCCTGGCGCGCAAGCGGCGCGCGCCGGGCGCCGTGCTGGGCTGCGGCGCGTCATGCGACGGTTGCGACGGCTGCACGCAAGCGGGCGCGGTCGAGGTCGAGGAGGAGGCCGACGCGCGGGCGCGGTAGGCCGGGTCGGCTCCACCGGGGGCGCCGGTGGAGCCTTTCGCGCGCGGCGCGGCGGCGGGGGCCTAGGGTCGCGGGCTTGCCTCGGGCTTGATCTTCCAGCCGTTGGCCCGTTGCTGCTCCGCCCAGAGGGCGGCGTACAGGGGGCTGCGTGCGAGCAGCTCGTCGTGGGTTCCCTGGCTTTCCACGCGGCCGCTGTCGAGCACCACGATGTTGTCGGCATCGCGCACGGATTGCAGGCGGTGCGCGATGGCCATCACGGTCTTGCGCTTCACCAGCTCGGCGATCGCCTGCTGGACGGCCACCTCGTTGGCGGGATCGAGCGAGCTGGTGGCCTCGTCCAGGAGCACGACCGGCGCGTCCTTCAGCAGCGCGCGGGCGATGGAGATGCGCTGTTTCTCGCCGCCCGACAGCGTGCAGCCGCCTTCGCCCACCACGGTGTCGAAGCCGTCGGGCAGCGCCTCGATGAAATCGAGGCAGGCGGCCAGGCGCGCCGCCTCGCGCACGTCCTCGTCGGTGGCGTCGGCGCGGCCCATGCGGATGTTCTCGGCCACGGTGTCGTGGAACAGGTACACGTCCTGGAACACCACGCTCGTGCCGGCCAGCACGTCGTCGGCGGCCCTGCGCGCGAGGTCCGCCCCGCCGAGCGTCACCGTCCCCGCCTGCGGGTCCCAAAAGCGCGCGGCCAGCTTCGCCACCGTCGACTTGCCCGAACCCGAGGGTCCCACGAGCGCCGTGAGGCCTCCCTCGGGGATGGTCAGGCTCACGTGTTCCAGCGCGCGTTCGTCGCCGCCGTAGGAGAAGCTCACGTCGTCGAACGCGATGCCGTGCCCGTGTGGCGCGGCCGGCGCCTCCGCGGGCGGCTCGGGAAGCTCGGGCTCGGCGAGCAGGCGCTCGATGCGCTTTCCCGCGGCGTCCGCGTTGCCGAAATCGGACAGGAAGTAGAACAGGGTCACGATGGGCTCGTAGATGCCGAGCGCCAAGAGCAGGAACATGAGCAGCACGAACGGATGCACCGCCTGCGCTTGGAGCAGCGCGCATCCGGCCAGCATGACCACGCCGGCGCCGGCGAGCAGCAGCGCGCGGCCGAACACGCCCACCGGTCGGCTGGCCTCCTCCTTGCCGAGCGATGCCTTCCTCAGCTCTTCGAAGCTGGCGCGCAGCGAGTCGAAGCGGGTGCCTGCGAGGTTGAACGCTTTGAGCGTGCGGATGCCTGCCACGTACTCGATGGTGCGCGACGAGCATTCCTGGGAGGCTTTCGTCAAGCGCCCGCTGCTCTGCGCCATCGCGTTGAACCCCTTCCAGAGGAAGGGCAGCGCGCAGGGCACCACCGCGAAGGTGGCCAGGGCCAGGCGCCAGTCGAAGAAGGCCAGCACCACGGCCGACAGCGTGGTCTTCGCCGCGATCATGCCCGCTTGCGACAGCACCTCGGCGCCGTAGTTCTCCACCGTCTCGTAATCGCGCAGCAGCACGCTGTCGATGTCCCCCGCGTCGTGGCGCTGGTAGAACCCGAGCGGCAGCCGGCGCAGCTTCTCGCCCATGGCCAGCCGCGCGTCGAGCACGGCGTCGGCCGTGCCGGCGCACGACAGCACGTAGACCTTGTGCGACGTGGCGTAGGAGGCCAGCACCTGCGCCGCCAGCACCGCGACGCAGGCCCACAGCGCGACGAAGTCGAGCGCGGCGCCCGGATGGACGATCGGCTGCACGAGCAGCCAGGTGGCCACCACCATGACCACGGACGGCACGGACGTCACGAGCGAGTCGAGGAAGCGCCACAGCACGAAGCGCACGCAGCGTCGCGGGTTGCCGAAGGTGAGCCGGTCGATGCTTTCTTTCAGGCGTCCCATGTCATCCTTCCTTTCCGACGGTGAGCGTCCACGCGTCCTTGCGCTCGTCCGCGTCCACCATCGAGCGGTAGAGCGGGCAGGCGTCCATGAGGTCGTCGTGCGTGCCCGTGCCGACCACGCGCCCCTCGTCCACGACGACGATGAGGTCGGCGGTGCGCACGGTTTTCATGCGGTGGGCGATGACTAGCACGGTTTTCCTGGCGGCCAACTGGGCGAACGCATCTTGTATCTTCGCCTCGTTCTCGGCGTCGGCGTAGGCCGTGGCCTCGTCGAGGATGATGAGGGGCGTGTCGCGCAGCATGGCGCGGGCGATGGCGAGGCGCTGGGCCTCGCCTCCTGAGAGCCGCGTGCCGTCTGCGCCGACGACGGTTCGGTATCCCTGGGGCAGCGCGTCGATCACGTCGGCGATGCTGGCGGCTTCGGCGGCGGCGACCACGCGCTCGTGCGGCGCGGACGAGCCCATGAGGATGTTGTTCTCCACGGTGTCGTCGAGGACGAACGAATCCTGGAACACCGAGGAGGCCAGCTCGGTCAGGCGCTCGGGCGCGATGTCCCGCAGGTCGACGCCGCCGAGCGCGATGCGGCCCTCCTGCGGGTCGAAGAAGCGCAGGCCGAGCGCCGCGAGGGTGGACTTCCCGCCGCCCGACGGGCCCACGAGGCCCACGACGGAGCCCGCGGGAACGCGGAAGGTGACGTCTTCCACGGCGTTCTTCTTCCCGTCGTAGGAGAACGTGACGTGTTCGAACGCCAGATCGAACGCCGTGGGCTCGACCGGGTGCTCGGGTTGCGAGAGCTCGGGCTCGGCCAGCACCTCGTCGATGCGCGCGACGGAGGCGTTGATGCCGTTCACGCCGAGGGCCTGCGTGATCATCTGCATGACCGGCTCCTTCATGCCGCCTCCCACCAGGAAGAACAGCAACGCCGTCGAAAGGAAGTCGGCGTAGGACGCCGCCGTGGGCAGGATGATGAGCACGGCGGGCAGCAGCAGGAGCATCTGCGTCCCCGCGGCGGCGTACAGCTTGCCCATGCCGCGGGCGTTGAACCAGGTGGCCCACTTGATGTTGCCCACGAACTCGCGTGCGTCCGCCTCGAAGCGCCCGAATGCGGCCAAGCTGCGGTTGAACACCTTGACCACCGGCATGCCGTGCACGAACTCGACCGTGGTGCCGTTGAGCTTCTCCCGGCTTTGCGCCATGGCCCGCTGGCATGCCGCGCCCTCGGGGCTTCCCAGCGCGCTGCCCAGCAGGAGGAACGAAACGACGATGGGAACCACCAGCAGCAACGCCAGCCGCCAATCGACGAACGCGAGGGCGGCGATGGTCAGCAGCGGCAGGGCGACGGCGCACACCGTGTCGGAGAGGTTGTGGGCGATGAACCCCTCGATCTTCTCCACGTCGTCGTTGAGCACCTTCTTGATCTCCCCTTGGCGCACCTGGTTGAAATAGCCTGACGGGATGCGGGCGAGCTTGTCCATGAGCTGCAGGCGCACTTCGTACAGCACGTCGAAGGCGGCCCGGTGGGCGAGCATCATGGAGAGGTAGCCCGTTGCGCCGTGCAGGACGGCCGCGCCCACCGTGGCAAACGCGAGGCCCCAGAGGAAGGGCAGGTCGAGCGCGCCCAGGTCGTTCCAGTTCAGGATGATGGCGCGCACCATGAGGTAGATGGTGAAGTACGGCGCGAGCCGCGCCGCCGCCGAGAGCACGGCCAGCGCGCAGGCGCCTGCGAGCGGGCGCGCCCGGCTGCCCGCAAGCTCCATGAGCCGTGCGAGGCCCTGCTTGGGGCGGGCGTTCTTGGCCGGGGGCTCGGCGGCAGGCCGGGCACCGGGTGCGGCTGGGCCCGCGGCGGGGGCGGCAGGGGAGGGGACGGCCGCAGGGGCCTGCGACCCCTCGGGCGCTGCGGCGGGCGGCGGTGCGCCCTCGTCTGCGGCGCCCGTGCTTGCCCGCGCGCCCCCTCCCGCCGCCAGCGATTCGTAGAACTCCCGTTGGGCGCTTGAGAACACGGTTCTGAGCGCTGGTTTGCACGCGGGCGTCGCCATGGGCCTTCCTCCTGCTTCCGCTTGTCCGCTCCGATAAAATGACCGGAATTGAGAATTCGGTCATTTAGATGTTAGCGTAGGATAACTATTCCGGCAAGAAGAAAATGACCAAATTATCAACAGCGGTCATTTTGTGTGCGGTTCGCGTATGCGGTTCGCGGTAGAATGACGGGGAGGATCCAAGCGCGCCCGGGCGTCGCAGGGCGCGCCTGCGCGAAAGGAGGGGCCATGCCCGCGATATTCACCGAGGCCGACCGCGAGGAGCTCCGCCGCCGCATGTTCGACGCCGGGTGGGACCTCATCGTCGAGAAGGGCGTCCGCAGCTTGCGCGTGGAGGACGTGGCGAGCCGGGTCGGCATCGCCAAAGGCACGTTCTACAGCTTCTTCCCCTCGAAGGAGGAGTTCGCGTACTCCATCGTGAAGGCGAATCGCCGCGCGGTCATGGACCTGTTCGAGGAGCTGTGCGAGCAGGAGGGCGGCCGCCTGGGCCGCGACGCCATGCGCACGTGGCTGCGATCGCTGTGGTACAGCGATCGCAACATCTACCGCTACGCCACCGCCGAGGACTTCGCCTACCTCTCCCGGCGTTGGCCCGACGAGCACAGCTTCGATCCCGAGGTCGATCGCGTCACGATGGGCCGGATCATGGAGCGCCTCGAGGGCGTGCGTCCCGATGCGGACTGGCGCGTGGTGGCGAACCTCCAGAAGGGCATCGCGCTCATGCTGCTCGACCGGAGCCTCATGCACGCGGAGGCCCTCGACGCCGCCGTCGACGCCGTCATCGAAGCCATCTGCGACGAGCTGTTCGGCCGGAAGGGCTAAGCCGCCCGCCGCAGCCCTGCATGGTGCGGCGGGCGTCCGAACGTCAGCCGCGGGCGCGCCAGGCCGAGGGGGTCGCGCCGAAGCGCTCGACGAAGGCGGCGGCGAACTTGCTGGGGTTGCGGTAGCCCACGCGCGCCGCGACGCTGGCGACGCTCTCGCGGCTCCCCGCAAGCAGACGCGCGCCTTCCTCGACGCGGCATTGGCGGCGGTACGCCATGGGCGACAGCCCATAGGCGTGCAGGAAGCGCTGCTTGAACGTGGAGAGGCCCATGTTCGCGCAGCGCGCCGCATCTTCGAGCGCGAGGTCTTCGTCCAGGTTGCTGCCGAGCAGGTCGAGCGCGCGTTCGAGGGCGAGCGCATGATCGTGGGTGCAATAGGGAAACGTCTTCCACACGGGGCGCTCGGTGGCGTCGAGCAGCGCGACCAGCTCGAGGGCCTTCAGGCGCATGCGCTCGATGCGCGCCCGATCGTCGATGCGGTAGAACGAGGCCAGCAGGGATGCCAGAGTGTCGTCGGGCAGGAAGATGCGGCATCCGTCCCCGCCAGCATAGCGCTCGCGCAGCGCGTTGAAGTCGACGCCGCCCGTCGCGTCGTGCGCCCTGAGCGTGGAGCTGCCGGTCTCGTACTCGATGCTGAGCGTCAGCCCCACGTAACGGGGCATGGGGTAGCGCATTTGCCGCTTGATGATGCGCTGGTCGTGCACCGCGCATTCTCTTTCGTGGATGAAGTAGCTTTTGCCGTTGGCGCTGGCTATCTCGCCGCGGCCCTGCTGGCACCATTCGATATGAAGCGAACGAGGCTCGCTGCTCTTCCAGGTCAGCGAGCCATGCGGGATGTCGTTGAACGTGAGGTTCACGCCCTCGAACAGCTCCCAGTCCTCTACGATGCCGGACGCTCCGTTGTCCAGCGCGAGCCGGAACACGGTGCGCGGGCCGTCCTTCTCGACGATATCGAAGCGGCCGGCGTTGCGCGTGGCCAGGTACTCAAGGCTTTTCATCCAAAGCTCCTTCGTGCATGAAGAACCCGCTCAGCCGACGCGTTCCCGCCGCGTCGAGCGGATAGGATTCCATGATACCCCCGTCCTCGAGGCGCACCACCCACGAACAGCAGGCCATGATGAACTCGGGATCGTGGGTGATCACGAGCTGCGCCGCCCCGCGACGCCGCACGTCGTGGATCAGCCGGGCGACCTGCCTCATGCGGTGGAGGTCGAGCCCGCTCGTGGGCTCGTCGTATACGATCACCTCGCGTTCGCTGGCCAGGGCGGACGCGATGCACGTCCGCTGCTTCTGCCCTCCCGACAGCGAGAGCGGGTGGTCGGCCGCGCGCTCGTCGAGGTCGAGCGCGGCCAACAGGCGATGCGCTGCTTCCTCGTCGGGCTTCGCCATGCTCAGCAGCACCTCGTCCAGCACGCTCTCGGCGAATAGCTGATGGTTTGCGTCCTGCATCACCTGGAAGCAGCTGCCTGCGCGCGTACGGCGCGAGCGGGCGCGTCCGTCGACGGTGAGGGTTCCCTTGCAGCGGTTGAGGCCGCACAGCGCGTTGGCGAACGTGGACTTGCCGGCGCCGTTCGCGCCGATCACGGCCACGACGGCGCGTCGCGGCAGCTGCGCGTGCGGGATGTCGAGCGCGCAGCGCGAGCGCGCGCCGCGGCGGTAGGAGAAAGAGAAGCCGTCGAGCGCGAACGTTCCGGCAGGCTCTGCGGGCTCGGCCGCTGCCGGGGGCTGCACGAACGCCGCGGAGAGCCGCAGCGTTCGCAGCCCGAGCTCTTCCAGCTCCCGGTCGTCGAGCGAGCGCAGCTCGGTTCCGCTCCACTGGCGCTCGACCGCCCCGTCGCGCAGGTAGTAGGCCCGGTCGACGAGGTCGGTCAGGTAGTGCAGCCGGTGCTCCGCCACCAGCACCGCGCAGCCCTCGCGCTTCCAGCGCTCGACGGCGGCGCGCAGGTGCGCCATCGAGGGGAAATCCAGGTTCGAAGACGGCTCGTCCAGCACCACCAGCCGTGGCCCGGCGGCGGTGGCGCTGGCGCAGGCGATGCGCTGCTTCTGCCCGCCGGACAGGTCGAAAAGGCTCCGCCCCATGAGCGGCTCCAGCTCGAACGCCGTGGATGCGGTGTCGATGCGCCGTTCGATCTCGGCGCGCTCCATGCCCTGGTTCTCGCAGCCGAAGGCCAGCTCGCCGCGCACGTCGACGTTGAAGAACTGGGACTTCGGGTTCTGGAACACCGAGCCTACGAGGCGTGCCGTGTCGTGCAGCGGTGCGTCGGCCGCGTCCAGCCCGCCCACGCGCACTCGTCCTTCCACGCGGCCCTCGTAGTAGTGGGGCGCGAGGCCGTTGGCCAGGCGGGTGAGCGTGGTCTTGCCGCAGCCCGACGGGCCGCACAGCAGCACCACCTCGCCGGACGCCGCTTGCAGGTCGACGCGGCGCACGCCGGCACCCTCCCGCCCGTTCGCGTAGGAGAACGAAACGTCTTCCATGACGAGTGTGGGCTCGCTGGTCGAGCCCGCGCTTCGGTTTCCCTCGACGTCCATCTCAAGCCCCTATCCAACCGAGGCTGCTCGCCACGAGCAGCCCTACCGACACGGCGCACGCCGCCCACACGACGACGTCCGCCGCGCCGAAGCCGATGTCGCAGATGTTCGTCCGCCTGACGGGCGCGCCCAGCCCGCGCGTCAGCGACGCGGCCGACAGGTCCTCGCCTATCTGCACGGCGCACGAGATGAGCGGCACCAGGCGGTACTCCACGAGCGATACCGGACCAGCCTTGCCCAGCCTCAGGTTGCGCATGCGCATGGCGGAGCCCACGGCGCGCGCCTCCTCGCCGAGGGTGGGGAAGAAGCGGAACAGCACCGACAGCGGGATGACCAGCCATTGCGGCGCATGTACGCGCTCGGCTGCGGCCATGAACTCCGACACCGTGGTGGTGGCGAACACGAAGTACGCCGTGGCGATGGTGGGCAGAAAGCGCGAGGCGATCATGCACGAGGCCACGATAGCGAAGTTCAAGGGCCCTTCGACCAGGGGCACCGCGAGCGCGGTGAGGCTCCACGATGCCGCGTAGGCGACCAACAGCCCCGCCGCCGCGCCGATGCGGCCCGACACGGCCAGCAGCGCGAAGGGAGCCAGCAGCATGAGCACGCGCGCCGCGTCCATGACCGGACCGCTCCCGCCTACCAACAGCGCGGTCGACACTGAAACGAGCAGCACGAGCTTGGTGCGAGGATCCAGGCGCACGGTGCGCTCCACGGCCCCGGTCTGCAGCAGTTCCACGGCCATGCCCTACGCGATGCCCGCACGCTTGAAGTGCTTCCCCAGCACCTTGAGGCCGATGAACCCGCCGACGATGCCGGTGACGAAGCACGCGATCAACATGGCCGGGTACGCCCACGGCTGCAGGTAGCCCATGAGCTCGTTGACGTAGGCGTCGCCGAATTGCCCGCGCATGGTGGCGTAGTAGCTGTCGGCCGTGAGCAGCATGGGCAGGAAGTTGCCGATCATCCAGCAGCTGAACACGCCGTGCGACAACACGCTCATCTTCGCGTTGGCGTAGCCCCCAGCGCGCACGATGAGGTCGGCGATCAGGCCGCATACCAATCCGGTGACGATGCTGAAGTAGCCCATGCCCGTGACGAACATGATGATGCCCACGAGCAGCCCCATGATGGTGATCATGCCGAACTTCTTCACGCGGGTGAGGTACAGCATGTAGGGGATGCCCGCGACGAGTGGGATGATGCCGCAGATGAGCACCATAAAGATGGGAATGAAGCCCAGGCACGCCACCGCGAACACGATGACGAAGTAGATGGCGGTGAATATGCCGATGTTGATGAAGTCCTTGCCGTTCAGCCTTCCGCCTGCGGAGGCGGGCGAGGAGCCCAGCGCGGCTCCGGACGAGGTCGTCTTCATGGTTGGTCCAGCCTTTCTTGCCGAAGCGCGCAGGTGCGTGCCCGGCCGATGTCGAGGGTCGATGGAGATGGGGATACGGGACGTGCGGACGTGCGCTTGCACGGACCCGGCGTCCGGTTCGCCGGCTCACGATCTCCGGAGTAAAAGTTAACCTAAGCGAACCATTGGCATGATACGGCATTGCATAGGGGTTGTGCAGCTCCGAAAAGCCGTCGCAAGCCCGAGCAGCCGACCGTTCGGAGCAGGAGGGGGCGAGAGGGGGTCGAGGAGGGAGTGCGCGGCGAGGTCGGGTCGCGAGGAGGCGGGATGCGGAGGATTCGCGTTACCTTGAGGAGCTCACTCCTTTAAAGTTAGCATTGGCTAACAATGTGGTATCATGGGCGTCGTCATCGAAGATGGAAGGCGGTACCTATGGTTGTCGGCGTGCACAAGTCGCTTGAAGAGGGTCGGACGTATTCCTACGCCGAGCTGCGCGACCGGTTCGGCCTCGCAGGCCCGGACCTGGAGCGAGTGCTCGATCGTCTCGTGGAGCGCGGGCGGCTGAAGCCGGTGCTCTTCCGCCGCGTGCAGCAGGCGGGGCGCGCGTCGCTCGTCTGCGCCACGCGCGAGAGCCATCTGCGCTGGGAGGCGTGAGCGCGCTCGTGCCGATAGGCCGCGCTTCCGGCATCGCCGTCGCGCCGCGCAGCCGCTTTGGGGTATCATGGCTGCAGCGACGGACGAGACCGGGCGGGGGACCATGCGCAACCACAAGACGCCTGCAGGCGAAACGGCGGGAAGCGAGCGGCGCGATGCGCGCGGCCGGCTCATGTCGTGCGCCGTCGCGGAGTTCATGGAGAAGGGGTTCGCCGGAGCTTCGCTGCGCTCGATAGCCGCGGCTGCCGATATGACCACGGGCGCCATCTACGGGTACTTCTCCGGCAAGGAGGCCCTGTTCGACGCCGTCGTGGCCCCGGCCGCCGACGAGCTGTACGCCCGCTACGAGGGCGCCCAGGACCGGTTCTACGAGCAGCCTCTCGAGGCCCAGACGTTCGAGCGGATGAGGGTCTACGAAGAGCGCATGATGCACGATCTGCTCGACTTCGTCTACGACAACCGCGACGCGTTCGTCCTCGTGTTCGCGAGATCGGCCGGCACCGCGTGGGAGCGCTACCTCGACCGCTTCATCGAGCTTGAAGTGCGGAGCACCGCCCGCTACGTGCGCGAGATGCGCGAGCACGGTATCGGGGTCGTCGAGCCCACGCCCGAGATGTCGCGCATCCTGGCCGGCATGTTCTTCCGCGGCTACTTCGAGCCGCTGCTGCTGGGCCTGTCGCGCGAGGCGGCCCACGCGTTCGTCGCCGATTTCGAGCGCTTCTTCCACGCCGGCTACGAGACGATCATGAGCCCCCAGCCGTCGTGATCCTCGGGTCGCCCCGATGTTTCACGTGAAACATCTGTTCCCTTCACGACGGCGGATGCGCGCTCGCGCAACGGGACGCGCGTGCGCAACGGGACGTGCTCGCGCAACGGCGCGCGCGCTCGTTCGCCCTTCCTTCCGCTGTGATCCTCGCCGAATCGCTACATCGCGCGCCCGTCCGTCCCTGCACGGTCCATATCGGGGCGAAAAAGTTGTAACAATGTTATATAACGGTGTTATACTTCCGAATGTAAGCCTGAGGTAACTTTCGGAAAGGAATGCGTATGGATGCGGGAAACGCGGTTGTTGCGGACGATGCCTGCGTCGGCGCGCCCGAGCGGGGCCCGGCGTCCGCGGAGAAGCGGGAGCCGAACCCGGTGGCGCTGCTGCTGGCGTGGTCGGAGGAGAACAGGGGCCGCTACGCGCTGTCGGTGCTGCTGGCCGTGATCGGCGTGGCGGGCAGCATCGTGCCGTACGTGGCGGCGGGGCAGATGATCGTGGGCGTGCTGGGCGGGGTGCGCGACTTCGGCTTCTACCTCATGTGGTGCGGCGTGGCGGCGGCGGGCTACGCCGGCTACATCGTGTGCCACCACGCCTCGACCGCCGTGTCGCACAAGGCCACCTTCTCCACCATCAGCAAGGTGCGCCGGCGCATCGCCGACAAGCTCACGCGCGTGCCACTGGGCTACGTGCTGGACACGCCTTCGGGCAAGCTCAAGAACATCATGGTGGAGAAGGTGGACAGCATCGAGACGACGCTGGCGCACGTGGTGCCCGAGATGACGTCGAACCTGCTGGTGCCCGTTGCCGTGGTGGCGTTCATGTTCGCGCTCGACTGGCGCATGGCGCTCGTGGCGCTCGTCACGCTGCCCATCGGGTTCGTGGCCTACATGGGCATGATGAAGGACTACGACCGGTGGTACGCGAAAACGGTGCAGGCCGGCGAGGACATGAGCACCACGGCGGTCGAGTACGTGAACGGCATCGAGGTGATCAAGGCGTTCGGCCGGTCGGCCAGCTCCTACGAGAAGTTCTCGGAGACGGTGGGCCGCTACGCGCGCTCGTTCATCGACTGGATGCACCACGTGCAGATCTTCCAGGACCTGGGCCTGGCCATCTGGCCGGCCACGCTGGTGACGGTGCTGCCGGTGGGATGCCTGTTCATCCTGCAGGGCACGCTCGAGCCGGCCACGCTCGTGATGGTCGCCGTGCTGTCGCTGTCCATCTTCCCGCCGCTGTACGCGGCCATGAGCTTCATCGACTCGCTCGCGCAGATCGGCACGGTGGTGGAGCAGATCACCGCCATCCTCGACGAGCCGGAGCAGCGCCGCGCCTCGGCGTCGGTCGGCGCCGAGGCCCTGGCGCAGCCGCGCGGCACGCGCATCGAGCTCGAGGGCGTGCGCTTCTCCTACGGGCGCGAGGAGGTCGTCCACGGCGTGGACCTGGCCATCGAGCCGGGGCAGGTGACGGCGCTCGTCGGGCCGTCCGGGTCGGGCAAGTCGACGCTCGCGCGCCTGATCGCCGGGTTCTGGGACGCGGACGCCGGCACGGTGCGCCTTGGCGGCGTGCCGGTGGGCGAGCTCTCGGCCGAGCAGCTTGCGGGCTGCATCTCGTACGTCGAGCAGGACAACTACCTGTTCGACGACACGGTGATGGAGAACATCCGCATGGGCAGGCCGGGCGCTTCCGACGAGGAGGTGGTGGCCGTGGCGAAGGCGAGCGGCTGCCACGAGTTCATCGAGGCGCTCGAGCACGGCTACCGGACGGTGGTGGGCGGCGCGGGCGGCCACCTCTCGGGCGGCGAGCGCCAGCGCATCGCCATCGCGCGCGCCATGCTCAAGGACGCGCCCGTGGTCATGCTCGACGAGGCCACGGCGTACACCGACCCCGAGAACGAGGCGATCATCGAGCAGGCCGTGGGCAAGCTGGTGGCGGGCAAGACGCTCGTCGTCATCGCGCACCGCCTGTCCACCATCGTCGATGCCGACAAGATCGTCGTCGTGCGCGACGGGCGCATCGAGGCCCAGGGCACGCACGACGAGCTCATGGCCGGTTGCCCGCTGTACGCGGGCATGTACCGCGCCCACATCGACGCCAAAGACGCGGCATAGGAGGCTCGCATGCTCGATACCATCAAGAAGTACTTCGCGTTCGGAGGCAGCTTCGCCGGACACCTCAAGCGCGGCATGGCGTGGTCGGTGCTGAACTCGTTCTTCGAGGCGTGGCAGATGATGGCGTTCGCCGTCGTGCTGTTCGCGCTGGCGGACGGGACGCTTTCCGAGGCCACGATGTGGACGGCACTCGCCATCATGCTGGGCAGCATCGCGGGCTGCTTCGTCACCTCGCACTTCAAGAGCGAGAACTTCTGCAAGGGGAACTTCTCCATGACGGGCGAGAAGCGCCTGCAGATCGGCGACCGGATGCGCTACCTTCCCATGGGCTACTTCAACGAGAACAGCCTGGGCGCCATCTCGGGCACGATGACCAACACGCTGGACGACGTGCAGAACGCCGGGGGCCAGGTGTACTCGAACGTCATCTCGGGGTTCGTGTTCTCGGGGCTCATGGCGCTCATGCTGCTGGTCTTCGATTGGCGGCTCGGCGCCGTGGTGATCGCGACCATCGCGCTGTTCCTGCTGATCAACAGCGCGATGCAGCGGAGCGCGCGCGCGTTGTCGGGCCAGCGCATGGCCGCGCAGAGCGCCATCGTGGGCGCGGTGCTGGAATACGTGCAGGGCATGGGCGTGGTGCGCGCGTTCTCGATGACGGGCGACGCCGAGCGGAAGCTGTCGGGCGCCATCGCCGAATGCGAGCGCATGAACGTGTCGTTCGAGTTCAAGTTCATCCGCTTCGCCGTGCTGCAAACCGTGCTGACCAAGACGTCGAGCGTGCTCATGTGCCTCGTGTGCGTGTGGTGCTGGATCGCGGGCACGATGGACGCGGGCGTGTGCCTCGTGGCCATCGTGGCGTCGTTCATGGTGTACGGGAAGCTGGAGATGTCCGGCACGTTCGCCAGCCTGCTGCGCCAGATCGACATCTGCATGGACAAGGTGAACGCCATGATCGCCACGCCGGCCATGGACGAGGGGGCCGGGGTCGAGCGGGCCGACGGCCTCGACATCGAGCTGCGCGACGTGTCGTTCGGCTACGAGAACCGCACGGTGATCGACCGCGTGTCGCTGGCCATCCCCGCGCGCACCACGTGCGCCATCGTGGGGCCGAGCGGCTCGGGGAAGACCACGCTGACGCAGCTCATCGCACGGTTCTGGGACGTCGACGCCGGGCGCATCACGCTGGGGGGCGTCGACGTGCGCGACTGGAAGGTGGACGAGCTGCTGGGCAACTTCTCCATGGTGTTCCAGGGCGTGTACCTCTTCGAGGACACCATCGAGAACAACATCAAGTTCGGCCGGCCCGACGCCACGCACGAAGAGGTGGTGGAGGCCGCGCGCCGCGCGTGCTGCCACGAGTTCGTGGAGGGGCTGCCCGAGGGCTACGCCACGCGTCTGGGGGAGGGCGGCGCCACGCTGTCGGGCGGCGAGCGCCAGCGCCTCTCCATCGCGCGCGCCATCCTGAAGGACGCGCCCATCGTCATCCTCGACGAGGCCACCGCCAACGTCGACCCGGAGAACGAGCGCGACCTGCAGCGCGCCATCGCCGAGCTGACGCGCAGCAAGACGGTCATCATGATCGCGCATCGCCTGAAGACCGTGCGCGATGCCGACCAGATCGTCGTGCTCGACGGCGGGCGCATCGTGCAGCGCGGCACGCACGATGCGCTCATGGCCGAAGGAGGTCTCTACGCCGATTTCGTGGGCATGCGCGAGCGTGCGATCGGCTGGAAGCTGGGCGGGGCTGCGACCTGCGCTAACGCTCCTGCCTGAGCAGCTGCGGGAGCTCGGCCAGGGTGCGCACCACGGCGTCGGCCCCGGCTGCGCGGAAGCGGGCCTCCACCCGGTCGCGCGCCCGGTCGCGCTCGGCCGGGCTCAGGGCCTCGTACTCCTCCTGCGCAAGCCCCAGCTCGGAGCTGCCCTCGATCACGCCGATGGTGAACACGCCCGCCGCCTTGCCCTCGCGCATGTCCGAGGCGGTGTCGCCCACCTTGGCGGCCGCCTGCACCGAGCTCACGCCGAGGGCCTCCAGGTTGCGGAACACCATGTAGGGCCACGGGCGGCCCTTGCCGTGCGTGGCGTCGGGGGTGATGGAGAAGTCGGGCGCGTAGCCGCGCTCGCGGGCGGCGGGCGCCACGATGGCCATCATCTTGTCGGTGTAGCCGGTGGTGGCGCCGATGCGCACGCCCGCGGCGCGCAGCTCGGCCACCGTGTCCAGCACGTGGGGCTTCGGCTCGGCGAAGCGGGGGAGGATGGACAGCAGCTTGCCCTCGAACAGGGCGTACAGGGCCTGCGCGTCGTCCTCGTCGGGCCGCTTGCCGTGCACGCGCTCCCATGCGGAGGCGATGCGCTCCATGCGCAGCATCTCCCTGATGTGGTCGATTTTCAGCATGCCCATGGGCGCGCGCGTTTCCTCCATCGTGGGCTTCACGCCGTGGTGCTCGAACACGTCGGCGAACGCCTGCACGGGCGCGAAGCACCCGTAATCGACCGTCGTGCCCGCCCAGTCGAAGATGACCGCTTCAACCATGCTACGCCTCCTTGCGCTTCGTTGCGACGAACTCGCCGAGGATGCTCGTCACGTTGAGGATGTCCGCCGGGTAGATCTCGCCGATGGTGCCGATGCGGAAGGTGTCGCCGTCCGTGAGCTTCCCCGGGTAGATGACGTACCCGCGCGCCTTGACGTAGTCGTACATCTCGCGGAAGGTGAACGCCGCGTCGGCCGGGTGCGCGAAGGTGGTGATGATGGGCCCCTGGTTCTCGGTGAGGTAGGGCTCGAAGCCCAGCGCGCGCATGCGCTCGATGAGCAGCCGGTTGTTCTCGGCGTACCGCGCCGCCCGCGCGCTCACGCCGCCCTCCTCCTCCAGCTCGCGCAGGGCCTGGGCGAAGGCGAGCACCGCGTTGGTGGGCGAGGTGAAGCGCCACTTCCCGCCGTCGCGCTCCATGGTCTGCCACTGGGCGTACAGGTCGAGCGACAGGCTGCGCGCCTTGCCGCGGCTGCCTTCCAGCAGGTCGCGACGGCAGATGGCGAAGGAGAAGCCGGGCACCCCCTGGATGCACTTGTTCGCGCTGCTCACGATGAAGTCGATGCCCCAGTCCTCCACGGGGATGTCGATGCCGCCGAAGCTGGACATGGCGTCGACGATGAACGCCGCCCCTGCGCGCTTGGCCACGGCGCCTGCGGCCTCGATGTCGTTGACCAGGCCCGACGTCGTTTCGTTGTGCACCATGGCCACGTGCGTGATGGAGGGGTCGGCGGCCAGGTGCGCGGCGATGCGCTGCGCGTCGACGGGGGTGTCGTAGGGCTCGGCGTACACGGTGACGGGCACGCCCGCCTGGCGGCAGATCTCGGCGAGGCGGTCGCCGTAGGCGCCGTTCGCGCAGACGAGCACGCGCTCGTCGTCGCCGACCACGCTCGTCAGCACGGATTCGTTGCCGAACGTGCCGCTGCCCTGCATGAGCACGGCCGTGTAGCGCTCGGGCGCGACGTGGGCGAGGCGCAGCAGGTGGGCGCGGATGTCCTGCGTGATGCGTTTGTAGTCGTCGTCCCAGGTGCAGTGGTCGAACAGCATCTGCTCCTTCACCGAGCGCGTGGTGGTGAGCGGGCCGGGCGTCAGCAGCTTGTAGGTAAGCTCCAAAGCGATCTCCTCCGATGGCGAAAGCGGGTTTTCTTCGCACCGTATTCTGCGTTTGGAACGTTTGGCCCTCGTCAACCGCGGGTAAAGATCGCGCAAATTCGCAGGAGAGGCGGGACGGGGCGCTAGGCCGCTTCCGCGTCCGGCTCGAGGTCGCGCAGGGCGGTTGCCGCGCCGGGCGCCGAGGCGGGTGATGCGTCGCCGCTCGGCGCGAAGCCGCTGCGGTGCGATCCGCCCCCTCCCGACGCGTCGTGCGAAGCCTCCGGGAAAATAAGTTAGCCACAGTTGACATAAGAAGAGGTGCTCACTATAATTCGAACCGTCGGTTTGAGACCGTTGGTTTTGATGGCGGCGGGTGCGCCCTGCGAGGAGGTGCCCGAGGCGGAAGCTCGAGGAGGTGCGAAGGCGTGAAGCGGATCGAGGGCGTGACCGAGCGGTTGCTGGCGGCTGCGCGCGAGGAGTTCCTGGAGAAGGGCTACGAAGCCGCGTCGCTGCGCGCCATCGCCGAACGTGCCGGGTCGAGCAAAGGGGCCATCTACGTGCGCTACGCCGACAAGGAGGCGCTGTATGCGGCCGTGGTCGACCCGGTGATCGAAGAGCTGTGCCTGTTCTTCACCGAGGAGTTCGACGGCTTCGGCAAGCTGCCCGCTGACGTGCAGCAGTCTACGATGAACGACTATGCCGACCAGGGCATAGGGCTCATGATGGACTACATCTACGACCACTTGGCCGAGTTCAAGATCCTCGTGACCAACGGCGGCGAGCGCTACGACGAGTTCATGCACCGCGTGGTGGAGTTGAACAGCGCGACGACCTACCGCTACATCGAAGCCGTCGGCAGCGACGCCGTGACGGCGGGGCGGCTGACGCCCGAGCTCATGCACATGATATCGAGCGCCTGCTTCTCGGGCATCTTCGAGGCCGTTGCGCACGACATGGGGCGCGACGAGGCGAAGGCCTACGTCGAGCGCCTGTGCCTGTTCTTCCGCGCGGGCTGGCAGGCCATCTTCGACCCGCAGTTCGCGGCGTTGGTCGACCTGGCCGCGCAGATGCCCGATGCGCCCGTGCAGGACGTGGCCGCTCGCCTCGTCGAAGCGCGCGGGGGTGCGCCATGAGGTGCCTCGTCGACGCCGAAGGCTGGGTTCGCTGCCCGGTGTGCGGCGCCAAGACGAGGACGAAGGTGCGTGCCGACACGCACCTGGTCCGGTTCCCCCTGTACTGCCCGAAATGCCATCGCGAAACGGTGGTGGATCGGCGGCCGGAGGGGGAGGCGCGTCGATCGGACGCGCGTACAACGACATAGAACGACATAGAACGACCCGCGCAGAGCCAGACGCATTCGACGCAGAGCCGCACCGCAGGGACTTCCGGAAGGAGCCTGCGGTGCGGCTCTTTTCATGCGCCCGGCCTGCTTCGAAGAGAAGGAGACGTCCTCATGACGGATAGTGCAGGCGGGGTCGCGGCAGCCGATGCGGTTGCCGTGCCCGCCGAGAAGGCCCCGCTCCCGAACCCGCGCGCCGCGTCCGCGGAACCTGCCGCGACGAAGCCCTTCGCGCGCTTGCGATCGCTGGCAGCGCCCCATCGGGGGCTCTACTTCAAGTCCATCCTGCTGGCCGTGGCGGGCGTGGCGTGCGGCTTCCTGCCCTACGTCGCCGTGGCCAACATCGCCACAGCGCTCATAGCCGGAACCACCGACCTCGCATTCTACCTGGGCTGGTGCGCGCTCGCCGCGGCCGGGCAGGTGGCGAAGGCGTTCCTGTCGGGCGCCTCCACCACCACCTCGCACCGTGCCACGTTCGCCGTGCTGTCGGAAGTGCGCCGCGCGCTGGCCGCCAAGCTCGACCGCATGCCGCTGGGCTACGTGCTGGAAACCCCCTCGGGCAAGCTGAAGGCGCCGTTCGTGGAGCGCGCCGAACAGCTGGAGGTGCCGCTGGCCCACGTGGTGCCCGAGATGACGGCGAACCTGCTGGTGCCGCTGGGCATCATCGCCGTCATCTTCGCGCTGGATTGGCGCATGGGGCTGGCGTCGCTCGTCACCATTCCCATCGGCATGCTGTGCTATGCGGTGGAGATGCGCGACTACGCCGAGAAGTACGGGCGCGTGGTGGCCGCGAAGAACCACATGGGCGCCACCATCGTGGAGTACATCGGCGGCATCGAGGTAATCAAGGCGTTCGGACGCAGCGCCTCGTCCTACGCCAAGTTCACCGATGCGGTGAAGGCGAACTCCGGGCTCATGATGGACTGGTCGCGCACCACGCTGCCGTGGACGGCCATCATGATGAGCGTGTGGCCCAGCGTGCTGCTGGGCGTGCTGCCCGTGGGCTGCTTCCTGTTCATGGACGGGTCGCTCTCGGCTGCCACGTTCATCACCGTGATCGTGCTGTCGCTGGGCATCATCGGGCCTTTGTTCTCGGCCATCATGTTCACCGACGACATCGCCAAGATATCCACCATCGTGGGCGAGATCGGCACGGTGCTCGACCAGCCCGAGATGAACCGTCCGACGCGCCCGTGCCCGGTGCGAGGCTCGCGCATCGAGCTTGACGACGTGACGTTCTCCTACGGCGACGTGCCCGTGCTCAAGGGCGTGACGCTTTCGATCGCCCCCGGATCCATGGTCGCGCTCGTGGGGCCGTCGGGTTCGGGCAAGTCCACCGTCGCGAAGCTCATCGCCTCGCAGTGGGAGGCTGCGGGCGGGGCCGTGCGCATCGGCGGCTCCGATGTGCGCGACATGCCGCTTTCGCAGGTGGCCGACGCGATAGCCTACGTGGCCCAGGACAACTACCTGTTCGACGACACGGTGATGGAGAACATCCGCATGGGGCGTCCCGACGCCACCGACGAGGAGGTGACAGCCTGCGCGAAGGCGAGCGGCTGCCACGAGTTCATCACGGCTTTGGAGCACGGCTACCAGACCGTGGTGGGCGGTGCCGGCGGGCATCTGTCGGGCGGCGAGCGCCAGCGCATCGCCATCGCGCGCGCCATGATGAAGGACGCGCCCATCGTCATCCTCGATGAGGCCACGGCGTACACCGACCCCGAGAACGAGGCGGTCGTCCAGGACGCCGTGGCGCGCTTGGCGCGCAACAAGACGCTCGTCGTCATCGCGCACCGGCTTTCCACCGTCACGCATGCCGACGCCATCGCCGTGATGGACGACGGGCGCGTGGTGGCCTGCGACACGCACGAGAACTTGCTGGAAACCTGTCCGCTGTACGCGAGCATGTGGGCCGCGCACGAGTCTGTGAGGGACGTCGCATGATCAAGATATTCAAGAAGTTCTTCCGATTCTCGGGCGAGCATCGGCGCGCCTGGTACCTGTCCGTCGTGCTGGAGTTCTTGCGCTGCATCGCCGAGGCCATCCAGTTCTTTCCGCTGTTCCTCGTGCTGCTGCACCTCGTGGACGGCACGATGACGCCCGCTGTGGCGTGGACGGCGCTGGGGTTGGTGGCGCTTTCGGTGGCGCTGCAGGCCGTCCTGCACTACTTCAGCCACAAGCTGGAGATGCGCGCGTGCTACCTCATGCTGGACGACAAGCGCATCTCCATCGGCGAGCGCATGAAGTACATGCCCATGGGCTACTTCAACGACCGCAGCCTGGGCAACCTGACCGCCATCTGCACGTCCACCATGGAGGATCTCGAGTCCATGGCCGGCGCCATCGTCGTGCGCATCCTGGCGGGCGTCCTGCATGCGCTCGTGTTCTCGCTCGGCTTCATGATCATCGATTGGAGGATCGGCCTCATCTTCCTGGCGGGCGTGGTTGCCATGCTGCTGGTGAACTCGCGCATGCTGGCCATGTCGCGGAAGTACTCGCCCGAGCGTCTGGCGGCCCAGATGAGGCTGGTGGACGCGGTGCTCGAGTACATCCAGGGCATGAGCGTAATCAAGGCGTTCAGCTTGTCGGGGCGCGCGGGCACGTCCATCGAGGACACCATCGACGAGACGGAGCGTCAGAACTTCAAGCTGGAGAAGAAGAGCATTCCCTACACCATCGCCCAGCAGGTGGTGCTGCGCCTGTTCGCGGTGGCGGCCATCGCGGCGTCCATCGTGTTCTTCCTGGGCGGGACGATGTCGCTGTTCGTGTGCCTGCTGATGGTGATCGGCGGCTTCCTCGTGTACGGGCAGCTGGAGGGGGCGGGCTCCCTGTCGTTCATGCTCCCCATGGTGGAGGCGTCCATCGATCGCGTGGAGGAAGCCGATTCCGCGCCGTACATGGACGAGCGCGGCACGGTGCGCAGCGCGCCGGGGCATGCGATAGAGTTCGCGCACGCCAGCTTCTCCTACGGCGAGCGCACGGTGATCGACGACGTGTCGCTGAGCATCCCCGAGCGCACCAGCTGCGCCATCGTGGGGCCGTCCGGGTCGGGCAAGACCACGCTCGTGAACCTTATGGCCCGCTTCTGGGACGTGGACGCGGGCACGGTGTCGCTGGGCGGCGAGGACGTGCGCGACTGGAAGCTCGACGAGCTCATGGCGCACTTCGCCATGGTGTTCCAGGACGTCTACCTGTTCAACGACACCATTGAGAACAACATCAAGTTCGGCCGTCCCGATGCCACGCACGAGCAGGTGGTGGCCGCGGCGCGGGCCGCGCGCTGCCACGACTTCGTCGAGGCGCTGCCGGAGGGCTACGCCACGATGCTGGGCGAGGGCGGGGCGACGGTGTCGGGCGGCGAGAAGCAGCGCATCTCCATCGCGCGAGCGCTGCTGAAGGACGCGCCCATCGTGCTGTTGGACGAGGCTACGGCGAACGTGGACCCGGAGAACGAGGACGAGCTGCAGGCCGCCATCGAGGAGCTGACCCGGCGCAAGACCGTGGTGATGATCGCGCACCGGTTGAAGACCGTGCGGCATGCCGACCAGATCCTCGTGCTCGACGGCGGGCGCATCGTGCAGCGCGGCACGCACGACGAGCTCATGGCCGAAGGCGGCATCTACGAGGACTTCGTGCGCATGCGCGAGAAAGCCCTCGGCTGGAAGGTGGGCGCGGCCTAGCCAGCTGGCGGGACGGGCCGGAAGGCGGGCGGGGCGATGGGCCCTGCCCTTGTTGGAACCATCGGAGAAAGAAGGTTTTGTATGGCGCAGGTTCAAACGACGAAGGGCGCACCTCGGGGCGCGAAGCGCGAGATCGAGCAGAAAGCGGGCATCGGGGTGCGCGACCTCGTGACGGTGGCGGTGTTCTCGGTCATCTATTTCATCATCTTCTTCGCGTGCGGGTGCTTGGGGTTCGTGCCCGTCATGGCGTTTCTGTTCCCGCTGCCGCTCGCGCTGGTGTCGGGCATCCCGCAGATGCTGTTCTACACGAAGGTGCGTTCGTTCGGCATGGTCACCATCATGGGGGCGCTGCTGGGCCTGCTGGCGTTCCTGATGGGCTACGGGCCCATCGGGCTGGGCTTCGGCATCGTGTTCGGGCTGATCGCCGACTTGATCCTGCGCGCCGGGGCGTACAAGAGCACCCGGTGCGCCGTGGCCGCGCACGCTGCGTTCAGCCTGTGGGTGGTGGGCACCATGCTGCCCATGTGGATCTTGGGGCAGGCGTACTTCGAGCCGTTCCGCTCCTCGCAGGGCGACGCGTACGTGAACGAGATGCTGGGCCTGCTTTCGGGCGGCATGCTGGCTGTGGTGGTGATCGGCATCGTGGCCTGCGCCGTCGTGGGCGCGCTCGTCGGCCGCGCGGTGCTGAAGAAGCACTTCGAGCGCGCGGGGATCGCGTGATGAAGGCCGTCGCGCTCGTCGCTTCGGAGGGCTCTGCGCGCGCATCGGAGGCGCGCAGGGCCTTGCGGCTCGACCCGCGCACGAAGGTGCTCATGCTCGTGTGCGCGAACGTGACGCTCCTGTGTTCGGGGTTCGATGCGGCCGGCTTCGTGCTCAAGTTCCTCGTGGCGGGCATCGTGGTGGCCCTGCTGATCGCGGCGGGGCGTCGCGCGGCGGGTATCGGGTTCGCGGCGGTCTTCGCGGCTGCGGCCCTGCTGGAGCAGATGAACGAACGCGGCCTGCTGGACGCCCTCGGGTCCACGAGCGCCGCCGCCGTGACGCTGCGGTTCCTGTCGGCGCTCGTGCTGCAGCTCATGCCGGGCACCATGTTCGCCTACTACCTGTTCGCCACGACGAAGGTGAGCGAGTTCGTGGCGGCGATGGAACGGGTGCGCCTGCCGCAGCGCGTGATCATCCCGTTCGCGGTGGTGTTCCGGTTCTTTCCCACGGTGCTGGAGGAATACCGCTCCATTCGCGATGCCATGCGCCTGCGCGGCGTGGGTTGGAGGAGCGGGCCGGTGGCCCTCGTGGAGTATCGGCTCGTGCCGCTGGTGGCGGGCATGGTGAAGATAGGGGACGAGCTGTCGGCGGCCTCGGTCACGCGCGGCCTGGGAGGCGAGGCCGTGCGGACGAGCCGCTGCCGCATCGGGTTCGCGGCGGCGGATGCGGCGCTGGCGACCGTGTTCTTGGCGTGCGCGGCGGCGACGGCGGCGAAGGGGCTGATGGGATGGTAGCGAACGGATCGGCCGCGGCCGTTTCGGCGACGCACGTGTCGTTTCGGCACAAGGGTGCGTCTGCGGGTTATGCGCTCGACGACCTGGAGCTCGAGGTTCCGGCGGGCGAGGTGGTGGTGTTGTGCGGGCGCTCGGGCTGCGGCAAGACCACGGTCACGCGCCTGCTGAACGGGCTGATCCCGCAATTCTACGAGGGCGATCTGTGGGGGCGCGCGGACGTGCTGGGCGTCGATCCGTCCGTCGAGCCCATCACGCGCCTGGCAACCCTCGTGGGCAGCGTGTTCCAGAACCCGCGCAGCCAGTTCTTCAACGTGGACACCACGAGCGAGCTGGCCTTCGGGTGCGAGAACATGGGGTGGGCCCCGACGCTCATCGACGCGGCGATGGCCGGCGTCGTCGTGCGTTTCGGGCTGGAGGACCTGCTCGACCGCAACCTGTTCAAGCTCTCCGGGGGCGAGAAGCAGAAGATCGCCTGCGCGAGCGTGTCGGCCCACGACCCGCAGCTCCTCGTTCTGGACGAGCCGGCGTCGAACCTGGACGTGGCCTCCATCCGCATGCTGGCGTCCATCGTGGCGCAGTGGAAGGCCGAGGGGCGCACGGTGGTGGTGGCGGAGCATCGCCTGGGCTACCTGCTGGACGTGGCCGACCGGTTCGTGCTCGTGGAGGACGGACGTGTGGCCTGGGAGAAGACGGCGTCCGAGATGGCCGCGCTGTCCGAGGGCGAGCTGCATGCCGCCGGGCTGCGCTCGGTGCGGCCCGTGCGCTTCGAGCGCGCCCCCGCAGGATGCGGCGGGGCGTCGGCCGCGCACGACGAGCCGGCCGGGCTCGAGGTGCGTTCCCTGCGCTTCGGCTACGAGAAGGCGGGCGTGCCGGACGTGGACATGGAGGGGCTCTCGTTTCCGCGCGGGTCCATCGTGGGCGTGCTGGGCGACAACGGCGCGGGCAAGTCGACGTTCGCGCGGTGCCTGTGCGGTCTGGAGAAGCGCGCTCGCGGCGAGGTGTCCGTGAACGGGCACGCGTGCTCGAACGCGCAACGCCGAAGGTTGTGCTACCTGGTCATGCAGGATGTGAACCACCAGCTGTTCACCGAGAGCGTGCGCGAGGAGGTGGCGCTGTCGCTGCGCAACCGGGCGGAGGGCCCGCTGCGCGGCGAGGCGGCCGAATCCGAGATCGAGGCCGTTCTGGCCGGGCTCGGCTTGACGGATCTCGTCGACCGGCACCCGATGGCGCTGTCCGGCGGCCAGAAGCAGCGCGTGGCCATCGCCAGCGCCGTGGCCAGCGGCCGCGAGGTGTGCGTGTTCGACGAGCCCACGAGCGGCCTGGATTGGGCGCACATGCTGGATACGGCGAACAACCTGCACGGCCTCGCGGCGCGCGGCGTGACGAGCCTGGTGATCACGCACGATCCCGAGCTGGTGGCCGCGTGCTGCGACCACGTGCTGTTCGTGGAAGGGGGCCGCGCGTCCTGGTGGGGACGCCTCGACGACGCGCAGGTGGCGAAGCGCGTCGAGACGTTCTTCGGCTGAGCGCTAGGCCGCTTCCGCGTCCGGCTCGAGATCGCGCAGGGCGGTTGCCGCGCCGGGCGCCGATGCGGGCGATGCGTCGCCGCTCGCCTCGGAGCCGCCGCGGTGCTTCCACTTCAGCAGCAGCGCGGAATTCACGATGACGATGACGGAGCCGGCGTTGTGCACGAGCGCGCCCACGACGGGGTTCAGGATGCCGGTCATGGCCAGCGCGATGGCGACGAAGTTGAGCCCGAGCGAGAATCCCATGTTCAGCTTGATGGTGGTCATCATGCGCTGCGAGATGGCCAGCAGGTGGGGCAGTGCGGCGATGTCGTCGCGCACGAGCGCGATGTCGGCGGCATCGACGGCGATGTCGCTGCCCGCGCCGCCCATGGCGATGCCCACCGAGGCGCGTTTGAGGGCGGGCGCGTCGTTGATGCCGTCGCCCACCATGCACACGGGCGCGCCTTCGCGCTCGAGGCGCTCGACGGCGGCCAGCTTGTTCTGGGGGAGGCAGTCGGCCTCCACCTCGACGATGCCGGCCTGGGCGGCGATGTGGCGCGCGGCCTGGGCATGGTCGCCGGTGAGCAGCACCGGCTCGACGCCCAGCGTGCGGATGCCGCGCACGGCGGCTTCGGCCGTGGGGCGCACGGTGTCGGCCAGGGCGATGAATCCGGCGGCCTGGCCGTCGAGGGCGGCGAGCACCACCGTGCAGCCCTGCTCGGCGAACGGGAGGGCCGCCGCCTGCAGCGCGTCGGCTCCGTCGACGCCCAGCTCGGCCAGCATCTCGCGGTTGCCGGCGGCGACGTCGCGGCCGGCAACCGAGGCGCGCACGCCGCGGCCGGGAACCATGTCGAACGACGACGGGCGGGCGAGCGCGGGTGCGGCGGAGGCCGCGTCCGCGGCTGCGGAGGCCTCCGCGGTTGCGGCCTCGCCCGGCGCGGCGGCCGCGCGCTGCTCCCACCCGCGCACGACGGCTTTGCCGAGGGGGTGCTCGCTCATGCTTTCCGCGCTGGCCACCAGGGAATACAGCTGCTCTTCGTCCACCTTCGAGCCCTCGATCGTCCCGACGGCCACCACTTCGGGGCGGCCGTAGGTGAGCGTGCCGGTCTTGTCGAACGCCACCTTGCGCACCTTCGCCAGCCGCTCGAGCGCATCGCCTTCGCGCACGAGCACGCCGAGCTTCGTCACGTTGCCGATGGCCGCCATGATGGCCGTGGGCGTGGCCAGCACGAGCGCGCAGGGGCAGAACACCACGAGGATGGTGACGGCGCGGATGATCTCGCCGGTGACGAGCCACGTGCCGGCCGCCGCGGTCAGGGCGATGACGACGATCCAGGTGGCCCATCGGTCGGCGAGGCGCACGATCTTGGCCTTGCCGGCATCGGCCGACTGCACGAGCTCGATCATGCGGGCGAGCGAGCTGTCCTCGCCCACGCGCTGGGCGCGCATGTCGAACGCCCCGAACTGGTTCACCGTCCCGCTCTTCACCTCGTCGCCCGGCGCCTTGTCGACCGGCAGCGATTCGCCGGTCATCACCGACTCGTCGATGGAGGTGCGTCCTTCCAGGACGGTGCCGTCCACCGCCACGGTTTCGCCGGGCAGCACGCGCAGCACGTCTCCCACCTGCACGTCCTCGGCGGCGACGACGGTTTCCACACCGTCGCGCACGATGCGCGCCGTGCGGGGCGACAGATGCACGAGCCGCTCGATGCCGGCGCGGGCCTTCGCCACCGTCAGGTCCTCCAGCAGCGCGCCCAGCTGCATGATGAGCGCTACCTCGCCGGCGGCGAAGTCCTCGCCGATGGCCACCGCCGCGATGAGCGCGAGCGATACGAGCACGTCGGCCTTGATGTCGAACTCCGTCACCAGCCCGATGACGGCGCCCAGGATGATGGGCGCGCCGCACAGCACGATGGCGATCCAGGCCGGGTTGAAGGGCAGCGTCTCGGGCGCGAAGAAGCTGAATCCCAGCGCGACGGCCGACACGGCCAGCAGCGCGACGTCCTTTTTCGTGCCGCCTCGATCGAGCAGTTCTTCGAGTCGTTCCAGCAAGGGTGCGCGCATGGCCATCGTCTCCTTCATGAGTAGTTCTCCGGTGCATTTTGGTACCTATGGGGGTATAGGTATAATACTGCGCGAGCGAAGAATTATCCAGAGGTAACTTTTGAACATGGAGGAAGGGGCGGGGAGGGCGAATCGGCGTTGCGCTGCTTGCCGGGCGCCGGGGGGGCAGCGCTCGCCTGGAATGTTTCACGTGAAACATTTGTTCTGGTGGCTTGTTTAGCACATGGCCGCAGAATGGGATAGAGTTCCCGGTCATCCTGGGCGGAAGCGCCCGCAGGGCGCCGGTGCCGAAGGGTCCCGCGCGGTGCCAGCCGGAGCGGGGAGCTCCCTTCCATCCGGCGGTCATGCGCCCCGTTTCCGGTGCTCCCCGGGGAAGGGGCGGGCGCTCGGTCGCGCGGAAGATTAGCTCATGTTGGAGAAGCGCTCGACGGCTTTGGTGAAGCTTTCGATGGTCTTGTCGGCGTCGCCGTGCTCGATGCCGTCGCGCACGCAGTGCTGGATGTGGCCCTCGAGCACCACCTGGCCGCACTTGTGCAGCGCCGACTTCGCGGCGTTGATCTGCGCGAGCACGTCCTCGCAGGGCACGTCCTCGTCCACCATGCGGTCGATGGCCTGCACCTGCCCGACGATCTTCTTCAGCCTGCGGTGCAGGTTATCCGCGTCCATGCATTGCCTCATGGCGCTCCCTTCGCTTGCGACTCGTTGCGTTCGGGTTCTCATTCTAGGCGAAAAGCGGGCTGCGTGCACGACGGCGTTTCCGGGGCGTCGTGCACGTCGATGCCGTCCGGCGCGCCGGCTGCGCGGTAGCGGCGCTCGTAGCGGGCGGCGAACACCGCGAGCAGCGCGACGGCCGCAAGCGAGAAGGGCACGCCCGCCAGGCTCGGCGAGGCGTAGGACGCTCCGGCGTTGAGCACGGCCTGGCCGATGGTGGCGCCGAACGCGTTGCCCAGGTTGAACGCCACCTGCACGCACGCCGACCCGATCATCTCGCCGCCGCCGCGCCCCACCTTCACCATGAGCAGCTGCTGGGGGCTCGACACGAAGAACATGCCGAAGGCGCACAGGAACATGAGCCCGGCCGCCGTGGCGGGCGCGCCCGAGAACGCGAAGATGAGCGCGAGCGTGATGCAGCCGATGGCCTGGCCGGCCGCCGCCATCTTGCCGGGCGACGTGCGGTCGGTGAGCCGGCCGCCCACGAGCGAGCCGACCACCATGCCGAAGCCCGCCAGCGCGAGCAGCGCCGGCAGCGCGTCGGACGGGAAGCCGCCGATGTCCGTCAGCCACGGCGACACGTAGCTCCACCAGCAGAACACGCCGGTGTTGCCCAGCAGCACCGCGCCGATGACCAGCCAGGGGCCCGGCTTCTTGAGGAAGCGGAACTGGCCCGCCAAGCCCGCGTCGGGGATGGGGCGCACGGCGGGCACGAGGCGCGCGACGAGCGCAAACGAGCCGAGCGCCCACACGGCGACGAACACGAACGCCGCGCGCCACGACACGAGGCCGGCCAGCAGCGTGCCGCCAGGCACGCCCACCATGTTCGCCACCGTCTGTCCCAGCACCATGATGGACACGGCCTGACCCTCGCGGCCGGGTTCGGCTAGCTCGCGCGCCACGATGGTGGCGGTGCCGAAGAACGCGCCGTGTGGCAGGCCGGACACGAAGCGCGCCGCCACGAGCACCTCGGCGTTCGGTGCGAGGGCGGCCGCGGCGTTGCCGAGCGCCACGAGCGCCACGAACCCGAGCAGCAGCCGCTTGGGCGGCACGCGTCGGCCGAACACGAGGAACAGGGTGCCCACGCACACGCCGAGGGCGTATGCGGAGATGAAGGTGCCGGCCGCCGGCACGCTGACGTACAGGCCGGAGGCCGTGACGGGGAGGATGCCCATCATCACGAACTCGGCGAATCCGAGCGCGAACGATCCGGTGGCGAGGGCGAGCAGGCTTTTCTTCATGGGTCGGGCGGTTCCTTCGGGACGGGAGGGGCGGGACGCTGCGATGCGGCGTGCGCGGCGCAGCCGTGCGGGCTTCGCGCGGAGCTGGGACAGTATGCCATCGCCGCGCGCCGAGCGGTGGAAACTTGTCGGGAATATGACAAACCCTCCATCGGGCGAACGCGAAACGCCGCGCCGCTTTTGGAGATTGTCCGGAGACGCTACAATACGATGGTTACGAGGTAGCATTTATGAGAAAGTTTGCTTTGGATAACAACTTGGCGAGGATAGACCGCAGATAGGAGCAGCAACCATGTCCATGATCAACAAGGAAATCGACGACTTCACCGTCCAGGCGTTCCACAACGACGACTTCGAAACGGTGACGAAGGACGACGTGCTGGGGAAGTGGGGCGTGTTCTTCTTCTACCCGGCCGACTTCACGTTCGTGTGCCCGACCGAGCTGGAAGACCTCGGCGCGCTGTACGACAAGTTCCAGGAAGCGAACTGCGAGATCTACGCGGTGTCGTGCGACACGCATTTCGCGCACAAGGCGTGGCACGACGCGTCCGAGAACATCAAGAAGCTGCCGTACCCGATGCTGGCCGACCCCACGCACAAGCTGGCTGACATCTTCGACGTCTACATCGAGGAGGAGGGCGTGGCCGAGCGCGGAAGCTTCGTGGTGAACCCCGAGGGCAAGATCGTGTGCTACGAGGTGAATGCCGGCAACATCGGCCGCAACGCCGCCGAGCTGCTGCGCCGCGTGCAGGCCAGCCAGTTCGTGGCCGAGCACGGCGACTCCGTGTGCCCCGCGCGCTGGGTGCCGGGCTCCGAGGTGCTCCATCCGGGCATCGACCTGGTGGGCAAGCTGTAAGCCTGCATCGGCCGCGCATCATTGCTCGAGCGGAACCGATCGGCGCCCGATCCCCTGCGGGGTCGGGCGTTTTCGCGCTTACGTTCCTACGCCGAGAACAGCTTGCGGATTTCGGCTGTCAGCTGCTTGCGCGCGAATACCACGAGCCCAAGCAGGAACACGCTGGCGGTGAGCGCGCTCACGAGCGAGGGGACGTCCCACGTAGTGAGCCCCAGCGCCTGCAGCGCCAGCGGGATGAGGCCCAGCCCCACGTCGAACAGCAGGTACTTCGCGTAGCCCGAGACGAACGTGCCGCGGAACACCGCCAGCAGCACGCCGTCGAACACGAGCGCCACCAGGCAGATGCCGGGTATGACGAAGGTGGTGACCACCGGGTTGCGCGAAACGAGGAACCAGATGGCGGCGATGGCCAGCAGCACGAGGAAGTAGCGCGCCACGACGCGCAGGAAGTCGGGCGTGTGCGTGAGGATGTTGCGCACGAACAGGTAGTTCACCACGAGGCCGACGCAGACTGTGACCACGATGTCGCCCGGAAGCTGGAGCAGATGACCCAAGAACAGCATCACCAGCAAGCACGCCCCCGTGGCGAACGCCAGCACCGCCAGCGCGATGGCGCCCGACTTGCGCACCTCGTTGCGCGGGAACACCGCGGGCGACGCGTCGCCCGAAAGCTCGGCTTGGCACAACGGGCACCGGTCGAGGTCGCCCGAGAACTGCACGCCGCATTTCTCGCATCGTTTCATCGGCCGTCGTCCTCCCTCGCGTCCGTCTCGTTGTGCGCCGGCGCCTCGCTCTTCGCGCTCGCGCCTTCGCGTGCGGGGGTTTGCCCTCCCCAGCGCTTCACCGAGGCCTCGATCTTGGCTTCAAGACGGTCTTCCGCCACCTCTTCTTTTGTCTTGTTGATGTTGATGCGCCCCTCGATGCCTTGGCCGGAGAAGAACCTGCAGATGTTCTTGATGACGTCCGGGTTCGAGTACACCGTGGAGATGCCGATGCTCAGATCGTCGCCGAACGCGCACATCAGGAAGTTCAGGCCGGTGGTCGAGGTCAGGATGTTGACGTCGCGAATATAGGGGGCCAGGCGTTCGTCGATGCGGATGGGGCCGAGGTTCGACATAGTGGTGGTCACGTCGCGCGCGGCCAGGCGGTTCGCCAGCCCCAGGATGAAGTCCTTCGCGAACAGCGGCGCCAGGCGCAGAAGCGGGTTCTTCTCCAGCGCGATCATGCGGTTCATGCGGCTCTTGAGCTCTTCGGCCTGCGTGGCGGTTTTCAGCTGATCCTGCACGATGCGGGCGATCGTCTCCACCGGCTCGTCCTCGTCGCCGGGCACGTAGGATACGAACGCCAGCCCGAAGAAGTTCTTGACGGTGGTGGATTTGAAGAACTGGCGCAGGTCGACCGGCACGTCCATGCGGATGGCGCGGCTGCGGTCGCGGCGCGGCATTTCGGCGCGGATGGCGCACATGATGACGGCGATCACGAGCGCGGTCACGCCTACGTCCCAGCTGCGCGCCAGGGCGAGCACGCGCTTCGCGGGGAGGTGGTACTCGAAGAACGTGGGATCGGCCTCGTCGCGCCAGCCTTTCAGCCGGTATACCTTCGGTGCCCGCGTTGCGGCGGCTTTGTCGCGTTCGAAGTATTTGTCGAAGCTGTTCTCGGACTTCTGGTGGTCTGAGCCGTCGTATTCTGCGGGCACGCCCTTCACGCCGTAGCGCTCCTCGATGTAGGCGTGCAGCAGGGCCTTGAAGAAGCTGAGCGAGCCCCGCCCGTCGGACACGATGTGCGACACCTCGAGGTTGATGCGCGCGGCGTGGTAGCTGACGCGGAACAGCACGCTTTTCGCGTGGACGTGCAGTCCGTAGCAGATGGGGAGGTTCTCCTGCTGCACGACGGGGACCTGGGCGGACTGTTCAAGGTAGTGCCAGAACATGCCGCTGCGCAGGCAGACGTTGAAGTTGGGGAAGACGCCTGCCGTCTTCTCGAGGGCATGCTGCAGCGCAGCGGGATCCACATCGTCTTGCATGGTGGCTGCGTAGCGGAACACCGTCTGGGCCGAGCTGCCCGCCTGGGACGAGTAGAACTTGCCGACGTTGTCTAGTCGGTACCAAGTATCCCGAGCCATGCGGGTTCGCCCTCCTGCGTGAGATCGTCGCCGTCCAAGAAATGCTTGATGATGCGGTACGTGTCCTTGACCAGGCTGAGCACCGACGGATACAGAAGGTAGCCGTGCACGGCGTCGAGCATGCGGTAGCACTGCACCTCCTGGTCGCCTTCCAGCTCCAACCGCGCCGCGTACGCTTCTCCCTCGTCGCGCAACGGGCAGTACTCGGCGCTGATGACCAGCGTGCGCGGTTGCCGCGACAGGTCGGGGTCGAGCAGCGGCGCGAAGTAGGGGTCGTCGAAATCGGCGGGCGCCGAGCGGTACAGGTCCATGTAGCCCTCGATGTCGCGCCAGGTGAGCAGGTAGTCCTCGCCGTTCTCGCGCACCGAGTCGAACCACGACGTGAACGGGTCGTGGTCGTTGTACGTGACGGGGTACAGCAGCATCTGCGTGCGCGGCTGGAAGTCGCCGCGGTCGCGCGCCATGAGCGACAGCACTGCCGCCAGGTTGCCGCCCGCGCTGTCGCCGAACAGCACCACGTTCTCGGGGTCGACATCCTCCAGCAGCGTGCCCGCGTACAGCTGGCGCGCCACCTCGTAGCAGTCCTCGGCCGCCTGAGGGAAGCGGTGTTCGGGTGCGCGCCGGTAGTCGACCGACACTACGCGTCGCTCCAGTTGGATGGCCATGGTGGTGCACGCGTCGATGTAGAAGTCAACCGTGCCGTTCACCCAGCCGCCGCCGTGGAAGAACAGGACGGTGCCGCGCGAGTCCTCGGATACCTTCAGCCCCTCGGCCAGCGAGAAATCGAAGTCAAGCGGCGTGAACACGCGCAGCGGCACCTCGAAGCCGTCGGGCATCGTGGCGAAAGCCTCGTCGATGCGGCAGCGGGGGTTGGGCAGCACGAGCTTGGCGCTGACGTCCTCGGCGAGGCGCTGCGTTTTGTAGAACTCCCTGATGTCGGGCCGAAGCCGTGTTGCCGCCTTGAACGCGGCAAGAACCGCCTTGTTGATGGGCATGCATGCCGTCCTTTCTCTGAACCTCATCGTAGCATAAGCGAACCCTGCCGAGCAGGGCGTTACGCAAGGCTCATCCAGGTATCGGGCAGATGTTTTTATCTTGTCGAGAGGAGATTTACCCCAGGTCGATCACCGTGGTGACGCTGACGGGGGCTTCCGGGGATTCCGTCTCGGCGCTCCAGACGCTCACGGCGGGGGCCGGATCCTCGCCAGCGTCGACGGCCTTCATGACGGCTTTCCATTCCTCGCGGCTTTCGGGCACGAGCCATAGGCCGCCGGCTTCCTCCAGGAAATCGCCGTAGTAGGGGCCGGTGGTGCTGTGCACGGTGATCTCGTCGCCACTTGCCAGCTCGTCCGCCCAGGCCAGCTGGTCGTCGAGCGGCACGTTCGTTTCCACGAAGCCCTGCAGAAGCGTCAGCAGGGCGCCGGTCTGCGCAGGGTCGTCGTACGCCAGCTCGATGAACCGCGTCATCATCTGGCGATCCACCACCTGGCGGATCATCTCCTGCTGGTAGCCGGTGTCGCCGTAGCCGGTGCGCGCACGTGACAGCGCCATGGCGCGCCACGGCGTGAGCGTCTGCGGCCCGGCTTCGTACACCTCGTCGGGATGGTCCTTCGTGTAGAAGTTGTACGTCAGCCCGTAGGGCAGGTCCACGTCGAGGCCGCCGAAGTGCTCCACGATGCTCTGCAGCCCGTCGAAGCCGACCACCACGTACTGCGAGACGTCCACGCCGACGACGTCGGACACGGCTTGGCACTGCGCTTCGGGACCGGCGTTGGTCAGCATCTGGTTGAGCTTCGCGGTGTTGCCGTCAGGGAAAACGTAGGCGGTATCGCGAGGCACGCTGACGAGCGTGATCAGGTGCTTCTCGAAATCGAGGCGCATGAGCATCATGAGGTCGGCGTGGCCCGGCGTGTACTCTTCCCAGGAGTCGTCGCCGATGACGAGGATGTACTCGGGGTCGGGCACCGGGGGCGCCGGCGTGTCGTTCACGACGAGCGGCTCCGGCTGCGCTTGCTGCGCCTTTTCTTGCGCGGACGGAGCAGAGCAGGCGCCGAGGGCGGCTGCGAGCGCGATGGCGGCGAGGAGCGCGACCGTCCTGAGGGTCTTAGTCAGCTTGACGTTGGAAGCGATGGGGGACATGTGGACCGCCTTCTTTCCGCGTGCGTTTCGTCTCGATCTCCTCCATGATACCGGATGGCCCGTTCGCCGAGCGCGCCGTTTCGTCGGACGACGCGAACCGCGTGCATCGTCCGGCTACGCGTCGAGTGGTTTGTCGGCGGGGAGGCCGGCCAGGGCGTCCGCAGCCAGCTGGAGCGCGTCGACGATGCAGCCGTCGCAGCTGCGCAGGGGCTGCTTGGTCTTGATCCCCTTGAGCTCAGGGCACAGGGTGGAGCCGTTTTGCTCGCGGAAATCGTTCACGAGCTTCCGCACGATGCGGTACGTCGCCTGTTTGCTGGTGCGGTCGTCTTGTCCGTTGCTGTTCGCCAGGCCGATGGCCATGGCGGCGCCCGATACGGCTCCGCAGGTTTCGGTGAGGCCGCCCATGCCGCCGCCCAGTCCCTCGGCAGCGCGGAAGCACAGCTCCTCGTCGGCGCCGATCAGCGGGGCGAGCGTGCAGGCGACCGCCTGGGCGCAGTTGTACTTCATGCCGTGCAGCTCCAGCGCGCGGCGGGCGAGCGCCTCGCGGTCGAAGGGGTTGCGCGTGCGGGGGTCTTCGATGGTCATGGATCGGTCCTTTCGTTCGGTCGCAGCTATGATAGCGCGTCGCCGGCTCTCCGTGGTCGTGCGGTTTCCTTTCGGGTATCCTGAAACGGTTACGGAAGAGCGGCGCCGGAAGGAGCGGGCTGTGGGCGAGCGCACCATTCTCATCGTGGAGGACGACGCGGACATCAACGCGCTGCTGGCGAAGATCGTCGCGCGCGAGGGATTCGGCTGCGTGCAGGCGTATTCGGGCACCGAAGCGCTGCTGCAGATGGAACGCGCGGCGTTCGATCTGGTTCTGCTCGACATGATGCTGCCGGGCATGGATGGGCCGACGTTGATGGCGTGCATGCGCGACGAGCTGGCCTCGCGCGTGCCGGTGATCGTGGTGTCGGCGAAGGCGGGCTCGGCCGACAAGGTGGGCATGCTCGCGGCCGGCGCGGACGACTACGTGACGAAGCCCTTCGACCCCGACGAGGTGGCCGCGCGCATTCATGCGGTGCTGCGCCGCGCTGCGGGAGCGAGCGCGGCTGCGGGCGCGGGCGGCGTCTGCCCCGACGACGAGGCGCTTGTCCATCGCGACCTGCGGCTGGACGTCGCGCGCCGCCGCGTGACGCTCGGGGATGCCGAGGTGGCGCTGACCGCGCACGAGTTCGACATCCTGCACGTGCTCATGCGCTCGCCCGACAAGGTGTTCTCGCGCGAGCTGCTGTACGAGCTGGTGTGGAAAAACGGCTATTACGGCGAGCAGAACGCCGTCAACGTGCATGTCAGCAACATCCGCAAGAAGCTGGCGGCGGCCGGAGGGGCGGGCGACTACATCAAAACCGTGTGGGGCATCGGCTTCAAGCTGGCATGATGCGGGCCTTTACGCTTTCCTTAACCTTTCTTGAGGACTTATTTCCAGGCTGCATCGTATCGTTTCCCCAAGACGACAAGGCAAGCGGAAGAAAGGGAGAAACGATTCCATGGACACGGTGATCGAGACGAGGGGGCTGACGAAACGCTACGGCGGGGACGTCTGCGCGCTGTACGACGCGGACGTGAGCGTCCGCCGCGGCGACATATTCGGCGTGGTGGGCGACAACGGCGCGGGCAAGACGACGCTGTTCAAGCTGCTGTGCGGGCTGGCGTTTCCCACGGAGGGCGAGGTGCGCCTGTTCGGCGCGCACGAGCCGCGCGAGTTGGAGCGCCAGCGCACGCGCATCGGCTCCATCATCGAGAGCCCCGGCTTCTATCCGGGTTTGAGCGTGGAGAAGAACCTGGAATGCTGCCGCATACGCAAGGGCGTGCCGGGCAAGGACGCGGTGGCGCGCGTGCTGGACACCGTGGGGCTGGCGTATGCGAAGGATCGGCGCTGCCGCACGCTGTCCCTGGGCATGAAGCAGCGTCTTGGTTTGGCGATGGCTCTTTTGGGCGAGCCGGAGGTGCTGATCCTCGACGAGCCCACGAACGGCCTCGACCCCAGCGGCATCGTGGAGATGCGCGCGTTCCTCCAAGGGCTCAACCGCGACAAGGGCATTACCATCGTGATATCGAGCCACCACTTGGCGGAGCTCGAGCAGATGGCCACGACCTACGCGTTCCTGAAACGGGGTTGCGTGGTGGAGCAGGTGAGCGCGCGCACGCTGCAAGAGCGGTGCGCCGACTACGTGGACATCGCCGTGTCGGATGCCGCGCGCTTCACCGCGCTGCTGGAGAAGGAGCTGCGTCATGAGCGCTACCTGGTGCTGCTGGACGGCACCGTGCGCATCTTCGACCCGGCGGCGGGCATCGAGGCGTATAGCGGCCTGGCAGTCCGAGCGGGCATGGACGTGTCCAAGCTGGAGCGCAGGAAGATGTCGCTCGAGCAGTACTATCTCGAGCTGAAGGAGAAGGGGGTCGCATGATGCTGAACTACACGAAGAGCGAACTCTACCGCATCGTGCACGGCCGGGAGCTGTACCTGTTCACCGGCGTGTTGTGCGCTATCGTGCTGTTGTCGAGCGTATTGCTGTGGGCGATGGCGAGCACGCCCGACTTCCCCTACGCCACCGTGCGGTTCTCGCTCAGCAATCTGATCTCGATGCTGCCCTCGCTGTTTCTGCTGGCGGGGCTGCTCGTCTGGGTGCTGTTCGCCGACGATAGGAAGGACGGCACGTTCAAGAACGCCGTCGCGGACGGCTGCTCGCGACGCGATCTGTTCGTGGGCAAGTGTCTTGTGTCCACGGGGCTGGGGCTGGCCAGCATGATGGTGATCCTGGCGGTGTACGTGGGCAGCGCCGTGCTGCTGCTGGAGGGGCCCGCAGACGCGGTGCCCATCCTGCTCAAGGGCGTGGCGGCGGCGCTGCCGTTCACCGTCGCCTGCGTTGTGCTGGGCGTTGCGGTGTGCTCCGTGCTGCCGAAGACGAGCGCTGCGTTTCTGGTGTGGTTGGCCATCGTGGCCATCGTGCCTTCGGCGCTGCACGCGGTGGGAATGGTCGTGGAGCCGGTGGGCGCGCTGGCCAGCTGGTTGCCGTACAACTTCTTCTCCAACGAGGTGGCCATCAACCAGAGCGGCCTGGCCGAGTTTCTGTGGGACACGCCGGCGGGTTTGGCGAAGTGCCTGATCGCGGGGTTCGCAGGCGTAGCGGTGTTCGGCATCGCGGGCCTGTGGCGCGCAAGCAAGAGGGAGCTGTAGGGGCGCGACGGGAAAGGATGCGGCAATGACGGCAGTCCTCGGGGCGGTGGCGGTTCTGGCGCTGGGAGCGGCGGTGTTCTTCGCTGTGCGCTGTGCGCTGCTCAAGCGCTCGCTTCGGCGGGCGAACGGCGAGCTGGCCGAAATCGTGCGCGGCCTCGAGGACAACCGCATCGTGAAGCTGCCGCAGCCCGACAAGGACTTGGAGGCGCTGCTGGGCACCGTGAACCATGCGCTTGCGGCCGTGCGCGAGCAGGGGGTTGCGTACGCGCGCCACGAGGCCGAGCTGAAGGCCCAGGTGGAATCCATCAGCCACGACCTCCGCACGCCGCTGACGGCTATCGTGGGGTACTTGGCGCTTCTGGATGAAGAGGGCATGGACGCCGATACGCGCGCGTCGCTTGCCACGGTGCGCCGCAAAGCCGACGCGCTGCAGCGGCTGATCGCGCAGTTCTACGAGCTGTCACAGGCACGCAACGAGGATGCGCCGCTGGCGTGCGAGCCGGTGGAGGCGGGCCGTTTGGTGCGCGAGTCGGTGGCGGGGCGCTACCGACTGTTCGAGGAGCGCGGTTTGGAAGTGCGCCTGCGCGTGCCCGACCGGCCGGTTCGCGTGCGGGGCGACGAGGGCGCGCTGGAGCGGGTGGTGGAGAACCTCGTGCACAACGCCGGCAAGTACGCGCGCTCGACCTTCGACGTGGAGGTGGGGGAGGCCCTCGGCGGCCGCGTGACGGCGACGTTCGCGAACGATGTCGACGCGGCGTTCTCCTGCGAGGTCGAACGGCTGTTCGAGCCCTTCTACACCGCCGACGCGGCGCGCTCGGGCGAGCGGTCGGGCCTGGGGCTGGCCATCGCGCGCTCGCTGGTCGGGCAGATGGGCGGCACGCTGGACGCGTGCCTGGAACAGCGCGAAGGCGAGCGCTGGCTGTGCTTGCGGCTGGAGCTGGCGGCGATCGGCTGACAAGGGCCTCCGGTATCGGCGGGAACCCTGTGGGCCGCGAAACGACCGCGGCCGCCCCGGAGGACGGCCGCATCGAGAAGAAGGCGGAAGAGGGAGGGGTCCCGCCTTCGTGGGTCGGTCGCTCGCGCTTAGGCGAAGTCGAGCTCGCCGATGGTCGTGTCCTTGGCGCAAGCTTCGCCGACCAGCTGGCCGAACGTCACGCAGCGGCCGTGGCTGACGCCGGGGCAGTGCACCGGGTAGTCCTTGCCGAAGAAGTCGCCCTGCACGTTGCCGATGGCGAACAGGCCGGGAATCGGCTCGTCCTCGGCGGTGAGCACCTGGGAGTCGGCGTTCACGTGGAGGCCGAAGGGGATGGTCAGCGTGGAGCACACGTTCTTCGTGGCGTAGAACGGCGCGGTCTTCACGGGCGCGAGCCACTGCGCGGGCACGTCGAAGTCGACGTCCTCGCCGGCCTCGGCCATGCTGTTGTAGCGCTCGACGGTGGCCTTGAACGTGTCGGCCGGGATGTCCAGCTGCTTGGCCAGGTCATCCAGCGTGTCGGCCTTGATCAGCTTGCCGTTGCCCAGCCACTTCTCCATGACGGCGTCCAGCCCGTCGGTGAAGCGATCGTAGCGCTCGGGCTGCTGCTGCATGATGTAGGTCTCGTAGTCCGAGTCGAAGATGGACCAGGCCACGTTGCCCGGGGTGTTCATGCGGGCGTTCGTCAGCATGGGCTCGAAGGGCATCTCGGCGCCGTAGCGCTCGCCGTTGGCGTTCACGGCAAGCCAGCTCATGATGAACGAGGTCAGGTTGAACTCGAGCGTGTCCAGCGTGAACTGGTGGATCATCGGGGCGGCTTCGCTCTTCGACATGGCCGCGCCGGCCCACATGCCCATGAGCAGGCCGTCGCCGTTGTTGAACCCGGCCGGCGCGTAGCAGTTGGAGTCCGAGCGGTTCGAGATGGGGCAGAACGCGTCGACCATCTCCTGGTTGCCGCCGATGTCGCCCGTGGCCAGGATCACGCCCTTCTTGGCGTTGTACTGCACGTGCTTGCCGTCCTTCGTGGTGGCGACGACGCCGGTGATGCCGCTTGCCGCGTCGCCCACCAGCTGCTCGGCGCGCGCCTCGAACACGAACTCGGCGCCGTTGTCCACGGCGGAGTTGTACACGAGCTCGCCCAGCGTCACGTTGACCGGCTGGCCGTCATCGCGCATGTCGTACGTCTCGCCGCCGCGCACGAAGGAGACGGCATCGGGATAGACGCGCCAACGGTCGGACAGCGTGGACCAGTTGCCGTACTTCGCGGTGCCGGACAGCGCGGGCACCATGCTCACGCCGTTCTTGGATCCCAGATCCTCGATGTAGTCGAACACCTCGCCGGAGCGCGACGCCCACACGTAGATGAGGTCGTAGTTCGTGGTCTGGTGCGACGCCTGGTGCAGGAATCGCGCAGCCACGCGCGGGTCGAGGTCGAAACCGTTCGATTTGTGGTGCTTGCTGCCGATGTGCCCCACGTCCACGCCGCGCACGGAGAACGTGGTGTTGCGCTCGATGACCACCGTCTTCGCGCCGTTGCGGGCGGCGGCTTCGGTGGCGTTGATGCCCGCCAGACCCGCGCCTACGACCACCACGTCGAAGTCCTGCGTCTCGGCGATGTCGGCGATGGGCTCGGGCGCGACTTCCCACGTATGCTTCGCGCCGGTCGTCTCGCCGCCCTTCGACGAGCTCTTGGCGTCGGATGCGTCGGACGATGCGGCCGGGCTGCATGCCGGAAGCGCGACGGCGGCGGCTGCGGCGGCGCCGGTGACGAGCGCGCCCTTCAAGAAATTCCTGCGGTTGATATCCATCCAGATACCCCTTCCCTCGGGACCCTTCGCGGGCCCTCTCCCTTTGCGCCCGCGGGGCGGGCTGCGCAACGGTGCGTTGCGCTGAAAGCAGGGTGCGGGAAGACGCGCGGCCGCACAACGCGCAAATGACCTTATTTGCGAATATCAGGCAGGTCCCGTGATCTAGCGGGCTTGATCACGTGGTTCGGGTGATGCCGTCTGATCAGGTGAAAGAACCGAATCTATGAATTGCTGGCGATCGTGCACGTCCGCTTTCTGGTAGATGTGGCGCACGTGGGTGCCCACAGTGTTCTCCGATATGCTGAGGCGCTCGGCGATCCAGGGCTGCGTGCGGCCGTACGCCAGCAGCAGGCCGATCTCGCGCTCGCGCGCAGTGAGGCCGATGCTGTCGAACCAGGCGTCGATGCGCTCTTCCTGGGTGGCGCGGTCGTCGCCGGAAAGGCTCGGCTGCTGGCGCCCCGTCAGCATCCACATGTCCTCGCTGCTGAGCAGCAGCACGGTGGCGATGACCACGAGGTAGCCAACCACGGTGGTCTCGGCCGCCACGTTGCCGTGCATCGTCTCGCCGTTGCCTACCAGCATGATGCCCGCGACGGCGCCCACCGGGTAGCACAGCACGGCCAGCAGCCGCATGAGCGCGATGGTTTTCAGCGGGTCGCGCGACTGCGCGTAGGCGATTTGCGAGAAGGCGACCCAGATGAGCAGGTCGAGGATCGTGTAGCCGCTGATGATGATGGCGCCCGACACCCAGAACAGGTTCGTGCCGAACAGAAACGCCATCAGCATGAAGCCGGCGATCATGACCAGGAGCCCCACGCGGTACACCGCGCTTGCCCGGCGCCGTCCCAACACGACGATGGCGAACACGAGCACCGCCGTGACGCCGCGCGCGACTTGCACGAGGATGCCGTTGGGATAGCCGTCGCTGGCGATAGGCGAGAACGAAACGAGGTGCTGCAGGTAGCCGAACCCGGTCATGACGAGGGCCACGGCGCACAACAGCATCATCGAGGTTCCGAGGTGCGCTTTCAGGCGCGAGCGGACGCTCCGCTTCGGCAGCGGGTCGACGGGGGCGGTGCGGCGGTACGTGCGCAACTGGGGGTCGATGCTCGCGAACAACGCGCCCGAGACGAGGGGCAGCAGCGCCGAGAACACGGCGGCGGCCTCGGGTATCATGAACAGAAGCGGCGCGTCGACGACGATGGCGCAGGCGAAGCCGCCGGCCACGTAGGGCGTCGCGCTCCGCTCGCCGTCGTGGCAGTACGCAGCGCCCCATGCCAGCTGGTAGGCTGCCATGAACGCGCCGGCGCAGGTTCCGCCGGCGACGAGCGCGATCCAGTTGAGGTTGATGCCGGCAAGCAGGAGCAGCAGCGAGCCCGCCGTGCCCAGCGCGGCGAACGCGAGCGGCACGCGCTTCTTCGCCAGCAGGCCGTTGCATGCGGCCGGCTTGGCCAGCGACAGCGCGAGCCACGGCAGGCTCAGACCGAACACGGCTATAGTGGCCATCTCGGCCATGAAGCCCTCGGCCTCCGGCCGGACGAAAAACATGCTCATGAACAACGCGTCGAGCCAAGCCCAGAAAAAAGCCGAGCCGATGATGATTTTGATGCCGGTCGTCCCGTGCACCCGTTCCAGCGATTTCATGCATCCCCTTCCCACGTATGCAAGATTATACCCCAGCAGCCGAACCGCACCTTCGCGCTTGGCAAGGCGTGCACTGCTCGTGACGGTTCTCGGAGCGAGGAGGCAATCGCCCGCAGGCGCAGGAGGTGGCCGACGAGTTGGGCATCGAAACCGTCGAGCCCCTCGTGGAGGGGATGTCGTGGGGGACGGGAGCTCCGTGGAAGTGGTCGTCGGCGCCGACTAGTACGATCGCGCGAAGAAGTAGGCGACCGCCCTGCGTCGCCTGCCGTTTCTTGCGCGCTCGGCGGGTCAGTTGCCTTCGTCGATGTGGTGGGCGTTGCCTATCCGTTCCCCAATATGTTGCGATTTTTGTAACATATTGTGATACGATGGTCGCTCTCAAAACGCACCGCAATCGGAGAACGAAGGGCGAGACGACATCATGCAGATTTCCAAGCGCAACGGCACCGTGGAAGCCTACGAGGCCGGCAAGATCAAGCGCGCCATGGGCGCGGCCTTCGCCAGCGTGGGCAAGGTTCTGGACGACGAGGAGGCCGACCGCCTCATCGCGCGCATCGAGCGCGCGATGGCGAGCGCGGAGCAGGGCGAAGGCGGCTCCGTCTCGGTGGAGGACGTGCAGGATCTCGTGGAGCGCGCCCTCATGGAAGCGAACCATTACGAGGAGCTGAAAAGCTACATCCTGTACCGCGAGGACCGCGCCCGCAAGCGCGTCGCGCGCGAGCGTTTGTGCGCCCAGCTGCCGAGCGTGCCCGCGCTGCCGGGCGTGCTGGCGTCGGTGCAGAAGGAGTTCCCCGGCGAGGAGTACGAGCTTGCCCACCTCAGCGCCAAGTTCCAGTCGTTCGCCAAGCCCGACGCTGCCGACGGCCAGTTGCTGGCCATGCTGGTGAAGGCGGCGGTGGAGCTGACCACGCAGGAGGCGCCGCGCTGGGAGATCATCGCCGCGCGCCTGCTGATGGTGCAGTTCGACCGCGCGCTGGCCGAGCGCTTGGCAGCCCGGCACATCGAGACGTTCGCGCAGAAGGTGGCCTTCCTTACCGAAGAAGGCCTGTACGGCGACTACATCCTGCAGCATTACACGCCCGCCGAGCTGGACGAGGCGGCCGGCTTCATCGATCTTAGCCGCAACGACCTGTTCACCTACGCGGGCCTGCAGCTGCTGCTCGACCGCTACGTCATCCGCACGCATCAGGGCGCGCCGCTGGAGTCGCCGCAGGAGATGTTCCTCGGCATCGCGCTGCACCTCGCTATGGAGGAGCGCGCGTCCGAGCGCATGGGGTGGGTGCGCCGCTTCTACGACATGCTGTCCACGTTGAAAGTGACCATGGCCACGCCCACGCTGTCGAACGCGCGCAAGCCGTTCCATCAGCTGTCGTCGTGCTTCATCGACACGGTGCCCGATAGCCTGGACGGCATCTACCGCAGCATCGACAACTTCGCGAAGGTGAGCAAGTACGGCGGCGGCATGGGCCTGTACTTCGGCAAGGTGCGCGCCAGCGGCAGCGCCATCCGCGGCTTCGACGGGGCGGCCGGCGGCGTCATCCGGTGGATCCGCCTGGCCAACGACACGGCCGTGGCGGTGGACCAGCTGGGCATGCGCCAGGGCGCCGTGGCGGTGTACCTCGACGCGTGGCACCGCGACCTGCCCGAGTTCCTGGCCCTGCGCACGAACAACGGCGACGACCGCATGAAGGCGCACGACGTGTTCCCGGCCGTGTGCTATCCGGACTACTTCTGGCAGCAGGCGCGCGACAACATCGAGGGCGACTGGTACCTCATGTGCCCGCACGAGATCCTCACGGTGAAAGGCTACGCGCTGGAGGACTGCTACGGCGAGGAATGGACGCGCAAGTACCTGGAGTGCGTGGCCGACGCGCGCATCAAGAAGCGCGCGATCCCCATCAAGGACGTCATCCGCCTCATCATCAAGAGCGCCGTGGAAACGGGCACGCCGTTCACCTTCAACCGCGACGCGGTGAACCGGGCGAACCCGAACAAGCACCGAGGCATGATCTACTGCAGCAACCTGTGTACCGAGATCGCGCAGAACATGGGCGCCATCGAGCAGCTCGAGCAGCGCATCGAGGACGTGGACGGCGAGCAGGTGGTGGTCACCGTGACGAAGCCGGGCGCGTTCGTGGTGTGCAACCTGGCCAGCCTGTCGCTGGGCCATATCGACATGGACGATCCGCACGAGCTTGCGCACGTCACGGAAAGCGCGGTGCGTGCGCTGGACAACGTCATCGACCTCAACTTCTTCCCGGTGCCCTACGCCGAGATCAACAACCGCCAGTACCGTCCCATTGGCCTGGGCGTGAGCGGCTACCACCATCTGCTGGCGAAAAGCGGCATCCGGTGGGAGAGCGAAGAGCATCTGGCCTTCGCCGAGCGCGTGTTCGGCGACGTGCATTACGCGGCGGTGCGCGCGAGTTGCGCCATCGCGCGGGAGAAAGGCGCGTACGGTTTCTTCGAGGGAAGCGGCTGGCAGACGGGCGAGTACTTCCGCGACCGCGGCCTTACGGACGGGCGCTGGGCCGAGCTCGCGCGCGACGTGGCCGAGCACGGCCTGCGCAACGGCTACCTGCTGGCCGTGGCGCCCACCAGCTCCACCAGCATCATCGCCGGCACCACTGCGGGGCTCGACCCGGTGATGAACCGCTACTTCCTCGAGGAGAAGAAGAACGGCCTCATGCCGCGTGTGGCGCCCGAGCTGTCGATGGACACGTTCTGGTACTACAAGAACGCCCATCTCATCGACCAGACGTGGTCGGTGCGCGCCTGCGGCGTGCGCCAGCGGCACATCGATCAAGCGCAGAGCATGAACCTGTACATCACGAACGAGTACACGTTCAGGCGCGTGCTGGATCTGTACCTGCTGGCCTGGGAGGAAGGCGTGAAAACCATCTACTACGTGCGGTCGAAGAGCCTGGAAGTGGAAGAGTGCGAAGTGTGTTCGTCGTAGGTTGAACCTGGGGGACGGGAGGGGGTCCGGCATGTTCAGTCGCTGAGCTCCACCTGCGCGACGGCAGCCGGGGTGCGGTGCCCAGTCGCCGGGTTCCACCTGTGAGATGGGGCTGGGGGCAATGCCCAGTCGCTCAGACAGTCCTCGCTTCGCTGCGGAACTCGCTTGGTGGGCACCGCACCCAGCCCCGACGTGATGGAACTCGCTTGGTGGGCACTGCGCCCCGGCTGCCTGCAAGCAGGTCGCTTGGTGAACACGCCGGGCACCCCCTCCCTGGTCGTGGTTCGACCTGGACGGGCGTCGCTTCGCTCGCCCAGGAGGCTTTTGTTTGTTCGTAGCTGATTTTCTGGAAGGAAGAGTTTGTATGAGCCAGTTGAAGAAGAAGCCGCTGTTCAATCCTTTGGGGGATACCGATGTGCTGGATCGGCGGATGATCGGGGGGAATACGACGAACCTGAACGACTTCAACAATATGAAGTACGAGTGGGTGAGCGACTGGTACCGCCAGGCCATGAACAACTTCTGGATACCTGAGGAGATCAACCTCGGGGTGGACATCAAGGACTACCGCAAGCTGCCCGCGGCCGAGCGGCGCGCTTACGACAAGATCCTGTCGTTCCTCATCTTCCTCGACAGCCTGCAATCGGCGAACCTGCCTGCCGTGGGCGAGTACATCACGGCCAACGAGGTGAACCTCTGCCTGGCCATCCAGACGTTCCAGGAGACGGTGCACAGCCAGAGCTATAGCTACATGCTGGACACCATCTGCGAGCCGCAGGAGCGCAACGACGTGCTGTACCAGTGGAAGGAGGACGAGCACCTGCTGGCGCGCAACGAGTTCATTGGCAACCTGTACAACCAGTTCCAGGACGACAAGAGCCCCGAGGCGCTGGCGCGCGTGCTGGTGGCGAACTACATCCTGGAGGGCGTGTACTTCTACAGCGGCTTCATGTTCTTCTACAATCTGGGGCGCAACAACCTCATGCCGGGGTCGGTGCAGGAGATCCGCTACATCAACCGCGACGAGAACACGCACCTGTGGCTGTTCCGTAACATCCTGCTGGAGCTGAAGGAGGAGGAGCCGGAACTGTTCGCGCCCGAGCTGGTGGAGGAGTACCGCGCCATGATCAAGGAGGGTTGCGAGCAAGAGATACGCTGGGGCCACTACGCCATCGGCGACGACGTGGCCGGCCTCAACAAGCAGATGGTCACCGACTACATCCAGTATCTGGGCAACCTGCGCTGCGCCCAGCTGGGCTTCGAGCCGCTGTACGAGGGACACGAGCGCGAGCCGGAGAGCATGTCGTGGGTGAGCCAGTTCTCGAACGCGAACATGATCAAGACCGACTTCTTCGAAGCCCGCAGCACCGCCTACGCCAAGTCGAGCGCCCTGGTGGACGACCTGTAGGGTGCGAGTCGCTCCCGCTTGCGCACCCTCGTTGGCGGGAGTTTGGGCTTGCTCTCGGGTTGCCCGTCTCGGTCTGCCGTGCACGAAAAACGCTGCGCGCTGCACAAAAAACGCCGACGTATGGCTTTGGAAGGTCTTCGCGTCTATCTCCCGCATTGCGGCTGCGAGAGCCTGCGATCCTGATCGGGCATTTTGGGGACGCGCTGTCGACGGCTCTCAGCGTTCGGCCCCTTCGATATCAAACGTCGCGGGTTTTTGTGCAGAAACGCCCGGGTTTCTTGCAGCGGTCCCGTCTGCGTCTGGCGCTACCCGCTCATCGCTTTGGGTGATGCGGTGAGGATGGTGGCGGGGGAGCGGTGCGCGTGCTTCGTCGGGCTATACTGTCACCCTATGGAAACCGACGAACCGAAGCGCGGCATACGGAAGTTCTTGCTCAAGCGGATGCTGTTCGTACCGTTCGGCATCGTCGCGCTTGCGGCGACCTCGTACGCGCGGAAGTATCCCGATTGGGCGGAGCACGTGTACGCCCAGGGCGTGTACCCGGCGCTGTCCAGCGTCGTGGGATTTCTGCCGTCGCTTGTGAGCTTCTCGGTGGCCGAGTGGGTTGCGGCGTTGTTCCTGCTGTTCTGCGTGGGATACGTCGTGTACTGCGTCCGCAAGCTCGTCGTGAGCAAGGGCGAGCGCGGTACGGTCGCCTACCGTGCCGTCATGGGGGCTGTGTCCATCTGCTGCGTGGTGTATTTCCTGTTCACCGCTTTGTGCGGACTGAACTACTACCGCTACACCTTCACCCGGCACACCGGCTACGATGTGGAAGAAGCCGACGTTGATGCGGCGCAGCGCCAGGAGGAGCTCGTGCGGCTCGCGTCCTCCCTGGCCGACGACCTGGGCCAGACGCGAGCGCAGCTGGGCGACGACGCGGACCTGTTCGACGCCGAGCCCGGCCAGTTCGAGCAGTACGCGCAGGAGTCGGTGGAGGCCATGCGGAAGCTGGCCGAGCAGTACCCGGTGCTGGATCGGCCGCTGTACTCGCCGCCGAAGCCGGTGCTCGCCTCCGAGCTGATGTCGTACGCGAACATCGGCGGCATGTTCTTCCCCTTCACGATGGAGTCGAACATCAACGTGGACAACCCGTTCTTCGTCGTTCCGTGGACCATGACCCACGAGCTGGCGCATCAGTGCGGCTTCATGCGCGAGGACGAGGCGAACTTCATCGCGTATTTGGCCTGCAAGCAGTCGGACGACGCGCTGATGCGTTACAGCGGCTACTTGCTGGCGTACGACAACGCCGTATCGGCGCTGAGGAAGGTGGATTCGGAGGCGGCGAAGGCGATCGGCTCGGGGCTGTCGGCGGCGGTGCGGCGCGATCTCGCCCAGCGCGCGGAGCACTGGGCGCAGTACGAGGGCCCGATCCAAGACGTCTCCAACGCCGCCAACGACACCTACCTCAAGGCGAACGACCAGGCCGACGGCATGCGCAGCTACGGCCGCATGGTGGACCTGCTGCTGGCCGAGCAGCGAGCCGAAGGGGAGGGCGCCTAGCCCCAGAACCCCGCTGCCTCCGCTTCTTGCAGGATGACCTCGGAGGCCAGCAGCGTGGCGTCGGCATCTCCTTGCATCCGGGAAGCTCGTTCTGCGCTCTCGCGTTGCGAGGGCTCGATCTCCTGTTCTTCCCGATGGGCTCCATCGAATGGAAGAGCTATAATGACCGCGGATCGGTGGAAAAGCCTCGGTTGGATGCGGAAGGCTTCGAGATCGATGCCGTCGACAGCTGCTTGACTAATACATAGTGATACAGTAGGATTTAGTGCGACGCATAGGGAGCCCGCCGCGCGCGGGCATCGGTCGGCGCCCGCGCGGCGCGCGATCGGAAGACGGGAAAGCAGGCGCATCATGACCGTGCACAAAAGCGTATCGGAGCTGATCGGCGGCACGCCGCTCGTGGAGCTGACGAACTACGAGAAGAACAACAACCTGGAAGCCGTCATCGTGGGCAAGGTGGAGTCGTTCAATCCGGCCGGCTCCGTCAAAGACCGCGTCGCGAAGGCGATGATCGACGACGCGCTGGCGTCCGGCAAGATAGACGCCGACACCGTGCTCATCGAGCCCACGTCGGGCAACACCGGCATCGGCTTGGCCGCCATCGCCGCTGCACGCGGCATGCGCCTGATCATCGCCATGCCCGAGACGATGTCCGTCGAGCGCCGCAATCTCATGAAGGCCTACGGCGCCGAGCTGGTGCTCACCGACGGCGCGCTGGGCATGAAGGGTGCCATTGCGCGTGCCGAAGAGCTGGCGGCTGAGATTCCCAACTCGTTCATCGTGGGGCAGTTCACGAACCCGGCGAACCCGGCTGTCCACGAAGCCACTACGGGCCCCGAGATCTGGGAGGCTACGGGCGGCGACGTGGACATCTTCGTGGCGGGCGTGGGCACGGGCGGCACGGTGAGCGGCGCCGGCGCGTACCTCAAGCGCATGAACCCCGACGTGCAGGTGGTGGCTGTGGAGCCGGCCGCGTCGCCGGTGCTGTCCGAGGGGCGCGCGGGCGCGCACAAGATCCAGGGCATCGGCGCGGGCTTCGTGCCCGACACGCTGGACACCGCGGTGTACGACGAGGTGATCGCCGTCGCCGACGAGGACGCGTTCGCGGTGGGTCGCGAGCTGGCGGCGAAGGAGGGCCTGCTCGTGGGCATCTCGTCGGGCGCGGCCGTGGCCGCCGCCACCCAGCTGGCGCGCCGTCCTGAGAACAAGGGCAAGACCATCGTCGTCATCCTCCCCGACACGGGCGAGCGCTACCTGACGACGGCGATGTTCGGATTCTAGGGAGCCGCGACGCGAAGGGGCCTGCCCCGCGGCAGGCCCCTTCGTCGTGAGAGCCCGCTGTCGCCCGAAACGGACGGTTTTTCGCGAAAAACCGTCCGTTTCGGGCGACAGCGTTTTGAGGAGGCGGTTCTGCTGCGCGACGCGCCTAGAGACTACTCGCCTTCGATAGCGTCGATGGCGTCGATCACGCATCCGCGGAAGCCGTCCTTCTCGAGCGCGGCCACGCCCTTGATGGTGGTGCCGCCCGGCGAGCACACGGCGTCCTTCATCGCGCCGGGATGCGTGCCGGTTTCCAGATGAAGCTTGGCGGTGCCCATCATCATCTGCGCCGCGAGGCGGTAGGCGGTGGCGCGCGGCAGGCCGTGCTTCACGCCGGCGTCGCCGAGCGATTCCAGGAACATCGCGGCGAACGCGGGGCCGCAGCCGGCGATGGAGCTGGCCGTGGAAAGCAGCTTGCCGTCGACCCACTCGATGAGTGCGATCCGGCCGAACAGGTTCTCGAACGCTTCCAGCTCCTCGTCGGTGAGCGAGTGGCGCTGCTCGCAGGCGATCACGCCCGTGCCCACGGCGATGGGCGTGTTGGGGATGGTGCTGAGGTGGCGGCTGTTCGGGGCGAGGACGCCCTCGTAGAACGCGAAGTCGCGCCCGGCGGCTACCGAGATCACGGCTTTGTCGGCAAGCAGTTCGCGCACCGGCTCCACCACCTGCTCGATGAGGTAGGGCTTCACCGCCAGGACGACGAAGTCGCTGGCCTCCACCACCTCGGCCGCCTCGCGGTAGGCGTTCACGCCGAGCTTCTCGGCCGTGGCTTGCAGTTTGTCGAAGCGTCCCGCGCACGCGTGGATGTGCTCGCCCGAGAGCGCGCCCGAGTCCACGAGGCCCTGCGCCATCGCCTGGGCCATGTTGCCGAACCCGATGAAGCCGAGCTCGATGCTACTTGTGGTGTCCGCCATTATGTCCTCTTTCCGTCGGGCGTGCGTTCGCCGCGCGATGCTTTTCATGTTGGATTCGATTGTACGCCAGCGGCGCCCCGGCACCAAACGCCGATTTCGTGACGCGTGGTTCGGGCGGAGGAGCGAGTGGCCTGCGCCCCATGCGCTAAGCCGGCAGGCTTCGTTCGTGTGCTTCGCGCGGGCCTTCCCGCGGCAACGTGTGCTCGTTACGCAGCAGCCTGTTCAACCTCGTCCGCCTCGACGGCGTCTTTGCCGGCCGAGCGGGCGAGAATGTTCGCGTACGCTGCGCCGGAGATGTTGTGCCACACGCTGAACACGGCACCGGGCACCGCGGCCAGCGGCATGGCTGCGAAGTGCACCGTGGCGAGCGAGGTGGCCAAGCCGGAGTTCTGCATGCCCACCTCGATGGACAGCGTGCGCATCTGGGCCTTCGACAGGCGCAGCGCCCGCCCGGTCAGGTATCCCAGCGCGTAACCAAGCAGGTTGTGCAGCATCACCACGGCGATGACGAGCGGCCCCACCGTCAGCAGCTTCGCCTGGTTGGCGGCCACCACGGCCATGATGATGAGCGAGATGCCGACCACCGACACGAGCGGCAGAACGGCCGACGCGGCCCGAGCCGCCTTCTCGAAGAAGTAGTTGATGAGAAAGCCCAGCGCGATGGGCACGAGCACCACCTGCACGATGGACAGGAACATATCGACCACGTTCACGTCCACGGTCTGGCCGGCGAACAGCAGAACGAGCAGCGGCGTGACGATAGGCGCCATGATGGTGGTGCACGCGGTCATGCCCACCGACAGCGCCACGTCGCCTTTCGCCAGATACGTCATGACGTTGGAGCTGGTGCCGCCGGGGCACGAGCCTACGAGGATCACGCCTACGGCCAGCTCGGGCGGCAGCTGGAACACCATCGTCAGCAGGAACGCCAGCACCGGCATGATGACGAACTGCGCCAGGATGCCCACGATGACGGCTTTCGGCTTCGTGAACACCACCTTGAAGTCGGCCAGCTTGAGGGTCATGCCCATGCCGAACATCACGACGCCCAGCAGGATGTTCACGTAGCTGGTCTTCACGACGGCGGACACGGCGGGAAAGACCAAGGCGATCATCGCAACGGCGAGTGCGATGATCGCCATGTACTTTCCCGCGAAGTCGCTGATCTTGGCAAGCGTCTTCACAGGGAATTCCTTTCTCGAAGGTGATAGGGTTGGGAAAGTGTACCGCTATTGCGGGCGGTAGGCGAGATTGGTGCCGCGCATGTCCGGAAGACATCCGGCAGGAGCAGCTTATCATAGCAACGTTTTTTATTGCTAATGAAGGTTAGCAATAAAAAACGTTGCTTATTCTTGAAAGCAATATATTCTGTTGCTATAGTAAGAGCCTCTGGCAAACAGCTTCCGTGCCAAGGAGGGATTCATGCAGTACTATGTGGCGCTCATTGCGGACATCAAGGGATCTCGCAAGTACCGAGCGGAAGAACGTGGGTATTTGCAGGACCTGACAAACGAATCACTTCTTTTCGCCAACGAGCTCTTCAAGGAGGGCATCGAGAAGGAAGTTGTTTTCAGCGCAGGCGACGAAGTCCAAGGACTTTTCCGAGAACCTGCGACAGCTTTCCTTTACTATCGCTTTCTATGCTTCCTGCTTGGCCCTGGAGTGCTTCGGGGCGGCTTGGGCGTTGGGACGTGGGACGTGCGCCTTGAAGAAGGAGCGTCCACAAGCCAGGACGGCGAAGCCTACCATTATGCACGCTCCGCTATCCTCGAGGCTCAGAAGAGGAGGCGCTTCGATCTTGTTCTCCGCTCGGAGGGGCTTCCAGACGAGGTGCTGACCACCCTTATGGATCACTCGCTGAGCATTGGCAAAATGAGGACGGCGACTCAAAACGACATGGCGCTTGCGGTCGAGTTCTTCTATCCGGTGCTGGCCGCTTGGGGTTGTGACATGTTTTCGGACAACTTGAAAACACGACGCAAAAATCTGCTAGAGCTCCGTATGGTCGGCGCTTCGCGTCGTCGGGCTGGATCGGATCTGTTCAAGGGCTTGCTATCGTCCCTTGACGACGGAGCGGACAGCTTTTGGGAGCCGGTGAGACTCGAGGTCGGACAGCGTGCCAGTTCGTTTCACTACCTCGAAGGGGATCTCGTGGGTGCTTCGTATGCGCTTTCCCAACGCTCCGGTATGTCGCGTCAGGGGATCGACCGCCTTCTCGCTCAGGGATGCGTCGCCGAAGAGCGCAACGCCGCAGCCTTGTTCTCTTATTGCTCGATGCGTGAGTTTGGGCGGTGAGTGCTCTATGACGCTGGGATTCGCTTTGGTGCTCGTGCTGACAGGGCACGTCATCGCCGATTTCTATCTACAGACGAACCGCGTCGCTCGAGGCAAGGGCGAAAGCGGGACCCTGCTCGCTTTGCATTGCGGGTACTATGCGCTGTGCATGGCGCTTTTCGTTTCCTTAACGCTCCCGCTCGATAGCATCGTTCCCGTTTGGCTCGCCTTGTCGCTTTCGCATGCGCTGATAGATTTCGGCAAGGCGCGACTCGAGAAACGAGCCGGATCATCGCTTGTCGTTTTCGTGATCGATCAGACGCTTCACATATTATTGTGCGCAGCGGTGGTCGCGGCGTTCTGCGGCGGCTCGCCGGCGATCGGCGTCGTCGGGGTTCTTGCCGGCGTCATGAGTCCGCCGTCCGCTGCGACGGCTTTGGCGACGGGCCTGGTGCTGCTGATCATCTGGCGTCCGGGGGCGATTTTCGTTCGCCTCCTGCTCGAATCGGTGAGGATTGAGGGTGCTGATGCGATGCATGATGGCGAGAGCACGGTCGAAGAGCTGCGGGCGGGACGCTGGATAGGCATGCTTGAGCGAACCATCATCTCCGTGCTCGCGCTCTGCGGCCAGTTCGGCGCGATCGCCTTCGTGTTGACGGCCAAGAGCATCGCTCGTTTCAAAATGCTCGATGACAAGGAGTTCGCCGAGTGCTACCTCGTCGGTACCCTTGCAAGCACGGCGTTGGCCATCCTCGTGTCGTTGACTATCCTGGAGGTGGTCGCATGGAGCTAGCGGATCCCGTCGAGCAGTTGTTTTTCATAAGGGAAAACGGTTCGGTCCCTTTCGGAGCCGAACCTGCCGACGTGTACGAGTTCGAACGAGCAGGGAATCGATGCTGGATCAGGCACAAAAAGGGGGAGAAGGCCTATCCGTATGGGGTGACTCGCGTGATGGAGGAGCATCCGAAAGAAACGCTTGATCCGTGTCGGACGGTTGTCAGGAGGGGCGGCAGGTCGTTCGACAATGTGGAACGCATAGCGGTTTACGACGCCCATGTGGCCGTCCGCTTCTCGAATGGCAGCTGTAAAAGGTACAGAATCGGCGAGGTGTCCCTCGAAGAGAACATGCTTGAGGATCCTCGTCCGAAAAATGTATTTGCTTATCTGCGGGCCTTAGCATCCACTGACGAGCTTCTGAACGAGCGTACGGAAAGGCCCATTTTGGAAGAGCGCTACGACGGCATCGGGGCGGTCGCGAGTGGAACGGTGCTCTCATGCTACCTATCGGGTGAATGTCTTGGATCCCAGCAGGACGATCCCGCGCCGCTCATCTATCCCTTTGGCCTCAATGCGAGCCAGAAGAAGGCCGTCGAGCGAGCTTTTTCCGATAGGCTCAGTGTTGTGCAGGGGCCTCCCGGAACGGGGAAGACCCAGACCATTCTCAACATCATCGCCAACAACATAATGCAGGACAGAACCACGGCCGTCGTGTCGAACAACGTGTCAGCCGTAGAGAACGTTGTGGACAAGTTGGGCCGGAACGATTTGGATTTCGTCTGCGCGCTACTGGGGAGGGGCGAAACCAAGGAGAAGTTCTTCGGGAACCAACCGACCTATCCAGATTCTCTCGAAGCCTGGGATATGGCTTCGGAGGATCGTGAAAGGCTTCTCGCCGAGGTGAGCGAGTTGGTGGGCGGATTGGGACGAGCTTTTAAAGATCGTGAGCGTCTCGCCGAAATCGACGCATCGATAGACGCGTACGAAAGAGAATACGGATACTTCAAGGCCTATGCCGAGAGCCTTGGCACAGGAACCGTCGAGCAGCATGATCCGCGCTTCGGACGGGCTTCTCGAAACATCCTGCGTTTTTGGGTTAGGGAGGGTCAGCGCGTCGAGGAGGGTCGTTCCGTTGGTTTTCTGTACCGCGCCTACATCAGGGCTTTCTTCGGCGGGTTCTACCTTGATGCGGTCAAACGTGACGACTTCCTCGTCGTGCCATTGCTGCAAGACGCGTTCTATCGTGCGAAGCTAAGGGAGTTGAGGGATGAGGCTCGCCTCCTCAAGGAAAGGTCGTACGACTTCGAGGCGAACATGGCGACTATCGAGGAGAAGTCCATGCGGGCGTTCAAAGCCCAGCTTGCAAAACGTTACTCGGCGAATCGGGATCGTAGGACGTTCGAGTTGAGGGGCCTCTGGAGCAGATCGGTGGCGTTCGCGAAAGAGTATCCGGTGGTGTTGAGCACGACGCACTCGATCACGACCTCCCTCGGTCCGGGCTTTAGGTACGACAGCGTTCTCATGGACGAAGCCTCCCAGATTAGCGTGGCAGCTGGAGCCTTGGCTCTTGCATGCGCCAAAAACGCGGTCATCGTAGGCGACCATAAGCAGCTCGCCAACGTGGTGAAGAGGGAGCGTGCAGACGAAACGGACCGCATTGCCGACAAGCATCGCGTCTCAGATTGCTACCGCTATGCGAAGCACAGCATGCTCACGTCGGTTCTCTGCCTTTGGCCTGCATTGCAGCCGACTTTGCTCAAAGAGCACTACCGCTGCCATCCTCAGATAATCGGCTTCTGCAACAAGATGTACTACGACGGTGATCTTGTCATCATGACGAAGGACGAGGGGGAGCGCGACGTGCTCTCCTTCCATCGCACCGTGTCGGGGAACCACGAGCGGGGGCGCAGGAACATGCGTCAGATCTCCGTGGTGTGCGACGAAATCATACCTGACCTGGTCGATTCGGGGGTTCGGGATATCGGCGTGATAGCGCCGTTCAATCCTCAGGTGTGCGAGTTGAAGAAAGCGGTTCCCGAAGGCGTTTCGGTTGCGACGGTCCACAAGTTCCAAGGGCGCGAGAACGATGCCATCGTGCTCTCCACCGTCGAGGATGCCATTGGATCCTTCGTCGGCGACCCGCAAATGGTGAACGTTGCGGTTTCCCGTGCGGTCAAGAAACTTCGCGTCGTCGCATCACAGAATCTTCGAGGACGCAAGGACAACGATATCGAGGAGCTTGCGCGCTATATTGAGTACAACGGATTCGAGATCGTCCAAAGCCAAATCAGGTCCGTGTTCGACTTGCTGTACAAGGAATACGCCGAAGAGCGTGCGAGGTATTTGGGCAAGCGACCGCGCGTTTCCCGCTACGATTCCGAGAACCTCATGGCGGCGGCTTTGGAGGATATGCTCGCAACGGGCCGTTTTGCGCAGGTGTCGTTCCGGTGCCATGTGGGGTTGTCCACGCTGGTAGGTGACGGGGTCGTCCTGTCGCCGCATGAGGAGAGGTACGTGAGGAACCCGCGTACGCACGTGGATTTCCTTTTCTTCCGCGAGATGAACAAGCGTCCCTTGTTGGCCGTCGAGGTCGATGCTTGGCAGTTCCATAAGGAAGGCACGAAGCAATACGAGCGGGATCGGATGAAGGATGCGGTTCTCGAGCGGTGCGGGCTTCCGTTGCTCAGACTGCCAACTGACAGCAGGGGAAGGGAGTACGACGTGGGCGCAATCGAGAGAATGTTGGAACGTTGCATTGCTGAGCACGACGAAGGATCTGAAGAGGCTATCTGATATCGAATTCGAGAAAAGCACGGTCGTGGGATAAGATGCGCTCCTCCTCCAAGCGGCGAAGCGGATCGGGCTGCGGCTCCGAACCGCACCTGCATTTCCACATCCAGAGGGGTCAAAGTTTCTATACCTCGCCGGGCGTGCCGGTGCGGTTCGCGGGTGCGACAGCCGTCCCTGCGCCGTGCTACGGGGTGGCCGACCCCCGCCCGGTTCCACCTGAGGCATACGACGATTTCCCACCGTTTCGCACACGTGGTCTGAAAGGTGGAAAGCGGTGCGTAGTCGCCGCGTTCGCACGCAACCGATCTGATGCGCCCCTTCGTCGATCGAAGGGGTGTCGGCATTCAACGCCTTCGTAGCCTGCGTCGGAGCGTGCGCACGGTACGATTCCCTTGTTGCGGTACTCGCCGTTTCCAAACATTTTCAGCTGAACCCGCACGGATCGATCGTAGGATTCGTTATAGAGGATAGAGGAGGTGAAGCGGGGCTTGAAGAACAGGCTGCGAGACGGCGAGGCGTTCGATCGCTTGGTCGAAGAGCATTACGACGACGTGCTGGCGTACTGCCGGCGGCATGCTCCGTCCTACGACGACGCGCCGGACGTGGCGCAGGAGGCGTTCCTGCGTTTCGTGCGCAGCGGGCGCTCGCCGCGCGACGGCAAGCCGCTCGCGTACCTGTTCACCATCGCGCGCAACCTCTGCATCGACGCCGCGCGGGCGCGGCGGCTTCCCGTCGGGCCTCTCGACGTAGACGTGCCCGACGGCTCGCCCGACGCCGACCCGGCGATGGCGATCGGGGGCGGCGAGGTGGATGCGCTGGTTGACGCGCTCCCCCCTGAGCTGCGAGACGTGGTGGAGCTGCGCTTCGACCAGGGGTTCAAAGTGGGCGAGATCGCGGACGTGCTGGGAGTGTCGCGGTTCGCGGTGAACCGGCGGCTCAACCGTGCGCTCGCGGAGCTGCGGCGAGGGCTGGAAGGAAAGGACGAAGCATGAGCGACGTGGGAAAGCGGGACGTGGAGCGGCTGCTGCGGGCGCACTACCGTGCCGAGCGCGGCGCGCCGGACGAGATGTCGAAGGCGGCGGCCCTCGCCGCCGTGCGCGCGGCGGTGGCGTCGGAGCAGCGGTCGAGCGCGAGCGCGGAGGCCGCGGCGGGCGCAACCGTGGGCGAGCGGAGCCGTGAGGCGACGTTCGCCGGGTTCGTCGCCGCTCAGGCGCGCTTCATTCACCCGCGCGTATGGGTGGCCCAGCTCGCGCTCGTGGCCGTCATGGCGGTCCTCTGCCTCCCGTCGAGCGGCATGGCGCACGGCATCCCGGTCGTCTCGGGCATGCTGGCGGCGGCGACGGTGCTCGTGGGCCTGCCCGAGCTGCTGGCCAGCGCTGCGCACCGCGTGGCCGAACTCGAGTACGCCTGCCGCTTCGACTGCCGCGCGGTCGCGCTGGCGCGGCTCATCGTGCTGGGGTGTTCGGACGTGGTGACGGTCACCGCCATCGCGTTCGCGGCGCCTGTCATGCTCGGCGCCGATCCCTTCGCGTCGCTCGTGCACGCGTGCGTTCCCTACTTCCTCTCGTGCGCGGGCGCGCTGCTCGTGGCGCGCCGGTGCCCCTCGTCGCAGGCGCTGGCGCTGTCGTGCGCGTGGGCGCTGCTGGTGATCGTGGGCACGTATGCGGCGTTCTCCCTCGTCCCCGATGCGTACGCCCAGGCGTCGACATGGGCATGGGCGCTTGTGGCGGCGGGCTCGCTCGGCTGGGCCGCGCACGAGGTGCGCACGTGGATTCGCGGTATCGAGGGCGGCCTCGACGTGTTCGCCCCCGCGTCGGCTGCCCGATGAGCCCGGCGATGCCGGCGAATCCCGGAATTCGACGACTCTATGATGACAAGGAGCATGGCATGGACCTGACGATAGACCGCCTGACCAAGCAGTTCGGATCGAAGATCGCGGTCGACCGCGTGTCGACCCGGTTGACGCCCGGCGTGTACGGCCTTCTGGGGGCGAACGGCGCGGGCAAGACCACCCTCATGCGCATGGTGTGCGACGTGCTGCGCCCCACGTCCGGCGAGATACGCTTCGACGGCCGCGACGTGCACCTGCTCGGCGACGAGTACCGCGCCCGGCTGGGCTACCTCCCGCAGGACTTCGGCTACTACCCCGACTTCTCGGCACTCGACTTCATGTGCTACCTGGCGGCGCTCAAGGGGCTCGATCGCCGCGCGGCGCGCCGCCGCTCGCTCGAGCTGCTGGAAACGGTGGGCCTCGCCGACGTGGCGCGGCAGAAGGTACGCACGTTCTCAGGCGGCATGAAGCAGCGGCTGGGCATAGCGCAGGCCGTGCTGAACGACCCGGCGGTGCTGGTGCTCGACGAGCCCACGGCCGGGCTCGATCCGAAGGAGCGCGTGCGGTTCCGCAACCTCATCGCCAGCTTCGCGCAAGACAAGATCGTCATCCTGTCCACGCACATCGTGTCGGACGTCGAGTACATCGCCGACGAGATCCTCGTTATGCGTGCCGGCTCCTTCATCATGCAGGGCGCGCCGACGGACATCGTCGCGACGGTGACGGGCAAGGTGTGGGAGTGCCATGTGGACGCGCGCCGCGCCGACGAGCTGGCGGCTGCGAGCTGCGTGAGCAACGTCCACTACGCTGCCGACGGGCACGCGGTGGCGCGCGTCGTGGCCGACGAGGCTCCGGTGGCCGGCGCGCGGGCGCTCGATCCCACGCTGGAAGATGTGTACCTGTACGTGTTCCGCGACGAGGTGGTTCCGCTGTCCTGACGGACAGCGGAGCGTGCCGACGCTGCGAAGCGTCGATGCACTCGATCTCGCCTCTTTTTCGCTTGCCCTCACGTGCGAAGCACGCTCGGCCGCGAAACGGGGCGATCTCGAGCACCTCGACGCTTCTCGCTGACTTTTATTCAACTGGTGAGAGAAGGAATATACCATGCTTGATCTGGTGAGATTCGAACTCAAGAAGCTGCTCGTGCGCCGCACGTCGCTCATCGCCTGCGCAGGCATCCTCGTGATGCTGTGCGGGATCATGACGCTCAACATCGTGCAGACGAAGACGGCGTCCGACACGGGCGAGGTGCTGAACGGCACCGCCGCCATCGCGCACCAGAAGGAGAAGGCTGCCGCGCACGAGGGCGTGTTGACGGTCGAGCGCGTGCAGGACGAGGTGGTCGCCTACCAGGCGCTCGCGTTCTCGAAAGTGGATCCCGCCGACGTGGCCGGATTGAGCGATGAAGCGGCGTATGCGCTCATGATTCAGGCGTACGACGAAGACGAGTTCCGCGCGATCTACGACTCCTACTATGCCTACCTGCTTTCGCCGTGGAAGGTGGGCGCCCTCGAGCCGTACCAGGTGGCGGCGCAGCTTGACGACGGCGCCGCCGACGGGTTCTACGAAGCCGTCGCGGGCAAGCTACAGCGCACGCTCGACAACGACATGGGCGGTACGTGGACGTATTCCGATGCCGAGCGCGCGTACTGGACGGAGAAGCAGGGCGGGGTAGGCGAGCCTTTGGCCTACGGGTACGCGGGCGGATGGAGCGACGTGCTGGCATGCCTCGGGTTCTTCGCCTTCGCGATGGTGGCCGTCTGCATCGCGCTCACGCCCGTGTTCTCGGGAGAGTACCAAGACCGCACCGACGCCGTGCTGCTCTCGTCGCGCTACGGTCGCTCGAAGCTGGTGGCGGCGAAGATCGTCGCGGCGCTCGCGTTCGCCACGGCCTACTTCGCGCTGGCGACGCTCATCATCATGGGCGCGGCGCTCGCGTTCTTCGGTGCCGAGGGCGGGGATCTGCCGGTGCAGGTGCTGTCGCTGTCCATCCCGTACGACCTCACGATGGCCGAGGCGACCTGGACGGCGGTGGGGATAGCCTACCTCATGACGCTGGGGTTGGCGGGTCTCACGCTGCTGTTGTCGTCGAAGCTGCGCTCCCAGCTGGCCATCTTCGCCGCCTGTGCGGCGCTCATCTTCCTTACGGGCATGATCCCCTCCGGCGACAACGCCGTGCTGCTGCACGCGCTGTACCTGTTTCCGATCAACGGCTTGAACGATCAGGTGCTGTTCAACTCGCTCGTATCGTATCCGGTTGGGTCGTTTGCGATCGACCTCGTGGGCCTGCTTGCGTGCGTCTACGCCCTCGTGCTGGCGGCGTGCGTGCCCCTGGCCGCCCGCGCGTTCAGGCGGCACCAGGTGGTGTGAGCGAGAATGCGGGGCGCCCTGCGCGAAGGGTGCCCCGCGATGGGAGAGCTTGCAGGTCTTCGAAGAGGTCGGCGGTTGAAACAAGAAGCAGGTCGTTGCGCGATGCGCATTTCTTCTTCGTCGCGTCGCTGACGGGGTTTTTGGTGAACAATGCAAACGAGTGCTGGTCGTATCCTTTTACGAGCGGGGCTCGAGCTTCGAGTTTGCGCAGCGCCTCGGTCTCGTCGAGAGATTCCCTCCATTTGCACTCGCCGAGCAGTATGCGTTTCGACGGCTTGTCGGCAGCGATGACGTCGATGTCGGTCTGTTCGTGCGCGACGGGGTCGGTGCCCCACCATCGTCCGAACGAGGAGGCTAAAAACGGCAGGTTTCCCTGGCGGTTGCGACGAATGAGCCATTGCATGCAAATGTCTTCGAACCGTTTGCCAACGTACGTCGAGAATGCCTCGCCGAAAGCCGTCCCCCGTGCGGCTGCGTTTCCGGCTCCGCTTTCAATAGCCCCTATGCTGCGGCTCACGAACCGATACCAGTAGGCAAAAAAAGGATCGCGCACGGAGTACAGCCCTTTTCGAGACTTTTCAGGGTTGTCGCCGAACGGGATGGTTCGCTCGATCAAGCCGAGCCCTTCGAGCGTCTTGAGGTACTTCCCGATGGAGCCCTGCTCGACACCGGCCTTTTCGGCTATCTCTTTGGGAAAGGTGGCGCCGTTCGCCACGGCGCTCAGTATCGAGTTGTAGTTTGCGGGTTCGCGTAGTTCTTGGCGCAGGAGCATCATGGGCTCTTCGTAGAGAAGCCCGGCTTTGTTGAAGAATAAGAACTCGATGTTTTCCTCGAACGAGGCGTTCGAGTCTATTTGGGCAAGGTAGTAAGGCGTGCCTCCGAAGGCCGTATAGTAGCGGATGCGTTCTTCGTCGGATGTTGCGGGAATCATGCGAGCTGCGTCCAAGTAATCGAACGGTTGAAGCTTGATTTGCGAGGTGCGTCGTCCGTACAGAGGGCTTTTTCGTCCCAGAACCTCGCTTTCCATGAACCCTTCGTTGCTTCCGCTGAGGATTATGCGGATATCGGTGTTCTTGAATTCGTGGTCGATGGCTATTTGCAGCGAGGAGGGCAGGGAGGGTTCAGACTCGGCGGCGTACGGAAACTCGTCAAAGACGAAGAGGATCGGCTCGGATGAGGATTTCGCGCGGCTAGCAACAAAAGCGAAGGCATCCGACCATGATTCGAATGCTCCCGTCGTGGCGGGCAAGTCGAAGAACCGGTAGGCCGTTTGGGAAAAGGACCGCAGGTTCATGGTAGCGCTTTGAACCTGGGCGGTGAAGTACAGGGTAGGCTTTCCTTCGGAGAACTTGTCGAGCAGCGTCGTTTTGCCGACGCGCCGCCGCCCGTAGAGCACGACCATCTGGAAGCCGCTTTTTCGGTACAGGCGCTCCAGCGCGCCGAGCTCTTCTTCGCGACCGACGAACATGCGTCCTCCTTTGCATCGCAACTGACTTACGAGCATCTTACTCGTAAGTCAGTTGCGATGCAACCGCTATGCGCACTGGCAAGACCGCGTCGATATGCGAGCTTTTCTAGGCGCTGTTAAGGTGGCATCGGCTCTGGTATTTGCATCATGCCTGGTGGCGAGATTATGGTCAGGCATGATGCTTGTTCGAAGATAGCCATAACGGTGCGATCTTGCCGAAATCGCACGGCATCGTTCGCCCTGCGGCGTCGTGCGATCCTTCACGCATCGGCCGAGTCCTATGCCTTTTCCAGTTGCTGGTCCAGCAGCTTCTCCAGCGTTCTCCAGGCCAGCTCGGCGCATTTGACGCGGGCGGGCATGCGGGCGATGGATTCGAGCTCGGCGGCTTCGTCGAGGTCGGCGCGCTCCTCGTCGGTGAGCGGGCGTCCCTTGATCATGTCGAGGTAGAGGCCGCTTAAGCGGCGCGCTTCGCCCACGGTCTCGCCGGTGACGAGGTCGGCCATCATGTCGGCCGCCGCCTGGCTCACGGCGCAGCCGTGGCCGGTGAAGGCGGCCTCCTCTATACGATCGCCTCTCAGGCGCAGCGACAGCGTCAGCTCGTCGCCGCAGCTGGGGTTCACGCCGTCGTGCGTGCAGGTGGGCTCGTCCATCTGGTACTTGTAGTCGGGATGCGCGTTGTGCTCCATGAGCGCCGCGGTGTAGATGCTAGCCATTGAAGGTCCTCCAAACGCCGTCCAGGCCGTCGACGAGCGCGTCGATGTCGCCCTCGTCGTTGTAGAACGCCAGCGACGCGCGGCAGCACGACTCCACGCCCTGCCACGCCAGCAGCGGCTGGGCGCAATGGTGCCCGGCGCGGATGGCCACGTCGTGCTCGTCGAGGATGCTGGCCACGTCGTGCGGGTGGATGCCGTCCACCTCGAAGCTGATGGCGCCGTGGTGCTGCGCCGGGTCGGGGTGGCCGATGATGCGGATGTAGGGCAGCGCCGCCAGACGTTCCATGGCGGCGCGCACGAGCGCTTGCTCGCGCGCCTGCAACGCGTCCCAGCCGATGCCCTCGAGGTAGCCCAGCGCGGCGGCCGTCGCCACGATGCCGGCGGCGTCCTGCGTGCCGGCCTCGAACTTCTCGGGCACGGGCGCCCACACGGCCCCTTCCTGCGTGACCGACGAGATCATCTCGCCGCCCGTGAGGAACGGCGGCATGGCCTCCAGCAGGTCGAGCTTGCCCCACAGCACGCCCACGCCGAAGGGCCCCAGCGCCTTGTGCGCTGAGAACGCGAAGAAGTCACAGCCGAGCTTCCGCACGTCGACGGGCAGGTGCGGCACCGATTGCGCGCCGTCAACCACCATGAAGCCGTCGTGCGCATGCACGCGCTCGGCCATGGCCTCGATGGGGTTCTCGATGCCGAGGACGTTCGACACGTGGGCGGCCGCGACGATCTTGGTGCGCGGTCCGATCTTCGCGTCCAGCTCCTCCTCGCCGATTACGCCGTCCTCGTCGGGGAACAGGTACACGAGGCGCGCGCCCGCCGCGCGGCACGCCTGCTGCCAGGGGATGAGGTTCGAGTGGTGCTCCATGATGGTGATGCATACCTCGTCGCCGGGCTCCAGCACGGTGGGAGCGAACGCTTTCGCCACGAGGTTCAGGGCCTCGCTGGCGTTGCGGCAGAACACGACCTCGCGCGCATCGGCGGCGCCGATGAAGCGCGCGACGTGGGCGCGGGCCTCGTCGATGGCCTCGGTGGCGTCCACCGACAGGCGATAAAGGCCGCGCAGGGCGTTCGCGTTCATCTTCTCGTAGAAGCGGCGCTGCGCGTCGAGGGCGACGGCAGGGCGCTGGGCCGTGGCTGCGCTGTCGAGGAAGGCGAGGCCGGGGTTGGCCGCCAGCAGGGGGAAGTCCTGCTTGTAGGGGTTCGCGGCTATGTCGATTGCGAGGGGGTTGCTTTCGGGGACGCTCCCGGGGACGCCCGGGTCGGCCGTTCGCGTGCGGCGTTGCTCCCGGACGTCGCCTTCCGGCCATGTGGTTGGGGTGCTCATGCGACGGCCTCCTCGATCTCGATGCCGCGGGCGGCGGCGAGGCGGGCTACGGATGCGAGGGTGCGCTGGTCGGGCGCGTTGATGGCCGCTTCCTCGAAGGAGGCGGTGATGAACAGGCGCTCGGCGTCGTCCGGCGAGATACCGCGGCTGGCCAGGTAGAACAGCTGCTCGGGACGCACATGGCCGATGGTGGCGCCGTGGTTGCCGGCCACGTCGTCCTCGTCGCAGAGGATGACGGGCACGGTGCGGTTCGCCACGCGCTCGTCGGCAAGCAGCACCGTCTCCTGCTCGGAGCCGACGGAACCCTTGCAGCCGTGCACGAGCTCGATGGTGCCGCGCAGCGTCTTCTCCGATTCGCCCGCCAGCACGCCGTTCGCGTCGAGGTTGCACACGGTGCGCCGTCCTCGCTGGTGCGCGACGTAGTTGAAGTCGCGCTGCTGGGAGGCATGCCCCAGGTAGCGCGTGTCGATGTCGAGGCGCGCGTCGTCGCCGCGCAGGTCGGCGTCGAGCCCCGTGTACGCGCGGCCCGCGCCCAGCACGGTGTGGCGCACCTGCACGAGGGCGCGCTCGTCGAGCACGATGCCCGCATCGTCGAGCGCGATCCATCCGTCGTCGAGCGTCTGCGTGACGGCGACGTCCACCCGCGCATCGGCGCCGGCGAACACGCGCAGTCGCACGCCCACGACGCCCGCGCCCGGCGCGGGCGAATCGAGCGCGACGGCCAGCGACAGCGACGAGCCCGGAGCGGCCACGACGTCGACGGCGGCCGCGTTGGCCGCGCCGTCCACGCCTTCGACGCGCACTGTTGCGCAGGTGCGCTCGTCAGGGCGCGTGGCCAGCACGACAGGCTCGCCCGCCACGAACTCGAGGTATTCGCGCGCTTCGTCGCCCATGCCGGTGGTGAAGACGTCGGCAGGGGAGAGGTAGCGGTTCTCGAGCGCCTGAAGCTGGTAGGCTGAGAGCGCGGGAGCGTCGAGCCCCTCCATGGCAGCACCCTCCTCTGAGGCGGCTCCGCCCTCCGCGGCCGTCCCATCCTCCATGGCTGCAGGGAGAGTCGATTGGTCGTCAATCTGATGCGCAGCCGCCCCGCCTTCCATGGCTGCAGCGAGGGTTGCTTGGTCGTCGACCTGGTGTGCAGCCGATGTCGGGGCGCTTGCGGGTTCGACCGGGGAGGGCTCATGATCGGCCGCGCATGCGGCGGGTTGATCCCGAAGCCCCTGCGCGGCCATGAAGGGGTGGAGGCAGTCTGCGGCCACGGAAAGGCTGGAGAGCGCGCGATCGAACGCCCCAACCTCTCCCTGCAGCCCTTCCTCGCACGACACTTCCACCTGCTGGGCGGCTGCAAGGCCGCTCGGCAGCTCTATGTCCACGTCGTTGACGTGCAGGCGATGCCAGGTGGGGGCGGGCATCGCGTTCGCGTGTTCTATCGTGAGGGTTCCCATTATCCGATGGCCCCTTCCATTTCTAGCTTGATCAGGTTGTTCATCTCCACGGCGTACTCCAGCGGCAGTTCCTTCGACACGGGGTCGGCGAAGCCGTTCACGATCATCGTGCGCGCCTCTTCCTCCGACACGCCGCGGCTCATCAGGTAGAACACCTTATCGTCGCCGATGCGCCCGATGGTGGCCTCGTGGCCGATGTCCACGTGCTTGCAGCGGATGTCCATGGCCGGGATGGTGTCCGACCGGCTGATGTCGTCCAGCATAAGCGACTGGCACGACACGCTGGCGGCCGCGCCCCGCGCGTTCTCGGTGGCCACGATGGACGAGCGGAACGTGGAGGCGCCGCCGCCCTTCGAGATGGACTTCGTCTCCACGGTGGCCGACGTGTCGGGCGCGGCCAGCACCACCTTGCAGCCGGTGTCGAGGTTCTGCCCTGCGCCGGCGAACGTGATGCCGGTGAAGCTGCTGGTCGACTTGCGCCCGGCCAGGATGGACATGGGGTAGAGGTAGCCCACGTGGCTGCCGAACGACCCGCTGATCCACTCGACGGCGCCGCCCTCCTGCACCACGGCGCGCTTCGTGTTGAGGTTGTACATGTTCTTCGACCAGTTCTCGATCGTGGAATAGCGCAAGGACGCGCGCTTGCCCACGAACAGCTCCACGGCTCCGGCGTGCAGGTTCGCCACGTTGTACTTCGGCGCCGAACAGCCTTCGATGAAGTGCAGGCTGGCGTCGTCCTCCACGATGATCAGCGTGTGCTCGAACTGTCCTGCGCCCTTCGCGTTCAGGCGGAAGTAGCTTTGCAGGGGGAAGTCCAGCTTCACGCCCTTCGGCACGTAGACGAACGAGCCGCCGCTCCACACCGCGCCGTGAAGCGCGGCGAACTTGTGGTCGGTGGGCGGGATCAGCGTCATGAACTTCTCTCGGATGAGCGCCTCCCACTTCGGCTCGCGCAGCGCCTCCTCGATGCCGGAATAGACGATCCCCATGTCGGCAGCCGTTTTCTGCATGTTGTGGTACACCAGCTCGGAGTCGTACTGCGCGCCGACGCCGGCCAGGTAGGCGCGCTCGGCCTCAGGGATGCCCAGCCGGTCGAACGTGTTCTTCACATCGTCGGGGAGGCTTTCCCAATCGGCCTGCTGGTCGGTGGCGGGCTTCACGTACGTCACGATGTGATCCATGTCGAGGCCTTCGAGGCCGGGGCCCCAGTCGGGCGCCTCCATGCGCTGGTAGGTGTCGAGCGCCTTGAGGCGGAAGTCGAGCATCCAGGACGGCTCGTCCTTCTTGGCCGAGATCTCGCGGACGATGTCGGGCGTGAGGCCTGCGTCGAGCCGGAGGGACGGGTCGGTCGCGTCGCTGATGTCGTACAGCGTGCGGTCGACGTCCTCCACATAGGTTCGGAACTCTTTAGTCATGCGTGCCTCCTATAGCGCGGCGACGGGTTCGCGCGCCGCTTCCGCACCGGCTTGCTCGAACTGCTCGAAGCCCTGCTCGTTGATCGATTCGATGAGCGAGGAGTCGCCCTCGGCCACCATGCGGCCGCGCACCATGACGTGCACGCGGTCGACGTCGACGTGCTCGAGGATGCGCGTGTTGTGGGTGATGACGACCAGCGCGCCGCCCGTGGCGCGACGGTACGCGTCGATGCCGCGCGACACCACGCCCAGCGCGTCCACGTCGAGGCCCGAGTCCGTCTCGTCGAGGATGGCCAGCTTCGGTTCCAGTAACAGCAGCTGCAGCATCTCCAGCTTCTTCTTTTCGCCGCCCGAGAAGCCCACGCCCAGCTCGCGGTCGAGATACGACGGATCCATGTCCAGCTCGTCGGCCAGGGTGCGCACGTGCTTCTTGAACTGCTTGCCCTTGAGCTCTTTGCCGTCGCGGCCGGCGACGGTTGCGCGCAGGAAGCTTGACAGGGGCACACCGGGGATTTCAACGGGCGCCTGGAAGCTCAGGAACAGCCCCGCGCGCGAGCGCTTGTCGGGGGAGAGGTCGGTGATGTCGCGGCCGTCGAACTCGACGGAGCCGCCGTCCATGCGGTAGGCGGCATCTCCCATGACCACGTGGCCGAGCGTGGATTTGCCCGCGCCGTTCGGGCCCATGATGACGTGGGTCTCGCCGGGGCCCACGGCGAGATCGATATCGTGCAGGATGGGGGTTTCGTCAACCGAGGCGGAAAGCCCGCGGATGGTGAGGAGCGAATCGCGCGTCGTGATCGTCATGTGAGGTGCCTTTCATTAATCATATAGTTTTGCTAGGATTAAGATAGTGGCAAACGGGATATTGTCAAGACTTAAACATACAAGTTTGCTAGAATTTACGGAGAGCGGTCGGCGGCCTTCCGGTGCGAACGACTGCTTCACGCGATACGTTCGCATGGAGGGACGCGGGACTGCCGCGCGAGATCGCCATCGTGTGCGGCGCGAAACGGAAAGGAAGGGTGATCGAGATGCTCGTATCGACGAAGGGCCGTTATGCGCTGCGGCTCATGGTGTGCGTGGCGCAAGCGGGAGCGGAGGGTAAGGTTGCCCTGCGCGAGGTGTCGGAGCGCGAGGACATCTCGCTCAAGTACCTCGAGCAGCTGGCTCGTCCGCTCGTGCAGGCAGGGTTGCTTCGCAGCGTGCGCGGCAAGGGCGGCGGCTACGCGCTGGCACAGGAGCCGGCCGCTATCAGGGCGGGCGACGTGCTGCGCGCGGTGGAAGGCTCCACGGCCCCGGTGGCGTGCCTTGATTTGCAAGAGGGGATGGCCTGCCCGCGAGCGGGCGAATGCACTACCGTGCGTTTCTGGGCCGGCCTCGACGAGGTCATCGAGCGCTACGTCGACGGCGTCACGCTTGCCGATCTGGCCGGGGAACCCGGCTTGCCGTCCCTTCCTGCAATCTAACGCGGGTATGACGAGGCTCTAACGGGTTAGATCACGATGACTTTTCCGCTTCGGAAGGCCGATACGCGAGCCATACAATGACCGGACAGCGTATCGGGTTCCACCGAAGGAGTTGCATGAAACGGGTTATCGTGATCGGTGCCGGCGTTGCCGGTTTGGCGGCGGCTGCGCGCTTGCAGCATGCCGGATACGAGGTGACGCTCTTCGAGAAGGAGCCGCTTGTGGGCGGCAAGATGAACCAGATCCGCGAGGAAGGGTTCACGTTCGACGTGGGTCCCACCATCGTCATGATGCCCGAGCTGTACCGCGAGGTGTTCGAAACGTGCGGCCGCAATGCCGACGACTACATCCCCATGGAGAAGGTCGAACCGCTCATGGACATCTCCTTCGGCCCCGGCGACCGTCTGCGCTTATCGAACGATCTCGCCTCTATGACCGCCGCCGTGGAGGCCGTCGGGGAGAAAGACGCGCAGGGTTACTTCGAGTACCTGGCGCTGCTGTACAAGCGCTACCTCATCGCGAAGGACAACTTCCTGCAACGCTCGTTTCGCAAACCGATCGATTTCTACAACCCGAAAAGCTTGGTAGCCGGTCTGCGCTTGCACACGCTCGGCGACGCGTACTCGTCGGTCGCGCATCATGTGAAGGACGACCGGCTGCGCAAGGCGCTCGCGTTCCAAACGCTCTATATCGGCATCTCGCCGTTCGAAGGCCCCTCGCTGTACATGATCATCCCTATGATCGAGCTGCTGTACGGCGTGTGGTTCATGAAGGGCGGCATGTACGCGATGGCGCAGGCTATGGGCCGGCTGTTCCTCGAGCAAGGCGGCGAGCTGCGCACGTCCACGCCGGTGGAGCGCATCGTGGTGGAGAACGGCTGCGCCTGCGGCGTCGAGGCGGGAGGCGCGGTGCATTACGCCGACTACGTGGTGTGCGACGCCGACTTCCCGTACGCCATCACCCAGCTCGTCGACGAGGCCGACGCGCGCGGCAAGTACACGCCGCAGAAGATCGAGGAGATGGAGTACTCTTGCTCGTGCTTCATCCTGTACCTGGGCCTGGACAAGCGTTATCCCTCCGATGCGGTGCATTCCATCCGCTTCGCCTCCGACTTCGAGCGCAACATCGACGACATCTTCGACGACGCGCGCTTTCCCGACGATCCGTCGTTCTACTGCTACGCGCCTTCGTCGCTGGACCGCTCGCTTGCGCCTGAGGGCTGTTCGACCTTGTACGTGCTGGTGCCGGTCCCGCCGCTGTCGCCCGCATCGCCCCGCTGGTCGGACGCGGAGGTGGCCGAGTATCGCGACCGGGTGCTCGACCTCATGGAGCGCGAGACGGTGTACGAGGACGTGCGCGACCATATCGTGTTCGAGCGCGCCTACACGCCGCTCGATTTCGCCGAGCGGTTCAACGCCTACGACGGCGCGACGTTCGGCTTGCGGCCGACGCTCGGGCAGAGCAACTACTGGCGGCCGCACAACAAGGCGACCGACTGCAGCCGCCTGTACTTCTGCGGCAGCAGCGTCCATCCGGGCGCGGGCGTGCCCATCGTGCTGCTCAGCGCGAAGCTGGCGGCAGAGGAGCTGATGCGCGATGACCGCCTGTAGCCTCTTTGAAGAGCGCGCGGACGATTTCGCGTGGTGCGAGGACGTGATCAGGCGCAACTCGCATAGCTTCTACCGAGCGTTCTCGCTGCTGCCCGCTTGCAAGCGCCAGAGCGTGTACGCGCTGTACGCGTTCTGCCGCTTGGCCGACGACTGCGTCGACCGCGACGCCAGCGCGGCGAAGCTCGAGCAGGTGCAGGACGACCTTGCGCGGTTCTTCGCAGGCACCGTGGTCGACGCTCCGTTGTGGCGCGCGCTCGACGCGGTATGCTCGTCGTTCGACCTGGACGCGCAGCCCTTCTTCGACATGCTGGAAGGACAGCGTCGCGACCTGTCGTTCCGTCAGCCGGAAACGATGGGCGACCTGGAGGAATACGGCTACTACGTGGCCGGGTCGGTGGGGCTCATGCTGCTGCCCATCCTGCACGCCGCTTCTCCGGTGGACGACGGTTTGCGCGACAGCGCGGTGGCGCTGGGCGTGGCCATGCAGCTGACCAACATCCTGCGCGACGTGGGCGAGGACTTGGAGAACGGGCGCGTCTACCTGCCCGCGGAGGTGCTGGAGGCGGCGTCGTACGCGCCGGAGCGCCTGCGCGCGCACGCGGTGGACGAGGCGTTCCGCAACGCTTGGGAGACGGTGGCGCACCGCTCGGAGGAGTTGTACCGCCCCATGGAGCGCGACGTGATCGAGCTGGACGACGACAGCCGGCTTCCCACGCTGTCGTCGCTGTACCTGTACCGCGGCATCTTGGACGAGGTGCGCGCCGACGGCTACCGTTGCTTCGAGCATCGCGTCGTCGTGTCAAAGGCAACGGCGCGCGAGTTGGTGGACGAAGCGCTGGCGGCGCTCGAGGAAGGGAAGCGATGATGGGCGACGTGATGGAGAACCTGATCGGCTTGGGCGTCTCGCTCGCGTACGTACTGGCGGTGCTGGGAGCGTCCAGCCTGGCCGCGCGGCGTGGCGCGTCGTCGGAGGCAACCCGCAAGTTCGTGCATATCGCGTTGGGCGGCTGGTGGCTCATCGCGGCCCGGTTCTTCGATTCGCCTCTGTGGGCGGCGGCGCTTCCTGCTGCGTTCATCCTTGTGAACGCGTTTGCGTACCGTCGGCAGAAGCTGTCGTTCATGGGACGCGACGGCGGCGAGGACACGCCGGGCACGGTGTACTACGCGGTGTCGCTGACGGCGCTCGCGCTGTTCTCGTTCGGTATCGGCACGCCGTACGTGGGCGCGCTCGGCTTCTTCTGTATGGCGTTCGGCGACGGGTTCGCAGCTGTGCTGGGCAAGCGGTTCGGACGACGCGTGCTGGTGGGATGCTGCGGGAAGACGCTGGTGGGAAGCGCGACCATGCTGGCGGTGAGCTTCGCTTCCTGCGCCGTCGTGCTGATGGCGCCGCCGCCTTTCGGTGCGGGCGGCATCCTGGGCGCGCCGGGCGGCGCGTTCGCCCCGCTGGGCTCGCTCGCGGCGTCGCTTCTGGCCGCGGCCCTGCTGGCCGCGGTCGCCGCTGCCATCGAGGCGTTCTCGGTGGAGGGGCTCGACAACCTGTTCGTGCCGCTGGGCGTGTCGGCGCTGTACGCGGTGCTGTTCCTGCCCGCAGCCGCCTACACGCCCGCGCTCGCGGGATTGCTGCTGTCGGGCGCGGTGGCGCTCGCGTCGTTTCGGCTGCGGCTGCTCACCGTGGCCGGCGGCCTCGGCGCCGTGGCGGTGGGCACGCTCGCGTTCGCTATCGGCGGGTGGCCGCTGTGGCTGCTGCTCATGTGGTTCTTCGGCAGCTCGAACGTCGCGTCGAAGCTGATGGCGCTTTCGGCGGTCAAGCGGAACGGCGGGGCGCCCGCTTCGCGTAAGCACAGCGGCCCGCGTACGTTGCGGCAGGTGCTGGCGAACAGCGTGCCGTTCCTCGCGTGCGCGCTGGCGTATACGGCGACGGGGGAGCCGTGGCTGCTGCTTCTGGCGTCCGGCGCTCTGGCGGCCAGCACGGCCGACACGTGGGCGTCGGAGGTGGGCGTGTACAGCCGCCGGCCGCCGGTGAACATCCTCACGCGCGAGCCCATGCAGCGCGGGCTTTCGGGCGGCGTGAGCCCGTTGGGTCTCGCGGCCACCGTGGTGGGAGCCGTAACCTCGGCGTTTCTGGCCATGCTGCTGTTCCATGCGTTCGGCTACGCGATTCCCACCGGGCCCGACGCGTTCTTCTTCATCATCGCGTGCGGCGTCGTGGGCTCGCTCGTGGACAGCGTGCTGGGCGTGGTCATGCAAGCGAAGTACCGCTGTCCGAACGACGCTGAGGGAGGGCTTGTGGAAACGCCGCCGTGCGGGGCCCAGGCCGCGCTCGTGTCCGGCTACGCCTGGGTCACGAACGATGCCGTCAACCTCATGAGCGGCATCGCCGTCGTGCTGCTCGGCCTGCTCGTAGTGGTGTAGGCGGGCGCTGGCGGTCCGAGGGCGGGTGGATTTCGTCGGGTGGCTTCCGACGATCTGGGCGCGAAACGGCACCCATGACGATGTGCGAGCGCATTCGGCGGCGGCATCGCTTCGATGACGCGCAAAGGCCCAGGTGGTGAAAATCTCCCGGATGCTTCGTCGTCCGTTTGCCTCCTCGAGATTGTCATGGGTGCCGTTTCGCGCCCGGGAGTTCGGCGCGGGATGGTTGGACGTTCTGTGGCTTGCCGGTAACGGTTGGATGGAGTGCGCACGAGCTTCATAATCCTCGGGTATGTTCAGGAAGAGAGGGCCGGCGCAGGGCCGGCGCGAGAACGACGCGAGGAGGATAGGCGATGGCGCAGGAGGCGAACAGCAGAAAGGGAAAGTTGGGCGGGCTTTTCGACGACCTTTCGATAGCCCAGGTCGTTGCGGGTGCGCTTGCTGCGGTTACGTCCATGCTGCTAGCCTCGCAAATCGGAATCTACGGTTCGGCGATCGGCGTGGGCGTGGGCTCGGTGGTGTCGGCCGTGGCATCGCAGCTGTACAAGAAGTTTTTGCAGCGCTCAGCCGACAAGCTCAAGGAGATCCATCCGGGCGAGACGCTGGCGATGGGCTCGAAGGGTTCGGCGGGATCGAAGGACGGCGCGAGTGCAGGCGGAGGCGCGGGTGCCTCAGTCGGCGCAGGGTCGGTCGCGGGCTCGCACGCTGCGGCGACCGCGAAGCTCGATGCTGCCGAGACGACGGCGCTCCCGAAAGAAGCCGCGCGCGGCCGGACGCCGCATGCGGACACCTCGCTCGCCGGCGGCACGGTGGTGCAGCGGGCGCGCGCCGAGCGCCAGCGCAAGAAGAAGTTCAAGCGCGGCGTGGTGATCGTATCCATCGTGTCGGCGCTGCTGGCGGTGGCGGTGTCCGCCTTCGTCATCGACTTCGTGTCGGCCGGCCAGGGCGTGGGCGCGAAAACCGAGCCTATCCTGCCGTCGCGCAGCCAGCCGGTCGACGACGCCCCGGCGGCTTCCAACGGCAAGGACGCTTCGACGGGATCTTCCTCGCCCGAGGAAAGCGACGCGTCCAAGGACGGCGCGAAGGATCAAGGCGAGAGCCAGTCGGACGGCAAGGGATCGTCGGGGTCGGGCTCCGGCTCGGGAACCGATTCCGGGTCGAATTCCGGGTCGTCGTCGGGCGACCGGGGATCGTCGAACTCGGGATCCGGCTCGGGGTCGACGGACTCGAGCGGCTCTTCCGGATCGAACGGCTCGTCGGACGGCGGCAGCGGTTCGGGCGGCGGGAGCGGCAACCTGTCGGATTCGGGCGACGGATCGAGCGGCAGTTCCGGCAGCGGCTCCGGCAGCGCGGGCGCGCCGACGGGCTCCAGCGGTGCGGCCGGCTCGACCGCGGGTTCGGGAACGGCCGGCTCTGCCGGAGCGGCGCAGCTGGCGGCGAATCCGCCTGCGGCTTCCGTCGCGTCCTGACGTCGCGACGCGGGGTATACTGAGCGGCATGACTTCAACCGCCTACAGCTCCGATGCCGCGCTCGACGAGGGAGGCTGCTTGCGCGTTCGCTTCGCTAAGGACGCACTGCGCCCGCACGCTCGGTTCTCGCAGGATGCGGGGTAGCGCGTGGAATTCGGCATCACCATACCCATGCAGCGCCATGTGGGCCTGCCGCGCCCGCCGTACGGCGAGGTGGACGACCTGCTGTTCTGCTGGGAGGCGCACCGCATAGCCCTGGGAGGTTGCGATATGCTGCTGCTGGCGAACGCGAGCAACCGCTTCGCCGCGTTCGCGTGCATGCAGCCCGGGGAGTGGCGCGACTGGGAGCGCTCGGCGGTGTTGGCGCTGCGCGCGTCGCTGGCGGCATGCGGCTTCGCCGAGGGTTCGATCGACGCGTACCTGTTCTTCGGCGGGATTCCGGTCGTGACGCGCACGCACGGCCGGCGCCCCGTGGCGTTCATGAACGTGCTGGTGGACAAGCTGCTGCCGCTGGCGCTTCCCCTTCCGTCCGACGAGGGCGAGCCGTTCCCGCACGAGCTGTGCCGCCTCGCCAACGAGCATATGGCGTGCAAGGCGGCCGGCTTCGAGGGTATCGGCCTGCCGGCCGAGCGCTTCGCGGCCGACCTCGCGCGTCTGGGAATCGGGCGGGCGCGGTAGGCGTTCCGTGCTGCCGCGCATCTTCGCCCTAAAAACACGCCACAGCGCGTGAGGCGTGTTTTCGGAGCGATGATGATGCGTCGACGCGCATCGCAGGCGCCATGTCGCCGCGACCGCCGTCGCGTTCGAAACGGACAGTTCGGACTCGGAAACCGACCGCTTCGGGCGACAATGCAGCGGGCTTCTCGCGCGGCCGATCCGGCGGCCGTGCTACCATGGTCGCCGATAGAAAGGACGTGCATGACGGCAACCGGCGACACCGCCACCTCGAAACTGGAACTGATCATGGGACGCGACGGCCTGGCGCGCCTCGCGGATTCCACCGTCATGGTGCTGGGCGTGGGCGGCGTGGGCTCGAACTGCGTCGAGGCGCTGGCGCGCGGCGGCGTGGGGCGGCTCATCGTGGTGGACCACGACGTGGTGCAGGCCAGCAACATCAACCGCCAGGCCATCGCGTTTCGCAGCACCATCGGCCGTAAGAAGGTGGACGTGGCGCGCGCGATGATCGCCGACATCAACCCCGAGGCGCAGGTGGAGGCGCTCGACCGGTTCGTGCTGGCCGAGGACGTGCCCGAATTCCTGGACGCCTACGCCGACAGGGTGGACTACGTGGTGGACGCCATCGACACGATCTCGGCAAAGCTGGCCGTCGCGCAGTACGCCGATGCGCACGGCGTGCGCCTCGTCAGCAGCATGGGAGCGGCCAACAAGCTGCGGCCCGAAGCTTTCCGGTTCGCCGACGTGTTCGACACGGTGAACTGCCCGCTGTGCCGAATCATGCGCAAGGAGGCGCGCAAACGCGGCATCCGCCGCCTGCGCGTGCTGTACTCGTGCGAGCAGCCCGTGCCGGTGCCCGTGCGCGAGGGTGCGGAGCGCCGCGAGCGGTCGAACCTGGGCACCGCCTCGTTCGTGCCGCCCATCATGGGCCAGATGATAGCCGGCGAGGTGCTGTGCGCGCTCGCAGGCGTTGGCGCGCATGCGGGGGAGGAGCACGCATGACGTCGGAAGCGCCTCGCCTCGGACGCGCGCATCCTCCGGCAGATCGCCCCGAGCCCGCGGCGTACCCGACCGAACCTTCCGAGCCTGTGCAGCGCCCGTCTTGTCATCCTGGGCGCAGCGCGCAGCGCGGAGTCGAAGGATCTCGAGCGGCGTCAGCCAGTGCGCTGTTCGACCTGCACTGTCACCTGGACTTCGATCCCGACACGCGGGCGGCTGCCCAGGTGCTGGCCGAGCTCGGCATGGGCGCGTTCTCGACGACGGTGACGCCGGAGGGCTACGAGCGGGCGCGCGGGCTGCTGGAGCCGTTCGGCAACGTGCGTGTGGGGCTGGGCCTGCACCCGTGGTGGATCGCCGACGGCCGCTTGGGCCCGCAGGACGTGGCGCTGTTCGAGCGGTTGGCGAAGGACGAGCGCTTCATCGGGGAAGTCGGCCTCGACTTCGGCCGCGATCGCGCCGAGACGCGCGATGCGCAGGTCGCGGCGTTCGAGCGCGTGGCGCGGGCGTGCGCAGGCGGCGGCAAGGTGCTGTCGATCCACGCCGTGAAGGCTGCGGGCGAGGCGCTCGACGTGCTGGAGCGCGCGGGCGCGCTGGTGGGAAACGCCTGCATCTTCCATTGGTTCTCGGGCGCGTCCGATGAGCTGCAGCGCGCCGTCCGCGCCGGCTGCTTCTTCTCGATCAACCCGCGCATGCTGGCGTCGAAGCGCGGCCGTGCCTACGCCCAGGCCGTCCCGGCAGAGCGCCTGCTGCTGGAAACCGACGCCCCGTCCCAGGCGGGCGAGCGCTACGATGCGCCCGCCGAAGCCGCTCGGCTCGCCGCCATGCTCGAAGCCCTCGCCGACCTACGTCGCACGCCCCGCGACGACCTTGCCGCCCGTATCGCGCGGACCAGCCGGCAGCTTTTCGCCTCCGCCTGACGCGCTCTTCGTCAGCCGGCGACTTCTTCAAGCACGCGCATCCGCTCGCCCATGTCTTCGCGCATGTCCCAGGCTGCGTACGGCAAGGCTTCGAATGCAGGAGCGGTTTCACCTGCGATTTCGATGGCGCTGGGTACACTGCTCGCGAGTTCGGCGCAGATACGCGCGATGTCCTTGCGATCCACGCCGATCGCGGAGCCGAATTCCAAAATGCTGCTAGGCGAGACGTCGTCGATGACCGATGCCGATCCGATCCTCATCCCCATCGATCGCGAGAACCGTTCGAACCGAGTTGTCGAAACGAGGTCGTACGCAGGCGCAAGCCGGAAGCTCTTCCAGGTGCTCGTGTACAGGATCGACAGGTTCTTCAAGTGATTGTCGCAGTTGCCTACGAGGTAGTTGAAGCACGTGATCCGCGCAAACGCTTCCAGATCCTCGATAGGGCGAGAGGATCGCATCCGGATGAACGAGCCGACCGCTGCGGCGGTGGAGGGCTCGAGCTCGCGGTATTTCGCTTCGGGCGGCACCCCGAACGCTTGTGAGAGGTCTTCCTGATGAAGCCTTGAAACGACTGGCTCTCCTCGGTCTCGAAGTTGCCGTCGGTCGTAGCGTTCGACGCATAGTACCGGCCTCCCGAAGTCGAGCAGATGCACTGGTGCGACGGCGATCCCGCATGCGGCCGCCGCTTTCATGCACAGGTACTCGAGCAGCGGGATGTCGGGAAGAGATCCCGTTTTGAGGATATGGGTCGAAGCGGCACCGTCCAAAGGTTGGAGCCAGCCTTCATCCATGGGCGCGCCCGGCATATGCGCGAGCCCCGCTTTCCCTTGCGTGCCGGCAAGGGAAAGCCGCGCTTCGGAATTCGATTCGGCAAGCTCTTCCATGGCCGAGAACAGGGCGCGAAGATCGAAGCCGCTCAAACGGCGGTACGAACCTCGCGGATTCGGCGCCTCCCCGTTCGTGATCGCGACGTCCCCTATGGTTTCCAGCCCGCATCGGAGCAACAACAGCAGGTAGTTGTCGGGCTCGATGCCGAGCTGCGCCGCGATCGCCCGCCGTGCCGCACCTTCGGGCAAGAGGCCGTCGAAGTAGGGAGCGAGCGTCGATTCGCTATAGGCCTCGTTTCGCAGAGGGAGCGAGCAGGAGACCGCTCGCGCGTCGGGGTCGGCGAGGTAGCCGGGATCGTAGGAGAACGTGACGGGATCGAGGTTGATGCGTCCGAGTAGGCGCGGTTCGGAACCGTCCATTCTGAATACCGAGAGCGCATCCATCAGGCATCCCTCGAATCGGCGCTCAGATCCATGCCGAGCGTTTGGAGGACGCGCAGGGTCTTCCCCAGCTCGGAGGTTTCCTTGCCATTTTCCAGGTTCGACACGAAATTGATTCCGACGCCGGAGAAGCGCGCGAGCTTCGATTGGGTGTATCCCTTGCGCTTCCGCTCCTCCCGAACGATGCGCCCCAGCTCTTGCGCTGTCGCGTATGTTGTCATAAAAACCTCGATTCATGCGTACGAGGGAATACCCACCCTGTTGCTAGTTTTTCATTCGTACGCATGAATTCTAGCATATTGCAAGGAATTCATGCGTACGAATGAATTCCTGAGCCAGAGCACGGAAAAAGTACGCGCCCGGGCCTCCGAAGAGGCCCGCGCATGCGGAGGGAGGGAAGGAAGGAAGGGAAAGGCGTTCTATTTCTTCGCGATGAGCTCGCGGGCGGCAATGCGACCGAACACCATGCATTCGGTGATGTTGCCGCTGCCCTGGTACTTCGCGGCCCAGATGGATCCGAACTCGCCTGACGAGTACAGGTTGGGGATGGGCTCGCCGTCCACGTCGAGGATCTGCGCCTTCTCGTTGCGGCGCGGGCCGCCGTCGGTGTTGAGGATCTCGGGGATGCAGGGGATGGCGTAGAACGGCGGGGTGCTGACGGGGGCCAGCTGGTCGGAGGGGCGGTGGAACTGCTCGTCCACGCCGTTCTCGCACGAGGCGTTCCACACGTTCACGGTGTTCACCAGCTCGTCGACGGGCACCTCCATGAGCGCGGCCAGCTCCTCGATGGTGTCGGCCGTGAGCGCGTAGCCGTCGGCCACCGCGTCGATGGCGGGGTCGATCTCGGTTTTCTCGGTTTGGTTCTGCAACGTGTTGTTGGCCACGTCCTTGCCCATATAGGCGCCGTATCGCTTACCCTCGGAATCGTACACGAACCACTGCTTGTCGGGCAGGGGGAGCATCTTCCACTCGTCGCCGAAGTTCTGGTGGCCGTGGCGGCAGCCGTAGTGCAGCGACAGCGGGCCTTCCTCGCCCTTCGTGAACATGGTGGTGCCTTCCCATTCCTAGTAGAAGCGGCGCCCGTTGACGCCCACCACGATGCCGAGCGCCTTCTTGAGGCTGCGGTACGGCATGGTCTTCTCGCCGTCCAGGCTGATGCCGTTCGACCAGGCGCCCGCGAAGCTGTTCATGTGCCACATCCCGGCGCCCAGCTTCGCGCAGATGCGATGGCCGTCGCCGGTGTTGGTAGAGGCGCCCGCCGCGTGCATGCGCTCGAACGACAGGTAGTCCTGCAGCATCTCGGGGTCGTTCTCGAAGCCGCCGCAGGTCATGACAACGCCCTTGCGCGCCTTCGCGTAGACGCTCTTGTTCTTGTCCTCGTACACCGCGCCGATCACGGCCTTCGTCTCGGGATCCTGCACGAGCGCGGTCAGCGGCGCGCTGGTCTTGCGCGTCACCTGGTCGGGGTACTGCTCCAGAACCGCGCTCAGGAACTTGCTGATGTGCGTGCGGTCCTCGTCGGCGTTGTCCTTCTTGAACTGGCACTTCGAGAACGATCCGGAATTCTCCAGCTCGAACCATTCGGCCTTGCCGTCGCCCTGCGGCGTGATCTTGACGTCGTCTTCCTTCATGCCCAGGCCGCTCAGCCATTCCCAGTTCTCGGCGGCGCCCTGCGCATACGTCTCGTAGACGGACGCCGGCGTGGCGGTCATGCCGCCCAGCATGGCTTTCATGTACACGGCGAACGCGTCGGGCTCGTCGGTGATATGGAACGACCCGCTGCACACCGGCGAGTTGCCGCTGCCGATGAGGGTGGAGCCTTTCTCCAGCAGCAGCGTGGAAAGGTCGCCGCCCTCGGTCGCCATCGCGACGGCCGTGGCCAGGCCTGCGGCGCCCGCGCCGACGACGATGACGTCGTACTCCTCGTCCCATGCGATATCGGCGACGGACGTGGCGGCATCGTTCGCGGCATTTTGCGCCGGCTTCGGGCCGCACCCCGCCAGGCCGAGCGCCGCGGCGCCCAACGCGGCCATGCCGCTCGCCTTGATGAAGTTGCGGCGCGAGAGCGCGTCTTTCTTGTCCATGTCTCCTCCTTGGTTACGGTGCTTCCCGGCGAGAGCCCCGTGCTTACCGCCGTGTTGGATCTGCCCGCTCACCATACGACGATCCACGTGCGGGCGACGAGACCCGGATCGGAGCAAAGGCCTGGTGAGCGTGTCGCCCGAATCGGGCGAACTTGATTGCGCACCCGGTTGGGGAGGGACGGCGGCGCCGTTCCGTGCGATAATGCGGCACGGGGAGGGAGGACTATGGAAACGAAGGAAGACAAGCGGGAAGGCAAGCAGACATCCGGAGGATTGCGGGCGGGCACCGTGTCCATGGCGGTGGGGTTCTTCGTGTGGTACACGTGCTCCAACTGGGTGAGCGCGCTGACGTACGACGCCTCGTTTTCGTACTGGTGGCTGAACAAGTCAGGCGCCGTGGTGCTGGTCACGCTCGTTGCATGCGCGATCCTCTGGCGCGTCCCCGTGCCGGCGCGCGTTGCGAGGAGTCTCGATTGGGCGTTCGCGGGCGTGTACGCATGCTCGTTCGTCGTGCTGCTCGGAGGAGCGGGCATGGCGGAGCCGTTCGGAGACCTGTTCGGCCTGCTGCTGTTCGCGGCGGCGCAAACCTGGATGGTCGTGCGCTGGGGGTCGTGTTACGCCCGCTCGTCCACCGACGACGTGGCGCGCGCGTTGCTGCTGGCCATCGCGCTGGTGGCTACCGTGAAGTGCGTGACGACGTTTCTGCCGGAAGCAGCGACGATGGCGCTCATGCTTGCGCTTCCGTTCCTGTCGATGGGGATGCTCGCGGTTCGTTTGCGCGACGAGGCCGACGAGCGTCCCGCCGAGCAGTGGTTCACGCGCGCGTCGCTTCCCTCGTTCGGCCGTATCGTGGCGGCGATGGCGGTGTTCTTCTTCATCTGGTCCATCCTCAACATGACGTTGAAGCACGGCACCGGCCACTACAGCTTCGGCATGGCCGCCACGCCGCTGTACACGCTGCTGTCGCAGGCCATCCTCTTCGTGTTCTGCGCGTTCGTGTACTGGTGGGTGTTCAGGCTCCGGCGGCATCTCGACATCACCGTGGTGTGGCGCTTCACGTACGTGCTGATGGCGGTGGCGCTGTTCATGCTGGTGGCGTTCGGCATGGCGCAGTTCATCCAGGCGTTCACGGGTGCAGCGGTAGTGGTGGCGAAGATGTTTTTGTGGTTGGGGTTGGCCAATGTCGCGCACCACGGGCCGTTCAAGCCGTTCATGGTGTTTTGCCCTGGTATGCTGCTGTACTCGTTTCCCGATTGGCTGGGACGCAGCGCTGCATCGTTTCTGGAGCTCGAGACGTTCGACCCCGTCATTGCCTCGTTCATGCTCGTGGTGACCGTGGTGATGGTGGCGTTCTTCCTGCCGTCGCGCTCGCCTGACGTGCAGCTGCTGCTGTCCGACCTGAACGGCGACGAGCGCCGCGCCATCGGGGAAGGCGACGGCATCGACGAGCGGTGCCGTACGGTGGGGGAGCGCTGCGGGCTCTCGCCGCGCGAGATCGAGATCATGCAGTATCTGTGCAAGGGCCGCTCGCGCCCTTATATCGCCGAGACGCTGTACCTGTCGGAGAACACGGTGCGCACCCATTCGCGCCGCATTTACGGCAAGCTCGACGTGCACAACAAGCAGGAGCTGCTCGACTTGGTGCGCGGGGAATAGCCACGCGGACCCTGGTGGGTCGGCCGTGCTCGTCGTCAAGTCGGCAGCGAGCGTCTCGCGCTGCATTCGTCCAGCTATCTACTCCTCTTCGACTATCGACGAACCTTCCGAACGATCGCCATTGAACCAGCGCCACGTCTCGTTCATTCTCAGCTTTCCGTCGGCGCGTTTCGTCGGACGGCTCCAGCATTCTCCTGCGCGTACTTGACCTGCGACGTTGAGATGGTGATAACAGAAGTGCAGATTACCTTGCTCGTCGGCCGTTCCTAAAAGGCTGCCGCGCACGATATCCCCGCCTTCGTAGTGCGCCCAGACGGTGCTTCCGTTTTGACGGTAGTGAAACTTCGTGCGCCCGTCCACTTCTCCGTTCGACGAGTTTTCCTTCGATATGAATGTTCGACCGTCGTAAGACATACATCCTCCTGTCGATGAAAATGCCTACAGCTTAAGCAGCATCGGTTGATTCTGTGCGTTGGCGAGACTCGTTCATGGTTTCTCCACGCAAGATTGACGGATCTCCGAGTGTCCGATGACGGTTGCGCTCGTTCGCGTCGTCCGTTCGCTTCTCCGCGTATCGTGGGCGAATATGCAGGTTCGCGTCGGTGGCGAAGGAGGCGGCGGGACATGATGACCAGCACGGTGCACGACGTAGCGCTCGTGTTCGAGGGCGGCGGGATGCGCAACTCGTATTCGGCGGGCGCGATCGGCGTCATGCTGGAGCAAGGGCTGTTCTTCGACGACGTGTACGGATTGTCGGCGGGGGCGACGAATGCGATCGACTACGTCTCGCGTGACGCGCGCCGCAACGAAGCCTCGTTCACCGCATGTCTCGACGACCTCTCGTTTCGCTGGTGGGTGATGCCGTTCGTGGACGCCGACGGCGTCGGCGCGGCGCTGCACGGCGATGCGCGCGTCCGCTCAAGCTGCGCGCTGCCCTTCGACTTCGACGCCTTCCAAGCGAACCCAGCGCGCGTCACCTTGCAGGCCATCGACCGCGACACGGGCGAGACGGTCTGTTTCACGCGCGGCGATTTTCCTACCGAGCAGACGCTCATGGAGCGCGTCCGCGCCTCGACGAGCTATCCCATCGTGCTGCCGCCGACGGTCGTCGACGGGCGTGCGCTGTACGACGGCGGCATCGGACGAGGCGGCGGCATCATGGTGCCGCGCGCGATGGACGATGGGCTGAGCAGGTTCTTCGTCGTCTGCACGCGTCCGCGCGGCTTCCGCAGACCGCTCAAGCCCAACCGCTTCTACGACGCGTTCTTCTGGCGGCGTCCGCGCATGCGGGAGGCGCTGGACACCTGGAACCGGCGCTACGACGCCGAACTCGACCGGCTCGACCGACTCGAGGCCGAGGGCCGCGCCTACGTGTTCTACGCGAACGATCAGGGCGTGAAGAACACCGAGCGCGACGCGGAGAAGCTCGCCCGCAACTACGAGCGAGGCCGCATGCAGGCTTTATCCGAATTCGACAGGTGGGAGCGGTTCCTCTCAGGGCAGGGGGTTTGAGCTTTCGGTGTTGCCATGCGCACGAATTCGGAAGCCGATGTGCGGCAAAATCCAGGTTTTGGCACGACGGACTGGCGTGCGGCTCGACAACTCAAAACCCCACCTGGGGTTTTGTCGACGCGCGCAAGCGCGATGCCCTTCCGAAGGCTCGAACCGAACGCGCGGTGTGCCAAAACCTGGATTTTGCCGCACATAGCACTTTAAAGACGTGCACGCCCGCGGTGCGTCGACCCTTAGCGGAAATCCTCTTCGTCGGCGTGCTCCCAGCCGAACAGCGCGTCGCCCACGAGGCGGAACGAAAAGGGCAGCGGCGGCTGCACGTCGCCGTTGTCGATGCGCTCCGCGACGCCTTCGAGCTCCTCCAGGAGGTCGAAGAACGACAGCTCGTCGAGCGAAGGCATCCCTTTCGCCACCTCTTCCGGCGAGATCAGCAGGATCTGCAGCACGATGTCGAGATAGCCGTCGAGGCGAGCGTTGTCATCCAGCAGCGCCTCCACGTTGTCGCGCCCGAAGAACGACTTCTCGATGCAGTACCAGCCCACGGCCTCGGGCGCATCCTCGTCGTCCAGGTAGTTGCTGAGGATGATGCCGTTGTCCTCGAGGTCGTTCACGGTGAAGCACGACACGAGCGTCTCGGGAGTCACGAGCGGTTCGTCGTTCTCGTCAAGATCGCTCATCACGTATACGAGCTCGGCTGCCAGCCCGTCTGCGCCCACGTCGAGCGCCAGCCCGTAGCAGTAGCCGGGATTGGCCTTGCGCGTGCCCCAGTAGAGCTCGCCGTGGTGTTCGAGAAGCGTTTTGACGGTAGCGGCCATAAGGATCCCCTTCGCGCGACGTGCTTGATCGGATCAGTCGAGTATAGAGCATCGTGGCGAGCGGTGGTACGATGGTCGGCGACTGAAAGGAAAACGACATGCCGATCATCCACCTCGAAGACCTTGACGACCCGCGGCTTGCCGCGTACTCGGGCATGACCGACGCGCAGTTGCGCGATTGCCCCGACAGCGCGAACGGCCTGTTCATCGGCGAGTCGCGCAAGGTGATCGAACGCGCGCTGGCCGCCGGGGTGCGGATGCGCTCGCTGTTCATGGAGGAGAAGTGGCTCGATCAGACGATGCCACTCGTCGATTCGCTGTTGGACGGCGATCCCGACTTTCCCGTGCTCGTGGCCACGCGCGAGCAGTTCCGCGCCCTGACCGGCTACGAGGTGACGCGCGGCGCGCTGGCCGCGTTCGAGCGCCCGCCCTTGCCCCGCGTGGAGGATCTGCTGGCGAGCGCGCGCCGAGTGGCTGTGTTGGAGGACGTGACGAACTACACGAACATCGGCGCCGTGTTCCGCTCGGCGGCGGCGCTGGGCATCGACGCGGTGCTGGTCACGCCGTCGTGCCACGACCCGCTGTACCGTCGCGCCGCGCGCGTGTCGATGGGGACGGTGTTCCAGGTGCCGTGGACGCGCATCGGAAGCGAGCGCGCCTGGGCGGCCGAGGGCGTGCCGCTTCTGCGCTCGCTGGGCTTCGCGACGGCCGCGCTCGCGCTGTCGGACGAGGCGATCTACCTGCACGACGAACGCCTGCGTGCCTGCGACAAGCTTGCGCTGGTGCTGGGCACCGAAGGCGACGGCCTCGCGCCCTCGACGATCGCGAACTGCGACTACACGGTGAAGATCCCCATGGACCACGAGGTCGACTCCTTGAACGTGGCCGCCGCCAGCGCCGTGGCTTTCTGGGAGCTCCGCACGAAGTGGCGCGATTGAGCGTCGTCTACTCCAAATCCAACCCGTCGATCACTTCCCGGAGCGCTTTCGCCGACTCGTGAAGCCTCGCCAGCTCGTCGGCCGACAGCGGGGCGGGCACCTGGTACTCGATGCCGTTCTTGCCGACCACGGCGGGCATGCTCAGCACCACGTCGTGCAAGCCGTGCACGCCGTGCTGGAAGTTCGACACGGGCAGGATGGGCTTCTCGTCGCGCACGATGGCCTCGCAGATGCGCTTCACCGACATGGCGATGCCGTAGTAGGTGGCTTTCTTCTTCGCGATGATCTCGTAGGCGCTGTTCTTCACGTCCTCGGCGATGCGCTGCATCGACTCGTCGTGCTCGAAATGGCCGCGCAGCTCGCAGAAGTCGTTCACGGGGATGCCCGAGATGTTCGCCGTGCTCCACACCGCGATCTCGCTGTCGCCGTGCTCGCCGATGATGCGCGCGTGTACGTTGCGCGGATCCACGCCGAGGTGCTCGCCCAGGATGTACTTGAAGCGCGCGGTGTCCAGCACCGTGCCCGATCCGATGACGCGGTTCTCGGGCATGCCCGACAGCTTCAGCGCCACGTGCGTGAGGATGTCCACCGGGTTCGACACCACCAGCAAAATGCCCTGGTAATCGCGCTGTGCGAGCTCGGGGATGATGGACTTGAAGATGCGCACGTTCTTATGCACGAGGTCCAGGCGCGTTTCGCCGGGTTGCTGGTTCGCGCCGGCCGTGACGATGATGATGGCCGCATCGGCCGCGTCGTCGTAGTCGCCCGCGTAGATGTTCATGGGGTCGGCGAAGGGCATGCCGTGCGCTATGTCGAGCGCTTCGCCCTCGGCGCGGTCGCGGTCGACGTCGATGAGCGCCATCTCGGTGAACAGCTCGCTCTGCATCAACGCGAACGCGGTTGCCGAACCCACGAACCCGCACCCTACGATGGCCACTTTCCGATCGTTGATAACGCGCTGCATACGCTTCCTTCCGTCGACATGTTCGAGTGAGAACCTACTGCATCCCGGCGAACCCGTCAAGGTCGTTCATCGATTGTCTGTACCGAAAAAAGGATAGGGCGGCTATACTGAGAGCGTGGCAGGCAAGCTGCACCGTCGTCGCCAAGGAGGGGCCATGGCCATCAATCGTCAGAAGCTCAAGCTGCTGTACCTCATGCGGATGCTCGAGGAGGAGACCGATGCCGAACGCGGCCTCACGATGGCGCAGATCATCGGGAAGCTGGAAGCGCTGGGCATCTCGGCCGAGCGCAAGTCCATCTACCGCGACATCGAGGCGCTGCGCGAGTTCGGCGTGGACGTGCGCACCTACCAGCGCGCGCCGGTGGAGTACGCCGTGGAGCACCGCGCGTTCGCGTTCGCCGAACTGCAGCTGCTGGTGGATGCGGTGCAGAGCTCCCGCTTCCTCACGCAGCGTAAAAGCGACGCGCTGGTGGAGGGCGTGAAGCAGCTGGCCTCGCGGCGGCAGCGCGCGCTGCTGGACAAGCGCGTGCACGTGGAAGGCCGCATCAAGATGCAGAACGAGTCGGTGTTCGGCAGCGTCGACCGCATCCAGGAGGCCATCGCGCTCAAGCGCCGGATCTCGTTCGTCTACTTCAAGTACGATGCGGCGAAGCGCAAGGCGCTGCAGCATAACGGCGAGCGCTACATCGAGACGCCCGTGCAGCTCGTGTACGCGGAAGGCTACTACTACCTGGTCGTGTTCAACGAGAAGCACGACGATTTCGCGAACTACCGCGTGGACCGCATGGACCGCATCGAGGTGCTGGACGAGCCCGCGATCAAAAACGAGCGCATCGCCACGTTCGACGCGCGCGAGCTGGAAAGCCGCGCGTTCGGCATGTACAGCGGCGAGCCGGTGGCGGCCACGCTGCTGGTGGACGAGGAGGTCATGGGCGCGGTCATCGACCGGTTCGGCAAGGACGTGGAGTCGGTGCCGACGGGGGAGAAGCAGGCGCGCGTGTACGCCACGGTGATGAAGAGCCCCGTGCTGTTCGGGTGGCTGGCTCAGTTCGGCGGCCGCGTCCGCATCGAGAAGCCGACCGCGCTGGCGCAGGAGTACCGCGCCTACCTTGAGGACATCGTCGCCGCGTACGAGTAGGGCGCCGCCGTTCCAGCGCCTCGGCTGTCCGCGCGCCTCACACCGCCTGCGGCATCGCCTCTTCATCGTGCTCGCAGGCGGGTCGGCCGCCGCCGACGACCAGTCGGCCTCCGTCGTCGAGGACGATCTCCAGTTCCACGAGCAACCCGTTCTCGTCGGTGCAGAACACAAGATCGCTCACCTGCCGTCCGATGGCGTACGAGCAGGGGCGTAGGCTCTTCCAGCGCAGTCCCGCTACGGGCGCGTCGGTTTCCAAGCTGCCGACGTGCAGCGCGATGTGCGGTGCCCGCATCACGAATGCGGCGAGGTCGCAGTCTTCGAATCGCAGGACGGTAGGCGCGCCGGGCAGGTAGGCGCGGGCGCGTTCGTCGAACAGGGTGAGCACGTCGGCCACGTACGATCCGACGGCGCACCGCGCCTGCCTTCGGTTGGCACGCGCGAGGCCGCGCGGGTCGTCGAACCATCGCTGGTACAGGTTCGCGAACGCCGTTGCCGCGTCGACGGGGGCGAAAAGGGACGTTTGGTCGGCTTGTCTTGCATGCATGGGACTCTCCTTTGCTCTCTTGTTGCGTATGGTACACGTTCGGCGGTTCAAGCCTGTCCTTTCTGTGGGACAGCTGCCGATCGTTCGGTCCGCATGACCCGTCTGCGCCGCTCTCTGCCCGTGTGCCTTCTCCGCGCCTTGCGCGCGCGGCCGCCGCAAGGCGCGTCGTTTGCGTTAGAATGACGCACGGGAAACACGTTGGAGACGCTCGTCGGTTTCGAGCCGATAATGGATGGAGAGCCAGTGGCCAAGCTATCGATTGCGCCGCGGTCGCGCGACGATGCGCGGATTGCCGCGCACCTGGACACCTTCGCGCGTCGTGTCGAGGCGACGCCGCCGGGCATGTGCCCGTTGGCCGTGCAGCTGACCATGCTGCAGACAAGCGGTGCGCAGACCTGCGGAAAGTGCGTTCCGTGTCGCGACGGCATCCCGCAGCTGGCGGCGATGCTCAAGCGCGTGGTGGACTGCGAGGCTGACGAGGGCGTACTGGAGGGCCTGCGCGCGCTGGCCGAGATGATCCGCGACGCGTCGGATTGCGCCATCGGCTACGAGGCCGCCCGCAGCGTGCTGGAGGGTCTCGATACGTTCGCCGACGAGTATGCGAGCCATTTGCGCGACCGTTCGTGCCAGGAGGGCGTCGGCCAAACGGTTCCTTGCGAGACGCTGTGCCCCGCGCACGTGGACGTGCCCGCCTACATCGCGCTCACGGCGGCGGGCGACTACGCCGGTGCCGTCAACATGGTGCGCAAGGATAACCCGTTTCCCACGGCTTGCGCGTTCGTGTGCGAGCATCCTTGCGAGACGCGGTGCCGCCGCACGCTTATCGATGCGCCCATCAACATCCGCGGGATCAAGAAGTTCGCGGTCGACCAGATGCCAGCCGACCAGGTGGCGCCCCCGCCGCGCAGCGTGGACACCGCGCGCACCGTCGCCGTCATCGGCGGCGGGCCCAGCGGGCTCACCTGCGCGTACTTCCTCGCCCTTATGGGGCATCGCGTGACGGTGTTCGAGGAACGCGCCCAGCTGGGCGGCATGCTGCGCTACGGCATCCCCGCGTATCGCTTTCCGCGCGAGCGCTTGGACGAGGATATCCGCGGCATCCTGAACGCGGGCACCATCACGGCGCGGTGCGGCGAGCGCATCGGCGCGCACGAGATGGCCGAGATCGCCGACACGTACCATGCGGTGTACGTGGCCGTCGGCGCGCAGACGGGCAAGTCGCTGCGCATCGACGGCGTGGATGCCGAAGGCGTCGTCTCGGCAGTGGATTTGCTGGGGGCCATCGGCGATGGCGACTATCCCGACTTCACGGGCAAGCGCGTGGTGGTGGTGGGCGGCGGCAACGTCGCCATGGACTGCGCGCGCACGTCGGTGCGCGCCGGGGCCGACGAGGTCTCGGTGGTGTACCGGCGCCGCAAGGACGACATGACGGCGCTGCCGGCTGAGGTGGAGAGCGCCATCGCCGAGGGCGTGGAGATGATCGTGCTGGAGGCGCCCGCCAGCATCGAGGTGGACGAGCGCGGACATTGCACGGCGCTCATCACGCAGCCGCAGATGATCGGTCCCGTGCGCGGCGGCCGTCCGGCGCCGATGGCGGCCGACAAGCCGACGCGCCGCATAGAAGCCGACATCATCCTCATCGCCGTGGGGCAGGATGTGGTGTCGGGCCCGTTCGAGGAGTTCGGCATGAGCACCACCTGGGGTTGCTTCAATGCCGACGATCATCTTGCGGCCGAAGGGTACGACCATGTGTTCGTGGGCGGCGACTGCCAGACCGGCCCCTCTACGGTGATCCGCGCCATCGGGGCGGGAAAGGTGGCTGCGCGCAACATCGACGAGTTCCTGGGTTACCATCACAAGCTGCCGTGTGACATCGAGGTGCCCGAACCGCTGCCGAACGACCGCACGCCCAAGGGGCGCGTGGAGATAACCGAGCGTCCCGCGCGCGAGCGGCGGCTCGATTTCGATGGCGTCGAGAACGGAATGAGCCGCGAAGAGGTCGTGCAGGAGTGCGGGCGCTGCCTGCGCTGCGATCGTTTCGGCTGCGGCGTTATGGAAGGAGGCAGGCACCAGTATGCCTAGCATCACGATAGACGGGATCGCCCTCGACGTTGCCGAAGGCTCCACCATCCTCGATGCCGCGCGCGCTGCCGGCATCCGCATCCCCACGCTGTGCTTCCTGAAAGAGCGCAGCGCCATCGCCTCGTGCCGCGTGTGCGTCGTGGACGTGGAAGGGCTCGACCAGCCGGTGCCCTCGTGCGCCACGCCCGTGCAAGACGGTATGAAGGTGACCACCTCCTCGCCGCGCATCGAGGCGTACCGCCGCATCGCGCTCGAGCTCATCATCGCCGATCACGGCCTCGATTCCACGAACTACTGCTTCTCGTGCGATAAGAACGGCGCCTGCGAGCTGCAGGCCGTCTGCCGTGAGTACGGCGTGCTGGAGTCTCCTTTCGAGGCAGCGCAGAAGCGCGAGCCCGTGCGCGACGAGAACCCGTTCCTCGCTTACGACCCGAACCTGTGCATACGCTGCCAGCGTTGCGTGGGCGCCTGCAACGACGCCGCGCGCAACCACACGCTGGGAACCGCGAAGCGCGGCGTTCGCACGCTGATCGAGGCGCCGTTCGGCGCGGACTGGCGCGCCACCGACTGCGAGTCGTGCGGCAACTGCGCGCAGGCGTGCCCCACCGGAGCGCTCACCGAGAAGCGCCGCGCGACGTACCGCTCGTGGGAGACCGAGCGCGTGCGCACCACGTGCCCGCACTGCGGCGTGGGCTGCCAGCTGGATTTGGTGGTGAAGGACGGCGTCGTCGTGGACGCCGAGGCCGCGCCGGGCCCGTCGAACCACGGGCTTCTGTGCGTGAAGGGGCGCTCGGCAAGCTTCGATTTCGTCGACGCGCCCGACCGCATACGAACGCCGCTCGTGAAGAACCGCGAGACGGGAGAGTTCGAGCCCGCCACCTGGGACGAAGCGCTCGACCTCGTGGCGAGGCGCTTCACGGAGCTCCGCGATGTCCACGGCGGCGAGTCGCTGGCGGCGTTCGCGTGCTCGCGCTCCACGAACGAGGACATCTACCTGTTCCAGAAGATGGCGCGCATCGTGCTCCAAACGAACAACGTGGACTGTTGCGCGCGTGTTTGACACGCCCCCACGGTCGCCGGTCTGGCGACCATGCTTGGTTCCGGCGCGATGACGAACTCCATCGAAGACGTCACGCGCAAGGCGGAGGTCATCATGCTCGTGGGGTCGAACCCCGAGGAGGCCCACCCCGTCATAGGCATGCAGATCCGCGCGGCGGTCGAACGCGGCTGCCGGCTCATCGCGGTCGACCCGCGCGACATCGGGCTGGCCGCGCATGCCGACATTCATTTGAAGCTGAGGCCGGGAACGAACGTCGCGTTCGCGAACGGCATTGTGAACTACCTGATTCAGCACGAGCTGTACGACGAGGACTTCGTGCGCGAGCGCACCGAGGGCTTCGAGATATTGGCCGCGACGGTGCGCGACTACACGCCCGAGCTGGTGGAGGACATCTGCGGCATCGACCGTCGCGACCTCGTGGCCGCGGCGAAGATGTACGCGGCAGCCGACGCGGCGGCCATCATGTACTGCCTCGGCGTGACGGAGCACTCCACGGGAACCGACGGCGTCATGGCGCTGTCGAACATCGCGATGATCTCCGGCAACCTGGGCAAGCCGGGCGGCGGCGTGAACCCGCTGCGCGGCCAGAACAACGTGCAGGGCGCCTGCGACATGGGCGCCGGTCCCGACGACCTGCCCGGCTACCAGAAGGTGGCTGATCCCGAGGTGGTGCGCCGCTTCGAGAAGGCGTGGGGCGCCGCGCTTCCGCGTGCGCGCGGCATCAAGGCCACCGAGTGCTTCCCGGCCATGATCGAGGGCGGCATCAAGGGGCTGTTCCTGTTCGGCGAGGATCCCGTGCGCACCGACCCCGATACGCATCACGTGATCCGCTCGCTCGAGGCGCTCGAGTTCTTCGTGGTGGACGACCTGTTCATGACCGAAACGGCCAAGTACGCCGACGTCATCCTGCCCGGGCGCAGCTACGCCGAGAAGGAGGGCACGTTCACGAACACCGAGCGGCGCGTCCAGCGCGTGCGCAAGGCCGTGGACGGGCCTGTGGGCGCGTGGCTCGACACCGACATCTTCACCGAGGTCATGAACCGCATGGGCTATGCGCAGCCTCGTCTGAGCGCGGCCGAGGTCATGGACGAGATCGTCTCGGTCACGCCCACGTACGGCGGCATGAGCCATGCGCGCCTCGACGGCGACGAGACGGCCGGCCGCGGCTTGCAGTGGCCGTGCCCAAGCGCCGAGCATCCCGGCACGCCCATCCTGCACATGGGCGAGTTCGCCCAGGGGCTGGGCGCGTTCTCCACACCCGACTACCAGCCGTCCGCCGAGCTGCCCGATGCGGAGTATCCGCTGGTCATGATGACGGGTCGCATCCTGTACCAGTACAACGCCTGTGCCATGACCGCTCGCACCGACGGCGTGAACGAGATAGCGAACCGCTCGTTCATCGAGCTGAACACGTGCGATGCCGAGGCTCTCGGCATCGCCGACGGGGACATCGTGCGCGTCTCATCGCGTCGCGGCTCCATCGAGTCCGTCGCGCATGTGTCCGAGAAGACGTCGCCGGGACATACGTGGATGCCGTTCCATTTCCAAGACGGCAACAGCAACTGGCTCACCATCGCCGCCCTCGACCGCGTGTCGAAGGCCCCCGAGTACAAGGTGTGCGCCGTGAAAGTGGAAAAGGCGTAAGAAAGCGATCGAAGATTCATCCTGGAACAACGAAGGACCCCTATCAGGGGTCCTTCGCATATAGAGTCAAAGTTGCCGCCTCCGCGGCGCCCCGAAAGGCAGGTAAGGGGAACCTATGAATTTGCGCAATGTCGAGTCGTACCAAATCGGTCTTGATATCGGAACCGGGTCGGTGGGATGGGCGGTGCTGGACGGCGAAGGAAATCTTTGCCGCTTCAAAGGCGAACCCACGTGGGGGAGCCGTGTCTTCCCGACGGCGAACACCACGCATCGGTCGGGTATGGTACAGTACGGGATGAAGACGAGGCACGCCCCGACCATCGAATCGGGACACGGCCTCGTTTTCGCGTTCATGGTTTTGGAGCAGTGACAAACTGGCTGGTAGTCAAACGGTGTTGCGGGCGGCGGGGATCGACGACTTGGAAGCGCGGAAGGCCGTCCGGTCGAAGCAGGCGCGGCTTCGCGATCTAGTGGCCGAGCACGGCGAAGTGCTGCACCGCGACCGTTGGCGGGAGGGCGTCTACGAGCGGGCGGTCAAGGAGGCCAAGGCGGTTGTGACTGGTGACCTGCTGTTGTAATATTCATTGCCAACATCATGATTGTCGAGGGGGAGCCATGCAGTACGCCAACATCAACGACGCTCAAGCGGCTATGACGTCGGATCAGTACGTCGGGCTAAACGCCGATGGGACGTACGGGTTGTTCGATAGGGCGCAGAACCCTCAGTGGGTGGGAGCGTGCCAATACGCGTACCAGGTGGCGGGCGTGCCGTTCCCGAACGGCTTGTACGGAGTCGGCATGACCGCGACCGCCACGGTCGAGCCTGCGGGGAAGCGCAAGCTGTTCGCGCTGCTGCTGTGGTTGTTCCTCGGAGTGTGGGGAGGGCACGACTTCTACGCCGGGAAGAAGTGGTTGGGCGTTGCCCATGTCCTGCTGTTCTTCGCGTGGCTCTGGATGCTGTTCTTCGGCGTGCTCATCCCGATCAACGGCTACGAGTTCTTCGCATTCTTGATACTGCTCGTCCTGTGCGCCATGACGTTCGTCGAGCTTCTCGCGCTGCTGATATCGTCCAAGTACGGAGAATGCTCCCGCTGGTAGTTCTATGATTTGGAGGGGCCTCGCTGTGTAGAGGCTCTTCTATTGCCTCGAGTATCCGATCATCCGCCCCCCCCCCTCATGGTGGGCGTTTTCCTGATCTAACCCGCGATGCCGTTCCTGGCGATGGTCGCCGACAGAAGTAGCTCGTCCATTCCGAAGGTCGTCATCGCATCAGCTCCGCACACCAGCTATAGTATCCCCTTGCCGTCGCATCGATTCCGGTGTCTACCTGCGGGGCGTTCGAGCCACGCATCGGGGTTCCCGCGGCTCCGAACCTGCATCCATCGTCTTTTTCGACATGCATTCTCAGGTACGTGCAATAAAGACTTTCCGCGCTTGTGGACCCAGCTGGCAGGTAGGCCGCGCAATAGGTACAGCGCGGGCATCCGATCGTTTCGTTCAACGTCGCCTCCTTTTTTAATCGGCGTTCTGCGCCGCCCATCATATGTGACGCTCCCTGCACAATCGAACGTGCAAGGAGGCGAGAACATGAGCGAATCGCAAGAGCAAACGGCTGTGGTCGAGTATTGCGACATCAAGGCTTTGGAGCAGTGATAAACTGACTGGTAATTAGACAAACTTCACTAACGCCATGCTCCTGCTGCCCAAGGTCATCGATCGTGGTATCGTCTCGGTAACCTGCACAACGAACGAGGCGGTGTGCAGGAGGCGCATGGCAGTCGCGCTCCGCGGCGGCTATGGGTGGCATCAACGTTACTGGAATGGTCTCAGAGAAAAGCGCCGTCGATTGACGTTATCAGCGTGCTGTAGAAGGCGGCGTTCAAGGAGGTTGCATGTTCTACACTTACGAAGGATCTATAATTCGCGAGAGCGAGGGCGGCTACACCGTGGCCGTCCCCTCCTTCGAGTGCATGGTCGCAGGCGGGACGAGCGTCAAGGAGGCGTGCGAGAACGCCGCCGGTTGTTTGCAGCTCCTCATCGCGGACATGCTTGACAACGACGAGCCGCTGCCGGAGGCGACCTTCGGCGAGGCCCCGCAGTTGGTGCTGTGCGTGGAGGTGGGCGACGGTTTCATTCGCGAGAGCTTGTGCATGACGCTCGCGGAGGCGGCGGAAGAGCTAGGCGTGTCCCCAGGCCGTGTTGATCAGCTTCTGGATTCAGGGCAGCTCGTCGCGGCATATCCGACTGGCAAGCGCATGGTCACTATTTCAAGCGTCAACGAATGCAAGCGAAGCGCATCGCGCCTTGACAACCTGTGCAGGTCGGTGTCGGATAACAGCTAAGACGGGGACCTTTTGCTTGCTGATGCGGTGTAGTCCCGGCGGGTCGGTTCTGCCTTTGCCGCAAAGCCAAGCGCAAGCCGACCTGGGCGATGCTTCTAAGCAGCAGGAGCCTGGACGCGCGCTGCGGTCCAGACTTCGGGCAGGATGTAAGAGGCTCATTGCCAAGTGACGCGACCTTGTGAAAAGCGTATTCATGTACCCATCCACGCCCTTTATCGGATCGACCATCAAAAAGTATGGAAGCGACCACCCGATGGAGAAGTGCTTCGATGCTCATTGCGATGCGTTCGATAGCGCTCCTGAAGAACTTAAGAATGAAATCAAATTGCCGAGATCCATCAAGACTGCCGTAGCTGCTTGGAAGCTGCCACGTGCTCTAAAGTTTGGAACACGGTGACGAATGGGCTGGTGGTCAAGCACGTACAACGGCGACAGGCTTGCCGCAGCTGCGAGCCGGGGCCTCCTGCTCGGAATGTACAACTATCCATGCGCGTCGATGTGGATAAAGACTATGACTGAATCGTGTCGTCCGAGGCGACGATGAGAGGGCGGACTGAAAGGGCGGGGTATCATGGAGAAATCTGCAAGCATCTATATCGACATTGACGGATCCGACAACATTCCTCCGTACGACCAATCGCCAGCTGAACGGTTCGCAGGAATGACGAGGGAGGAGATCGACGCTATGATCGAGGAGGAGGAAGCGTTGATCGCCCGCAGTGGCGGAAAGTGGCCGGCAGTTAAAAACGCGTAGGTTCTCCTCGAAGAGTCCAGTGGGGTTTTGGAGTAGCGGCAAATTGGCCGATTGCTGCCGAGTCGATGCGGCATGGGCTCGCTGGATCCTCGTCAGCACTGCTCGCCATGATAGCGTTGTGGGCGTTGGATCTGCTGGTAGCGTCCCGAAAGTTGGTGTATCAATCCGTTTCTGGAGGGCGGGCGAAGCCTGCCCGAGAAAAACGGACATCGTCTAGAATCGTCAATCACCACAAAAGACAGATTCGAAGGAAGGCGATGCCCGCTATGGACACTCTACTATTCAACGACCCCGAAGTGAAGGGGCTCGCGTTCGCGATCCTCGAGGAATGCACCGACCTGCAGGCCTTCGGGCGCAGGATGCTCGAGCTCCTGGCGAACGCCGCGATGTCGGCGAAGGCCGACGAGGCGTGCAACGCCCCCTACGGGGAGCGCGACGAGGGGCGCGTCAACTCGCGCAACGGCTACCGGGAGCGGGGGCTCTCGACCGCCGCGGGCGACGTCACCCTCAAGATTCCGAAGCTGCGCCGAGGCTCGTTCTTCCCCGAGGACCTGATCGAGCGCTACTGCAGGGTGGACCGGGCGCTCGTCGCGGCGGTGGCCGAGATGTACGTCATGGGGATATCGACGCGCAAGGTGGAGGCCGTCGCGGGCGAGCTCGGCGTGAGGTCGATGTCGAAGTCGCAGGTGTCGCGCCTGTGCGAGTGCCTGGACGCCGAGGTGGACGCGTTCAGGAGGCAGCGCTTCGACGGGGTGCGCTTCGCCTACCTGTGGCTCGACGCCACCTACGTGAAGTGCCGCGTGGAGGGGCGCTCGGCGTCCCAGGCCGTCGTGACCGCGATCGGGCTCGACGACACGGGCCACAAGCGCTTCGTCGGCGTGGACTGCGTGGACACGGAGAGCCACGCCGGGTGGAAGGCGTTCCTCTCCGGCCTGAGGGCGCGCGGCGTCGACGGCGTGCGCCTCGTCGTCTCGGACGCCCACGAAGGGCTCGCGAAGGCGATAGCCGAGACGTTCCAAGGAGCGGCCTGGCAGCGCTGCGTCACGCACCTCATGCGCAACGTGGCGGGCCGCATCCACAGGAAGGACGACCAGAGAAAGGCGCGCGAGGCCATGAAGGCCGTCTTCGCGCAGAAGAGCCCCGTCCTCGTGCGGGCGTGCTACCAAGAGGCGACCGAGGAGGTGCTGAAGATCTCGAGGGCGGCCGGAAACGTGCTCTTGGAGGCCGAGGAGGCGGCGCTCGCCTACCTGGCGTTCCCGGCCACGCACCGCACCAAGATCCGCACCAACAACGTCCAGGAGAGGGCCAACCGCGAGATCAAGCGCAGGACGCGCGTCGTGCAGGGGTTCCCCTCGCGCGAGTCGCTCATCCGCCTGGTGGGAGCGGCGCTCATCGAGGCCGACGAGGAGTGGTCGGCGCGCTGCGTCATCTCCAGGCCCTCGCTCGCGCACGCCTGGAAGGCCCAGGAGCGCGAGGCCCCCGGCGAGGCCGAGGTGCTCGCCGCCCGCGAGGCGGCGCGCAAGATCATAGGGAGCGCCATTGACCCGAAGGAGGACGAAGGCTAAGATTCACCTCGCAAGGGTGCCGGCGATTCTCCGGCGATGGCCCTGATACACCACGATTCGGGACGCGGCCGCCGTTGTCGCGCTGGAAGCTCATTTCCGGAGGACCACTCAGCGGGCAATCCTGTCAGAAGCGTATTAACGCATCGAAATCGCGTCCAATTACCTGGGAAGATGGGGAATACATAAAGGCCGCGGGTTCAGATGTGCCACAGAAAACTTTATAAGTCTAGGTCAAATCGATGTTCGTTTGTTGGCGAGTGTACAGGTCGGTGAAATGGCTCAGTTTTTTTTAGGCGGGGTTTATCGTTGCTGACTGTTTCTACGAAATAGTCAGATCATCAGGCATTATGATTCCCCGATGCCGTTAAATGGTCATGTCTCGCTTGTCTACGGGATATCCGTCGATTCCCAAAGCATCCGAAAATCAACCTACAGCACCGGTGAAGAAGGCGTGGAAAAAGAAATATTGTCGCAATTTCTTTTACCTTCGGTTACATTGTGCTATCATATCCGTCGCTGCTTGAAGCAGTACATCGGGTTGTGGCTCAGCTTGGTAGAGCGCTGCGTTCGGGACGCAGAGGCCGCAGGTTCAAATCCTGTCAACCCGACCAGAAATTGCAGGTCAGCCCTTCGCGGCTGACCTTTTTAATATGAGCAGAACATTGTCAAGAGGCAATAGAGGGCAAGACCAAGATTTCTCTCGGTCTTGCCCTGTTCATATATCTCCATCCAACTCGCTCTTCTCATGGTTGTGTCTTAATCGACGCTCGTATTCGCAGTTTAATATTCGCGGGTTCACAGCGTCAGGCTGGCAGGATGCGGGTTATAGGCAAGAAAGTGTGTCCAGAGCCTAATCGTAATCCATGCGATAAGGGCCGCTTGCATGCAGGTCATTCCATTGCACAGCAGTGCCCCAGCGCCCCACCGCTTCATCTTTTTCGCTAGCTTCGGCAGCTGCTCGATAAAACTCAGCAATCAGGACGTCCGTCGGCATTTCCTTCAGGATCTCTTTCGGGCTTGCACGGGCTTCAAGGTCCATATAGCACCACCAGAACGCCGCCTTGACGCGCCTCGTCAGCCTCAATCCCCGATGCTCTCGCAGCATGTGGCGGATCTGGGCGTTCACGCCGCCTTCGATCCTGTTCGTAGTCGCCGGAACAGGTCCTCCCTCGAGCAAGCCTTCGTCGAGATAGGTGAATAGGGTACCGGCCCTACAAAGCTTCAGAAGCCCGCCGCGCGCAGTGCGCAGCCTCTCGTGCTTGTAGCGGATCCGCCCGTCAACCACCTCTTTTTCCTTTAGGAATCCTTCCCATGCCGTGCACCAATTAGAGAAGCCCGCAAGCCACTCCGCAGCTTCGTTGAGGCTACCTATGCGCATGAGCTTCTTGGCGATGCCATAGAGCTCAACGCCCGCCTGGAGCCGCGGCCTGGTCGTGGTCTGGCGCTTCACCTGACAGAACGCATGGAAGACGCAGCGCTGCACGCGTGTGTTCGGCCACACGGCGCGTCTCGCCTTCTCGAACCCCTTTCCGCCATCGGTAATCACGACGTCGGGAGGGGCTATGCGCGCCATGAGCGCCGCCCACGCCTGCGCGTTCTCGCTTCTCGCTAGATGCCAGCCGATCACGTGCTTCTCGGTGCAGGCGATCATAATCACGACGTCGCGCCCCAGCCAAAGGCCATCCACCTCCACCACGTGGTGGACCTCGTCACAGACAGGAGCCACGGGCCACAGGTCCCAGAACTTATTCGTGAGATGCCGGAAGGTGCGTCCGGGCATGCCGAACTCGCCTTGGGTCTTTTTCGAGAGCAGCCACCTCAGGAACAGCTCTAGCAGTTTAGGCTCGTTGTCGTAACGTTGCGTGGTGGATGCGCCGCATGCCTTGCAGCGCCAACGAGTCGCCCCCGACGAGGTCTTCCCGTTGCGTTTCGTGTCGCCCCCGCACGCAGGGCACAGTATCTTCTTCATCCCGTGATTGAACCACGGAATTTAAGAGGGCGGTTTACGGCCTCTGACCTGCGGTGTCAAGTCGAAAGCGGACACACATTCTTGCCAGGCACTTAAACCTGCCTCCGAAATTTAAACGATGGTTTATCGAGGGTTTGACCTGCCCTTACACCCCTAAAACGGACACACTTTCTTGCCTATAACCCCAGGATGCCGAGGTCGGCAACAGTGCGTCATTGCCCGGTATGTTCGCTGCGCTGGCTTCGCATTTCGTTGCTACGGCTGGATGCGCGCACCTTCAAAGAAGAGTCTCCGTGCGGGCGTACCGGATAAACCGGCGTCCAAAAAAAGCAGCTGGGATCGCATCCAACGACCAGTCGACATGAAGGGCTTGCTGGATAAAAGATCGAACGTTAACGAGTTTCTATACGAGAGCCCCTTCCGACATGCAGCCCACAACCCATACCCAGCAGGAGAGCTCTCTTGCGGTGGCCGCGTTGGCCGCCGCCGGGCGAAGATTGCGCCTTGCAAAGTGAGCCCGCCTCTCTGCAAGGCGCTTCACGCCCCCGGGCGGCATGGTTTTCGATTGCAAGGGGCACCTCTTCTCCCCGCTGATCCCTCTTGCGCTTGGTCGTAGCCCTCGTGTAGTGCCACGACGACTCTACGAGCTGCTTTCGAAGATGGGTGTTGCCGGCTTTGATAATGCCGCCGCGGCTCACCCTCTCTCCGCTGGAATGCTCGGAAGGAGTGAGCCCGAGCCAGGACGAGAATGCGCGGGCGCTCTCGAAGCGAGAGAACACCCCCGCTTCCGCCACAAGGGAAAACGCCGTCATGGTCTCTATGCCTTTGAGACGGCGAAGGGCTTCCACCCGCCCACGCCAACGATCGGCACGGGCGTAGTCGGCGATTTCTTTTTCGATGGCCTTCTTCTGGGCCTCGATATGGCGCACTTCGGAAACGTAGAAGTCAAGGGCGTCGCGCGCCGCCGCTTCGGAAAGCTCGATGCTTCGTATCCACTCCCAATGCGCCCTCGTCCACTTGCCCTTGCGCTTGCCGTCCGGCCCGATCTCGTCGAAGGCGTAGCCATGCCGTATGAGCAAGTGGGTTAGGCGATGCTTCGCGCGCGTGAGGTCTTCGCGGACGTCTTCCAAGACGCGGGAGAGGTCGCGTGCCGCCTCGCACTCCTCATCGGGTATCCAGACCTCTTTGATGTTGCGGGCGGCAAGCTGACGCGCCAAGAACTCGGCATCGTTGCGATCGTTCTTCTTGCGCTTGTCGGCTGCAGGCTTGTGCATCTTGGACACGGCGCCGACGATGCAGTCGACCCCAAGACCTCGCAAGGCGCGGACAAGGTGGAATCCGGTCACGCCGGATTCGTAAACCGCTTTAGGGGAATCGAAGGCTAGCGTCCATGCAGCGACTTCGGCCGGAGCATAGCCGAATCTCTTCGAACGCACTTCTCCTGTTGCAGGATCGAATGCGACAGCTGTTATCGAACGTGCGTGTACGTCGAGGCCGATTGAGGTAACATAGGACATGGTGAGCCCCTCTCATGTCTGTGGCAACCTGGTCGATTGCCGGCTTGCTAGATACGAACCATTATCGGCCCCGACCCACGCAAAACAAAGACGACACGAAGCAGGGGCTCACAATGTTCTGCTCATATCGTCTCCCGTGAGGGTTCAATCGGAACATAAACGGCTCCGGGCAGAAAACCCTCACTTCGCATCGCGCGGTCAGCACGCCTTCGGCGCTTCGCTTGAGCTCTTCTGACCAGCGTTGTCTTTGGCTCCCGTCGATACCCAAACATACAGGTTTTGTTCTCGGCTCGTGTTATTCTTAGGGTCGATCATTCATCCGATCGGGTTTTTCGGGTCTCCAGAAGTTGCCCTGATGCCTGCGATCAAAGGATTGACTATGAAACGAGTTTCGGTACCCTTTCTAATCGGCGCGATGCTCTTCACGGTGATCGGCTTGTATGGTTGCGCTTCGGATGGCGAGCGGGTTGCGCCCGTCGACGCCTCTATCGGCATCATCGAAACGCGAGGGACGGATGAAACGAGCAGGATCGTCTTCTACGATGGGGAGTTGAACGAGGTGGCGCAGCTTCCGCTGCGCTATGCGAACTTGGGTGACGTTTTTCACAATCCCCTGGTTTACCAGGGCAGTCTTTTTGTTATTCCCCAAGGAAGGTCTAAGGTTAGAGACGGCGAGGCCGTCCTTCAGGTCGATGTAGCTTCCCTTGCATCCAAAACACACGCTATCGGTCGATCGGGCATGAATGATGTGGCCGTGAACGATGAGTACGTCTTCACCTGCGATTCGTCTTATATAAACCGCTGCCGAATCGACAACGGGGACGTGTCGAAGATAGCTATCGAGGGGGTTTGTGTATCGAAAATCGTTTGGTGCGAAGACAGTCTGTATGCTTTCGCATTGTCTCTCGATGACGACTCTTCGATGATTTATTGCTACGACGAAGACTTGGCCCTCAAAGAATCAATCGATTGCAGCACCTATGATTCGAACGCCTATAGGGTTGCGGACGCCTACCGGGCGGTTGTGCATGAAGGCAAAATCTATTTCTGCAGCGTTGGCCTTGTGGAAAGACAGATTGGCGTACTCGACACCGAAGGCAACACGTTGAGCTTCATTCCATTGAGCAAGGGCGGTCCTTCAAGCGTGGCTATCGCGGACGGCAAGCTTTACATTGCCCACTACAATGTCGTTCAAGGTCAAGACGATAGCGCGCTGAGCATCGTGGATCTAGAGACGGGGGCTATCGAAGAGCATGCTTTCGAGCACGAAGCGATGCAAATGGTTGTGACTGAAGGGTCGATATACGTGCTCGGAGATTGGGCGATATACCAATACAATGCCGAAAGCGTAGAGCTCATCGGAAGCAAGCCGATTGATAAAATGCCCGGTAGTTATAGCTATCTTTCGGGGCTGTTCTCTGCGAAGTAGGGCCTCGATACTCAAGATTTCTGCATAGGGTCGGTGGTCTCCGACCGAATAGCGGTTTCAAAACGGGGTTCAAAATGGATTCAATTGGTTGATGACCGCGTCTCGTCCGGTTGGCTGTGCTCTACGGCAAAGGCTTCTCGCCATGGCGAAGGCGGGGCGGGGCATATCAGTGGAGAAGGCGTGGAAAGGGGATTATCGCTGCATTTTCTTTTACCTTCTGTAACATTGTGCTATCATAACCGTCGCTGCGAAAGCAGTTATTTGGTTGCTAAAGGGGATGGGGAACATCCCTTTTTTGCATAGGCATGTGACCCTGGCTGCGTCAGGGGGAGCGAGGTCGCAGAAGCGCTTCGCACGAGCAATTTGGAGGAACGTATGAAAATCCTGGGAATGGGAATGCCTGAGCTTCTCATCATTCTCGCGGTAATCCTGCTCATCTTCGGGCCGAAGAACCTCCCGAAGCTCGGCGGCGCCATCGGCAAGACCGTCAAGAACCTGCGCGAAGGCATGGGCGGCGGCGATAAGAACATCGTCGAGGCCGATGACGAGGAAGAAGTGATCGAAGAGGTCGAGGAGCCCGTCAAGAAGACGACCGCGGCCAAGAAGACCACCACCGCGGCTAAGAAGAAAGCCGAGTAGTTTTACATTCGTCTGGTTCGCGGTATGTGCAGTCGCTCGGCGCTCTGCACATACCGCTTTTTTCATATCAGGTACCGGTAGCACGCTTGCGGACGAGCGTGCATGTTTTTGTAAATGGACAGGTGAGCATTCATGGCAGACGGCAATTTCATTCTCACGCAAGAAGGCAAGGACAAGCTCGAGGAAGAACTCCACTTCCTGGAAACCGAGAAACGCGCCGAGATCGGCGAGCGCATCAAGGTGGCGCGCGAGTTCGGCGACATCTCGGAGAACTCCGAGTACGACGACGCCAAGAACGAGCAGGGCATGATGGAGGCGCGTATTGCCGAGATCAGCCGCATCCTTTCCGAGGCGACGGTGGTCAACACCCCGAAGCGCTCGAACAGCGTGCACATCGGCTCGACGGTGACGGTCGACATGGGTGGGCGCGAGCGCGTGTTCACTATCGTGGGCGGCGCCGAGAGCGATGCCGCCGCCGGCAAGATCTCCAACGAGTCCCCGGTGGGTTCGGTGCTGCTGGGCCACAAGAAGGGCGACGTGGTGGAGACCACGGGTCCCACCGGCCGCAAGATCACCATGACCATTCTCAAGCTGGAACACTAGTGAGTTGCGCCGTTCTGCGAACGGCGCAACTTGCCGACGCTGCGAGACGCCCTTGCACCCGATCTCGCGGCGAGGCCGAGGGACTCGCGTACCGAAGTACGCTTCGCCCTCGCCCTCCCCACGATCTCGGGCACCAGGGCGCCTCTCGCTGACTTACTACGCCAACCCGTGATTTCGAGGACAATCAATGAGCGATACCATCGACACCACCGAGCAGATCATCGAAGACGACCCCATCGCCGTGCGCCGCGCTAAGCGCGAGGCGCTGATGGCAGCGGGCAAGGACCCGTACGGCCATGCGTTCGCGTACTCGCACCACCTGGCCGACCTGGCCGAACAGTACGCCGACCTCGAGGACGGCGCGTCCACCGAGGACGAGGTGAAGGTCGCCGGCCGCGTCATGGCGAAGCGCGATCAGGGCAAGCTGGCTTTCCTCGAGCTGCGCGACTCCACGGGCGACATGCAGCTGTTCTGCCGCATCAACGCGCTGGGCGAGGACGCGTTCGCCGAGCTCAAGGACCTGGACGTGGGCGACTGGATCGGCGTCGAGGGCACGATGATGCGCACGAAGCGCGGGCAGCTGTCCGTGTCCGTGGCATCGTTCGAGCTGCTCAGCAAGTCGCTGCGCCCCCTGCCGGAGAAGTTCCACGGCTTGGCCGACAAGGAGACGCGCTATCGCCAGCGCTATGTCGACCTCGTCATGAACCGCGAGGTGCGCGACACGTTCGAGAAGCGCTTCAAGGTGGTTTCCGCCATCCGCCGCTACATGGAGGATCACGGCTACTACGAGGTGGAGACGCCCATCCTGCACCCCATCCTCGGCGGCGCGAACGCGCGTCCCTTCGTCACGCACCACAACGCGCTGGACAAGGACTTCTACCTGCGCATCGCCACCGAGCTGCATCTCAAGCGCTTGCTGGTGGGCGGCTTCGAGAAGGTCTTCGAGATCGGGCGCCAGTTCCGCAACGAGGGCATGGATCCGTATCATAACCCCGAGTTCACCACCATGGAGTTCTACCAGGCGTTCAGCGACCTCGAAGGCATGATGGAGCTCACGCAGGGCGTCATCCAGGCGGCGGCGCTTGCCTCGTGCGGCACGCTGCAGGTGGAGTATCAGGGCCATCAGGTGGATCTCAGCGGATCGTGGCGCCGCGCCACCATGATCGAGCTGGCCAGCGAAGGAGCCGGCGAGGATGTCAGCTTCCAGCGCACGCGCGACGAGCTGGTGGATATCCTCGAGCGCAACGGCGGCCACGCCGAAGCCGCATGGGGTAAGGGCAAGCTCATCGCCGAGATCTTCGAGGCGGTGGCCGAGGAGAAGCTCATCCAGCCCACCTTCGTCACCGAGCATCCCATCGAGGTGTCGCCGCTTGCCAAGAAGCTGGCGGGCGATCCGAACCTGACCGAGCGCTTCGAGCTGTTCATCTGCGGCCACGAGTACGCCAACGCCTTCGGCGAGCTGAACGATCCGGTCGACCAGGCCGAGCGCTTCCGCGCGCAGGTGGAGGCGAAGGACCTCGGCGACGACGAGGCCATGGGCTACGACGACGACTACGTGCGCGCCCTCGAGTACGGCATGCCCCCGGCGGGCGGCTGCGGCATCGGCATCGACCGTCTGGTCATGCTGCTCACCGACGCCCCGTCCATCCGCGACGTGCTGCTGTTCCCCCACATGAGGGACGAGGCTCCGGCCGGCGGGCGTCCGCGCGCTGCCGCGCCTGCCGCTGCGGCTCCCGCAGTTGCCGAGGCGCCCATCGACTTCTCGAAGGTGGTCGTCGAGCCCCTGTTCCAGGACGAGGTCGACTTCGACACGTTCAGCAAGTCCGATTTTCGTGCCGTGAAGGTGAAGGAGTGCGTTGCCGTTCCCAAGAGCAAGAAGCTGCTGCAGTTCACGCTCGACGACGGCACGGGCTCCGATCGCGTCATCCTGTCCGGCATCCACGCCTATTACGAGCCGGAAGAGCTGGTGGGCCGCACGCTCATCGCCATCACGAACCTGCCGCCGCGCAAGATGATGGGCGTGGAATCGTGCGGCATGCTGCTGTCGGCCATCCATGAGGAGGAGGGCGAAGAGCGCCTGAACCTCCTGATGGTTGACGACCACATCCCCGCCGGCGCCAAGCTGTACTAAAGCGCCGCCGCATAATCGCTTCCGAAAGGCCGCTTGCGCATATGCCGCGCAAGCGGCCTTTCCGCGGTTCGGAGGCCTGCGCTGCGCCGCACGTCGTCGCGCTTGCACGCGTCTCCGAGCTTTCAATCGCCCACGCACGTTTCGGGTCTTTGTCAGAAGCGAGCACGTTTGGAGGCATAGTGGGGCAGGGGCTCATGCGGGCGGCGGACATGGTAGGATGGATAGCGGGCCGTCCGTCGGCGCTTGTGGAGCAGCCGTGTGCGGTCATATGCGGTATTGGCACTCTCAATACAAGAGTGCTAAGATGGCACGGAACCATACGATAGACTCTGCGAGAATAGAGGCTAGCATGTCATTCGAGAAATTCACCGACAAAGCGCGCAAGGTGCTCGTCCTGGCTCAGGACGAGGCTCGCTCGCTTCATCAGCCCTACGTGGGCACCGAGCACATCCTGCTCGGCCTCATACAGGAGAAGGACGGTCTGGCCGCCCAGGCCCTCGATCGTCTCAACGTGAAGTACGATGCCGTCGTGCAGGCCATCCGCCAGGTGGTGGCCATCGACGAGGACACCGACGTGTCGGGGCATCTGTCCTTCACGCCCCGCGTCAAGCGCGTGCTGGAGAACAGCCTGCGCGAGGCCATGCAGATGGGGCAATCGTACATCTCCACCGAGCATCTGCTGCTGGGCATCGTCCGCGAGGGCGACGGCACCGCGCTCGAAGTGCTCACGCGTCTCGGCGTGTCGGGCGACGACGTGCGCAGCGCGCTGAACGACCTGGTGGGGCAGAGCCCCGTCTACGCCGGGCGCAACCCGTTCGATCCGAACGGCAACACGTCCGACAGCGTGCTGAAGGAGTTCGGCACCGACCTCACGCAGAAGGCGCGCGACGGCAAGCTGGACCCGGTTATCGGCCGCGCCGGCGAGATCGAGCGCGTCATGCAGGTGCTCAGCCGACGCCAGAAGAACAACCCGCTGCTCATCGGCGAGCCGGGCGTGGGCAAGACCGCCGTGGCCGAGGGCCTGGCGCAGCTCATCGTGTCGAACCAGGTGCCCGACATCCTGCGCGGCAAGCGCCTGTTCACGCTCGACGTGAGCGCGCTCGTGGCCGGGTCGAAGTACCGCGGCGAGTTCGAGGAGCGCCTGAAGAAGTGCATCAAGGAGGTGATGGACGCGGGCGATATCATCCTGTTCATCGACGAGATGCACACGCTCATCGGCGCGGGTTCGGCCGAGGGTTCCATTGACGCCGCCGCCATCTTGAAGCCTCCGCTGTCCCGCGGCGAGATCCAGGTGATCGGCGCCACCACCATCGACGAGTACCGCAAGCATCTCGAGAAAGATTCCGCGCTCGAGCGGCGCTTCCAGCCCATCACCGTGGGCGAGCCGAACGAGGAGCAGGCCATGCGCATCATGGAGGGTCTGCGCGACCGCTACGAGGCGCATCATCAGGTGCACTTCACCGACGAGGCGCTGCAGGCGGCCGTGAACCTATCGAACCGCTACATCCAGGATCGCTTTCTGCCCGACAAGGCCATCGACGTGCTGGACGAGGCGGGAGCGCGCATGCGCATCCGCAACATGACGCTGCCGAAGGAGCTGCGCGAGCTCGACGACGAGCTGCGCACTATTCGCGGCGAAAAGGATTCGGCCATCGCTTCCCAAGATTTCGAGCGCGCCGCTCAGCTGCGCGACCAGGAGTCCGAGCTCAAGGCCAAGCGCATCGAAGCCGAGAAGAAGTGGGAAGAGGACGCCCAGAAGTCCGTGCATCAGGTGACGGTGGAGGACATCGCCGACGTGGTGTCCATGACCACGGGCGTGCCCGTTTCGAACCTCACCGAGGCCGAGACCGAGAAGCTGCTGCGCATGGAAGCCGTGCTGCACGAGCGCGTCGTCGGTCAGGAAGAGGCCGTCACGGCGCTGTCGAAGGCCATCCGCCGCTCGCGCAGCGGCCTGAAAGACCCGAAGCGTCCCGCCGGCTCGTTCATCTTCCTGGGCCCCTCGGGCGTGGGCAAGACCGAGCTTTCGAAGGCGCTTGCCGAGTTCCTGTTCAACTCCGAGGACGCGCTTCTGTCCTTCGACATGTCTGAGTACATGGAGAAGCACAGCGTGAGCCGTCTCGTGGGCTCGCCTCCGGGCTACGTGGGCTTCGACGAGGGCGGCCAGCTGACGAAGGCCGTGCGCCAGCGCCCCTACTCGGTGGTGCTGTTCGATGAGATCGAGAAGGCGCACCCCGACGTGTTCAACATCCTGCTCCAGATCTTGGAGGAGGGCCGCTTGACCGACGCGCAGGGCCGCACCGTGGACTTCCGCAACGCCGTCATCATCATGACGTCGAACGTGGGTGCCCGCGAGATCGCGCAGCCCACCACGCTGGGCTTCTCCACCGAGGAGCACGCGGGGCTGTCCGACAAGGAGATCAAGAGCCGCGTCATGGCCGAGATGAAGAAGCTGTTCAGGCCCGAGTTCCTGAACCGCATCGACGAGATCATCGTGTTCAAGTCCCTGAACGACGAGCAGATCTCCGAGATCGTCAAGCTCATGGTGGCCGATTTGCGCGAGCGCATGATCGAGCAGAACATGTCCATCAACCTCACCGAGGCGGCGTGCAAGCTCATCGCCAAGGAAGGCACCGACGCCACGTTCGGCGCGCGTCCGCTGCGCCGCGCCATCCAGCGCTTGCTGGAGGATCCGCTGTCCGAGCAGATCCTCGAAGGCACGTGGACGAGCGGCTCGGTCATCGACGTGGACGCGGTGGACGGCGAGCTGGTGTTCACCGCCGGATCGGGCTCCATCCCGGCGCCCCGCAAGCGCGACAGCATCGCGCGGGAAGCGGAGCTGTTGCTGACGAACTACGATCTGGGCCATGCCGGCGTCAGTTCCGGCGGCTCGTTCTCGGGCGGCGCGGCCGACTAAGCTTCGCCTCTTAAGCGCCCCTGCTCCTCGGCTTGAAATTCGAAGCCCGAGGAGCAGGGGTTTCTTGTGTTCTGCGCTTGCATTTGTCGTATACTAGGCACGTCGCAAGCCGACCGCGGAGCGGCCGCTTTCACGTGCAAGGCGGCCGAGGTGCACTGCGGGAAGTGCAGCGGATCAACTCGATTCCAGGAGGTTCCATGTTCGGAGACAACCTCGATCGCATCGTGAAAAGCATCGAGAAGAACTACGAGGCCGACGAGATATTCTTCACGAAGCCCGGCCGGCGGTTTCCCAGCCGCCTGGCCGTGAAAAGCGTGATCAAGGACTTGCGTCGGGTGCTGTTCCCGGGCTATTTCGGCGACGAGATGCTGACGCCGTTCACCAGTCCGGAGTACTTCATCGGCGAGACGCTCATACAGATCGAACGCGTGCTGCGCGAGCAGATCGTGCTCGCCATGACGTACACCTCGGACGATCGCGATGCTGCGGAGGTCGACCCGGCGCGCTACCTGTGCGGCGGCACCACGCCCGAGCATATCTGCGAGCGCGCCTCGGAAGTGTGCACGGTGTTCTTCGACGAGCTTCCCAGCATACAGCGGGTGCTGCTCACCGACGTGCAGGCGCTGTATGACGGCGATCCGGCGGCCGGGTCGAAGGAGGAGGTCATCTTCTCGTATCCGGGTCTGTACGCGATCTACGTGTACCGCATCGCGCACGTGCTGTACGAGCAGAACGTGCCCATCATCCCGCGCATCATGACCGAGCTGGCGCACAGCGGCACGGGCATCGACATCGGCGCCGGCGCCCAGATCGGCGAGTACTTCTTCATCGACCACGGCACGGGCGTGGTCATCGGCGAGACCACCGTCATCGGCGACCATGTGAAGCTGTACCAGGGCGTCACGCTGGGCGCGCTGTCCACGCGCGGCGGGCAGCGGCTTGCCGGGGTGAAGCGCCATCCCACGATCGAGGACAACGTGACGATCTATTCCAACGCTTCGGTTCTGGGCGGGGAAACCGTGGTGGGCGCCGGTTCGGTCGTCGCAGGATCCACGTTCGTCACCTCTTCGGTTCCCCCCAATTCCCGCGTGTCGCTGAAGGCGCAGGAGATCACCGTGCGCCAGCCGGGCGAGCGTGACTAGGCTCTTCGATCGGCAAGCGAGGGAAATGGAGCGGTGGCAAGAACGATGCAAGGCGGAGAGGAAAACCTTATGACGCAGACAATCGACCCGGTGTTCTCGTCCGCGGTGCTCAGCGCCCCTGAGCTCGCGCTGAACGACCTCGACTTCGACGCGCTGTCGCAGGCGATGGGAGGGCTCAAGGGCGAGGTCGACAAGAACCCGCAGACGGCCGCCATCATCCTGGCGGGCGGCACGGGGGAGCGGTTCGGCAAGGAAGGCGGCAAGCAGCTCGTGGAGATCGCGGGCAAGCCCATCCTCACCTGGTCGGCCGAGGCGTTCGACGCCGTGGGCGACATCGGGCTCATCGTCATCGTGTGCCCCGAGGACCGCTGCAGCGAGTATCTCAAGCGCGCCATCGACCCGTTCCCGTTCGTCACGCCCATCGTGGTGGCGCCTTCGGGCCCCAGCCGTCAGGAATCGGCGTTCTCGGGGCTGGAGTTCGTGCCGGACGACTACGAGTACGTCATCCTGCACGACGGCGCCCGCCCGCTCATCAGCCCCGACCTCATCGCGCATACCATCGCCACGTTGAAGGGCAACATCGACTGCGACGGCGCCGTGGTGGCGCATCCGGCCGTCGACACCCTGAAAGTGGTGGAGAACGGCGTGATCGTGGGCACGCCCGACCGCCGCGTGTTCTGGAACGCGCAGACGCCCCAGGTGTTCCGCGCCGGCATCTACCGCCGCGCGCACGCCTCGGCGCTGTCGGACGGCTTCATGGGCACCGACGATTCGTCGCTCATCGAGAGGTTGGGCGGGCGCGTGCTGGTAGTGGAAGGGAAGCGCGACAACATCAAGCTGACCGTCCCCGAAGACTACCTCATGCTGGCCGCTGCGGTGCGTACCATGTACATGAAAGGGGCGGAAGAATGATCATCCGCGGAGGCCTTGGCGACAGTGCCCAGTCGCTCAGACAGTCCTGCTCGCGCGAAACGCCCGCTGGGCGTTTCGGCTCGTGCGGAACTCGCTTGGTGGGCACCGTCGCCAAGGCCGCGCATGTCGTTATCGGAGGAACCGAATGATGCAACCTGTTGTTTTCGATCCTGCCGGGTTGCGCGTGGGGCAGGGATACGATGTGCATGCGTTCGCCGAGGGGCGCAAGCTTATCCTGGGCGGGGTGGACGTTCCTCATGTGCGCGGCCTCTTGGGGCATTCCGATGCCGACGTGTTGGCGCATGCTATCTCCGATGCGCTGCTGGGAGGCATTCGCGGCGGGGATATCGGCAAGCTGTTCCCCGACACCGACCCAGCCTTCAAGGACGCCGACTCGCTGAAGCTGCTGGCCGCCGTGGCCGACAAGGTGCGCGCGGAGGGCTACGTCATCCTCGACGTCGACTCCGTCATCGCCGCGCAGGCGCCGAAGCTGTCGCCGTACCGCGAGGCCATGCGCGAGAACCTGGCCGCCGCCATGGGCATCGCGGTGGAGAATGTGGGCGTGAAGGCCACCACCACTGAGCACCTGGGATTCGAAGGCCGCGAGGAGGGCATCTCCGCGACCGCCGTCTGCCTGCTGTGCCGCCGTCCTGACGAGCAACGGGACTAGCCGACGCTGCGGGCTTCCGTAGCGCCTCGGCTTGGCGCTCCAAGCCCTCCTCACGTGCATGAGCACGCTTCGTCGGTCTTTCACGCCAATCCGAAGCACTGCGAAAGCCCTCGCTGACTTTGGTGGACAGGCGGGCTCCGTAACCTTCCTGTGCTACAATCTACGGTCGAAACGCACCGTCGCGGGAGCGCGGCGCCAGGGCTATGCAGGATGCGAGGACGCCATGATCAGACTCTACAATACGAAGACCCGCACGAAGGTCGACTTCGAGACGCTCGAGCGCGGCAAGGTGGGCATGTACGTGTGCGGACCTACCGTGTACAACTACATTCACATCGGCAACGCCCGCACGTTCATCAGCTTCGACGTGATCCGCCGTTACCTTATGTGGCGCGGCTTCGACGTGACGTTCGTGCAGAACGTCACCGACGTGGACGACAAGATCATCGGCAAGTCGCTTGAGGAAGGCCGCAGCGCTGCCGAGGTGGCCGCCGAGTACACCGAGGCGTTTATCGAGGACATGCGCGCGGCCGGCGTGCTGGATCCCGATATCCGTCCGAAGGCCACCGAGGAGATCCCCGCAATGATAGAGCTCATCCAAGAGCTCATCGACGGAGGCCACGCTTACGATGCCGACGGCGACGTGTACTTCAACGTGCGTTCGTTCCCGGCTTACGGCGAGCTGTCGGGCCGCAACGTAGACGAGATGGAGAGCGGCCACCGCGAGCTGCGCGCCGACGGCAAGGGCGTGGAGGATCGCAAGCGCGACCCGCTGGACTTCGCGCTGTGGAAGGCCGCCAAGCCCGGCGAGCCGGCGTGGGAGTCGCCCTGGGGCATGGGCCGTCCCGGCTGGCACATCGAGTGCTCGGCCATGTCGCGCAAGTACCTGGGGCTTCCCTTCGACATCCACGGCGGCGGCGCCGACCTCGTGTTCCCGCACCACGAGAACGAGCGCGCGCAGAGCGAGGCCGCGTGCGGCTGCACGTTCGCGAACTACTGGATGCACGGCGGCATGCTGCAGATCAACTCCGAGAAGATGAGCAAGTCGCTGGGCAACTTCAAGCTGCTGCGCGACGTGCTGAAGGTCACCGATCCGAAGGTGCTGCGCTTCCTTATGCTGCAGACGCACTACCGCAGCCCGCTCGACTTCTCCGACGAGCGCCTGGCCGAGGCGGGCGCGGCGCTGTGCCGTATCGAGAACGCGGTGAAGAACCTCGATTGGCAGCTGCAGAACGCCCAGGACATCCCCTCGCCGCTGGACACGCGCGAGCTGATGAAGCGTACGAAGGAGGCGAAGCTGGCGTTCATCCTGGCCATGGACGACGACTTCAACACCTGCAAGGCGCTGGGCGAGGTGTTCGACTTCGTGGCCGCGGTGAACGCGCAGACGGCCGACAGGACTATCTCGCTGTCCGACGTGCCGCCCGTGCGCGATGCCCGCGGCGTCATCGTGGAGCTCATGGGCGTGTTCGGCATCGACGTGGAGGCCGCATCCGCCTCGTGCGCCGCAGGAGGGTACCCGCCCGAGGTCGTGGGGTTGGCGGCCGATATCGCGGGCTACGAAGGCGCGGATGCCGCCGAGGCCGTGGACGCCCTGCTGGCGGCCCGTGCCGACGCCCGCGCCGCGAAGGATTGGAGCCGTGCCGACGCCGTCCGCGACGGCCTGTGCGGTTTGGGCTTCGTGATCGAGGACACCCCGCAGGGTGCGCGCGTGACCTACGAGGGGTAAGGCGAGCGTTATCCCGAGTGGAACATTCTCGAAGGGCGGCCGCGTTGGCCGCCCTTCGTCGTCGTGCACGGATTCTCTTCCTTATGTGCGGCAAAATCGAGTTTTTGGCAGGAGCAGCGTCTTTCTCCGAATCGTTTCGAGGTGAAACCCCAGATCGCGTTTTTTCGGCATTTGCAAATCAACAGTGCGAAGCGGGCTCGCACTGCCAAAAGCCCGATTCTGCCGCACATAGCGCCTGCGGAACGTGCAATCGCTCGCCGTCGGGGTTCCCTTGCGCGCTCGTGTCCAGGATGGGAATGCGATAGGGTGCGAAAGACCCGGGAATGTGCCGCAGGGCTCGGAGATGCGGAGGATTGCCGGGTAGGGGGCGTTGTCCCGCCCGAAGCGAGGGGTTTCGGTGGTCGCCGGCTCGCGGGTTCGTCGATGCGCTACAATACGGCGCATGCGAACTCAATCGACAAGGACTCCCGAGCTCCTCGCGCCCGCGGGCGGGCTTGCGCAGCTGGAGGCCGCGCTGCGCTTCGGTGCGGACGCCGTGTACCTGGCCGCCGATCGTTTCGGGCTGCGGCAGCGCGCGGCGAACTTCGCGCTGTACGACGTTCCCGCTGCGGCAGCTCGCGCGCACGATGCGGGCGCGAAGGCGTACGCGACGCTGAACGCCCTCATGGACGCCGACGACCTCAAGGCGCTTCCCGCGTACCTCGAAGCGCTGGCCGCGGCCGGCGTCGACGCGTTCATCGTGAGCGACCTGGGCGCGCTGCGCCTGGCACAGCGGCACGCGCCGAACGTCGAGCTGCACGTGAGCACCCAGGCCTCGGTATGCAACGCCGAGGCGGCGCGCGTATGGCACGAGCTGGGCGCGAGCCGCGTGGTGTGCGCGCGAGAGATGAGCGTGGAGGACATCGCGCGACTGCGCGCCGGCGCCCCGCGCGAGCTGGAGCTGGAGGCGTTCGTGCACGGCGCCATGTGCATGGCCGTGTCGGGCCGCTGCCTGATCAGCGCCGCGCTCACCGGCCGCTCCGGCAACAAGGGCCATTGCACCCAGCCGTGCCGGTGGAGCTACGCGCTGGTGGAGGAGCAGCGTCCCGGCGAGTTCTTTCCCGTGGAGGAGGACGTGCGCGGAACCTATGTCATGAACGCGCAGGACCTCAACATGCTGGCGCACCTCGACGACTTGGCCGCGGCCGGCATCGACTCGTTCAAGATCGAAGGCCGCAACAAGAAGGCGTTCTACGTGGCTTCGGTGGTGCGCGCTTACCGGCTGGCCCTGGACGGCGTTCCCTCCTCCGAGCTGGCCGACGAGCTGCTGGCCGTGTCGCATCGCCCGTACGGCACGGGCTTCTACTACGGCGACGCCAGGCAATCGCCCGACGTGGACGGCTACACCGCCGAATGCCGGCATGCCGCCACGGTGGAAGCGTGCGAACCGGCCGGCGAAGGCGCGTTCCGCGTGATCGCGCGGTGCTACAACCGCTTCTGCGAAGGCGACGAGCTGGAGGCGCTGTCGCCGGGTCCGCACGTCCCTCGCGTGCGCGTGCGTAACCTCGCCTGGCTCCCCGAGCCCGACGGGGACGACGCGCAGCCAAAGCGGGTGCCGGTTGCCGTGGCGAACCGCTCGGCCGAGCGCTATGCGTTCGAAACGGGGGAGGAGCTGGCTCCCGGCGACTTTCTGCGCATGCGTATCAACGTTGAGCGATAGGCTTCTGATCTGCGCTAAAGCGATAAAGTACTGCTAAGTAGCCGTCAAGGCGCGTGCATGCGCCGGCGCTACACTGGGTTGCACCCTGACGAAAAGGAACGGAATCATCCTTCTTTCAGAAAGCGAGGTGCATCATGCCCAATCATGCGTATCGCGCCGCATCGGCGCCCAGCGTCGTGCAGCGTGCCCGCAACACGCGCACCGGCCGCAAGCTCGAGCGCGGCGGTTACCTGACCGTCGAGACCGTCACCATGTGGATCGTGTACGCTCTGACCCTCATCGGCAATGCCGTCATCGAAGGAGGCCGGGTGGGAGGCACCACGTCGGCGGATATCGCGTACGGCGTGTTCACGTGGTTCACGCCTGCCGGCTACGTGTTCGCCATCTGGTCGCTCATCTACGTGGCGATGGTCGTGTGGCTCGTCGCGTACACGCGCACGGCGCCTGTCCGCGCCGACCGCTTCACCATGACGTCCATCCTGTTCATCGCAAGCTGCGCCCTCAACGTGCTGTGGCTTGCCCTGTGGCACTTCGAGCTGGTGGCCGTGTCGTTCATCGTCATCCTGGCCGAGTGGCTGGTGCTGGCGGCGCTGTACCTGAACGTGCGCCGCACGATGAAGACCGCCTCGGGACGGGTGCCCGTGTCCATCTACACCGCGTGGGTCACGGTGGCCACGCTGGCCAACATGGCCATCCTCGTCACGCGCGCGCTGGACGGCGGCATCCCGTTCTTCAACGGGTTGTTCACCATCCTCTTGACGGCGGGCGTGCTGGCGTTCGGCTACGTGATGCGCAAGGCCTACGACGACATGGCGTTCCAGCTCGTGTTCCTGTGGGCGCTCATCGGCGTGGGCGTGAACGTGTCGGGCGCGTCGGCGTTCACGGCGGCTGTCGTGTTCTTGCTGTGCGTGGTCGGAGCTATCTTGACGTTCGCCCCCATCGGCTCGATGCGGAAGCTCGTGCGGCAGAACTAGCGATCCTGCAGCATGCTCGTGGTGAAAAGGTGCGGCTTGGCGGGGCGGTGCGTCCGCAGAAGGCTTCTTCTCCGGCAAAACCGGCTGACCGATTCTTCCATTTCCGATGAAACCGCTGACAGTTCTTGCTATGATAGCGCCAAGGTGTTTTTCGGACGAAAGGGGCCGTTATGGGAACGAAAGCAGCGGAGGCGCTCGACGTATCCTTCGACGAGCTGCCGAACTACCTGCACGCGAAGCACTCCGTGTACATGGAGATCGGCAGCGAGACGTACTACCTGACCGACGTCAACGATCGATACTGGCGCGCGCAGGACACCGCGAAGCTCAACGAAAAGGGACATTACGTCGACGCGAGCGAGCTGGTGCCGACGGTGAGCGAGTTCTTGACGCTCCCCTTCATCGACGGCAAGTCGGTGACCGACGTGTTCGACCAAGCGGTATTCTACGCATCTGAAAAAGCGTAACGACGACGGGGGCGGCCGCGTGAACGGCCGCCCCCGTTTCTCGTTCCGGCAACCGCGTGGCCGCTACGGGCGTTCGTTCGGCTCGATGAAGCCGACGGCGAACTGCGCGTCCGAGACGTCCCGAGGGACGGGGCGCGAGTAGAGGAACCCCTGCGCGATGATGCGATCGTCCATGCGCACGAGCATGGACGCCTGATCGCGCGTTTCCACGCCTTCCACCACCACGTTCACGGCCAGCTTGTCGGCGATGGACACCACGCCGTCCAGGATGGCCTTGCAGCGCTCGCCGCTCTCGCTGCTCATGAGGAAGCTGCGGTCGAGCTTCAGCACGTCGATCGGCAGGTTCTGCAGCGTGCCCAGCGACGAGTACCCGCTGCCGAAGTCGTCAATGGCGATGCGGAAGCCCAGATCCTTTAAACGGCGGCACAGTCGTTCGGCGCGTTCGAGGTCTTCCATGACGATGTTCTCGGTCAGTTCGAGCTCCAGCAGCTCGATGGGCACGCCGAATCCGTCGACGATGCTCTTCACCGTTTCAGGGAACGCGTCGTTTCGCATGTGCAAGCGCGAGAAGTTGCAGGCGATGACGAGCGGGTGTTCTCCCGCGTCCAGCTGCTCCCGGATACGGGCGCAGACGAGGCGAAATACCTGCAAGTCCAAGTCGACGACCAGGCCGGTGCGCTCGAACAGGGGAATGAACTCGTCGGGCGGCACGAGGCCGCGTTCAGGCGATTCCCAACGAACGAGCGCTTCGAAGCCCACGAGGCGGTTCGTCGCTATTTCCACCTTCGGCTGGTAATAGGCCGTGAACTCCCCGCGCTCGAGCGCGTCGTGCGCGGCGGCCACCAGCGCGCGTTCGGCGATGTCGCGATCCTTCATGCTCGCCGAGTACAATGCTGCGGTGCTGCGCGAGGCCTCCCCGATGCTGTCCCGGGCGTAGCGTGCGGCGTCCACGAACTCGATGATGGTTTGCACGTCGATGCGCGGCGTTTCGGCGCTGCGCTCGATGATGCAGACGCCGGCCTGCAGCATGAGCCGGTGCGATAGCTCGGTAAGCGTTTCGGTGCTGTTGAAGCGACGATCCAGTTCATCGAAGCGCTCCAGCAGCGCGTCCCAGCCTCTCCAGCGAACCAACAGCACGAATTCGTCTGCGATGACGTGCGCGTATCGTTCGTCGGGTGCTTTCATGCCGGCCAGCGTGCCGTTGAGGTCGAGCAGCACGCGATCGCCCGTGGCGTAGCCGAATGCTGCGTTGAAGCCTTTGAAGCTTTTTACGTCGAGGTACACGATGGCGTAAGCGCCATCGCGGGCGTTCGCCATCTGAGCGCCCACCTCGGAGCGGAAGCGGGCGAGACTCCAGCCTTCGGTCAGCGGATCGGTGAACGAGAAGTCCTCCACTCGCCGCGCCGCGCGAAGCTTCACATGGCTGACGTACAGGGCAACGCCGAGCACGGAGCCGAGCAGTGCGACGATGCCGGCCATGAATTGCACCGGATACTGGCGCAAGAAGTCGAAAGGGCTGATGGGATGTACGGCGAGGCTGCTTTGCGAAAGCCAGGTGGTCATCTTGCTTTCGGCGGTGTACTGCACGCAGCGGTCGAGGATGCTCACCAGTCGTCGGTCGGCGTTGCGGCTCACGCCGATGCTCATGCTGTTGAAGAAGGAGGTGATGGTGGTGACGCTCAGGCTCTCGTATTGGGGTTCCGCCAGCAAGTAGTTCGCCACGTGGGTATCGGCAAAGGCGATATCGGCTTTGCCTTCAAGCACTGCATCGAAGCAATCTTTCGGGGTGTCGCAGTACACGATGTCGTATTCGGCGTACGAAGAGTACGCCGTGCTCGCGGCGAGCGAGAAGCCGCTTGGCAGCGCGACGCGCGAACCGGAAGGATTCGGTCCTGCGACAAGGGCCATGGGGTCGCGCAGATAGGGGCCGGTGGTGTCGAGGCTTTTGATCGCCTGGGGGTCGGATTCTCGATCGACGTCGTACACGATGTCGGCGTCGCCGCGTTCGACGAGGCGGACGGCCTCGTCGTGGCAGTCCGCAGCCACGAATTCGAACTTCAGCCCGGTGATCTGCGCGATGTCTTCGAACAGCAATGCGACCGCGCCGGCGAACGCGCCGGTTTCGGGGTCGGTGTAGGAAAGCGGCGCGCGATACGAATCGTAGGCCACGCGCAGGGTGGGAGCCGACGCCAGATAGGCGTACTCGTCTTCGGTGAAGACGGGATCCTGGTCGGTGTTGATGCCGAAGTAGCGGTCGTACAGCAACGTGGCGAAGTCGGGGTCGCGCAGTTTGAGGCGGCTCATCGCGCTGTCGAGCTCATCGGCTATGTCGGTGCGTTCGGGCGAGAGGGCGATGTACAAAGGCTCGGGGACGAACTGAGCTACGGTTCGGAAGCGCGAATTCGTCCCGAGATATGTGATGGCAATGGCATCCACCGCTCCTTCGTCGAGCGCTCTCAGCAGGTCTCCGGTAGCGCTGTAGGCCACGATATCCGCCGAAAAGCCGTTCTTCTCGCTGTATTGTGCGAACGCTTCGGCGTCCTGGCTGTTCGCGATTACCCCCACGCGCATGCCGGAAAACGTTTTGAAGTCTTCGTAGGCGTAACGCGTGTCGTCGAGCCTCACGTTGAGCGTGGTGGAAATCTCGCAGAGCGATGATGCCGAGAAGATCATCCGCCTCTCTCGGTCTTCGGTGTAGTACACCATGGGAAGCAGATCCACCTTGCTCGCTTCAAGCGCGGCACAGGCCTCTTCCCAACTAGGGTACTTGACGTATTCATATGTCCAGTCGGCGTAGCGTGCGATTTCGTTGAGATACTCGATGTTGTACCCAACGTAGCGCCCCTCTTCGTCGGTGGACATATAGTCGCCGTCTTCGAAGTAGGTGACGGTCACGACGCGCTTGCCGAACGTGGCGAACTCGTCGGCGAAAGCCCGCGAGGATCCGGGATACGTGGTCGTTGCGACCGTACAGGTGAACGCGATGACGAACGCCCAGGCAAACATCATCGGTTGAAGCCGCGAAGGGATGAATGTTCTTGCCGGTGCTATGCTTCGCTCCGATCGATGTGACGGTGTCTAAGAATGGTTGATACCAACTTACCTTACCATATGCATGGCCTTCTCAGAAAGACTTGTCGGGGGATGTGCGCGCCTTTTTTTGCGTATGACGTGGTGCGATAAGGTCAAGGTTCAGCGCGGCTCCCATCGATCGATTTTCCTCTTTGAGCGGTTGCATAATTTTTTTCGAAAAAAGTGCTTGACCGGATTTCCTCTTCCGGTATACTAGGCTTCGCACTTTTACGGGGCCTTAGCTCAGCTGGGAGAGCGCATGGCTGGCAGCCATGAGGTCAGGGGTTCGATCCCCCTAGGCTCCACCATATTTGCTACGACGGATGCGATGCATCCGTCGTTTTTTTATTGTGCACGCATTGCGTCCGATGACGGCAAGCGGGGTGAAGGATATGGTCGAGGCGGCAGATAGCCGTGCGGAACCTCAGTCGGTGGGCGAAAACGGCGCTCCTATGACGATTTGGCAGGTGTGGCTTCGACGTCTCTGCCTGTTCGTGATCGTGTGGGCTATCGCGGAAGTGCTGTTGGGCGCTGCGTTGTGGGGTGCTTACCTGTTCGCGCGCATGGTGCTTGACGTCGAGCCCTCGGTGCTGGCCGAGCCCGTTGTGGGCGCGATGGCGATGGCGGGAGCGTGCCTCAACCTGGCCATCGGATTTCTCGGCCTTCGCGGAGCGCGGAATCCGCGCAAGATCACCCTGTTCTTCTGGATCACGTTCGTCGATGCGATGTTGACGGCGTGGGCGCTGGCCAGCAGCGTGTCCGCGGGCACGTGCGACCTCACCTCGCTTGTGAGCGGCCTGTTCGTCATCGCGCTAGCCGTGTGCGCTTGGCAAGTGCGCGGTCAGACGGGTTACTTCGACGCGCATCCGTAAGGCCTCCCGGCGTGAAAAAGCCTCTCCGGGGTTCCGGAGAGGCTTTCAACTGCGGGCGGTTTGCTTGACGGCTGCACCCGATGCGGCGCTAGTCCTGCTTCGCGGCCTCGATTTGCGCGATGATGGGGTCAAGCGCGCCGGCTACGTCGTAGTCCTCCACCTTTCCGGCGTCGCACAGGCGCGCGAAGCTGGGGTCGATGGGCAGCGTGGCGTAGGCGGGGATGTCGTAGCGCTCGGCCACGGCCGCACCTTGCGGATCGCCGAAGATGTGATGGCGCTTGCCGCAGTCGGGGCACTCGAAGTAGGCCATGTTCTCCACGAGGCCCAGCAGCTCGACGTTCATGTCGTGCGCGAGGTTCACGGCCTTGCCCACGATCATAGCCACCAGCTCCTGCGGAGCGGATACCGTGACAATGCCGTCAACCGGCAGCGACTGGAACACGGTGAGCAGCACGTCGGAGGTTCCCGGAGGCATGTCGACGAACAGGTAGTCGATCTCGCCCCAGTTCGTCTCGCTGTAGAACTGACGGATGGCGTTCGAGACGACCGGGCCGCGCCAGGCCACCGGGATGTCGTCTTTCGGCAGCATGAGGTTGGTGGACATCACCTTGATGCCGCTTTGCGTCTGGCCGGGCAGGATGCCGTCGGCGTCGGCGGTCAGCGGGTTCGTGATGCCGAAGGTCTTCGGGATGGACGGTCCGGTGACGTCGGCGTCCAGGATGCCCACGTTCTTCCCGCGCTTCTGCATTTCGCTGGCAAGTAGGCTGGTGACCAGCGACTTGCCCACGCCGCCCTTGCCGGACACGACGCCGATGACGTGTTTGATGTTGGAGCGGGAGTTCGTCTCGATGGTGCTGGGGCCCTGGGCGGTGCGGTCGCTGCATCCGGACTCGCCGCAGCTGCTGCACTCGTGCGTGCATTCTTCTGCCATGATTCCTTCTTTCTGGGTTTTCAGCGCCCCCGTGCGGCGGGAGCGCCACTCGTCTCACCTGGATGATAGCATAAGCTTTATACTTAGGTGGAAGGAATCGACCTGCGCGCCGGGCGCGCGCGGAGACGGAGGAGCGCGCATGCTGTTCGCTGATATCGACCTGTTGGATGAGAACCTTGATTTCCGCTCCCATTGCTGGGTGGGCGTGCGCGACGGGCGCGTCGCCTACGTGGGGGATGCGGCTCCGGCGGGCGAGGAAGCGGCGAGGTACGGAGAGGTGTACGACGGACGTGGCAAGCTCTTGTGTCCTGCGTTCTACAACGCCCACGCGCACGCGCCCATGACGCTGTTGCGCGGCTACGCCGAGAACCTGCCTTTGCAGGCGTGGCTGAACGACATGGTGTTTCCGTTCGAGGCGAAGATCACGCCCGAAGACTGCTACTGGGGCACGCTTCTGTCCTGCGCCGAGATGGCGCGGTACGGCTGCGTGAGCTTCTCGGACATGTACTATCACATGGAGGAGGGCGCCCGCGCAGCGCTCGACGCCGGCATCAAGATGAACCTGTCCGACTCGCTTCTTGCCTTCAACGGCGAAGGGTTGGACGACCTGCCGGTGAAGGGGAACCTCGACCGTCTCATCCGCGACCTCCAGGGCGCAGGCGATGGCCGCATCGTGGTGGACTGCAACATCCATGCCGAGTACACGTCGAACCCGCGCGCCGTGGCCGATTTGGCGGCGTACGCGAAGGAGCACGGGCTTCGGTTGCAGGTGCACGTCTCCGAGACGCGCCTCGAGCACGAGGAGTGCAAGCAGCGCCACGACGGTTTGACGCCGGTGCGCTACTTCGAGAGCCTGGGCGTGCTCGACGTGCCCGTGACGGCGGCGCACTGCGTGTGGGTGGACGACGGCGACATCGACGTGCTGGCGGAGCGCGGGGTGTTCGTGGCGGCGAACCCGGCGTCGAACATGAAGCTGGGCAGCGGTTTCGCCCCTGTGGCAAAGATGCTCGCGCGCGGCGTGAACGTGTGCCTGGGCACCGACGGCATGGCGTCGAACAACAACCACGACATGATGCAGGATATGCACCTGCTGGCGCTGACGGCGAAGGGATCGACGAACGATCCGGCCGTGGTCACGCCGAAGCAGGCGCTTACGGCCGCTACGCGCGTGGGCGCGCTTTCGCAGGGGCGCGACGACTGCGGGTACGTGGCCGTGGGGGCGAAGGCTGACTTGTGCGTGCTGGACACGTCGGGGCCGTCGTGGGCGCCGATGACGAACCCGCTGGTGAACGTCGTGTACGCGGGGCATGGCGCCGACGTGTGCCTGACGATGTGCGACGGGGTCGTGGTGTATCGCGAGGGCGAGTGGCCCACGCTGGACATCGAGCGAGCGAAGGCCGAGGTCGAGGCCCGCACGAAGCGCATCATCGGCGAGCTGTAGGGCGAGTGCTGCCGGGTGGGCGGCTTGCTTGACGGAGGGCCTTTGCGTATACTGGCAGGCGAGCCGCAGGGAGCGGGTACTCCCCACGGCTCTCGGACTCGCTTCGGCGGTTCGGATGTTTATTTTGGTCCCGGTTCGTCCTTTTGGGACGACCGGGGCGTATCTTTCAGCCGCGCTTGAAGTGCGAGCGAGGCTACCCCGACCGTCAGGCTGCCGAAGGCAGCGATGAGGCCGAGAACCTGCAAGATCACCCCGATAAGATCCAGCAATATGCCATCCATAGAGGACACCCCCTTCCGTTTATCTAGAATTCGGAAATGGATGTAAAGAGGGTGCTATCCTCCTCGCCTGGCGAGTTCGTGCCTCCTATTATAGCGAGCTCGTCTTACGTGCAGATGGCGTGCATCTAGCGCAGATCTTTCTCGATCTGCTGCGAATCTCACGCATTTCCCACGTGGGTTCCATGCCGTTTGCCCCTGTTTCCAACGTCGTTTCCACACGCCTTGCCGCCGTTTCCGACATGGTTCGCACGTTCTCGGCGCTTCGGTGCGCATGTTTCACGTGAAACATTGGTTCGTTTTGTTTCGGGTGAAAGCATTTTCGCGCGGTGTTGTGCGCAAAGTGCGGCTAGGCATGGCGGGCGCGTTGGTCTATTCTGAAATGGATACAATCGTGAAGAGGGAAGGGACGGCATGCTGAGGATTTCCGATACGCGCATCGACGGGTTCATCGCGGAGGACGTGCCGTACGTCGATCTGACGTGCGCGGTGCTGGGCATCGGCGACGAGCCGGGCGAGATGGAGTACTTCACGCGCGAAGACTGCGTGCTGGCCGGCGCGAACGTGGTCGCGCGTATCATGGGGAAGCTGGGCTGCGACGTGGTGGAGGCGCGTCGCGACGGCGAGCGCGCGACTGCGGGCGAGGCGTTCTTCCGCGTGCGCGGCACCGCGGGCGACCTGCATGCGGCGTGGAAGGTGTGCCTCAACGTGTTCGACCATATGTCGGCCGTGGCCACGAAAACCCGCGCGATGGTGGACGCGGCCCACGCGGAGAACCCGCGCTGCGAGGTGCTGACCACGCGCAAGAGCATGCCGGGCGCGAAAGACCTGCTGACCGAGGCCGTCATGGCGGGAGGGGCGTTCCCGCACCGGCTGGGGCTGTCCGAGACGGTGCTGGTGTTCGACCATCACCTCACGTTCTTCGGCGGCTTCGAGGCGTTCGTGGAGCAGCTGCCGGATATCAAGGGCCGCTGCGTTGAGAAGAAGCTGTTTGTGGAGGCTGATGCCGAGCGTGCCCGCGTGCTGGCGCGCGCTGGCGTTGACGGCATCCAGGTGGACAAGGTCCCCGTTGACGAGCTGGAGCCGCTTGTGCGCGAGCTGCGCGCCATCGACCCGCACGTCACGCTCATCGCGGCCGGCGGCGTGAACCCGCAGAACGCGGGCGCGTACGCGGCAACCGGCGTGGACGGCCTGGCCACCACGGCGCCCTTCTCCGCCAAGCCCCTCGACATGAGCGTGCGCATGCGCCCGCTGTAGCGGCTTGCGCCGTGGATGTGCGGTCTTTGGGCTCGGCGGATGCGTTGTCACCCCAAAGCCGCGGTTTCGGGCAATATTCCGAGGCTTTGGGGCGACAACGCATCCGCCGCTGCCGGTCTTCTTCGCATGGTCGTGGGCATCGGGCGAATTTTCTTGAACCGGGTGTAACCTTTTCGCGTCGGGGCGCGTCTAATAGGTAACCGACCTTGAAAGGGGCACCCGCGTGGACGATCTGATACAGCGAGCGCGAAACGGCGACGGCGAGGCGTTCGCCACGCTGTTCGAGTATGGCAAGCAGCCGTTGTGGCGCGCTGCGATGGCGGTGCTCGGCAACGTGGACGATGCGTCCGACGCGCTGCAGGAGACGGCGGTCAAAGCGTGGCGCGCCATGCCGCGTTTCGGCGGCCGCAGCGCAGTGAACACGTGGTTCATGCGCATCCTGCTGCGCGTCTGCTATGACATGCGTCGTCAGCGCAACCGCGAGACGCCGTGCGCCATGGGGCTGTTCGCCGCGGACGTGGACGGCTCGGGCGTATGGTGGGAGCCGTCGGCGGGCCAGATGCTGGCGGGCGCGGGCGTGCGGCGCGATCCCGACCGCGACGAGGCGCTCGACGTGCGCGACGCCATCGCCTCGCTGTCGGCCGACGATCGGCTGGTGCTGGTACTGTTCTACGTGAACGATTTCCCTGTGCGACAGATCTCCCAGATCATGAACGTGTCGGAAGGTGCCGTGCGCACCCGTCTGTCGAGGGCGCGGGACCGCTTCAAGGTTGCCTATTCGCAAGGCTCGAACGAGGAAGTTGAGGTGGCGCGATGAGCCATGAGAGGTTCGACAACGAAGACGAGCTGCGCCGGGCGGTGATCCGGAATTTGGACGCGAGCCCGATTCCCCCGCAGGTGCAGGTCAAGCTCGACGGCGTGTACGCGTCGCTGGGCTCCATTCCTCAGGATCGCCCCACGCCGTCGGGCGCGGGCGCTCCGCAGCGTCGGCAGCCGGTCAAGCGGCGGTCTGCCGAGCCTGCGCACGGCAAGCGCAAGGGCGCCAGCGTGGCGCGCCGCGGTGCGATGGTGGCGGTTGCGGCCGTGCTCGTCGTGCTGTTGAGCGGTGTCGCCTTCGCCGCATCGCGCCTGGTGCAGATGCAGCCGGGCGATGTCGGATTTTTCGGGGGCGGTAACAACCTGCCCATATACAACAGCTTGCAGCCCGGGGTTTCCAGCCTGAACGCCGAGGTGGGCGATACCGTTGAAGTCGACGGCGTGCAGGTGACGCTCGATTCGGTGTCGTGCGATCGCAACATCGTCAACCTGTTCTTCACGTTGGAGAAGGAGGGCGGCTTCGACCTGACCGAGCAGTCGAACTACGAGGGCTCCCAGGAAAACGAATGGGCGCGCTTGCAGCGGCTTGCTCCGCGCTTCTCGTACAGTCTTTCGAGCAACGGCGAGGCGATCGGCAAAGATTCCGTCTACGTGCTCGATGCGTACCAAAAAGACGGCAAGGTGAAGATCATGGAGCGCATCGTGCCGGAAGCGACGCTTCCCGACCAGGTGGACATCGCGCTGGAAGGCTATGCGATGTGGAAGCAGTTCGAAGAAGGAGACGAGCCCTTCACGTTCGATGTCGGCCTCGACCTGAGCACGGTGGCCAGTCCGCGCGAGCTGGGCGCGCACGACCTCGTGTTCAACACGAGCGACGGCGACAAGACGATGGGCATCCAGCGTTTCACGGCATCCGAGCTGGGCACCGTGATGGTCGTGCGCAACGACAACGAGTGGACGGGAGAGCAAGGCGAATACGGTTCTTCCTACGGCCCGCCCGAGAACGTGCTGAGTCCTCATTTGCTTAAGGTAACCGATGACCAGGGCAACGTTTTGACTCCGGTCGAAGCTGGCGATGGTTCGGGCGTCAATCCGGAGGGTTCGCAGATTATCGAGTTCTCCAATCTCTCGCCCGAAGCGCATAGCGTCACGTTCACGCCGATGTTGAACGCGCTCGACTGGGACTCGATGACGGTCGAGGAGCGTAAAGCGAGGAATGAGGAAAACGTACAACATGTGGACGTCTCTCGAATCGGCACCACATTGGAGACGAGCGAGTTCGGCGGCTACGAGCTGACCGGCTGGGACGTGACCGATGGAACGGTGAGCATATCGCTCAAGCCCTACGGATGGCAGGCTATGGGACCGTACATGGAGCTCATTTCCGAAGACGATGTGACGCTCTTGGAGAGCACATGGACGGATCCCGAGACGGGCGAGACGGGAACCGGCTACCATTCGGGCATCATGTATCGCAAGCACGACTATATGACCGGCGAGTTCGTCCAGATGGTGTCGTACTACGCCGCAGACGATGATGAGCTGCGCGGGCTCACGAACTACAGTTACCGCTCTGCGTTCGGTGAGTATCGGGAAGAGCCAGACGCGGCGCAGACGCTCTCGTTCTAAGCTGTTCCGAAATGAAGAAGCGGGCCCATCGCGATGATGGGCCCGCTTCGTTTCTGCTGCGGCCGGTTTACTTCCCCAGCACCTTCTTGATGCCGTTGCCCGCTATGACGGCGCCGCCGCCGATGGCCAGCAAGCCGGGACCGGGCAGGATGAGCATGGGCACGCCTACCAGCATGATGGCGCCGCCGATGGCCGTCTGCACGGCGCCGCCGATGCGGTTGGGCTTCTTCTTCGAGACGCGCCCTTCGTCGATGATAGTGGCGTTAACGGCGGCCTGCGCGGCGTCCTTCCCGTACGATGGCGCGCGGAACGTGTCGCTGCCCGACGGGCTTGCGCTTTTCGCGGCGTCGCTGGTGCTTGCGACGGGGTTGACGTCGATGATGGGGCTTGGGTCGCTCATGGTCTCCTCGCTTACGGTGGGGTGCGGTTTCGTGCCGCGTGTCTGCTTCGATTATACGGGCTGCGCGAACCGCATGTCGTGCGGCGCGCCCGCGGCTACGAGTTCGTCACCGTTCGGTAACGTGTTGCTCGCGGCTTCTTCAAAGATGGATGCGAGGGGCATCGGGAGCGTGATCCGAGCCCGCCTAATTCCGTCGTTGTGGACGCCGAAAGCGGCTGTTTTGCGATACACTATGGGTCAAGGTTTCAAGATCGCGTTTGAAGTTCGTAGGTTAGGCTCGACTGTGGTTCGCGCCTTGGCAGAAACGACAACGGCGTGGGCCACGCAACAGGAAAGTTGGTGGTCAACATGGCAGCTCCTGCTACCGAACACGTGCGAAACATTGTGCTGGTGGGCCAAGACGGCGCCGGCAAGACATCGCTCGCCGAAGCGATGCTGCACGTCTCCGGCCGTACGCCCCGCATGGGCACGACGCACGACGGGAAATCCTACCTCGACTACGACGATGAGGAGATCCGGCGCAAATTCACCATCGGCACCTCCATTGCCCCCATTCCGTACAAGGACTACAAGATCAACCTGCTTGATACGTCCGGACACCCCGACTTCATCGGCGACACGCTGGCCACCATGCAAGCGGCCGAGATGGCACTGTTCGTGGTGGACGCCGTGGCAGGCCCGCAGGTCATGACCACCAAGCTGTGGCGCGAGGCGGAGGACATGCGTCTGTCGCGCGCCGTGTTCATCAACCATATCGACCGCGAGAACGCCGACTTCGACACGGCCATGGCGCTGCTGCATGCGCGCTTCGGTTCGCGTCTGGGGCCGGTGACCATTCCTATCGGCGTCGACAAGGACTTCGAGGGCGTCATCGACATCATCCGCATGAAGGCGCGCTATTTCGATGCCGGCAGCGAGAAGGAGCGCATCGAGGAGATTCCGCCCGAGTACGCCGATGCCGCCCAAGCCGCGCGCGACAAGCTGTGCGACCTCGTGGTCGAGGCCGACGACGATCTCATGATGAAGTACCTGGACGGCGAGGAGCAGCTCACCCAAGACGAGCTCGAGCAGCTGTTGGACAAGGCCATCGCGCAGGAGCTGTTCATTCCCGTGTTCGTGGGCTCCACGATCATCGAGCAGGGCATCCAGGGCGTCATGGAGGACATCGCCACCTACTTCCCGCATCCTCGCCATCACGGGCGCTTCCGTCTGGCCAACGGCGAGGAGACGTTCGTCGACGAGACGGGCGAGCCCGCCGCGTTCATCTTCAAGACGGTGTCCGACCCGTTCGTAGGCCGCTTGAGCTTCCTCAAGGTCATCTCGGGCGTGCTGGAACCGGGCATGGAGCTGATCAACGCGCGCACAGGCAAGAAGGACCGGCTGGGCCACCTCTACGTGATGATGGGCAAGGAGGCCACCGACGTGAAGAGCGCGAAGGCCGGCGACATCATCGTGGTGCCGAAGCTCACCGATACGCGTGCCGGCGACACGATGTCGAAGTCGGGCGACGTGGCCATCGACCCCTTGCCGCTGCCCGTCCCTCAGTACCCGGTGGCCATCGAGGCGGCGAACAAGAAGGACGAGGACAAGCTGGGAACGTTTCTGGCTCGCGCGGCCGAGAACGACCCCACGCTGATCATCAACCGTAGCGAAGAGACGCACCAGACGGTGATCACGGCCATGGGCGAGGCGCAGATCGAGACGCTGATCGCCCGACTCAAGGAGCAGACGGGCGTGGAGGCGAAGCTCATCCCCGTGCGCATTCCGTATCGCGAGACCATCCGCAAGACGGCCGAGGCGCAGGGTCGTCACAAGAAGCAGACGGGCGGCGCGGGGCAGTTCGGCGATTGCTGGCTGCGCATCGAGCCGAATCCGGGAGCGGGCTACGAGTTCGTCGACGAGATAGTGGGCGGCAAGATTCCCCGCGGCTACCTGCCGGCCATCGACAAGGGCGTGCAGGATGCCATGCGCGAGGGTTTCTTGGCCGGATATCCTATGGAAGACATCAAGTGTGCGGTGTACGACGGCTCGTACCACTCCGTCGACTCCAACGAGATGGCGTTCAAGACAGCCGCGCGCATCGGCTTCCGTGCCGCGTGCGAGAAGGCCGACCCCATTTTGCTGGAGCCCATGGCGAACCTCGACGTGACGGTGGGCGAGGAGTACGCCGGCGCGGTGATGGGCGACATCTCCACGCGCCGCGGCCGCATCGTGGGCACCGACTCGAACGACGCGGGCGAGACGGTCATCATGGTGCGCGTGCCTTACGCCGAGGTGGTCACGTACACGAAGGACCTGCGGGCCATCACGCGCGGCTCGGGGTCGTACTCCATCGAGCTGGAAGGCTACGAGCCGGCACCGGCCGACGTGACGAAGAAGCTGGTGGAAGCCTACCAGGCTGCGCGCGCTGCGGGGAACTAGCGCGCTTGCGACATGATCCGTCGAGGGTTTGAGAGTGGAGGAGGGAGCCGCGGTGCGGCTCCCTCCTCGGTTTCGGGGGTGGGGTGCGAGGGACGGGCCGGCTAGGCTTCGAGCGCCTGCGGCCGGTCTTCCGCGCTGGCGGCGGGCTTGCGCTTCGGACGGCCTGCGCGAGGGCGCTCGCGCAGGCGGGCCTCCACGCTGTAGCCCGTCACCCAGGTGTTGTGCCCGTACTTGAACGACTCGAGGAGGCCGTCGCGGATCATGTGGCTGACGCGCGAGGGGGACACGCCCAAGGCGCGCGCGGCTTCGGCAGCCGTCATGCGGGGGATGGTTTCCAGGCCGGCGTCGATGGCGACGGTGATGATCCGTCCGCCGTAGCGCGGCTCGTTGTCGAAGGTGGGCTCGGGAGTTGCCTCGTCGTGCATCGCGTAATCCTCAACGACGGTTTTCAGCCAATCGACCGCCATCTCGCACGCTTCGCGAAACGTGGCGCCCGACGTGCCGCCGCACTCGAAATCGAAGGGCCAGACGGTGTAGCGGCCCTCATCGAGGAACACTTCAAACTCGTACACGTGCTTCATGTTCGTCTCCTTCGGAGGGGGTGGGCTATTTGAGTCCGGCCTGTTTTTTCATGACTTCAAATTGCTGGTTTGAAATCTCGCTATGTCGCTCGATAACGGTTCTTCTGCCGTCGGGATGCCTGAACTTGTCGTGATTCGTGCCGCCTTCGTTCTTGAAGCCGTTGTGCTGGAAAAATCTGACGACCTCTCTTCGCTTGACCATCCTATCCCCGATCCCTTTTATTGTCAATACTATTTATATTTTAGCAAGCTCGTGCGGTGCGTAAGGGTTTCATGCGACGGGCGGCCGAGTTGGATGCTTTCCGCCCGTCGCGTTTCGTACGGTTTGCAGCGGCGCCGAACCATGGCCGTTCCCTGTCTCGCCGATGGCGGCGCCGCTGCAATTTCCCGTGCTTCCATGATAACGACCCGGTCTTACGTTTCGATGGCGTGCGTCCAGCGCGGAGCACCTTCGAATCCAGCGCAACTGCCACGCGTTTCCAGCGCGGTTTCCACGTTTCGTGCAACCGTTTCCAACGCGGTTTACCCGTGCGTTGCCGAAGATTCCAGCGAGTTTCAAACGCGCGGGCGGCACCCGCCTTGCGCGGATGCCGCCCGTTGTCATGAGGATTGTGGGGAATGGGGAGGCTGGATGCCTCGATGTTGCGAGAAGGGTGCGGGAGGCTACTCCGCGCGATCTGCCGGGAGGATTTCCAGCCAGCAGCCGTCGGGATCCTCGATGAAGTAGATGCCCATGCGCTCGTTCACGAAGCACACGCAGCCCATCTCCTCGTGCAAGGCGCGCGCGGCGTCCATGTCGTCCACCTCGAAGGCCAGGTGCGTGTCGCGTCCGCCGTTGTCGTAAGGCTCGGTGCGGCCGCGGTTCCACGTGAGCTCCACCTGGAAATCGGTCTTTTCGTTGCCGAGGAACACGTTTTCCCACGATCCGTCGTCGGGCCCCATGCGCCTCTGAACGGCCAGGCCCAGCGCGCGTTCGTAGAACGCGAGCGACGCGTCCAGGTCGAGGACGTGGATGCAGCGATGGATCATCTTCGCTTTCATGGCAGCTCCGTTTCTGCGCGAAATTGCGCGCATCCGCGCGCGGTTCGTTCGCTGGAAGTATACCCGAGATAACGGCATCGTGACGGCTTTGCGACGGAACCGCTAAAGGAGAACGAGGAGAAGGCTTGGCGATGCCAGAATACTTTACGCGAAGCGTTAGCGAGGATCGATTGCGGGAGTGCTGCGAACGCACCTGTCGGGAGGGGGACGGCGAAATCGAGAGCTGTAGGTAAAAACGGCTCGGTTTGGTAATTTCGGAAACATCCCATCGCGTCCGTCTGCGGGCGTGGGAACAGTTTGCTTGACGTTTTACCAGATGGGGCAGCTTCTCTCTGTATCCTACCTTTTCGATATGATTGCCAAACCGCCTTGTTCGCTCCATGCGGGGACGTTTTCGGCGTCATGGCGCGCTGCGGAAGGTCGACCTTGCGCGAGCCCTGGACATTTGCGCATTTGCGGTGCGAGACCTTGCACCTGTCCGCGACGGTGCTATACTCCGTTTGAAAAACTAACTAGTCAGTCAAAAAATGAAGGCTGACGAACGACGCGAAGGACGTGATGGGCATGCAGGAGAAGCCGGCTACCATCGAGCCGTGGGTGGATGGAGCGAAGCCGCCGTCGAAGGGGGCGGACGCGCTTCAGATGCGTCCGGAATCGGGCACGTTCGTGCGCGAGGGCGCCACATTCGCCGGCGCACCGTACATCAGCGCACGCGGGTTGGGGTTGAAGACGTACGCAGGATACGCGTACCGCGAAGTGGACGTTGACGTGCACAAAGGGGAGCTGGTTGCCGTGCGCGGGCGCAACGGCAGCGGAAAGACGGCGCTTCTGCTCACGCTGGCGGGCCGCATGAAGCAGACGGAGGGAACGTTGAACGTGGGCGAATTCGAGCTGCCGCGCCAGCGCTCGAAGGCGGAGCGGCACGTGGGCCTGGGGTTGTTCAGCGGGTTGAACGACCTTCAGGACAGCTTGACGGCGGCATATGCGCTGGGAGCCGAGTTCGAGCTGTACGGTCGTAAGCCGCGCCGCGAGGCGGTTACGGACTACCTGCGGCAGTGGCAGCTGGGCGACGTGGCGAACGTGCGCGTGAAGGACCTCACGTCGCAGAAGCTGGCGCAGCTGGGCATCGCGCTGGCGTTCGTGGGCGAGCCCGATGCCGTGGTGGTGGACGACGTGGAGAGCCAGCTGACCATGTCGCAGTCGGAGGCTCTCGTCGATCTGCTGCTGGACGCGGCGCGCACGCGAAACGTCGCCGTCGTCGTGGGCGTGGTGGAGCGCGATCTGGCCGCCATGGCCGACGCGACGGTGTATCTGTCGAAGGATGGTGAGTAGCTCATGGCGTTCAAGGGACTCAGGTTCGCCGGCCTCGAATGGAAGAACATCACGGCATCGAAGATCATGTGGGTGGTCATCGCCGCCATCGCCATCATGCCGCTTCTGTACGGCGCGCTGTATCTGGCGGCGTTCCAGGATCCGTACGCGCGCCTGAACACGGTGCCCGTGGCCGTGGTGAACGAGGACAGGGGCGCGGTGATCGCCGCCGAGCAGCGCAACCTCGGCGACGATGTGGTGCAGCAGCTCAAGGATACCGACGACGGCCTGGGCTGGCACTTCGTGTCTGCCGACGAGGCGCGGAAGGGCCTCGAGGACGGCGAGTACTTCATGACGTGCACGATTCCGGCCGACTTCTCCGAGAGCATCGCCTCGGTCGACGGTTCCGCACCCGAGAAGGCTCAGTTGAAGATCGACTACAACCAGAGCGAGAACATGTTGGCGTCCCAGATCGGCGAGACGGTGTGGAAGGAAGTGCGCACGCGGGTGAGCGACACGGTGGCCGCCGAGTACTGGACGACCGTGCTCGGGCGCGTGGCCGATTCGGGCAAGGACATCCAGAAGGCCGCCGACGGTGCGGACGATTTGAAGAACGGCCTGATCACCGCACATGACGGAAGCGTTGCCATCACGTCGAATCTCGGCACGCTCAAGGACGGCGCGCTGACGCTGGACACCGGCCTGGGCAGCCTCGTCTCCGGCGCATCGTCGCTCGACGGCGGCTTGGGCACCTTGTCCGGCGGCACGTTCGCGCTGAAAAACGGAACGCAATCCCTCGTAGCGGGTGCGAACCAGCTGAAGGACGGTGCCGGCCAGGTCGCCTCCGGCGCGAGCGGCGTCGCAGACGGCGCCGGCAGGCTGCAGTCCGACGGCACCAGCAAGGTCGCCGCCGGCGCAAGCGAGCTGGCAAACGAGACTGCAGGACTCGATGTCCAGGCGGGGAAGCTGAACGACGGCGTGCAATCCTTAGTGGGCAGCATGGGCGATCTGGTTTCTTCGCTCGGGTCGGAAAGCGACTCCAAAACGCTCGTAGGGGGATCGACCGCCCTCGTCGGCGGACTGGAAAGCTTGGCGAACGAGCAGACGGGCGCGCCCGCATTGGCGGCCGGCATAGAAACACTGTCGGGCTCCCTCGGCAACTTGCAGGCGGGAGCTTCCGCGGCAAGCTCGTCTCTGGCGGGCGTGGATAAAGCAGCGATCATGGCAAGCGATATGAGCCCCGTCGATAAGGAAGCGCTTCTCAAAGCTATCGGGACGGCGCGGGCGTACCTGGACGGAGCCGGGGGGCAAACGGGTGTCGTCGAAGGACTGGGGCAGGCGAAGTACTCGACCGACACCCTGCTTGCACCCGGCGCACAGAAGATCGCCGACAACGCGCCGACGCTTCTGGCGGGAGCGCAAGCCGTCAACGGCGGTCTCGTGCAGATGCGCGATTCCCTCGTGTCGAAATCCTCCGACCTCCAGGATCTTTCCGCCGGCGCGAGCCAGCTCGCCCAGGCGGCTCCCGAGCTCGTCGCCGGCATCGGTCGCATCGACGCCGGCGCCAACGAGGTGAACGCCAACATGTCCTCGCTTGTAGCCGGCTCCTCGAAGGTGGCGTCCGGCGCCTCGCAGGTGAACGACGGCGCGTCCTCGGCGGTGTCGGGTGCGAACCAGCTCGACGACGGAGCGGCGCAGCTTGTCGATGGCGTCCAAGCAGCCAAGAACGGTGCGGGTCAGCTGGTTTCCGGCACGCAAAGCGCCAAGGACGGTTCTGCGCAGATCGCTTCCGGCGCCGTGCAGTTGGAGGAGGGCGGCGGTACGCTCGCTTCGGGTCTGACCGACGCAGTGGACGGCTCCGGCGAGTTGTCCACCGCCCTCGCAGACGGCGCGAAGACCGCCGCCGAGCAGACGACGAACATCGACGGCAAGTCCGAGGTGATGAGCGATCCCGTCGAGCTTGCGAACGAGTACTACACCACCGTGAAGAACTACGGAACCGGATTCGCCCCGTACTTCATGGCGTTGGGTCTGTGGGTAGGCGGTCTTGTGGCAGGGTTCGTGTTCAAGCCGCTCAACAGCCGCCTCATCATGTCGGGCGCGAATCCGGTCACGGTGGCGTTCTCGAACTACCTGCCGGTGGCGTTCTTCTCGCTCATCCAGGCCACGCTGCTCATGGTGGTGCTTCAATTCGGCCTGCAGCTGCAAATCGACAACGTTCCCGCGTTCTACGCTATGGGCTACCTCACGGCTCTCGTGTTCGCGGCCATCATGCAGATGCTCATGGCGGCGTTCGGGTTCCCCGGTAAGTTCGTCGCCATCATCCTGCTTATGCTGCAGCTGACGGCTTGCGCGGGCACGTTCCCCATCCAGACGACGCCCGACTTCTTCCAGGTTATCAACCCGTACATGCCCATGACGTACGTGGTGCAGGGCATGCGCCAGATCATGACGGGATTGGATTACGGCATCGTGGGCTTCGACTGCTTCGTGTTGTTCGCAATCGGGGCTGCGTGCTTCGCGCTGACGTGTCTTGTGGCGTATCGCAAGCGCACGGTGCGTATGGAGGACTTGCATCCGGTGCTGCAGCTCGGCTAGTTTCCGACCTGCTACACTGGGGAATGACAGACGAACGGCCCGGCGACGGACGCCGGGCCGCGGGGGTGATGCGATGATGGGAACGAAGCGAACCGAGAAAGCGTGCGCGACGCGCAAGCAGCTGCTCGAAGCGGCGTTGGCGGTGATCGGCGAGAAGGGGTACTCGGCGGCCACGGTCGACGAGATAGTCGATGCGGCCGGCGTATCGAAGGGCGTGGCGTATTATCACTTCAAAAGCAAGGCCGTCATGGCCGAGAGCATCCTGGAAGAGGGGATCGGCGGGCTCATCGAGGGCTTCGAGCGCATCGCTGCGGAGGCTCCCACCGCGCCCGAGGCGCTTACCGGCATGGTGGAGCTGTTCGCCACGAGCATTTTCGAGAACAAGGCGTTCGGGCGCTTCTTCGTGTCCGAGCTGTGGCGCGAGGGTCGCGTGTGGTCGAGGTCCATGCGCGACTACGAGGGGCGCTTGTTGGACGTGTTGGAGGGTCAGCTGGCGCGCGGTCAGAGGGAGGGCTTCATCCGGTCCGAGATCGATCCAGCGTTCGAGGCCGTGGCGCTGATCGGCATGGTGCTGACCACCACGCTGTACTACATCGGCGACGAGAGCCCGTTGCTGGGCGCGCCGTCTCACCAGCGCGCAGGGGCACAGGCGATCGGAGGCAAAGACGGTTTCATCGCGCGTATCGTCGATTTCGTCCGACACGCCAACGCCTCCCCAGGGGTGTTGGAGTAGGCGTAGCGAGAGCATAAGCGGTTCGGAATTCGGCATCGTTCGCGATGCCGAATTTTTTGTTGCCCTGTACTTCGTGTCGATTCATATCGTAGAATGTGAATATGGATCGGAATAGTCAACATTTGAAAGGAGAAATGAATATGTTGTTCTACAGCGAAGGGTCTACGTTGGGTATTTGCCATAGCATAGGGATAGGTTTTATTTGCTTCGATATCGGAATGCAGTCTTTGCCTGTGAAGAAGCCTGCTATGTAGAGAGTTGGTGCGGTTGCGTGATGAAGCCAATGCGTAGAATTGAAGACTCGCTTTCGAAGATGCGGGCGCTCGGTTCGAGGTTGAGCGTACTGTTCTTAGTTCTGTTCGTTGCGTTGTGCGCTTCATCAGCGGTGCTTATCATCCTTGAGGTCTTAAGCTATATTTCCACAGCGACAGCGCCTGATCCGTATGTAGTGTTCCAATTTGTATCATCTATGCTTATGAGCGTCGTTTACGGCGTCATGCTTTTGGTCATGAGAGGCGTTGCCAAAGATGTTTCTCGAGGGCGATCCCCTTTCACTTTTTCGCATGCTAGGCACATCAAAATCATCGCTTGGATGTTCGTCGTGTCGTTTGCCCTGAATCTTTTCATTTCGCCGGACTTTATTGAAATGATTCACGTTGGAAATGCCGACATCGGTCTTGTTTCCGATCAAGTTAGGCGATATCCAACGATCCATCTCGACGTCAAATCCGTCGTTGGGGCTGTCGTTTGCTTCTCGCTCTCTTCCGTTTGGAAGTACGGGGCTTTGCTGCAGGCCGATTCGGATGATTACCTGTAGGGGCTTGAATATGGCGAAGCACCTGATAGTCGAATTGGAAGCGGTGCTGCTCGAGAAGGGCAAAAGCAGCAAGGACCTCGTGCGCGCCACCGGGCACACGACCGTGAACGTGTCCAGGATACGCCAGGCGAAGATGCGCGGCATCAGGATGGACACCCTCATGGAAATCTGTCTCGAGCTGGATTGCCAGCCGGGCGATATCCTGAAGATCGTCACCGATGAGGAGTTCGATCGTCTAGTCGAAGAGCGTCGTAAAACGGGGGAGGCCCGCGTCAAGGCGGGCTTGAGGCGGACCGCCCCCGAGCGCGTGTACGAGATTGATTTGGATCTCGGGGGAGAGTAAGGGTTCCGTTCGCCGGAAGTGCCGGCTTCTTATCATCAAACGATAAAAATACTGATACCATTCCAGGCTGTCATTCTTGAATGAAGGAGGAATCACGGCTCGTCTCTCACTGTTTTTTCGCATGGTCGACGAAGGGGTCGTGTCCTTCTCGGTGGCGGCGAGCTTCTTGGCCGCCGTGCCCCTGTGCGCCATCCAGGGAAGCTGGCTTGCCGAGTGGTCTTTCGACCTGTTCTTCGCTACATGGATCTTGGCGTCCCTGGCGGCTTACCCTTTCGTTTGCGCACTGCTGAACGCTTACTTCCTGGCGGCTCTGCCTGTCGATCGCGAGCGGATGGCGGCCAGCGGGCGCATGGAGACGGCAACGATCGTCGCTGGGGCGTTCGGGCTGCTGTGCGCGGCGTGTCTGACGGATTCGTCTCGCATGGAAACGGTGTCGACGGCTGGGCGCACGTTCGTGGGCGCCGGCATGCTCGCGTGCCTGTTCTGGTATGCGACGGCTCGTTTCCGATCGAAATCGGCCGCGTCGCCGGGTTCGGAGGCTATGGCGGCGCTTTCGGCTTTGATCGTATCATCGACGACGTTCGGGCTGGTCTGCACGGTTGGGACGGGGCTTGTTTGGAAAATCCTCGTTCTGATGTACCCGCTCAATCTCCTGCTCGTCCTTGCGAAACTGGCCAAGGGGTCGAAGGACGCGGAGGCCGGCTTGTCGAACATGCGCCGCCGATTCCGTCGTTGACGAGAAAGATGCGTTTATTGAGCGGATGCGCGACTTCGGCCGACATGCATTCGCGCATGCGGAATCGGTGCGCTACACTATCGGCGAACCCGAGCACAAAGGAGCTAATCATGTGCGGAATCGTCGGATACACCGGAACGCGCCCCGTCAAGGACATCCTGATCGAAGGTCTGTCGCGACTCGAATACCGCGGCTATGACTCTGCCGGCATCGCCGTCGAGCAGGACGGCAAGCTGGAAGTCGTGCACTGCAAGGGGAAGGTGAGCGGCCTCGCGCAGCTCGTCGAGCCCCTCGAGCTGACCGGCACCTGCGGCATCGGCCACACGCGCTGGGCCACGCATGGCCGCCCCAGCGAGGCGAACGCGCATCCGCATACCTCCTGCGACGGCAGCGTAGCCGTCGTGCATAACGGCATCATCGAGAACTTCGCCGAGCTGCGCGAAGAGCTGGAAGGCCGCGGCCATACGTTCACGAGCCAGACCGACACCGAGGTCATCGCGCACCTCGTGGAGGAGAACCTGCGCGAAAGCAACGACCTCTTGCAGGCCGTGCGCGAGGCTGCCGACCGCCTGATCGGCGCCTATGCCATTGCGGCTATCAGCGACCAGGAGCCCGGCACCCTCGTGGCCGCGCGCAAGGACTCGCCGCTCGTGGTGGGGCTGGCCGAGGACGGCGCGCACGTGGCCTCCGATATCATCGCCATGATCGACGACACGCGCGACGTGGTGGTGCTCGCCGACGGCGATATGGCGAAGCTCACGCCGAATGCCGTCACGTTCTACAACGTGCGCGGCGAGGCGTACGAGCCCGAGGTGACGCACGTCGACTGGGATCTCGATGTGGCCGAGAAGGGCGGCTACCCCGACTTCATGTTGAAGGAGATCCACGAGCAGCCGCGCGTGATCCGCGACACGCTGGCGGGGCGCCTGGTGAACGGCGCGCTGTCCATCGACGAGCTGGACCTCACGCTGGAGGAGCTCAACCTTATCGACCGCGTGTACGTCATCGCCTGCGGCACGTCGTATCATGCGGGCCTCATCGCGAAGAACCTCATCGAGGGTTGGGCGCGCATCCCCACGGAAGTGGAGGTGGCCAGCGAATTCCGCTACCGTAACCCCATCATCACGCCGTCCACCCTGGTGGTGGCCGTGTCGCAGTCGGGCGAGACGGCCGACACGCTGGCCGCCATCCGCGACGCGCGCGTAAAGGGCGCGAAGGTGTTCGGCATCACGAACGTGGTGGGCTCGCCCGTGGCGCGCGAGAGCGACGGCGTCATCTACACGAAGGCCAACAAGGAGATCGCGGTGGCCTCCACCAAGTCGTTCCTGGGCCAGGTGGTGTCGCTCACGCTGCTCGCCATGCTGCTTGCCCAGGTGAAGGGCAAGCTCAAGACGAACCAGGTGCGCCTGCTGTTCCACGAGCTGGCCGACACGGCCGAGCAGGTGGAGCGCATCCTGGCCGATTCCTCGTCCATCAATGAGGCGGCGCGCGCGTGCAAGGACGCGTCGAGCGCGCTGTTCGTGGGCCGCGGCATGGGCGCCGCCATCAGCTACGAGGGCGCGCTCAAGCTCAAGGAGATCAGCTACCTGCACGCCGAGGCCTATCCGGCCGGCGAGATGAAGCACGGCCCCATCGCGCTCATCGACGAGGGCTTCCCGGTCATCGCGGTGGCCACGAAGAGCCCCGTGTACGACAAGCTGGTGTCGAACCTGCAGGAGGCGAAGGCGCGCGGCGCCATGGTGGTGGCCATCGCCACCGAGGGGGATGAAGACATTCGACACCATGCCGACCATGTCATCTACATCCCGAAGGTGCGCGACGCGTTCAGCGCCATCACGGCCAGCGTGCCGCTGCAGCTGTTCGCGCGCGCCATCGCCGTCGAGCGCGGCTGCGACGTGGACCAGCCCCGCAACCTGGCGAAGTCGGTGACGGTGGAGTAGCGAACCTGTGGGACCGCGAATCCGCACGGCGGCGCTCAGTCGCTCAGACAGTCCTCGCTGCGCTGCGGAACTCGCTTGGTGAGCGCCACCGTGCGGATTCGCTCCGCAGTCGCCGGTCTTCTAACGGCGAATCGCCAGGTTGGATGCTGAGTCTTTAAAACCCTTTTTTTGGAACATGTGTGATTGGGGATTGTTGTGAGTGAGAACGAGAAGAGCGTGACCGAGGCGGCTTCGGCGGCGTTCGAGGGCGTCGAGGGCGCGGTGGGACTTGGCGTGGACATCGTGGAAATTGCCCGCATGCGCCGCATCTTGGAGCGCACGCCCAGCTTTCGCGAGAAGGTGTTCTCCGAGGAGGAACGCTCCTACTGCGAGTCCACGGCGAACCCCGAGGTGCATTACGCTACGCGCTTCGCCGCGAAGGAGGCCGTGCTGAAGGCGCTGGGCACCGGGTTCTCGCGCGGCATCGCCAACCACGACGTGGAAGTGCGCCGCAACGCGAAGGGTCGCCCCTTCGTGGTGCTGCATGGGCGCGCTAAGGAGGTAGCCGACGAGCAGAGCGTGCGCGAGCTGCCGCTGTCGCTTTCGTACACGCACACCGACGCCGTGGCCTGCGCGCTCGCCATCACGGAGGAGTCGGTCCGCGCCCAAGAGGAGCGCGTGAACCCTATGGAGGAGCTGGCGAAGCAGTTCAAGGAAGCTCGTAGCCTGCTGGACGAGATGGACGCGCCGAAGAAGGCCTCCGAGGATCCGGCAAACTGATCGTCCCGCGCGAGGCGCGCCGTTTCGAGAGTTCGCGCGGCGCGCCTGCATTCGCGGGTCGCACGGGTGAGCCCTCCTCGTCGAGGTGCCTCGTCCTTCCCCTGCATGGAAGAGATTCAACGCTATGCATGATTTTTCGTCAGCGCCATGTACTTCGACCTGGGCTTTCCCTTTTTTGTCTCTGACAACAAGCTTCTAGAATCGTGCATAGCGCGCGATCTCTGCCATCCCGCCTCGCGTTCGCTGCTAGAGCATACGGACAAGCTCGTCCAGCCGCACGGCGGCCGACGCTAGGTGAAAAAGCGCACATGTCGCTCTCGGTCTCGTCTCGCCGCTCCCTTCGTCGAGCGTCTGAACCGATTCTTTATTTTGTTGAGTGAAAGGATTGAATTCCATCGGCGAACCTTCTAGTTTGGTTCGAACGAGCCATTGGCAAGCGAGGAGGCGCACGTTGACGCCAGAACACGAAACGCGCGGCAAGCACGAAGCGCAGCAACCGGCGCCGCAGCCAGCGCCGCGCCCGGCACCGCAGCGAACGCGGCGCATCGACTCGATCGACCCTCCCTTGGCCGACGGCGCGCCGGAAAGCTACGTGTCGTTCGTGCCCGCGTCGCGGGGCGGCCGACCGGGGCCGGTTCGCGGCGGGCGCCCGGAGTCGGCGGACGGCGGCCGACAAGGGTCGTCGAACCGGAAGCCTCCGTTCGCGAAGAAGACCGGGCTCATTGCGGGCGGCGCGCTCGTCGCCGTGATCGCGATCGTCTACCTGGCGGGCGCGCTCGTGTTCATGGACCGCTTCATGCCCAACACCACGATCATGGGCAAGGACGTGTCGTTGAAAACCACCGCCGAGGTTCAGGATCTGTTGACCGACGTGGCGAAAAGCTACCAGCTGAGCGTGTCGGGCGAGGGGTTCTCGCTGACGCTCGCCTCGTCCGACATGGGCACGGCCGTCAACAGCAGCAGCGTGACGGATGCCATGCACGCCGATGCCAGCCCGTGGGCCTGGCCGGTCGAGGTATTCACCGTGCACGACGAAACCGACAAGCTGGTCACTTCGAACGGCAAGCTGGACGAAGCCGTGCGGAAGGCCGTCGAGGCGTTCAACGAGCAGGCCGAAGCGCCGCGCAACGCCGGGCTCGACTACGACAGCGGCGGCTCTCGGTTCGTCGTGCGCGCCGAGACCGTCGGCACTGCGCTCGATGCCGATAAGGTGGCCGAGACGGTGAACGCGGCCGTCGCTGCGATGGGGTCGAGCGCGACGCTGTCCGAGGATGCGTTGCAGCAGCCCACGCTGCTGTCCGACGATGAGCGTCTGGCGAAGGCGGCCGATGAGGCGAACAACCTGTTGAAAGCCGATTTCTCGCTGAAGCTGGGCGATACGCCCGTGGCGCAGGTGAATGCCGATGCCATCGCCGGTTGGGTGCGCTTGCACGACGACGTGACGGTGGGCGTCGACGAGGCGCTGGTGGCAGCCTGGGTGCAGGATCTGGCTTCGGCGTGCAACACCTACCAGGCGCGTCGCACGTTCACGCGCGCCGACGGCAAGGAGGTGACCGTGTCAGGCGGCGTATACGGCTGGATCATCGACAAGGGCAAGCTGCAAGAGGCGGTGACGAACGGCGTGGGTTCCGCGCAGACCGGCGACATGGCCATCCCTTGCGAACAGGAGGCGGGCGCCTACGACGGGCTGCACGGACGCGATTGGGGCAAGCGCTACGTCGACGTCGATCTGACGGAGCAGCACGCGCGCTTCTACGACGACGAAGGCTCGCTCGCGTGGGAGTCCGACGTGGTCACCGGCACGCCGGACGGCGAGCACGACACCCCCGAGGGCGTCTACGTAATCAACGGCAAGGAGAGCCCGTCGAAGCTGATCGGCCAGATGAAGCCCGAGACGGGCGAGCCGGAATACCAGACCGAGGTGAAGGCCTGGATGCCGTTCGTAGACAACTACATCGGGTTTCATGATGCCGATTGGCAGCCCGCGTTCGGCGACTCGCGGTACAAGTCGGGCTACGGCAGCCACGGCTGCGTGAACCTGCCGCCGGAGAAGGCGGTGGAGCTGTACGACCTTATCAAAGTGGGCGACGTCGTGGTCAGCCACTGGTAGGATCGGCCGCCGCGGATCTCGCCGTGATCCTGACCGTGCCAAATCCCCCGTCCCTTTGACACACTCAGGACCGTGTCGAAGGGACGGGGGATTTGGCACGCTTCCTGCTCGCTCAGGACGACGCGCTCACGAGCTCGGCGATGGCGTCGGGGATGCAGGCGACGACGTCTTCCGCCGTCGCAGCGATGGTCGACCAGCGCGCCGCGGCGGCCAACCCGGCGCGGGCGTGCAGCTCGGCGCCCAGCACGGACGCCTCGAAGGGGTCGAGCCCCTGCGCCAGCAGCGCGGCCGTCATGCCGGCCAGCACATCTCCCGTGCCCGCCTTCGCCAACGCCGGAGTGCCGTGCGCCATGCGCACCGTCTGCTCGCCGTCGGAGAGGTACGTGACGGGCCCTTTCACCACGGCGATCACGCCATAGGCGAGCGACAGCGCCTCGGCGAGCGCGCAGGGATCGTCGACAGGCAGGTCGAAGGGGCGTGCGAGGCGCGCCGCCTCTCCGGCGTGCGGCGTGACCACGGTGGGGTTCCCGTTGAGGAAGCGCCGCCTCAGCAAGCGTCGCCCTTTTGCGGAGACGAGCGCGTCCAGGCCGGTGCCGTCCACCAGCACGGGCGCGTCGGCGTGCTTCAGCACGAAGTGAACGAGCTTCTCGGCTTCGACGTCTTCTGCGTCGAAGCCGCAGCCGACGAGGTAGGCGCGCGGTTTGCCGGGCTTCGCGGCCGGAAGGTTCGCCTTGAGAGCCGCGCGCGGGCGCACCACGAGCGAGGGCCGAAAGCCTTGCACGAGCGGGACGGCCGACGGACTGGTGAACACCTCGGTGTAGCCGGCGCCCATGCGCTGGCCGGCGTAGGCCGCCAGGCACGCTGCGCCCGGATAGCGCTCGCTGCCCACGATGGCGGCCAGCGTGCCGCGCGAGTACTTGTTCGCGTCGTCGGCCGGCAGCGGCACGAGGGCCACCAGCTCGTCGTTGCTGTATTCTCGAACGTTCTGCATGGTCGTACCGCCCTGTCTTCCGAGGAACCGCGTGCTCGCATTCTACCGCGTATCGCGCCTGAGCGCGACTGCGGGTCGAATCGGCGACAACGCGTCGAATTCGCCCGTAACCGTACGTAAACGGTTGCGCGAACTGGGGGTTCGGACGTGCCGCTGCGCTAGAATGGCGGTAAACAACCAAGGCGCCGCACCGGTTTTCGGACGTGTTGCGCGGCGCGGTCGCCGCGACCAAGGAGCAATCTCATGGATACGACCAACAAGCACGACTGGGGCCTCGTCATCGCGGGCGTCCTGCTCGTCATCTGCAGCATGTTCTTCCTTTTCGCGCCGGGCTTGGCGCTGGTCACCATCACGGTGATCGCCGGCGCGGCGTTTCTGGTGTCGGGCATCTTCGACATCGTCAACTACTTCCGCTTCCGCCGGGCCATGGACCTGTCGGGCTGGGCGCTGGCCTACGGCGCGCTCGACATCGTGCTGGGCATCCTGTTTTTGGTGAACCCGCTGGTGTCGGCCGGCGCGCTGGCGTGGTTCATCGGCGCGTTCTTCATCGTGTTCGGCGTGTTCGAGGTCGTCGGCGCGTTCAAAGTGCGCAACATGGGCGTGTCGATGTGGGGTTGGATGCTGTTCTCGGGCATCGTCGGGGCGCTGTGCGGTCTGACGTTCTTCATCGCTCCGGCCATGCTGGGCGTGTTCCTGTCGGTGTTCATCCTAATGCGCGGCGCGTCGCTCATCTTCTACGGCTGGAACGCCGGCAAAGCCATGGCGGCGTAGCGCAAGCGCGCTACCGTGGAGCGTTTGCTGAAACCCCGAGCCGAGCGCGCAGCGTTTCGCGGCTCGTGGTAGAATTCCGAAGAAAACAGGCGAAGGCCCCGATCGTTTCGGGGCCTTCTTCCCGATTGCACGAAACGGTGGCGAATATGGCAGACGAACAGCAGACTTTGCTCGACGAGCAGGCGCTTGCGGAAGCGACCAACGATCCGGCGGCGCGCATCGACGCGCTTCGGCGCGAGATCGAGCATCACAGCTACCTGTACTACGCCAACGACGCGCCCGAGATATCCGACGCCGCGTTCGACTCGCTCATGCGCGAGCTGCGCGAGCTGGAGGCCGCGCATCCCGAGCTGATCGACCCGTCCAGCCCCACGCAGCGCGTGGGCGGCTACGTGGGCGAGCAGTTCGCTCCCGTGCGCCATGCCCGGCGCATGTACTCGCTGGACAACGCCATGGACCTGGACGAGCTGGACGCGTGGATCGAGCGTGTGACGGAGGCGTTCGGGCGCATGGTGCCCGTGGTGTGCGAGCTCAAGATCGACGGCTCGTCCATCGCGCTCACGTACGAGGACGGCCGCCTGATGCGCGCCGCAACGCGCGGCGACGGCACCACGGGCGAGGACGTCACCGCCAACATGCGCACGGTGAAGGACGTGCCGCTGCGCCTGCGCCAGGGCGCGCTGGGCGGCTTGCGCGACGCGGACGCGCCGGTGGAGCTGCGCGGCGAGGTGTACATGCCGAAGTCCAGCTTCGACGCGCTGAACGTCGCAGCCGTCGAGAACGGCAAGCAGGCGTTCGCGAACCCGCGCAACGCCGCCGCCGGCAGCCTGCGCCAGAAGGACCCGTCTATCACGGCGAACCGCGACCTGTCCACCTTCATCTACGCGGTGGCCGACGAGCGCGCCCTGAACGCAGAGGGCCAGTGGGAGCTTTTGGCGTGGCTGCGCGAGGCTGGCTTCCACGTGAACCCCGACGTCGAGCTGTGCCAGACTCGCGAGGAGGTGCACGCGTTCTGCGAGCGCGCCGTGGCGCGGCGCGAGGACCTGCCCTACGAGATCGACGGCGTGGTGGTGAAGGTGAACTCGTTCGCGCAGCAGGAGTCGATGGGCTACACGGCCCGGGCGCCGCGCTGGGCCGTCGCGTTCAAGTTCCCGCCCGAGGAGAAGACCACGCTGTTGCGCGATATCACCGTGCAGGTGGGACGCACCGGCAAGCTGACGCCCGTGGCCGAGCTCGATCCCGTGGTGGTCGCCGGCTCCACCGTGGCGCGCGCGACGCTGCACAACGAAGACGAGGTGCAGCGCAAGGACGTGCGCGTGGGCGACACCGTCATCGTGCGCAAGGCCGGCGATGTGATCCCCGAGGTGCTGGGGCCGGTGCTGGCGCTGCGCCCCGCCGATGCCGTACAGTGGGAGATGCCGCGCACGTGCCCGTCGTGCGGTTCGCCCGTTATCCGCGAGGAGGGCGAGGTGGACTTCCGCTGCATCTCCATCGACTGCCCGGCCCAAGCGCTGGAGCGTTTGCTGCATTGGGCCAGCCGCGGCGCCATGGACATCGACGGCATGGGCGAGGAGATCGTGTCGCGCCTGGTGGAGAGCGGCCGTTTGAGCGACGTGGCCGACTACTACACGCTGGACGAGGTGGAGCTGTCGCTTCTGGACATGGGCCGTGTGAACAAGGACGGCGAGCCCATCCGCCTGGGGTCCACCGTGGCGAAGAAGCTGGTGGCGGCCATCGACGAGAGCCGCACGCGTCCGTTCGCCCGCGCGCTGTTCGGGCTGGGCATCCGCCACGTGGGCAAGACCATCGCCGAGCTGCTGGCGGCGGCGTACCCGTCCATCGAGGCGCTGATGGAGGCCTCGGAAGAGGATCTTGCCGTCATCGACGGCGTGGGCCCGAAGATCGCGCGCAGCGCGTATTTGTTCCTGCGCACGCCCGACAACGCCGCCGTCATCGAGCGCTTACGCTCGCACGGCGTGGCGCTTGCGGACGAGGCCGCGGACGCGGGCGAGCAGCTGCCGCAGACGCTGGCGGGGCTCACGTTCGTGCTGACGGGCTCGCTCGTGGAAAGCGGGATGACCCGCGACGAGGCGGGCGCTGTGCTCAAGGCGCGCGGCGCGAAGGTGAGCGGCAGCGTGTCGAAGAAGACGAGCTTCGTCGTGGCCGGCGAGGCCGCCGGAAGCAAGTACGACAAGGCCGTCGCCCTCAGCGTCCCCGTGCTGGACGAAGCTGCCCTGCTGCGCATCCTCGAAACCGGCGAGGCTCCGGAGTAGGACGCCCGGGCTCCGTCGCGCCCCGATGTTTCACGGGGAGCATTGCTCGGATGCTCCGCTTGATACATGAGGCTCGACGAGGATCCGTCTCCGACGGATCCGATGTCCTGCGGATGACCCCCATGCATCCTTTTGCTTTCGAAAAGGCAAAAAGTCATCGAATTCGGAAGAAAGAACGTTTACCGCAAGGTCTCGGATCGTTCTGGCAGGAGGAGGCGTTGTTGCGACCAGGCATTATGAGGAAAATCGTTTCGCGTCGTGATAGCGGGCTGCGCCCCGTCTTCCGAATTCGATGCTTTCTTGCCATCGGCTCCCTTGTCGGATGTCGGCAGAAGGAATCCGTCGATGTTTCACGTGAAGCATTCGTACGTTTGGCTTGCGTTCGCCCTTCTTCGTCTGCCGTTCGCCCGGGGGAGTTACGGAAATGAAATTCGTAACATTCGAAAGGAGCCCCCTCTGGTATAGTGTGTTACGCAATTCGAATACGTAACACCTATGGCGGATTCAAGGCGCCGAGGCGTTGAGGGAAGGGAACGGAAGCATGGCAACACTCACGCGACGCGATTTCGCGAAACTGACGGGTGCGACGGCGGCGACGCTGTCGTTGGGCGGGCTGCTGGCAAGCTGCGCGAGCGGCGAGGCCGAGAAGCCGGCCGAAGGCGCGACGGAAGGTGCGGCCGACAAGGCCTCTTCGCAGGTTATCGTCTCGATGACCACCGGATCCGAGCCGGCCGCCGGCTTCGACCCGATGGTGTCGTGGGGCTGCGGCGAGCACGTTCACGAGCCGCTGATCCAGTCCACGCTGATCACCACCGATGCGGACCTCAACTTCAAGAACGACCTCGCCACGTCCTACGAAGCGTCCGAAGACGGCATGACCTGGACGTTCACCGTCCGCGACGACGTGAAGTTCACCGACGGCACCCCGCTCACAGCGCGCGACGTGGCCTTCACCATCAACGGCATCTTGAACTCGGAAGCATCCGAGTGCGACATGTCCATGGTGAAAGAGGCCGTGGCCACCGACGACGCCACCGTCGTCGTGCACATGGAGAAGCCGTTCAACGCGCTGCTGTACACGCTGGCCGTGGTGGGCATCGTGCCCGAGCACGCCTACGGCGACACGTACGGCGACAACCCCATCGGCTCGGGGCGCTACATGCTGGAGCAGTGGGACAAAGGCCAGCAGGTCATCCTCAAGGCGAACCCCGACTACTACGGCGAGGCGCCGAACATCCAGCGCGTCGTGGTAGTGTTCATGGAAGAGGACGCCTCGCTTGCGGCGGCGAAGTCCGGACAGGTCGACGTTGCATACACCTCGGCGACGTTCGCGGCTCAGCAGCCGAGCGGCTACGACTTGCTGAACTGCGCGTCGGTCGACTCTCGCGGCATCTCGCTGCCGGTGATTCCGGCGGGCGCCATGAAAACCGACGAGAAGGGCGAAGCGGCGGCCGGCAACGATGTCACGTGCGACCTGGCCATTCGCCAAGCCATCAACTACGGCGTCGACCGCGACAAGATGATCGACAACGTGCTGAACGGCTACGGCACCGTGGCCTACAGCGTGGGTGACGGCATGCCGTGGTCCTCGCCCGACATGAAGTGCTCCACCGATGTCGAGAAGGCGAAGAAGCTGCTCGACGACGGCGGCTGGACGGCCGGTGCGGACGGCATCCGCGAGAAGGACGGCACGCGCGCTGCGTTCAACCTGTACTACTCGGCCGGCGACACCGTGCGCCAAGGTATCGCCGAGGAGTTCACCAACCAGATGAAAGAGCTGGGCATCGAAGTATCCATCAAGGGCGCCAGCTGGGACGATCTGTACCCGCATCAGTTTACCGATCCGGTGGTGTGGGGCTGGGGCACGAACGCGCCCACCGAGATTTACAACCTGTTCTACTCCAAGGGCACGGGCAACTACGCCTGCTACACGAGCGAAACCACCGACAAGTACCTCGACGAGGCGCTGGCCCAGCCTACTGTGGAAGAGTCGTTCGATCTGTGGAAGAAGGCTCAGTGGGACGGCCAGTCCGGCATCGCGCCGCAGGGGGACGCGCCGTGGGTGTGGTTCGCGAACATCGACCACTTGTACTTTGCGAAGGACAACCTCAAGATCGCGAAGCAGAAGCCTCATCCGCACGGACACGGCTGGTCGCTGGTGAATAACGTCGACCAGTGGTCCTGGGCGTAAGTTTATTGTGCTCGACGCGGGAGGGGCGCCGCGGTGCCCAGTCGCTCAAACAGTCCTCGCTTCGCTGCGGAACTCGCTTGGTGGGCACCGCGGCGCCCCTCCCGCTGACCGTAACGAGCTTGCGCGTTGGGGGACTGGGCGCCGTTTGCGCTTGTTGGAGGGGTGTTGCTGTGGGGTTTTTCTACTAGTGAGGGTATAGTGGTTTCATGGCTCGATTTTTGGCTCGGAACATAGCGAAGTTTATCTTGCTCATGCTTGCGGTGAGTTTGGTTACGTTTGTGCTGGTCAGCGTTTCTCCTATCGATCCGGTGCAGGCGAACGTGGGGCAGACGGCCTATATCAACATGAGCGAGGCGAAGCGGGCGCAACTGGCCGAATACTGGGGTGTGAACACGCCTTTGTGGGAGCGCTACGCCAACTGGTTCGTCGACCTTCTGCACGGCGATCTGGGGACATCGCTGCGCTTCAATGCGCCGGTGATCGACGTCATCGCCACGCGGGCGGTGAACTCGCTGGCGCTCATGGCCACGGCTTGGGCGGTCAGCGGCGTGCTGGGCTTCGCGTTGGGCATCCTCGCGGGCGCGAACCGCGGCCGTCTGATCGACCGCATCGTGAAGGGGTACTGCTTCCTGTTGGCTTCGGTGCCCACGTTCTGGCTGGGGCTGCTGTTTCTCATCGTGTTCTCGGTGCAGCTGGGGTGGTTCCCGTTCGGCTTCTCGGTGCCCATCGGGGTGTCGGCGGCCGATGTGACCTTTGCCGACGCGCTGCATCATCTGGCGCTGCCAGCGCTCACGCTGTCGGTGATCGGCGTGGCGAACATCGCGCTGCACACGCGCGAGAAGACTATCGACGTGCTGGAAAGCGATTACGTGCGGTTCGCCCGTGCGCGCGGGTTGAGCACCTGGGGCGCCCTGCGCCACCACGGCCTGCGCAACCTCGCGCTGCCCGCGCTCACGTTGCAATTCGCGTCCATATCCGAGATATTCGGCGGATCGGTGCTGGTGGAGCAGGTATTCTCGTATCCGGGTCTGGGGCAGGCGGCCGTCACGGCCGGCCTCGGCGGCGACGCGGCGCTGTTGGTGGGCATCGCGCTATTCTCCGCCGCCTTCGTGTTCACCGGCAACCTGATAGCCAGCACGCTGTACGGCGTGGTGGATCCCCGCATGCGCAAGGGGGCTGCTCATGGCTGACGAGCGCGTTGAAACCTGCTTAACCTGCGAGTCCGCCGTCGGGTTCGGCAGTTCCCAGTCGCTCGGCAGTCCTGGCTCGCACGAAACGCCCACAGGGCGTTTCGGCTCGATGGGTGCGGCGCCGCGGAGCGAAGCGCAGCAAGTCCCCGAAGGGGAAACTCGCTTGGTGGGAACTGCCGAGCCCAACGGCTCCAAGGATGCCGCGCCGCCCCTTCTGCATGCTCCTCGCGCGGCTCGGGTGGGGAATAGGAGGTTGACGCTGGCGGCGTTTTTGGGTGCTTTGGCGGCGCTGGCGGCTGTGGTGGTCGCGGGGCTCGTCGTCGCGGATGCGGCTACGGCAACCGACTTCTCGATGAAGAACCTCGCTCCCAGCTTCGCCCATCCTTTCGGCACCGACTGGATGGGGCGCGACATGCTGCTGCGCACGCTGGCGGGGCTGTCCACCAGCGTGCTGGTGGGTCTTCTGGCCGCGGGCGTGTCGTCCATCATCGCGCTGGTCATGGGCGCGGTGGCGGCGCTGGGCGGGAAGAAGGCCGATGCCGCGGTCACCTGGCTCATCGACCTCATGCTGGGCATCCCCCATATCGTGCTGCTCATCCTCATCTCGTTCGCGTTGGGGAAGGGCTTCTGGGGCGTCACCATCGGCGTGGCCGTGACGCACTGGCCCAGCCTCGCGCGCGTCGTGCGCGCCGAGATCCTGCAGTGTAAGCAGTCGACGTTCGTGGCTGCGGCGCGGCGGCTGGGGCAGACTCCTCTGCGCATCGCGGCGAAGCACATGGTTCCTTACGTGCTGCCCCAGTTCATCGTGGGGTTGATTCTGCTGTTCCCGCACGCCATCCTGCACGAGGCCGCCGTGACGTTCCTCGGCTTCGGTCTGCCGCCCGAGCAACCCGCCATCGGCGTGATCCTCAGCGAGTCGATGGCGTACCTGTCGGCCGGCATGTGGTGGCTCGCCGTGTTCCCGGGTCTCGCGCTCATCGCGACCGTGCTGCTGTTCGACCTGGCGGGATCCAGCCTGCGCAAGCTCGTCGACCCGCACAGCGCGCAGGAATAGGAGGCCGTCATGGACGAAGCGAACCGCAAGAACCCGCTTGAAACGGACGGCAGGAACCCGCTGCCGGAGCATCTGGCCGCTCGCGAGCGGGCGCTGTACGAGGCCGCTGCCGAGCTGGAGCGCCTGACCGACCAGCTGTTCGGTGCGGAAGGCGCCGGCCGCGACTGCGCGATAGCGTCCGAGGATCCGATCGACGGCCTCGCGCCCGACGTCGTGCCGCACGAGGCTCTTTCGCACAAAGACGCGCAGGTGCACCACCATCATACGCACGCGCCCGTTTCCCGCCACGAGCACGGCCACCACCTGCTGCAGGTGGAGGACCTCAGCGTGGGGTTCCGCATGTACGACGAGGACGCCCCCTTCTTTCGCGCGAAGCAGCGCGAGGTCGAGGTCATCCATTCTTTAAGCATCTCCGTACATGCGGGCGAGATCGTGGCCGTGGTAGGCGCGTCGGGTTCCGGCAAGACGCTTTTGGCCGATGCCGTGTTGGGGCTGTTCGAGCCGAACGCCACGGTGCGCGGCCGCGTCTGGTTCGACGGCGCGCAGCAGGATGCGGCGTCGCTTTCCGCGCTGCGCGGCCACGGCATCTCGCTGGTGCCGCAGAGCGTGAACAACCTCGACCCGCTCATGAAGGTGGGCCGTCAGGTGGAGGGCTTCGCGCGCGCACACGAGTCGCGCGCCGAGCGTCGTCGTCGGCGCGCGCAACTGTTCGAGCGCTACGGACTGCCCGAGGACACGGCGGGGAAGTATCCGCACGAGCTGTCGGGCGGCATGGCGCGCCGCGTTCTTTTGTGCTGCGCGCTCATGGACGACCCGCGCGTCATCGTGGCCGACGAGCCCACGCCCGGCCTCGACCTGGATCTGGCCGTGCGCGCGCTCGACGACTTCCGCGCCTTCGCCGACGCGGGCGGCGGCGTGATGCTCATCACGCACGACATCGAGCTGGCCCTGCGCGTGGCCGACCGCGTGGCGGTGTTCCGCGACGGCACGGTGGTGGAGGAGACGGCAGTTGCGAACTTCGCGTCTCCCGACCTGCTGCAGCACCCGTTCAGCCGCGAGTTGTGGCATGCGCTTCCCGAGCACGGCTTCGAGGCGCCGGGCGGGTCGACGGAAGGGGGTTCCCATGCTTGAGGCGCGCGGCATAACCTATGCGTACCCCGGCGCGCGCACGCCGCTGTACCGCGACTTCGACTTGGCCGTCGGCCCTGACGAGCGCGTCGCCCTCAGCGCGCCGTCCGGCTTCGGCAAGACCACGCTGTGCCGTATGCTGGCCGGATACGATCGTCCGCAGAAAGGCGAGATCCTCGTGGACGGCGCCCCGCTGCCGAAGCGCGGCACGTGTCCCGTGCAGCTGATCCTGCAGCATCCCGAAACCGCCGTCGACCCGCGCATGCGCATGAGTCAAACGCTGGCCGAAGCAGGAGAGGTGCCTCAGCGCTTGCTGGACGACCTGGGCATCCAGAAACGGTGGCTCGCGCGTTTCCCGCACGAGCTGTCGGGCGGCGAGCTGCAGCGCTTCTGCATCGCCCGCGCGCTGGCGGCGAACCCGCGCTACCTTGTGGCTGACGAGGTGTCCACCATGCTGGACGCTGTCACTCAGGCGCAGATCTGGCGTTTTCTCGTGGAGGAAACGCAGGCTCGCGGCATCGGCCTCGTGTTCGTGTCCCATTCGCACGCGCTCACCGAGCGCATCGCCACCCGCGTGGTGGATTTGGCGATGAGGTAGGCCGCGAGCGCTCTCGGAAAAATACGCTTCCGGTATATATTCGTGTTTGACTATAATCTTTGATAGGAATAGTATGGACGAAGCCCGGGAGCGATGCGGCCCTCGCGGGGCCGGCCTTCGTCGCCGGTTCGGGCTCCATCGAAAAGAGAGCGAGGGAAGGTCATTATGAGGAAACGTATCCGCGTCGTGTTGGCGTCTGTGTGCGCGTTCGCCCTGGTGGGCGCATTCGCGCTGGCAGGCTGCTCGTCGAATACCGAGCAACAAGCCGGCGAGACGCAGAAGCCCGCCGAAGAGCAGGCCAAGTCGGAGAGCCATGAGGCCGTGGAGCTGCAGCTGTTCGCCGCGAACTCGCTGTCGAAGGCCATGGACGCTGTACAGGAGCTGTACACGCAGGATCATACCTGGGTGACGTTCAAGGACACGCAGTATCTGTCTTCGGGCGAGCTGAACGAGCAGCTTGCCGGCGGCGCGTACGCCGACGTGCTGATCTCCGCCTCCAAGGGCAAGATGGACGATGCCGTGGAGAAGGGCTATGTCGACGAGGCGACTCGCTTCGACATGTTCAAGAACGACCTCGTGATGGTTGCCGGTGAGGATTCCGAGCTTGCCGCCAAGTACGCTGATCAGAGCTTCACGCTGGACGACCTTGCCACCGGCGATTACACAGTGGCTGTGGGCGATGCCTCTGTGCCGGCCGGCAACTACACCAATCAGGCGCTTTCCACCGTCGGTTGCTTCATCGACGCCGACGGCAAGACCGGCAAGGACAGCGCCGGCACCGACGGCTCCTACGATGGAACGCCGCTCGAGGGCAAGGTGAACTTGCAGAGTTCCGTGGGCAACGTGTGCAAGCAGGCGCAGTCCGGAGCCGTGGACGTGGCGTTCGTGTACAGCTCCGACGTGTACCGCTTCGGCGGCGTGAAGGTTATCGGCGTCGTCCCGGACGACACGCACAAGAACATCATCTACCCGGCTGCCATCTGCAAGGACTCCACGCAGGCCGAGGCTGCAAACGAGTTCATCGAGTGGGCTACCACCAACGCCGATGCCAAGAAGCTTTGGCAGGAGTGGGGCTTCGAGCTGGTTTCCTAGACTAGGCGCACATACGGTATAGTGACAAGGAAAGGATGGGATCGTACACGCCCATCCTTTCCGTGCGACAAGGACGATCTTATGGACAACACTCTAATCGACCGCATCGTTGGCGTCTTCTCTCGCGCTGCGATGCCGATCGTCTCATGCGCTTTGGCAATGGCGATCGCTTTCATCCCCGGCACCGCCCTTGCTGGCGCCGATGACGAAGGCGATCTCGACGCGCCGAATGCGGCAGCGGGTGGCACATCGGCGCAATCGGCGCAGGAGGACACGGCGATCGACGATGCCGTGAACATCGCCGCCGACGGGAAATCGGCTTCGGTCGAAGGCAGCCCCTTCGCGCTCGAGGATTTCTCGCGTTCCCAGGTGGGCAGCAACAGCGACGTGAACGGCGTCTATGCAGGTTACCGCTATTTCGTCTCGGACGAGTCGGGTAGTCTCGCGGTTGTCGCCGCCGACGAGCTCACCGTGGTCCACGTGCCGCCCGAGACTGCGCAGGCTGTGGGATTCGACGCCGAATCGTCCGAGAGCCGAGGTTTCCTCAAGCAGTTGCTCGTGGCTCTCGACGCGCAGAATTCGAAGGGCGGCGCGACGTTGTCCGCCGAGGGAGAGTGGGCGTTCACCGGAGAGCCTGAGTTCGAGCGGGACGGCGTGGTCTACAAGTTCGACCAGGAGCTCAAGCCCGGCGAGTTCTACGTCTGCGTCGTCGGTGCAGACGGCTCCGACGTGACGCAAGCGTCGAATCCGTCCTATGTGCGGCTCACTCATGCCGACTTCGCCACGCTCGCGTCTGCCGACCAGGTGAGCGTGATCGGGGCCCCCGAGGGCTTCGAGGCGTTGGCGTCGTTCTTGAAGGGCATCGACTACAGTCCGTTGTGGGTGACGCTGAAGACGACGCTCACGGCTATCGTGTTCATCTTCGTCCTGGGGCTTTTGGCCGCGTACTTCAGCCTGCGCATCCCCGCGCGGGCGCAGGATATCGCCGATTCCATCTTCACCATCCCCATGGTGCTGCCGCCCACGGTGTGCGGCTTTCTGCTGCTGCTGGCGTTCGGCAAGAACACCGCGGTGGGGCAGTGGTTCATCGACATCGGCTTCCCGCTGATATTCAGCTGGCAGGCCACCGTGCTGGCGGCCGTGGTGGTGGCGTTCCCGCTGATGTACCGCAGCGCGCGCGGCGCGTTCGAGAACCTCGATCCGAACATGCTGGACGCGGCCCGCACGTTGGGCTGGAGCAACGCGAAGATATTCTTCAAGCTGATGCTGCCGCTGTCGTGGTCGTCCATCGCGGCGGGCACCGTGCTGTCGTTCGCGCGCGCCCTCGGCGAGTTCGGTGCGACGCTGTTTCTGGCCGGCAACTACCTGGGAATCACGCGTACCATCCCCATCGCCATCTACTTCGAGTGGATGAACGGCAACACCGACGTGGCCATTTTCTGGACGGTTGTCATCATGGCGTTCAGCTTCGTGGTCATCCTGTTCATCAACCTGTGGAGCAGGCGCACCACGAGCTATCGCAGGGGGATGGAAGCGTAATGGGCCCTGTCATCCTGAGCGCAGCGCGCAGCGCGGAGTCGAGGGATCCCGCGCGGCGCAAGCCGAGTGTCTTTGGGAAGGAATTGCCGAAATGAGTCTCGAAGTCAACATACGCAAGTCGTTCTCGTCGTTCACGTTGGACGTGGCGTTCGAGGCAGGGGACGAGACGCTGGGGTTTTTGGGCGCATCGGGATGCGGGAAGAGCCTTACCATGCGATGCATCGCCGGCATCGAGACGCCTGACGAGGGACGCATCGTGGTGAACGATCGGGTGTTCTTCGATTCCGAGCGGAAGATCAACCTCACGCCGCAGCAGCGCAAGACGGCGCTGCTGTTCCAGAGCTACATGCTGTTCCCGAATCTGACGGTGGCCGAGAACGTGGCCGCGGGCATCGGGCGCGAGGCGTCGAAGGCCGACCGCGACGCGCTGGTGGCCGCAGAGCTCAAGCGTTTCGGGCTGGAAGGGTTCGACCGGCGCTATCCGGCTCAGCTGTCGGGCGGCCAGCAGCAGCGCGTGGCGCTGGCCCGCATGCTGGCGGCGCGTCCGGGCATCCTCATGCTGGACGAGCCGTTCTCGGCTCTCGACGCGCACTTGAAGAGCGTGCTGGAGCAGAACCTCGTCAGCCTGTTCGACGCGTTCCACGGCACGGTGCTGTATGTCAGCCACGACATCGACGAGGCGCTGCGATTCTGCGATCGTATCGCCGTGGTGGAGGCGGGGCGTATCACCGAGACGGGCACGGGCGACGACCTGGTGAACCGTCCGCAGTCGCTGGCGGGCGTGAAGCTGTCGGGCTGCAAGAATGCCACGGCTGCCGTGCGGACGGGCGAGCATCGCGTGCGCCTGCCGAAGTGGGGCATCGAGGCCGCGACGAGCGCGGCGGTGCCCGAGGACGTGAAGGCGCTCGGCGTGCGCGCGTTCTTCCTGCAACGCGTCGACGGCCCTGGCGAGAACTGCTACCGCGTGCGCGTGGACCGCGTCAGCGACTCGCGCTTCGAGCGCACGGTGCTGCTGGGCTTTCTCGACCGCGACGAGAGCGAGGCTCCCACGGTGTCGCGCACGGACGACGAGATGAAGTATCTGCACCAGCACCTGTTCTGGCGCGTCGACAAGCTGGCCGTGCCCGTCGACGAGCTGCCGCACGAGGGCGAGGAGCTGTGGATCCGCATTCCTCCCGACAAGGTGTACCTGGTATCGCGCTAAAGACGGTCCCGGGCGCAGTGCGCCCTCGCGTGCAGGTGCGTCCGACTCGCTTGCCCGCCTCCTGCATGATGGGGCGGGGCGTCATCCTCGCGCGAGAGCCTCGCCTACGAGCGAGCGCAAGAACTGCGAGCGCGTCTCGTCTGCGCGTTTTGCGGTTTCGTCGAGGGCGGCGACCTGGGAATTCAGCAGCTTGAACGTGACGGTTGCAAGATCCTCGGCCGAGACGCGCGGCCGCCCGACCACGATTTCGCCGGCAGTGCCGGGGTATTCGCCGCGCTCGCATGCTTCGGCTCATTCGTCAAGCAGCTCGTCGGTGAGCAACGTGCCTTTCGCTGTGCGGTATGCGAATCCAGCACGCCGCATCCGTGTATTCAGCGCGCGCCGATCCTTTCGCGATATTGCGCCATGCGGTGATCCGAGGATGCCCTATACTGTATCCTCAGACGAGAAGGGAGTGCGTCCTGTGAAAGACAGCCATGGTCGTACCATCGACTATTTACGCATATCGCTCACCGACCGCTGCAATTTCCGCTGCATCTACTGCATGCCCGAGGAAGGCGTGCAATCGCTCGCGCACGAGGATATCCTGCGCATCGAGGAGATCGAGGAGGCGGTGCGCGTGGCGGCGGGCATGGGCATCCGCAGCATCCGCCTGACGGGCGGCGAGCCTCTCGTGCGCCTCGGCGTGGTGGATCTCGTGCGCGCTATCGCGCATACGCCCGGCATCGAGAACGTGTCGATGACCACGAACGGCGTGCTGTTGCCGAAGATGGCGGTCGACCTCAAGGAAGCGGGCTTGTCGCGCGTGAACATCTCGCTCGACACGCTCGATCCCGCGCAGTTCAGGCAGATCACGCGCCGCGGCGAGCTGCAGCAGACGCTCGACGGCATCGATGCGGCGCTTGCGGCCGGGTTCAACCCCGTGAAGATCAACGCGGTGGCCGTGCGCAGCCTCGACCAGGACTACCTCGCGTTCGCGAAGCTGTCCATCGATCGCCCGCTGCACGTGCGGTTCATCGAGTACATGCCCGTGGGCGAGAGCTCCGGCAGCCATGGCTGCGGCTGGGGCAAGGACGACGTCGTGCCCAGCGAGGAGCTGTTCGAGATCATCAACGAGCGCGCCCGCGCCGCAGGGATGGACGAGCTGGTGCCGGCCGGCAACGACCGCCCGCTCGGGTGGGGGCCCGCGCGCTACTTCGAGTTCCCGAACGCGCAGGGCACGGTGGGCTTCATCAGCCCGCTGTCGCGTCACTTCTGCAGCGAATGCAACCGCCTGCGGCTGACGGCCGACGGCAAGCTGCGCCCGTGCCTGTTCTCGGACGACGAGTACGACGTGCGCACCGCGTTGCGCGCCGGAGACGACCAGGCGGTGCGCGCCGTGTTCGCCGAGGCCCTGGGCGCGAAGCCCGACGAGCATCACGACAAAGTAGGCACCGAGCGCGGCATGTCGCAAATCGGCGGCTAAGAGGTTCCGCTTGCCTACGGCAAGCGGAACCTGCCGACGCTGCGAAGGGTCGAGGCACGCCGCCTTCGCGCGATTCCGAGGAATCGCGTACCGAAGTACGCTTCATCCTCGGAATCCCCCGAATTCGACGCACCTCGGCCCTTCTCGCTGACTCGCTGCGCCAACCTGCGATCTTTCAACCTGCGAGATACCGAACCAAGGAGATACCCATGACCGATCAGCAGCTTACCCATATCGACGAGCAGGGCGCCGTGCGCATGGTGGACGTGTCGCAGAAAGCCGACACGGAGCGAGTCGCCGTGGCCGAGGGCTTCATCGCCATGCATCCCGAGACGCTCGCGCTTATCGTGGAGGGCAAGGCGGCGAAAGGCGACGTGCTGGCGTGCGCGCGCGTGGCCGGCGTGATGGCTGCCAAGCAGACGAGCTCCCTCATCCCCATGTGCCATCCGCTCAACATCACGAAGGCGAAGGTGGAGTGCGCGCCCGTGGCCGAAGGCGAGCGCCCCGACGGCCTCGTGGGCATCCATGTGACCACCACCTGCGGCGTCACGGGCAAAACCGGTATCGAGATGGAAGCGCTCACCGCCGCGAGCGTGGCGTGCCTCACCGTGTACGACATGTGCAAAGCCGTCGACCGCGGCATGGAGATCATGGACGTGCGCCTGCTCAAGAAAGAAGGCGGCAAGTCCGGTCTCTGGGAACACGCTTTCTGATTCTCTCTGGCGCTGCGTGCCCAGCATCGGCTGGGACGGTGCGGCTCCCCTCTCGTCCGTGAAGCTGAAAACCGCCCCGCATGGCAGAAAAAAGCCGGTTTGGTAAACATGAACAAACAGATCAAGTTTATAGGTTTTCGCCGACCAGGCGTTTTCGGGTCGTTTTTACCTGAGAAGGGCGAACCATGGCTCCGACCGGGCGGGATCGGAGCCTATGGGATTACCAAACCGCTTCATTTCTGCCATGCGGGGCGGTTTTCTGCGTCACGGGCCGATCGGCTTTCGTCGATGCGCGTTCGGGGGGGCGAGACGAGCACAGGCGAAGGCCGCGCTTTCAAAGTCGGCCGCGCCGCTCCGCACGATCCCGTTCGAGATCCAAGGAACCGCGAACCTCGCTCGCTAGCTGCTCCGTAAAAGCGAGCTGGTCCGGCGTGCTCTACGCGTCCACCACGATGGCGGCGGTTCGGTAGAGTTCGGCCATCAGCTGATGGCGGTTCGATACGCCCATCTTTTGGAAGATGCCCTTCACGTGCTTCTTCACGGTGTTCTCCGAGATGAACAAGCGCAGGCCGATCTGCTGGTTGCTCAATCCCTCGGCGATGAGCGCGGCGATCTCCTGCTCGCGCGCGGTCAGGCTCGTGCGCCCCACCACGGGCTTGCCTTCGTCGCGCCGCAGGCCCCGGGGGTGGGCGACGGCCAGGCAGGTCGAGAGGTGCCGGTTCAACACGGCGAGGCACTCTTCCTCCTCCTCGGTGAAGTCGCCCGACGCGCGGTTGCGGAACAGGGTGATGGAGCCGTAGATCATCCCGTTTCCCACCTGCGTGCTGCCCATGCTGAAATGGGTGTCCATGGGGATCATCCATTCGCGGTACAGCTCCGAGCGCTTGCGCATCTCGTCGGTGACGAAGGTGGAATCGCGGTACACCACGGGGTCGTTGACCGAGAACAGCCAGGTGGTGTAGTCGCTCGGCTCGTACTTCTGGTAGTACGACAGCAGCTCCTCGTCGGTCATGTCCACCGACACGGGGTCGAAGAACACGAAGCGCCCGCTCTCGCTGCAATCGCACAGATCGAAGAACCCCTTGTCGTAGGGCACCAGATCTTTGAAGCCGCGCATGACGCGTCGCCGCAGGTCGGCGAGGTCGGACGCGCCGTAGAGCGCGAGCAGCAAGTCGTCGATCGCCCGCCATCGCGTGTCGCTCAGCTCCACCATGCGCTCACCCGTCTTCTCTGTCGCACCGCTCTTTCGCATTGAAGGTAATCGTACCATATCCGCGCCCGCTCGCGTCAGGGTACCCGTCCGGGTACCCTCGCGGGGAGGGGTACTGTTGAAACGCCCTCCTCGCAGGTACTGACGGCGCGCGCGGCGCGTCGGTAGGATGGGGTCATCAGGCGGGAACGCCACGACGATCAGCGAAGGAGCGCATCATGAAGATCATCACCGACAGCACGCCGAAGCAAGACGGATACCGCATGCCCGGAGAGTTCGAGCCGCGCAAGCAGGACTTCCTCATCTGGCCCGAGCGTCAGGACACGTGGCGCAACGGCGGCAAGCCCGCCCAGGCCGTCCTCGTGGAGGTGGCGAAGGAGATCATCAAGCACGAGCCGCTGACGGTGTTCTGCTCGGCCGACCAGTACGAGAACGCCCGCACCCGCCTGCCCGAGGGCGTGCGCGTGGTTGAGATGACCATCGACGACGCGTGGGCGCAGGACAAAGGCCCGTTCTACGTGGTGAACGACAAGGGCGACATGCGCGGCGTGACCTGGGGATGGAACGCGTACGGCGGGCTCGAGGGCGGCCTGTACTTCCCGTGGAAGCGCGACCAGGAATTCGCCACGAAGCTCTTGGACCTCGAGAACTACGACGCGTACGACGCCACGAAGATGGTGTTCGAGGGCGGCGCCATGCAGATCGACGGCGAGGGGACGCTTATCGTGACGGAGAACAGCGTGCTGAACCACAACCGCAACCCGCACCTCACCAAGGAAGAGGCGGAGTGGTACTTCAAGGAGTACATGGGCTTGGAGAAGGTCATCTGGCTGAAGGACGGCATGGCCTTCGACGAGACTGACGGCCACATCGACGACGTGTGCTTCTTCGTCCGTCCCGGCGTGCTGGCGCTTTCGTGGACCGACGACGAGGACAACCCGCAGTACCCGAACCTCAAGGCCGCCTACGACGTGCTGTCCGAGGCGACCGACGCGAAGGGCCGCACGTTCGAGATCCACAAGATCCCGATCCCCGGCATCATCCGTATCTCCGAGGAGGAGAGCGCCGGCGTGGATCTCTGCAAGGACGCCGCGTCCCGCGAGGCCGACCTGCCGTTGGCCATCACGTACATCAACAGCTACTTCGTGAACGGCGGCCTGCTGGTTCCCCAGTACGGCGATCCGATGGACCAGGTGGCGTGCGATATGTTCGCCGAGCTCATGCCCGACCGCGAGATCATCAAGATCTACACCCGCGAGTGGTCGCTGTGCGGCGGCAACATCCACTGCATGGCCCTGCAGCAGCCCGACCCGGCCGCCATCGCCGCGAAGCTGGGCTAGGCAGATCCGCGAACCGTTTGCATCCATGTGCGGGCCGCCCCGAGCGACCCGCACGCTCTCATGAAGGAGGAACCATGGCAGTGAAGGACTACATCGACACCAACGACTTCACCAAGGAAGAGCTGCTCGACATGATCGAGCTGGCGCAGTCCATGAAGGCTATGATCAAGGAGGGCGGCCGCTACCCGCTGATCCTCAAGAACCAGACGCTCGGCACGATCTTCCAGCAGGTGTCCACCCGCACCCGCATCTCCTTCGAGACGGCCATGACCGACCTGGGCGGCCATGCGCAGTTCTTCGGCCCGGGCACCATCCAGCTGGGCGGCCACGAGTCCCTCGAGGACACCGCCCGCGTCATGGGCTCGCTCGTCGACATCCTCATGGCCCGCGTGAACCGCCACCCCGACGTGGTGAACCTGGCGAAGCACTCCGCCGCGCCGGTCATCAACGGCATGTCCGACTTCAACCACCCCACGCAGGAGCTGGGCGACCTCTTGACCATGATCGAGAACCTGCCCGAGGGCAAGAAGATCGAGGACTGCAAGCTCGCCTTCATCGGCGACGCCACGCAGGTGTGCGTCTCCCTCATGTTCATCGCCTCGAAGATGGGCATGGACTTCGTGCACTTCGGCCCCAAGGGCAAGCAGGTGACCGACGGCGGCCTCGTGGTCGACTCCGACGTGGACATCATGGCCATCGCCGAGGAGAACTGCAAGGTGTCCGGCGGCACCGTCACCGTGTCCGACGACATCGAGTGCATCAAGGGCGCCGACTTCGTCTACACCGACGTGTGGTACGGCCTGTACGACGAGGAAGAGGGCGGCGAGAGCTACATGGACGTCTTCTATCCCAAGTACCAGGTGACCATGGAGATGATGGACTTCGCCGGCCCGAACTCCAAGTTCATGCACTGCCTGCCGGCCACCCGCGGCGAGGAAGTGACCGACGAGGTCATGGACCATCCCGAGCGGAGCCTCTGCTGGGTCGAGGCCGAGAACCGCAAGCACTCCATCCGCGCCATCCTGGCCTACCTCTGCCCGAAGACGAAGGAGGACGCCGCCGTCGCCGACGCCGCCGAGGCCCGCATGAACGCGGTGCTGGGGAAGATCGGGAAGTAGGTTCCGGATGCCCCCCAGGGTGCGGCTCCCCTGGGGGGGCATCTGCAACGCCAATATGGAACCCACTCTGAAAAGGGGATAATCTGATGGCCAAGAAAAAGAAATTCCGCATGATCGACGCGATCCTCACGGTGATCTGCGTCGTGTTCGTCGCCGAAGCGGCCGCGCCTGCCGCCGCCATCGGCAACTCCCAGTTCTCCTGGTGGATCTTCCTCATCATCGCGTTCCTCATGCCGTACGGCCTCATCGTGTGCGAGCTGGGAACCACGTACGCCGACGACGAAGGCGGCATCGCCGACTGGGTACGCCGCGCGTTCGGCGACAAGTGGGGCAGCCGCGTGAGCTGGTACTACTGGATCAACTTCCCGCTGTGGATGGCGTCGCTGGCCTTCCTGTTCCCCGAGACCATCGCGCTGATGACCGGTTTCGAGCTCGATCTAATCCCGACGCTCGCCATCGAGCTGGCCTTCGTGTGGATCGTCGTGTTCATGAGCTTCTCGAAGGTGTCCGATTCCGGCTGGATCCTCAACCTGTCCGCCGTGCTGAAGGTTCTCATCGCGGTGTCGGTGGGCGGCCTCGGCATCTACTACGCCGTGACGAACGGCTTCGCCAGCGACATGTCGCCGGCCACGTTCCTGCCGTCGATGGACGCGAGCAGCCTGACGTATTTGTCCATCATTCTGTTCAACTTCATGGGCTTCGAGGCCATCGCCGTGTTCGCCAACGACATGGAGAACCCGAAGAAGCAGATTCCCACGGCCATCATCGCCGGCGGCATCGCCATCGCGGCCATCTACCTGTTCAGCTCGTTCGGTATCGGCGCGGCCATCCCGTCCAACGAGGTGTCGCTCGACTCGGGCATCATGGACGCCGTGGCCATCATGGCCGGCAACGGCAGCCTGCTGTTCATCGCCATCGGCGTCGTCTTCCTGATCACGCTGTTCGGCAATATGATCAGTTGGTCGTTCGGCGTGAACTACGTGGCGGCCCACGCGGCCGACAAGAAGAACATGCCCGGCGTGTTCGCGCGGCTCAACAAGAAGGGCGTGCCCACCGGTGCGGCGCTCGTAAACGGCGTCATCGCAAGCGCGCTCGTGCTCGTGTCGCCCATTATGTCGGCCGTCGGGCTGGACGGGTTCTTCTGGATATTCTTCTCGATGAACATCGTGTTCCTGCTGATCTGCTACATGCCGATGTTCCCGGCGTTCCTCAAGCTGCGCTCGGTGGATCCCGATCGCATGCGCATCTTCCGCATGCCCGGCGGCAAGGCCGCCGCGACGGTGGCGTGCTGGGTGCCCGTCGTGCTGCTCATCCTGTCGATGATCGCCACCATCGTGTCTCTTAACGGCTCGGAGGAGGAGCTGTCGAAGATTCCCATGCTGGTCGGCGTGCTGGCGTTCGCGGTGATCGGCGAGATCGTGCGCGTGGTGTCGGCGTGCAAGCGCACGGAGGAGTACCGCGGCATGGCCCTCGACGGCGACCCCGAGGAGTGGGACGCGGCGCACGGCTCCCTCGGCCCGGCAGTGGAAGCGAGGCTGGAGGAAGTGGCCGAGCATGACTTGGAATTCGAGCGCGGGTAGCAACCCTCCCATGACGTGGGGCCCGGCGTGCAGTTCGCGAGAGGCTTCCTCGCCGATGCGCGAAGCGACCGGCGCGCGATCCACGCACGACTGGCGCGGCGAGAGACGCACGAGCCCGTGCGCTCTCGCCGCGCCATGGCGGGCGGCGGCGGTGCCGCCTACTCCTCCTCGCTCAACTCTCCTTTCATGAGGCTGCGGGCCACGCAGATGGCGGCTCCGGCGGTGGCGGCGACGCCGACGACGATGCCACCGATGGCGACGGGGTCGCCCGTCCGGGCCAGCTTCTTCGCTTGCGGCGTTGGCGTAGACGTGACGACTTCGGGCGCGAAGGCGTCGGGAGCGGGGGAGGGCTCCGGCGCAGGATCGGGCGTCGGCTCGGGTTCGGGATCGGGTTCCGGCTCCGGGTCGGGCGTCGGCTCCGGGTCGGGCGAGGGATCGGGTTCCGGGTCGGGATCGGGCTTCGCGACGGCGGCGGCCACGGCCAGCTCGAACGTGGGCCGCTGCGCGTAGCCGGCGGCGTACGTCACCGTGTGCGCGCCTTCGACGGCGGGCGTGAAGCGGTAGGCGGCGACCCCCTCGGCCTCCGTCCTGACGACGTCCACCGCCGCCCCGTTGGGACCGACGACCGACGGGATGCCCTGCAGCTCCCGTCCGTTCGCGTCGGCGAACGGCAGCGGGGGGATGGCGTAGACCTCGCCTGCGGTCGCCGTCCCGATGGCGTCGGCGCTCGGGGGTGCGACCGCCGCCGCAACGGGCGCAGCCGCCACGTAGAGTTCGGCTGCCTGCGCTGCCGTCGCCACGCCGGGCGTCAGCTTCGCGAACGCTACCTTGCCCGTCATGGGCTTCTCCATCTCGCCGTTCGAATTGACGTCGGCTCCTACGAACCAACGGGTCGCCGAAGCGGTGGGCGCAGGGATCGATCCCGGATTGTCCAGCGTCGATACGAGCTCCCCGTTCAGGTAGTAGCTCATGATGACGCCATCGTAGGTGGCTAGCACGTGCGTCCAGGCGTTCAGCGGCACAGTGGCTTCGGTGCAGCGGTAGCCCGATCCCGTGTTGACGTAGTGCTGCAGCTGGGGCGCATAGTAGCTGAGGTCCTGGCCGGCGCCTTGCGCGCTGGAGAACAAGTCGAAGTAGCCGCTCGTCGGGTTCGCCGTGAATTGGAACAGCACTTCGATCGTTTCGGCTTGCGCGATGGCCGCGTAATCGTCGGCGGTGAAATCGTATCCTACGGCAGATGAGCCGTCGAACACGGCTACGGGCACGCCGAACGAATCGCTCTCGTAGGTCAGCGTGCCGGTGGGCACGGCGTTGTGCGGCGCCAACGCGGCATCTGCGTGGCTTCCTGTGGAGAAGTCCACGGACAGCAGCGGGTTGCCCAGAGCCGGCGTGACCCGGGCCGCCGTGCGGAACGCCGCCTCCCCGACGAGCGTCTCCTTCCCGAACGGGTTCGCGGCGAACACGCGCAGCACGTACGACGTGTCCTCGGCAAGCCCCGCGCCGAACAGCGGACGCTCGAACACCTCGGCGCGGTTCGCCTCGGCCTTGTAGTAGTCGGACATGAAGCGCGCATCGTACACCGCCGCGTCAGGCGCTTCGGCCAAGGCGACTACCGCGCGATACGAAATGACGATGTCGTCTTCGAGCCCGCTTGCGTCGGGCGCCACCCGGGCGGCCTTTACGCTGAACGAGGCACCGTTCGCCGTGACGGACTCCTCGATCACCGCTACTTCGGCGCCGTCCAGCACGAGGGGCGGCTTGCTGCGCGCGGCCATGCCTGCGTGCGTGTAGCGAAAGGCGGTCGTTCCCTTCGACGGCTCGATGACCCACGGTGCGCCGAGGGCGCATCCGCTGCGGAAGTCGAGTCGGTATACGGACACGGAGTTGGTCGCCGGGTCGATTTCCACGAGTTCGCATTGATTCGCGTCCCAGCCGGCGTTCGGGTGGCCGCCTGCGCTGCCGGTTTCGTCGTGCCCGTCGTTTTCCATCCAGAAGTTATTGGCGAACGTGGCGGTTTGGATGAGCGTGAACCCGTCGTCCTGATAAATGGAGCGCGGGTCCGCCATAGGGATGTGGGTGTGGCCGGAGAAGTGGATGATCTGCGGATACTTCTCGCACAGCTCCTGGTAGAACGCGCCGGACTGCGCCGTGTTGGCATTCTCGTCGAACTGGCCGTTCCAGCTGTTCGAACCCGAGTACCATACGGTGTTCGGGAAAGGGTGATGCGTGAGCAGGAATATGGGCTTGGCCGGATCCTCCGCCGCCGCGGCCGCGCAGCGTTCGAGGATCCAATCGCGCTTCGCTCCGTACCAGCTGTTGTCGTAGCCGCCCGGTTCGGGCGCGACCGCCAGCACGTGGTAGCCTCCTACGGCGAAGTCGGCATCCACCTGGCCTTCGTTCGCACCGCCTGGCATTTGGAACGAACCGGGCACGTTCAGCTCCGAGGCGAGGAACGTCTTGAACGCGTCCTGGGCGTTCTGCTTGCTGCCGCTCCAGTTGTAGTACTCGTGGTTGCCCATGACGATGCCGACCGGCTTGCGCGCGTTAGCGTTCAGCAGTTGCGCGAGCTCGACGTACTGGTCCGGGTGGCCAGTGTCGGCCGAGTCGCCCACGAAGAAATGCGCGTCCACGTCGGGTGCCATGGCGTAGATGGCCGAGAACGCTTCAGGGATCTTGTCGCGGTAGTTGTTGTTCGGGCTTGCGCCGACATGGGTGTCGCTGTGCACGGTGAAGCGGATCTTGTCGCCGGACAAAGGCGGCCAGTTCGGGGCTGCGGGCTGCGTGAACGCGGCTGCGGCCTGCTGCTCCGGAAAGACGAGCATCCCTGCGGCGGCTGACACGCCGGCGACGGCGGCCAACTTGAGGAACGCGCGTCGCGACACGCCGAATGTGCCGCGGTCGTAGGCTGACGCGAGCTGTTGGGGATCCATGGTTTCCTTTCGATCGACGGTATGACGCGCTCAATCGTAGGCGAGCCACGTAAGACCCGCGCAAGAAGCACGTCGTGCGAGGGAAAGGATCTGGTAAGAATTTCGCGAAGCCTTCGAGGCGCGGCGAACCGCGCGAACCACGCGCCCCGCCGCGCTGAAAAAGGTCTACCCGTTCACCACGGTGCCGCCGTTCACGTGGATCACCTGGCCGGAGACGTAGCTGGAATCGTCGCTGGCCAGAAAGACGTAGGCGGGCGCCAGCTCGTAGGGCTGGCCGGGGCGCCCCATGGGCGTCGACTCGCCGAAGTGCTTCACCTTGTCGCTGTCGAGCCCGTACGAGGCGGGGTTCAGCGGCGTCCAGATAGGCCCGGGCGCCACGCCGTTCACGCGGATGCGGCGGCTCACGAGGTCTTCGTTCTCGGAGAGCGAGCGGGTGAACGCGGTGATGGCCCCCTTCGTGGCCGAGTAGTCCAGCAGGTTCGGCGAGCCCTGATAGGCGGTCACCGACGTGGTGTTCACGATGGCGCCTCCCTCGGGCAGGTGGGGGAGTGCGGCTTTCACCAGGTAGAACATGCTGAAGATGTTGGTCTGGAACGTGCGGACCAGCTGCTCTTGGGTCAAGTCGAGGATGCTCTCGGCCGGTGTCTGCTCTCCGGCGTTGTTCACGAGCACGTCGAGGCGACCCCATTCGGCCGCGATCCCCTCGACCATATCGCGGCAGAACGCCTCGTCGCCTACGTCGCCCTTGAACACGAGCGCGCGCCGTCCCAGTTCGCGGATGCGCTCGGCCACCGCCTGCGCGTCGTCGTCGGACGAGTAGTAGGCGATCGCCACGTCGGCGCCCTCTTTGGCGAACGCGATGGCCACGGCCGCGCCGATGCCGCTGTCGCCGCCGGTGACGAGGGCCGCCTTGCCGTCCAGCTTGCCTGCTGCCCGGTAGAGGTCGCTTTCCAACTGCGGCTTGGGATCGACGTTCGCGCGCGTGTCATCCATGGCATAGCCCGCTTTCGGGGCTTGGGTTTCCAATGCTACGAGTTCCGACATCGAAGTGCTCCTTTCGGATCGGTTGCTTCGACCGCATCGTAGCCGCAGCGGCCTCGTTCGCCTCCGGGCGGTCGTCAGGCGTTGCCGGAGGTTTTTCAGCCGGTTTCCTTCGCCTATAATAGACGCGTCGCGAAGCGCCCGGCGCGCTTCGTCGCTTCAACGACGAAAGGGCGCCCATGCTGTCATCCGAGGGATCCATCCTGCTCATCGCGAACCCTGCCGCTCAGAACGGCAACGGGGCGGCTGCGGCGCAGCGCGCCGTCGGGTTGCTGCGTGCCCAGCTGGGGGAGGACGCGGTCGTGCTCGCTCGCACGGCGGGGCCGCGGCACGCCTCCGAGATCGCCGAGCGCGCCGAAGGCTGCTCGACGGTGATCGCGCTGGGCGGCGACGGCGTCATCCACGAGGTGGCGGGCGGGCTCATGAGGCGCCCGGCTGCGCGGCGGCCGGCGCTCGGCGTGATACCCGTAGGATCGGGCAACGACTACGCGCGCACGCTCGGCGTTTCGACCAAAGTGGACGAAGCGTGCGCCCAGCTGTTGGGGGCCGAGGCGCGTCTTGCGGACGTAGGGCGCGTGAACGGCCATTGGTTCGTGGAGACGCTCTCGTTCGGTCTGGACGCCGCCATCGCGCTCGACACGATGGAGCGGCGCGTGCGCACGGGCCGCACGGGAACCGTGCTGTACATGGAGAGCGGCATCGATCAGCTGCTGCATCATCTCGACTTGCGGCGCTACCGTGTGTCGTTCGACGGGGGCGAGACGGTGGAGGCGGAATCCGTCACGTTCGCCGTGCAGATCGGGCCCTATTACGGCGGTGGGTTCAAGATCTGCCCCGACGCGCGCATCGACGACGGCCTCTTGGACGTGTGCGTCGCCCATCCGCCCGTCGGCGCAGCGCGCGCCCTCTACATCTTCCTGCGTGCCAAAGGCGGCAAGCACGTTCGTTTCAAGCAGATCGAGCTGCGCCGATGCCGTACGCTGCACCTCGAGTTCGACGAGGCCCCTCCCGCCCAGATGGACGGCGAGCTCATCGAGGGCACCTCGTTCGACATCGCCGTGGAGCCCGCCGCGCTGAACGTGCTCGTGCCCTTCTGAGAAAACGTGCGCTCCACGATAGGGCTTCGCGCAATATGATACGAGGGCATCGCTATGAACCGCCTCCCGTTTCTTGGACAAGGAAGCAAAGTTCGAGAGGCGGGAGGCTCCTTTACGTCGCCGGAGCATGACGGGAAGATGCGCGGATCCGCGGTCGAGCTGTTCGCGAGGGGCGCAAAGGGGGCTGGCCTCCTTGAAGATGGTTTGCCTAGGAGGCAATCTGCTGCTTGTATCTTTCAAGCGATGCGTTCCATCGGTCAAAGGCGCTGTCCGAACGATGGTCGGGAAGTCCGTACTTTTCCGATAAGAGCTTTCCCATATAAGCCGAAACTTTGGTTGCTCCGTCGAAGTTCAGATGGTCTCCTTTGTCGTGCGTATCGGTGCTCCAGTCGATCGGAACCTTGTCGGGCCCCTCGTTCAGGTCGTAATAGTCGACGCCGAGTTCCCGGGCCAGCTCGCTCATGCCGTTGTGTTTGGCCGTGTTCCAATTGACCGTGCTCGGCGTGCTGACGAACACGGGAGTAGCGCCGTTCGCTCTGCAAGCTTCGACCATGGCGGTTATGTACTGGCGGTTCGCAACGTCTACCGGCAGCGCCTCGCTGCTCGGCGTCATGTGATTGACGGCGTCGGCCGGATTCACCCCGCGGTTGACGACGAACCCCTTCAGCGGGTCGCTCCATGTGGCCGAAGGCTTCCCTAAGAAGTCTTGCGCATCCAGGCTCTTCCATCGATCGTGGTATTCGAAGACGGGCAGCTTGTTCTGGAAAAGGCTCAGAACTGCGTCATCCGGCTTGATCGGCGAGTAGATGGAGTTCGTTTCGAATACGACGACCTTGGGCTTTTGGGAACGAAGCGCTTTTTCCAGCAATCGGTACCCGTACGTCAATCGCTGACCCGACGTAGCGCTCACGTACGAGGTGAAGCCATGCTCTTCCCACATCTGCAACGGGGAGAACGAGCTGTACGCCTCGCTGTCGCCGATGAATATCGCATCGAGGGAGCGGCCCGGCTCGCCGAAGATCCCGTTGGCGGCTTCTGAAACCTGGCCGAATTCCTTCTGGTTGTTTTTCGGCTGGACGACGCTCGATACCGCCCAAAGAAGGCCGAGCGTTGCAGCCGCCACGAAAACCGCGGTCGCAAGCACCTTGAAGGCGCTGCGTAGTTTCACTGCTCTCATGCATGCTCCTAAAACTGCGCGTACATCGGGTCGACCGGCGTGTAGCCAAGGCCGTAAGCTCCGAACGTCACGGTTCCCACGAACAGAAGAATCACGAGGCTCCATCTCAGGAGCGCGCTTTGCGCAGTCGCCCACTCCCACAAATTGCAGCCCCGCTCCTTCGCTACGCCTACTGCGAGAACCAGCATCATGAACAAGGTTACGATGAGGCCGTCGCCAACGCCGAATCCGATTTGCAACGCCGATCCCGTCGTAAAGGCTTCGATAGTGAAATCGCCCGCAATCCGTCCCATCATGGCAAGCCCCGCCTCAAGCGAGTTGGAGCGAAAGAACAGCTCGCCGACGAAGATGATCGCCAGCGTCCGGACGGTCTGGAACGTTCGATAAGGCCAGCTATTGCGGTCGATGCCGAAGTGCTGCGCCGCACGCGCGCATGGAGGCTCGATCAAGCCGCCCGCCATGATCAGGACGAAGTAGTACAAACCGAAGAAGAGGTACTGGCTGCCGGCGCCATGCCACAAGCCGTTGCCGATCCACACGCAGAACAGCGCAACGGAGCTTGCCAGAAGCGGACCGTATCTGTTTCCGAAACGCTTGCGCGCCTTGGTCGTCAGCATCTTGCATGGCTTGGACAACGAGATAGGGTAGTACACGTAGTCTTTGAACCACAGGCCCAGCGTGATATGCCAACGTTGCCAGAATTCGGAGGCGGTGCGGGAGAAGAACGGCTGCCTGAAGTTTTCGGGCAGCGTTACGTTGAACACGCGGCCCATGCCCAGGGCGACGTCCATCGTTCCTGAGAAATCGCAGTACAGCTGAATGGTGTACAGGATCGCAGCTAAGGCTATGACGCCTCCGTCGTACGAACCGTAATTGTCGAACACCGGCTTCACGAACGCGTTCAGCCGGTCCGCGACGATGATCTTCTTCGCCATGCCCCACATAATGCGCAAGGTTCCTGCGTACAGGTTCTTTCGATTAAGCGGTTCGCCCGCGATAAGGCTGGGCGCAACGTCGTTGTATCTGCTGAGCGGTCCTTCCATGATTCCTGGGAAAAACGCCAGGAACAGCGCCACGTGCCCAAGGTTCTTGTCGGCCTTCGTGCGTTCGCGATACACATCCACAACGTATGAAACGGCCATCAACGTGTAAAACGATATCCCGATGGGCAATGCGAAGCTGGGGATGGAAAGGTCGATCGAAATGCCGAACGCCGCCAGCGTGGAAGCCAGCGACAGCCCGAAGAACCCCGAGTATTTCAGGACGGCCAGAATGCCGATATTGGCGACGACGGCCGCGAAGACGATACGGCGGTTCTTCCGCTTGCAGGCCTCGCGTATCTCGCGTTTGCCCGAGCTGGCTGTCGCCAGTTGCCGGTTCTTCTCTGCAAGGTTGGCGCCCATCATGCGGGCGCACGCGTACACGACTGCCGTCGACAGGGCGACGAACGCGATAAGCGCGCCGCTGAGCGCGAAGAAGAAGCCGTAGCTGGCCAGCAGGAGCACCGCCCACCTAAAGCGCCTTGGCGCCATGCCGTACAACATGACCGTAATCGGCAAAAAGGCCGTGAAGAAAAGGGCGGAATAGTACGACGTCATTAAAATGATTCCCTACTCGAGCGATTCGCGCAGGCTAAGCCTGCTCTGCTTGCAGGCGCGCCATCAGGGAGCATACGGCCTCAACCGAGTTGAAATTGTCGGGCACGATCTCGACGGGGGGTATCTCGACGTCGAATGCATCTTCGAGTTCGGCCACGAAGGCGATCATCGTCAGCGAATCGATGCAGCGCGAATCGACGAGGTCGACGCGCGCCTCATGATCCACGCCCGGGTTGATGTCTTCGAGAATGTCGATAACTTGATTTTTCATAGTCCGTTCTCCTTTTCGTCCTGTTCCGTCGATCTATCCTGCGGCCCGTTCGATGAATTGAACGAGGCCGTTTCCAGCCGATGCCGAGCAATGCGCATATTTCCCGAAACGTCGCGCACGACCACCGACGGAAGATCCCGGCTTAAAAACAGCGCCCGACCCTCCGTTGCGCAGTAGGCGCCTGCCCGAGAGAACGCAAGCACGTCTCCCACGGACAAATCGACGATCGGCGCTTGCTTGGCCAGGATGTCGTTGACCGTGCAAAGCGCTCCGCAGATGTTCCAAGGCTGCGCAGCGCCGGCCGTTGCGCCGACCTTCCTGAAAACCGGGGACTTCATGGCCATCGAATGCCCGTAGTACGAAATCTGATGCATGCCGCCGTCGACGATCGCGTAGTTTTGCCCGCTCGTCGTTTTGACGTCGACGACGCTGGTCAGATACGCTCCGCAATCAGCCGCGATGCTGCGTCCCAGCTCGAGGACGACGTCCCCCTCGAAAGGGAAACCGTCCAGCAGCGTTGCAAGCTCGGCAACGGGTTCGTCCTGCGCGCTGCGAGCCCGCTCCTCGTCCTCGTCGAAGTACTCGACGGGAAGCCCGGGGCCGTATTCGATCTCGTTCAGCTTCACCGAGCAAGCGGCTTCCACTTCGGCCACGATGCGGTGCAGCTTGTTCAACTCTCTATCAAGCTTCTTGAGCGACGTTTTCTGCGTGCCCGAGTAGTACTGGATACCCTGGATGCTGATGAACGGGTCGTCTTTGCAGCCGGCAATCAGCTCTTTCAGCGTGGCGGAGTCTACGCCGAATTGGTTTTCGCTGCTCAGTCTGAAAAGAACGTTCACCCTCCTGCGATACGCGTTAGCGAGTACGACCAGGTCTTTCAACTGTTGGGAAGACTCGATGGTGAATCTATGGGGGATGCGATCCGCTTGGAACAGATCGTCCAAGCAGCGGCGATCCTTCCACACGCCCGAAAGCACGATCTTCTCGAACGGCACGCCTGCGTTCGCGCAGATGAGCACCTCGCCCGGCGAGCATGCTTCTACGCAATCCGCCAGAGCCGACGCCTCCAGCACGATGAAGGGGTTCGCCTTCATCGCATAGCAGAGCTTGATGCGAGAGGGGAGCGATGCCCGCAACCGGGTGATTCGGTCGTTAAGAACCTGATGGTCGAAAAGGTACAAAGGCGTCGGGCATGCATCCAGCGCGTTTTGCAGCGTTGCGTCGTCTATCATCATCGATCAGCCCTCTCGCGCTTCGCCGGTTCGCCGTGCGATTCCAGGAGCATCGCACGGTCCACCTTCCCGTTCTTGTTCAGCGGCATGCTCGGCACCTTCGCGATGCGCGTCGGCCTCATGAAAGCGGGAAGCAATGATGCCGCCCGACCGGGAAGCTCTTTCTCGCAAGCCGTTCCTTCGTAGAACGCGCATAGCCGGTTCTTTTTGGAATCGAAGGCGCATCGGCACCTGTCGACGTCGGAGAACCCTTCGAACGCCTTGTCGATCTCTTCCAGCTCGATTCGGTGCCCTCGGTACTTGATCTGATTGTCTTTGCGACCGCAAAAGACCAGATCGCCTTCGTCCGTCAGCATCGCGCTGTCTCCCGTGCGGTACACGCGCTCGCCGTAAAGGGAATTGAGGGGATTGGGCGCAAACGCCTTTTCCGTCGCTTCTCGATTGCCGATATAACCCAACGCCAACGAGGGTCCTCGCACGATGATCTCGCCTTTCTGGCCCGGCTCGACGATGCGCCGTCCCTCCTCGTCGACCGCTAGGACTTCGCAGTGCCCGAGTGCTTTTCCCAGGGGAAGCTCGGCGGCGCCGTCTTTTGCGCGGTCGACGCGATGGTACAGGCAGTTGCAGGTGATCTCGGTTGGGCCGTACAGGTTGACGAACTCGGCGTCCGGCAAAGACGCAAGCAGGGATTTCAAGTGGGCAAGTGGCATTACCTCGCCGCTGAACAGCACTTTTCGAACCGTGGTAAGCGAATCGCTTGTAATTGCGCGAAATGTGTTCACCATGCACAAAGCCGCGACCGCTCAAACCATCACGGTCACGCGCTGCTCGTCCAGAAACTCAACCAAGGCTTTCGGCTGCATGAACAAGCGACGCGGCACGATGACGAGCGTCGCTCCCACCGCCAAGCTTCCGAAAATATCTTTGACGGACACGTCGAAGTCGAATGGCGCTTGGTTTGCGAACCGATCGCTGCGGTCGAATTCGAATTCCGAAACGAATTCGTCGATGAAGCTGATGATGGCTCCATGGCTGACAACTACGCCTTTGGGGACGCCCGTTGATCCGGAGGTGAACAGAACGTATGCCGGATCGATCGAAAGCGATGCCGGCTCGACCGCGTCGCGCTGCTGTATCCCGGCGCGCTGGCTATGCAGCTCCTCCAAGGAAACGATCTTGCACGCGTCTTCGAGTTGAAGGCCCCGCAGGGCTTCCTCGTCGGCCACCAAGAGCGGGCTTCCCAATGTCGCGACGATGTGCGCAAGTCGCACGGGGGGAACCGATGGATCGACCGGCACGTAATATCCGGATGCGAACAGCGTGCCCAGCATGATGGCAAGTGTGTCATAGCATTTTTCCACCATGATGACCACGCCCCGATTTGCCACGTCGTATTCGGATAGCGCTGCGCCGTACGCTGCGCTATCGTCCTGCAACTGCTTGTAGGTATAGTTGCCGAACTCGTCGACAACGGCCGTATCGCCGGGCCGCTGCTTCGCGGCCTCGGCCAGATACTCCAGCACATTGCTCTTGGATTTCATGGGAAACCTCTCTTACGTATTTGCCTCGTGTTCCACAGTAAGAGAGCAACCTTTTCGTTTCCTAAACGCTTTCTAAAGGTTTCTTTGGGTTTACCAATAGCCCAATTGAACGCCTCTCTGGTACACCGCCTGCGCCTTTGCGTAGTATCCGTAAGAATTCAAATGGGTCCAGTCTGAGCGTAGCTGCAGGGATATGCAGCCTACGGCAGCATCTTCTGCATCTTCTCGGGTGGGCGTAAGCCCTGCGATCGCCAACCCGTTATCGATGAGAAACTGGCGCATGTTGATAAAGCGGTCGCCGAATTCTGCGGTCAGCGTGGCCTCCCACTCGGTTTGACGGCCGGTCTCGCCCGGCTCGAAAGCCTCTTGACTTGGATCGCCGAACGAAGTTCCGGGGTCGTCGGTGTCGCCGATGATGATGAAGTTCTCGCATCCGGAGTTTTCGATGATCGCATGGTACTGCTCTATGAGCGTTGCGTAATCGCCATCCCAGCCGCCGTTGCTTCCCATTTCCAGCACCAGTATCGTTCCCGTATGCTGTTTTGCCAGCTCGGCCACTTCCTCATCGATGAAGAGGCGCTCGTCCTCGTCATCGGCCTCGATGGCTCCTTGCATAATGCCGATCTCTTCGGATGTCGCGCCCGACACGCCGAAATTGCAGGTGGTCATACCCGTCAGTTTTTGAAGTACGTCAGGATACGACAGATAGCTGGCATCGAAGACGCCGTCGCCGGTCGCGATCACGGCTGGATCGCGACCGGCTCCTTCGGTCATGCTGTCGCCCCAGCAAACTATCTCCTTCGACGCTTTTCCGTTGCTCCGATCGTCTGAGACCAAAACGCGCTCTTCGGGCTCATCGTATCTCGCGTCCGCCAATTCGTTGTCGATCGAATCGTTTTCAGCATGCTTTTCCTGGGTTGCGGCGCATCCCGCCAGTCCGATGTGGCCAAGCAGCAGCGCAAGCAGCGCGACGCAGCGTATCAGAGGATTCTTCATAGCTCTCCTTCAAGCAAAGGACATACGCTTTTCACTATGAAAAGCCATCCTTTGCTTAGGCTGAAGACAGCCTTAAGGTTTCTTAACGAAAGGGGCTATGCCAGCGGAAGAGTCACGACGATCTCGGTTTCGAAGTCTTCTTCGGGCTGAGCTGAAACGGCAATCGTTCCACCCTGCAAGTCTATGAAACGTTTGGCAATGGAAAGCCCCAAGCCGGTGCCCTTGCCCGATTCGCGTGCGTCATTGCTGGTCACAAACGGTTCGAACACATGGTCGCGTATGGATTCGGGAATTCCCGCGCCGTCATCCGCTACGGCGATCACCGCCTCGCTTTCAGTGCGTTTGCAGGTCAATCGAACGGTAACGCCGCCAGGATTATGCACGCATGCATTGTTGATCAGGTTGCCAAGCACGCGCGCCAGCAACGAGCCGTCGGCGCGCACCCAAATGGGATCGTCGGGGATTGCCGCGTCAAGGCGGCAGGCGCGCTGTTCGATAGTCGGAAGCATTTCCACCGCAATGCGACGAACCGCTTCGCAAACGTCCATCCGCACAAGCTGAGGGATGTACGAGGGGTGGTTCGTTTTGGCGTAAAGAAACAGCGAATCGATGAGCTGGGAGGCTTCGTCCGTTTTTTCCTTCATTGCCCTCAGATACTCTCCGGCTTTTTCGGGCGGCACGCATCCGTCCTCAAATGCCTGCGCATACCCCCTTATCACCGTCAACGGCGTTTTCAGATCATGCGAAATATCCGAAACGATGCGCTGCTTGTCGTTTTGCGCGGCCTTAAGCTCCTCCATCAGCTCGAGAAAATTATCGTATGTCGGCACCAGCTCAGCTGGAACGCGATGCATGCCGTCGGGGCTTTCGCCGCCTTCCTTGCATGCGGTAATGGCAGCGTCGAGCGGCTTTGCCGCCCTGCGTATCATTCTCACGAGCACCACGGCGGCAATTGCCGTGAAGGCAACCGCGACAGGGATAGAAGAAAGCCAAATCATCCCGTTTTGGCTGATCAGCTCATCGTATGTTGCTTCGCTCACATTCGAGGAGATAAAAACAAGGGTGCGGGGCTGATTGTCGACGGTAACGTATTCGAGCTTCTGGATAGATTTGTTTGCGCTGAATTCCCCGTTTATCAGGGAAAGCTCCCGCTTGCTCAGCGATTCTCGACCGGCGAACAGGTCGCCTTCGACGATCGTTCCATCAAGCTTGCAAACGCATGAGGATAAGACTATCTTCGAACTCCCGATCCCGCTCATTCCGCATAAGTTTATTTCATACACGGTGCCGTAGCGGGCATCGAAGCGCTGCAAAACCTCGTAGAACACCTGATCTTCTTCGGTTCCGTTGATGATTTCCAGGTCGTTGGCGTCGATCGATTTGGCGACATCGTCATCGCTGGCATAGAGGCGGTTCCCGTTCTGATCGAATATCACCATCTGAGCAGATGGCGGTATTGAGTTTCTCAATTCGTTGAAAGAGTCGTTTTCCAGCGCGACCCTGTTTTCCTCCAGATCGTCGATGGAAGGAAACGCGCTGTTGAGGCGCGAGTCCGCGAGGTAGCCGACAGCCGAAAACAGGCCCATGATCAAGACCGCATAAACAAGCACGATCGACATGCACCGAAACGCCAAGCTGGAAAGCAGCGACTCCACCCCCAGCTTCACCGATGTCGCATCAGCCCTCAAAACGATATCCCAATCCACGAACCGTAACGATATGCGCCGGATTGTTGGGATCGTCTTCTATCTTAGAGCGGATGTTGGATATGTGAACCATGATGCTGTCCTCGCCTCCGCCATGCGAGGAAGCGCTGATCAGTTCGTACAATTGCGCCTTCGTGTACACGCGGCCGGGCGAGGAGAACAGTTTGCTGAATATCTTCAATTCTGAGGCCGTAAAGGAAACCACGTTGCTGTTCTTCCGAACGATCAAGGACTCTTTGTCGAATTCTATGGCGCCCATGCGCACGACCGAACCGTCTGGTGAAATGTTGCTTGGGCCGCTTGCGGACAATGCATTGCAGCGTCTGAGAACCGCGCGAATGTAGGCCAGCACTTCGATCGGGTCGAACGGCTTCGTGATGTACCCGTCGGCACCCAAATCCAAGCCGAGCATCTTGTCGGTGGGCTGACTGCGCGCCGAAATGATGATGATGGGCGCGTTCGAAACTGAGCGAGCTTCCTTGATGAAGTCAAACCCGTTCATTTCGGGCATCATCAAATCCACGAGTATGACGGAAGGGGACTTGCGCTCAAGCAGCTCGAGTCCCAGCTTTCCGTTCGCAGCGGTTTCGACTTGGTAGTCGCTACCGCATAGATAGAGGCTCAGGATTTCGATAATATCCGAATCGTCTTCGACTATGAGAACCGTCTCATTCATGACGAGCCTTTCAAAAGAGTAGCGAGATCACGCTTTGCTCTTGCAGGGAGGGGGAGCGGCTTGGATTCGTATTGCCAGGACGCAGCCCATCAAGATAACGTTCGAGCAAAGAAATACCATGACTGGCGGCCTTGAGGTCATAGGGGGATTGAAAGAACAAGAAATCTCGCACTTTTGCCATAACCTGCGCATTGCATCCGGCAAGCTGCGAGCCGTTGATCGGATCCGTGGAATTTGTTCGCAGGGCAGGCGTGTTGTCGCTGGCGTTGGGATGTGGGTTCGTGTATGGTGAGGGAAACCGGTATTCGGGCTGACGGAAGAAGGGCGACATGGCGTTCGTGGAGTTTCGCGACGTGCGCAAGGTGTACCGCATGGGCGAGGTGGAGGTGGCTGCCGTCGACGGCATGACCTTCGACATCGAGCGCGGCGAGCTCGTCGTGGTCGTGGGCCCCTCGGGCGCGGGCAAGACGACGCTTTTGAACATGTTGGGCGGGATGGACGCCTGCTCGTCGGGAACCATCATGCTCGACGGTCGCGAGATCAGCGCATTCTCCGAGAAGGAGCTCACGTACTACCGTCGCTACGATATCGGGTTCGTCTTCCAGTTCTACAATCTCGTGCAGAACCTCACGGCGCTTGAGAACGTGGAGCTTGCCAGCCAGATCTGCAAGGATCCGCTCGATGCGGGAACCGTGCTCAAGCAGGTGGGCCTGGGCCATCGCCTGGACAACTTCCCGGCGCAGCTTTCCGGCGGCGAGCAGCAGCGCGTGGCCATCGCCCGTGCGCTGGCGAAGAACCCTAAGCTCCTGCTGTGCGACGAGCCCACCGGCGCGCTCGATTACCGCACGGGCAAGGCCATCCTGAAGCTGTTGCAGGACACGTGCTTCGACACGGGCAAGACGGTGGTGCTCATCACGCACAACTCCGCGTTCACCGCCATCGCCGACCGGGTGATCCACATCCGCGAAGGACGCGTTGCGGGCGTCGAAGTGAACGAAGCGCCTGTTTCCGCCGAGGCGATCGAGTGGTAGCCGGCGCGTCGTGAAAAGCGCGTTCAACACTGAGACCCTGCGTTCGATCACCCACTCGCTCGGGCGCTTCCTGGCCATCGCGGCCATCGTCGCGCTGGGGACGGGCTTCTACGCCGGCCTGCGCATGACCGCGCCCGATATGAAGCTGGCGGCCGACGAGTACTTCGACGGCACGTCGCTCATGGACATCCGCGTGCTTTCGACCCTCGGCCTCACCGACGACGACATCGCGGTGCTGCGCCACGTCGAGGGAGTCGAGGCCGTGATGCCCGCGCGCGAGACCGACGTCATGGCGTCCATCGACGGCGAACAGTACGCCACGCGCGTGCATTCGCTGCCCGATGCGGCGCGCACGAGCGACACCTCCGACGGCGTGCATGCGCGTTCCGACGACCCCGACTATCTGAACCGTCCCCTCCTCGTCCGGGGTTCGTGGCCGCAGAAGACGGGGGAGTGCGTGCTGTCGGCCAACCTCGTGGAGAACGACGCCATCGCCGTCGGCGACACGCTGACCATCACCGAGGGCGTGCAGGACGTGGACCAGACCCTCGTCACGCGCACGTACACGGTGACGGGCTTTGTGAACGCTCCGTACTACGCAACGTCTTCGAGCATGGGCGAGACCACGCTGGGTTCGGGCTCCATCCAACAGTATATGTACGTGCCCGAGAGCGACTTCTCGGCCGATCTTCCCTATACCGAGGCGTACCTCACGGTGCGCGGGGCGGCGAACGAACGCGCGTCGAGCGACGCCTACCAGCGGCTCGTAGACGAAGTGGCGGATCGCATCAAGGCGCTTGCGCCCGAGCGCGAGCAGGCACGTGTCGATCAGCTGAAGTCCGATGCGCAGAAGGAGCTCGACGAGAAGCGCGCCGACTACGAGGGCGAGAGGGCCGACGCGCAGTCGCAACTGGACGATGCGAAGCGCCAGCTCGACGATGCCGCCGCGACGATCGCCGCAAGCGAGCAGGAGCTGGCCGACGGCCAGGCGGCCTACGACAGCGGCGCGTCCGAGCTGGCGAGCCAGCGTGCGAGTGCTCAGGCGCAGCTGGACGATGCCGAACGGCAGATAGCCGACGGGCAGGCGCAGCTCGACGCGCAGCGCCCGCAGTTGGATGATGCCGCAGGGCAGCTCCAAGCGGCCCGGGCTCAGTGGCAACAGGGCGCCGACGCCCTCGCGGCGGCGTGGGGCGATTGGCAGCGGCGATCCGACGAGCTTGACGCGGGCATAACTCGGGCGCAGGCCGGCGTCGCCGACGCAGCGGCCGGCGTCGACCGGATCCAGAAGGGCATCGACGCGCTGGAGGAGCAGATCAAGCAGCTCGATCCCGACAAGGACGCGCAGAAGATCGCCGAACTGCGCGCCGAGCAAGATGCCCTCAAAGCGCAACAGCAGGATCTCCGGGCGCAGATGGCTCTCGTCCAGGCCACCCTCGACGATCTCGTCAACGTGCAGAAGCCCAAGCTGGAGGCAGCGCGTGCCGAGCTCCAGGGCAAGCAGGACGCCCTGGACTCTTCCAAGGTCGAGCTCGAACAGCAGCAGGCCGCCTATGAAGGGGGGAAGGCTCAGTTCGACGCGAGCGCCCGGAAGCTTGATCAGGCGCGCGCCGATCTCGCCTCATCGCGCTCGCAAGCCGACGCGCAGATCGCCGCGGCTCAGCAGCAGCTCGACGACGCCGCCTCTCGGCTGCAGGACGGCCGCGCCCAGCTCGAACAAGGTCGCGCCGACTACGACAGCGGCCTCGCCGAATACGAGCAGAAGAAATCCGACGCCGATGCGCAGCTGGCGGACGCCGAGTGTCGTCTCGACGACGCCCAGAAGCAGATCGACGATCTGGAGCGCCCCGAATGGCTGGTCATGGACCGCACGGCGAACTACGGTGCAGCCAGCTTCGAGGCGGACGCCGACCGCGTGGACAGCATCGCCGCGGTGTTCCCGTTCATCTTCTTCCTCGTGGCGGCTCTCGTGGCCCTCACTACCATGACGCGCATGGTGGAGGAGGAGCGTGCTCTCATCGGCACGTTCAAGGCGCTTGGCTACCGTCGCACGCGCATCGCCTCCAAATACCTCGCATACGCAGCCGCGGCCAGTGGGATCGGCAGCATTCTGGGCATCCTCGCGCTGTCCCAAGTGCTGCCCGCCGTCATCATGAAGGCCTACGGCATCATATACTTCGTGCCCGAGCTGCCGCTGCCGCTGCCCGTCGATCCTGGGTTCGCCGGGCTTGCAGCCGGGCTCGGCGTCGGCGTCACGCTGTTCGCCACCTGGGCCGCCGTCGCCGCCACCTTGCGCGAGCGCCCGGCGCAGCTCATGCTGCCGCGCGCTCCGAAGGCGGGCAAGCGCATAGTACTCGAACGCATCGGTCCGCTGTGGCGGCATCTCTCGTTCTCGTGGAAAGTGACGTTCCGCAACCTGTTCCGCTACAAGAAGCGCTTCGTCATGACGGTCATCGGCATCGCGGGCTGCACGGCGCTCTTGCTGACGGGTCTCGGGTTGTCCAACGCCATCAACGATATAATCGACAAGCAGTTCGGCGAGATCACGAAGTACAACGCCGTCGTTACGCTGGCGGACGACCTATCAAGCGAAGAGCAGCGGCGTATCGACGACCTGCTCGACGACGGCTCGCTCGTCACCGCGCATACGCTGGTCATGCGGCAGAACATGCTGGCCGGCGGGCCGGACGAGCAAGACAAGCGCATGGAGCTGGTCGTGCCCGAGGATCCGGCATCGTTCGACCGCTTCGTGGCCTTGAACACCCGCGTCGGCCATCATCCGGTGAAGCTGGACGACGACGGCCTCGTGCTCACCGAGAAGCTGGCGGCGGAGTTGGGCGTGCGCGCAGGCGATGCCGTCACGCTGACCGAGCAGGATGCCATCGGCAACGCGACCGGCACGTCATACGAGGCCACGGTCACGGGCATCGTCGAGAACTACGTGTACCATTACGCCTATATGGGTCCTGCCCTCTACGAGCAGCTTATGGGCAAGGCTCCCGACTACCGCACCGTGCTGGCCGTCACCACGTCCGACCCCGACTTGCGCGTGCAGTTCTCGAACGACCTTCTGGCCGCAGGAGGCGTGAAGACCGTGGCGTACAACGACGAGACCATCGACGCGTACCGCGACATGATGTCGAGCGTGAACATGATCGTCGTGGTGCTGGTCACCGCGGCGGCGGCGCTCGCGTTCATCGTGCTGTACAACCTCACGAACATCAACATCACCGAGCGCATGCGCGAGATCGCCACCCTCAAGGTGCTCGGCTTCACGCCGCGCGAGATGAACGCTTACATCTTCCGCGAGATATTCCTCTTGGCGGCCATCGGCTGCGCGGTCGGTCTCGTGTTGGGCGTGTGGATGGAAGGCTTCGTCGTGGTCACGGCCGAGGTGGACCAGATCATGTTCGGCCGTGCCATACACCCGACCAGCTTCCTGTTGGCGTTTCTGCTGACCATGCTGTTCACCGTGCTCGTGATGCTGGCCATGCGCGGCAAGTTGCGCCGCATCGACATGGTGGAAAGCCTCAAGTCGAACGAGTAATGCGCTACAATGAGCGCTTGACGATCGAAACAGAAGGGGACTCTTCATGAAGGTAACCGAAAAGAAGCTCGACGACGGACGCATCCTGCTGGAGGCCGTAGCCTCCACCGCCGAGGTCAGCCATGCCCTCACGGCGGCTCAGTACAGGTTCGCCCAGCAGATGGGCGTGCAGCCCACGCCGGGCATGTCCGTGGAGCAGGCCGTCGAGAAGCAGCTGGGCATCAAGGACCTCGACGCCATCGTGCAGCAGCAGGCCGTGGAGTACCTTGTGCCGTTCGCCATCGACAAGCGCAACATCACGCCGGCGTTCCCGGCTCTTCCGAAGGCCGCCGGTCCGCTCAAACGCGGCCAGACCTTCTCGTTCGAGGTTCGCGTCACGCCGAAGCCCGACTACGAGCTGAAGTCCTACGAGCCCGTGTCCATCACCGTGCCGCCTTTCGAGATCGAGCAGGCCGAGGTCGAGGAGCAGATCGCGCAGATCGCCGAGAGCTACGCGGAGTTCGTGTCGGACGAGCCGCACCCGGTGGAGAAAGGCGACGGCTTCCTGCTGGCGCTCGAAGCCTTCCAGAACGGCGAGAAGATGGACAACCTGTCCACCGAAGGCCGCACGTACCTCACCGGCATGGGCCTCATGCCCGAGGACTTCGAGAAGCATCTCATCGGCATGAACGTGGGCGAAACGAAGTCGTTCTCCTTCGACCTGCCCGGCATGAACGCCGACGACAAGGGCGACACCGTCGACTGCACCGTCACCGTCAAGGAGATGCAGAAAAAGGTCGTCCCCGCCATCGATGACGAATGGGTGGCCAAGAACCTGCCCATGTACCGCGATGCGGCCGCTCTGCGCGGCGGCATAACCGATCGCCTGACGGCCGACCGTCGCGCCCAGTACGAGGCGTACAAGCTGCAGGTTGCGGCATCCGAGCTGGCCAAGCGTTTCGAGGGCCGCATTCAGGACGAGGTGTACGAGGCCATGCAGCAGACGCTCGTGTCCAACCTGCGCGGCCAGCTGCAGCAGCAGGGCATCCCCTTCGAGCAGTTCGTGCAAAGCCAGGGCGGCGAGCAGCAGTTCGGCATGATCATGATGATGCAGACCCGCGAGATGCTCGTGCAGGGCTACGCGCTGGACGCGCTGTTCCGTCACGAGAAGATGACCCTCACCGACGAGGACATCGACGCCGCCTGCCGTTCGATGAACCCGCAGAACCCGGACGCCGTGAAGCGCGAGATGCAGGAGAACGGCCGCGGCTTCGCTCTGCGCGAGGCCGCCGAGCGCATGAAGGCGAACCAGTGGCTGCTCGATCATGCCATCGTGAACGTGGAGCAGCTGGCGGAGCGGCAGTAATCCGTTCTGGTCGGCTTCATGCTGCAGGAAACTGCCCCTGTTGGCCATCCTTCGTAATCGTTTGCGAGCGACAAGGCTTTGTCCTTGTCGCTCGCGTTTTTCGTCGCTCTCTCAGCGGTCTGGAATGCTCTGCGGATTGTGCGCAGGTTGTGTCTAAAAAATCGATTCTTGAATACAAAGCGTTTTCTGCGTATAATTCTCGATTGCGTCTGGACTTAGATGGATACACCCGGACGCGTGGCAACCGGAGTCGCACGTGCCCAGCCTCCCTGCGGCACATCGGCGGCAATCGGAGCCACGAAGAGACGAAGGATTCTCGGTGTACGGAGAGGCGTGCGAGCGAGAATCCGCAGAAAGGAAAGCAATGGGAGTCAAACAGTACAAGCCGACCAGCCCCGGCCGACGCTTCCAAACGGTCTCGGACTTCGCCGAGATCACGACGTCGACGCCGGAGAAGTCGCTGCTTGCGCCGCTGTCCAACAAGGCAGGACGCAACAACAACGGCCGCATCACCACCCGCCATCAGGGCGGCGGTAACAAGCGCCGTTACCGCATCATCGACTTCAAGCGCAACAAGGACGGCGTCCCCGCGAAGGTCGCGACCATCGAGTACGACCCGAACCGCAGCGCCCGCATCGCCCTGTTGCACTACGTCGACGGCGAGAAGCGCTACATCCTTCATCCGAAGGGCCTCCGCGTGGGCGATACCGTCATGAGCGGTGTCGAGGCCGACATCAAGCCGGGCAACGCCCTGCCGTTGGCCAACATCCCCGTCGGTACGCTCATCCACGCCGTGGAGCTGCAGCCGGGCAAGGGCGCCGCTATCGCCCGTTCCGCCGGCACCAGCATCCAGCTCATGGGCAAGGAGGGCGACTACGCCATCCTGCGCATGCCTTCCTCCGAAATGCGCCGCGTGCTCATCACGTGCCGCGCGACGGTGGGCGAGGTCGGTAACGCCGAACACTCCAACATCAAGATCGGCAAGGCCGGTTGCAACCGTTGGAAGGGCATCCGTCCCAGCGTTCGCGGTACCGTCATGAACCCGGTCGACCACCCGCACGGCGGCGGCGAGGGCAAGAACAAGTCCGCTGGTCGTCACCCGGTCACCCCGTGGGGCGTTCCCACGAAGGGCCATCGCACCCGCAATCCCAAGAAGGCTTCGAGCCGCTTGATCATCCGCCGTCGCAAGAAGTAGCGCAAAGCGTTAAGGAGTAATAGTGAGTAGAAGTTTGAAGAAGGGTCCTTTCGTTGAACCGCGCCTTCTTGATCGTATCGAGAAGATGAATGCGGCGGGCGAGAAGAACGTCGTGAAGACCTGGTCGCGCTCGAGCACCATCTTCCCGGAAATGGTGGGTCACACCATCGCCGTGCACGATGGCCGCAAGCACGTGCCGGTATACGTTACGGAATCCATGGTCGGCCACAAGCTGGGCGAATTCGCCCCGACCCGCACCTTTAAGGGTCATTCCGCCGACAAGGGCAAGAAGAGATAAGAAGGGGTGAAAACAATGGAAGCTAAAGCAATTGCACGCTATGTCCGCGTTTCGCCCCGTAAGGCGCGTATCGTCATCGATCTGATTCGTGGCAAGTCCGTGCCCGCCGCTCGCGAGATCCTGCAGTTCTCCGACCGCGCCATCGCCGAGGTTGTCGCCAAGACGCTGAACTCCGCTGTGGCCAACGCCGAGAACCAGCACCACGTGCGCCCGGAAACGCTCATCGTGAAGGCCGCCTTCGCCGACGAAGGCCCCACGCTCAAGCGCATCCGTCCGCGCGCCAAGGGCTCCGCTTCGCGCATCCGCAAGCGCACGAGCCACATCACCATCATCGTTGCACCGCGAGAGGAGGCATAAGCCGCATGGGTCAGAAAGTAAGCCCCACCGGGTTCCGTCTCGGCATCACCGAGGAATGGCGTAGCCGCTGGTACGCCGACAAGGATTACGCCAAGAACCTGGCAAACGACTTGGCCATCAGGAAGTTTTTGGACAAGCAGCTCGCCCGTGCCGCCGTCTCCAAGATCGAGATCGAGCGCGCCGGCGACAAGATCAAGATCATCGTGACCACCGCCCGTCCGGGCGTCGTCATCGGCAAGAAGGGCGCTGAGATCGACTCGCTGCGCAAGAAGCTCGAGAAGGTCGCCAACGGTCCGGTGTCCATCGAGGTCGTCGAGGTCAAGCGCCCCGAGCTCGATGCTGCGCTCATCGCGCAGTCCGTTGCCGAGCAGCTCGAGGGACGCGTTGCGTTCCGCCGTGCGATGCGCAAGGCCGTCCAGTCCGCCCGCAAGAGCGGCGCCAAGGGCATCCGCATCCAGTGCTCCGGCCGTCTCGGCGGTGCCGAGATGAGCCGTCGCGAGTGGTATCGCGAAGGTCGCGTGCCGCTGCACACGCTGCGTGCCAAGATCGACTACGGTTTCGCCACGGCTGCTACGACGATGGGCTCCATCGGCGTGCAGGTGTGGGTGTACCACGGCGAAGTGCTCCCCGGCCAGAAGGCTCCCCAGCCGGCGCTCGAGGGCAGCTCTCGCCCCAGCCGTCCCCGTCGCAACGATCGTAACGATAGGAGGGCAAAGTAATGCTCGTACCTAAGCGCGTGAAGCACCGCAAGGTGCAGCGTGGTTCCATGAAGGGCAAGGCCAAAGGCGGCACCCGGTTGAACCACGGCGAATACGGCATCCAGGCGCTCGAAGCCGCTTGGATCACCAACCGCCAGATCGAGGCAGCCCGTATCGCCATGACCCGCTACATGAAGCGTGGCGGCAAGGTGTGGATCACGATCTTCCCGGACAAGCCCATCACGAAGAAGCCTGCCGAGACTCGCATGGGTTCCGGTAAGGGCAACCCCGAGGCATGGGTCGCGGTCGTCAAGCCCGGCCGCATCATGTTCGAGATCGGTGGCGTCGACGAGGCCGTCGCCAAGGAAGCGCTCCGCCTCGCCATCAACAAGTTGCCCATCAAGTGCAAGATTGTTTCTCGTGAAACGGAAGGGCAGGAATAAATGAAAGCAGCAGAGATCCGTGAGCTGTCTGCCGACGATTTGCAGGCGAAACTCAAGGAAGCGCGCGCGGAGCTTTTCAACCTGCGCTTCCAGATGGCTACGAGCCAGCTTGACAACACCGCCCGCGTGAAGCAGGTCAAAAAGGACATCGCGCGTATTCAGACCGAGATGCGCGCCCGCGAGCTGAGCGCATAGCCCGTCGGCTAGGAAGGTTGGATACACATGAGCGAAGAACGTAACTCCCGCAAGGTCCGTCAGGGCGTCGTGGTAAGCGCCGTCAACGACAAGACCTGCGTCGTGCAAGTCAAGGAGCGCAAGCCGCACCCCGTGTACGGCAAGATGATGACGACGACGAAGAAGTTCCATGCCCATGACGAGAACAACGAAGCCGGCCTCGGCGACACCGTTCAGATCATGGAAACGCGTCCGCTGTCGAAGATGAAGCGCTGGCGCCTCGTGAAGATCGTCGAGAAGGCCCAGTAGTCTTGCGCGCTCGTCGCGAAAGACTATCGAGATGAAAGTTAGGTTGAAGCAATGATTCAGATGCAAACCATGCTCGCAGTGGCCGATAACTCCGGCGCTCGCAAGGTGCAGTGCATCAAGGTCCTGGGCGGCTCCAAGCGCCGTTACGCGGGACTGGGCGATGTCATCATCTGCAGCGTTAAAGAAGCCGCGCCGAACACCAACGTGAAGAAGGGCGACGTCGTCCGCTGCGTGGTCGTTCGCGTGAAGAAGGAAGTTCGTCGTGTCGACGGCAGCTACATCAAGTTCGACCAGAACGCAGCCGTTCTGATCGACACGAACGGCGCCCCGCGCGGCACGCGCATCTTCGGGCCCGTCGCCCGCGAGCTGCGCGACAAGAAGTACATGAAGATCGTGTCCCTGGCACCTGAAACGCTCTAAGGAGGTGTGCGCAAATGAACAGCATGAACATCAAAAAGGGCGATAAGGTGAAGGTCCTGGCCGGCAAGGACAAGGGCAAAGAGGGCACGATCCTGCGCTCGCTGCCGCAGAAGCAGCGCGTCGTCGTGGAGAAGGTCAACATCGTCAAGAAGGCTCTTCGCCCCACGCAGCAGAACCCGCAGGGCGGTATCTCTTCGGTGGAGGCTCCCATCCACGTGTCGAACGTGATGCTGGTGTGCCCGAGCTGCAAGCAGCCCACGCGCGTCAGCAACAAGCGCGACGAGAACGGCAAGAAGGTCCGCGTCTGCAAGAAGTGCGGCAAGGACATCGACTAGCACATGAAGGCGGCGCGGCGCTTCGGCGGCGCGCCCCTTTGAGCAATGACCCCCTCCGGCCAGGCCGGTTGGGGACGCAGGGTCGGAAATCCTGCGTTTAATTCATCGAAAGGATACAGGAAAACATGACTGCTCCTCGCTTGAAGGAAAAGTACACCAACGAGATCGTGGCCAAGCTCGAGAAGGATCTCGCCCTCGACAACGTGAACAAGGTTCCGCGCCTTGAGAAGATCGTCGTGAACATGGGCGTGGGCGCCGCCGCTGCCGACCACAAGCTGCTGGACGCCGCCATGGGCGACCTGCGCATCATCACGGGTCAGCAGCCCTGCGTGACGCGCGCCAAGAAGTCCATCGCTGGTTTCCACGTGCGCGAAGGCCAGCCCATCGGCTGCAAGGTCACGCTGCGCGGCGACCGCATGTGGGAGTTCCTCGACCGTCTGCTGGCCACGGCGCTTCCCCGCGTGCGCGACTTCCGCGGCATCTCGCCGACCAGCTTCGACGGCCGCGGCAACTACACCATGGGCGTCACCGAGCAGCTTATCTTCTCGGAGATCGATTACGACAAGATCGATCGCACGCGCGGCATGGACATCACGTTCGTGACGACGGCTCCGGACGACGACAGCGCCTTCGCGCTGCTCGACGCGCTGGGCTTCCCGTTCAAGGACAAGGAATAACCCGCGTTGTCCCACCCAAGGCTGCCCCAAGGCAACCTGCGCTGAAACGTGCACTCGAGCCCGTCCGGACGATCGGACGGGCTGGATATAAGAAAGAAGGATTTGCATGGCTAAGAAATCGATGGTCGCCAAGGCCAAGCGCGAGCCGAAGTTCTCGACGCGTCAGCACAACCGCTGCACGCGCTGCGGACGTCCCCGCGCCTACTACCGCAAGTTCGGCCTGTGCCGCGTCTGCTTGCGCGAGTTGGCCAACAAAGGCGAACTGCCCGGCGTGACCAAAGCTTCGTGGTAAGCCACACGACGATTACGCTCGGGTGTGCCACGGTTCAGGCGGAGGCGTTACGGGCGCCGACGAACCGAATCGACAGGCTCATCACGGACCAAAGGAGAAAATCACTATGACCATGACCGACCCCATTGCAGATATGCTTACGCGCGTGCGTAACGCTAACTCTGCCGGCAAGCCGACGGTGTCCATGCCGTCCAGCAAGAAACTTGTCGAGATAGCCCGCATCATGCAGGAAGAGGGCTATGTTCAGGGCTACGACGTCATCGAGGGCGAGCCGCGCGCTACGCTCGAGATCACGTTGAAGTACGGTGACAAGAAGGCCAAGACGATCCGCGGCATCAAGCGCATCTCGAAGCCCGGCCTGCGCATCTACGCGGGCAAGGACGAGCTGCCCCGCGTGCTCGGTGGCCTCGGCACGGCTATCGTTTCGACGAGCAACGGCGTTATGACCGATCGCGATGCCCGTAAAAAGGGCGTTGGCGGCGAAGTCATCGCCTACATCTGGTAGGAAAGGGAGGGATAGATATGTCTCGTATTGGCAAGCTGCCCGTGACCGTTCCTGCCGGAGTCGATGTGACCATCGACGGCACGACGGTGACGGCGAAAGGGGCGAAGGGCGAACTGACCCGCACCTTCCCCGAGATCATGACCATCAAGCGGGAGGGCGACGACATCATCGTCGAGCGTCCGAACGACTCCCGCGAAGCGAAGGCCTACCACGGCCTCGTGCGCACGCTCATCGCCAACATGGTGGAGGGCGTGTCTGCCGGCTTCTCCAAGAAGCTGCAGCTCGTGGGCGTCGGCTACCGTGCCGCGCTCAAGGGCAAGGATCTTGAGATGCAGCTCGGCTTCTCCCATCCCGTGCTGGTGGAGGCTCCCGAGAACATCACGTTCGAGGTGCCCAGCCAGACCGAGATCATCGTGAGCGGTCCTTCCAAGGAGCAGGTCGGCCAGGTTGCCGCGAACATCCGCAAGTGGCGCAAGCCGGAGCCCTACAAGGGCAAGGGCATTCGCTATGAGGGCGAGCATGTCCGCCGCAAGGTCGGCAAGGCCGGCAAGGACTAGGCGCGAGCCGCGAACGATTGAGATCGAAGGGATTATCATGAACAAGCTTCAGAAAAAGCAGGCTGCGCTGGCTCGTCGCCATCGTCGCGTTCGCGGAAAGATCGCCGGTACGGCGGCTCGTCCCCGCGTGTGCGTCACGCGCAGCAACTCCAACATGTACGTGCAGGTGATCGACGACGTCGCCGGCAAGACGATCTGCGGCGTTTCCACGCTCGGCCCCGATTTCAAGGCCACGGGCAAGAGCGGCGCGACCGTCGAGGGCGCTGCCGCCCTGGGCGCGATCGTGGGCAAGAAGGCGCAGGAATCCGGTGTCACGGAAGTCGTGTTCGACCGTGGCGGCAACCTGTATCACGGGCGCATCAAGGCTTTGGCCGATGCCGCTCGCGAAGCAGGCTTGAAATTCTAGAAGGGGTTAAGGTCTATGGCTCGTAACAAACAAGACAACGCCGCGGTCCCCGAGCTTCAGGAGCGCGTCGTCTACATCAACCGCGTGTCGAAGGTTGTCAAGGGCGGCCGCCGCTTCGCGCTCACCGCGCTCGTGGTGGTCGGCGACGGCAACGGTCGCGTCGGCGTGGGCATGGGCAAGTCCCAGGAAGTGCCGATCGCCATCAAGAAGGGCGTCGAGGACGCGAAGAAGAACATGTTCAGCGTGCCGCTGACGGCCGAGAAGACGCTGCCGCACGAGATCATCGGCGAGTACGGCGCCGGTCGCGTGCTCATCAAGCCGGCTACGCCCGGTACCGGCGTTATCGCCGGCGGCGCGGCTCGTGCGGTCATGGAACTGGCGGGCGTCACCGACTGCTTCGCCAAGTCGCTCGGCACCGACAACGTGATGAACGTGGTCAAGGCCACCGCCGAGGGCCTCAAGAGCATGGAGAGCCCCGAGCAGGTTTCCGAGCGTCGCGGCATGTCCGTCTCCAAGATCTACGGCTGGAAGGAGAAGAACTAATGGCTGACGCAAAGAAGACCCTGCGCATCACCCAGGTGAAAAGCTCCATCGGCTACAAGGAAGACCAGGGCAAGACCCTGCGCGCGCTTGGCCTCGGCAAGATCAACCGCTCCGTGGAGCAGGTGGACAACGAGTCCGTCCGCGGCATGATCTTCAAGGTGAAGCACTTGGTCAAGGTCGAAGAGATCTAATCTTCGTGGTACTTGGCAGGTAGGATATAATGATTCGTCGGCGTGCCGCAACGGCACGCCGATGGTCGATTTACGGAAGTTTGCTGGCGGCGAGCTGCCAGCGCCGGGAAGGGTCCCGGACAGCGAAAGAAGGAGAAACTAACATGGAACTCAAGGATCTCAAGCCGGCTGAAGGTTCGCGCAAGCCCCGCAAGCGCGTGGGTCGCGGTCCCGCGTCGGGCACGGGCAAGACGTCCGGTCGCGGTATGAACGGCCAGAAGTCGCGTGCTGGCGGCGGCAAGGGTGCAGGCTTCGAGGGCGGTCAGACGCCGCTCGCTCGTCGTCTGCCGAAGCTCCCGGGCTTCAAGAACATCAACCACGTGGAGTACCTGCCCGTCAACGTGAAGCGTCTCGAGGAGACCTTCGAGGCCGGCGACGTGGTGAACGGCGAAAGCCTCAAGGCCAAGGGCATCATCAAGCACGCCGACGCGCTCGTGAAGGTGCTGGGCGACGGCGAGATCACCAAGGCTCTCACCGTGCAGGTGGATAAGGTGTCTGCTTCCGCCAAGGCGAAGATCGAAGCAGCCGGAGGAAAGGTCGAAGAGCCTTGCTAAGCTCGATCATCGATGCATTCAAGGTACCGGAGCTGCGCAAGAAGATCTTGTTCACTCTGGCTATCCTCGCGCTGTATCGTTTCGGCGCGTACGTGCCGGTGCCCGGCATCCCGTTCAACGAGTTCGCGAACTCGTTCCAGGACTCGGGCGTGTCCATGACCATGCTCGACCTGTTCACGGGCGGTGCGTTGTCGAACTTCTCGGTGTTCTCGCTGGGTATCATGCCCTACATCACGGCATCGATCATCATGCAGCTGATGCAGGGCGTCATCCCCGCCATCGGGCGCTGGGCTAAGGAAGGCGAGACGGGTCGTCGCAAGATCACGCAGATCACGCGTTACCTGACGTTGGGTCTGGGTCTGATCAATGCCATCGGCTACCTGCTGCTGTTCAAGTCGCCGCAGTACGGCGTGGTGTTCTCCACGGAGGTGCCGGAGATCCTCACCGACATCCTCGTCGTGTTCACGCTCGTGGCGGGCACTGCGTTCATCATGTGGATGGGCGAGCTTATCACGCAGCGCGGCATCGGCAACGGCATGTCGCTCATCATCTTCGTGAGCATCGTGTCGCGCGTGCCGAGCGCCATTTTCTCGTCGATGAACCTCACGGCCGATACCACTATGGGCGTCGCGATTACGGTGGTCACCCTGCTTGTGGTGCTTGCCTGCATTCCCGCGATCATCTTCGTGGAGCGTGCGCAGCGCCGCATCCCGGTGAACTATGCCAAGCGCGTGCAGGGTCGCAAGATGATGGGCGGCCAGTCCACCTACATTCCCCTCAAGGTGAATGCGGCGGGCGTCATCCCGATCATCTTCGCGAGCTGCCTGATCTACTTCCCGGCGCAGCTGGCGGCCCTGTTCAACGTGGGCTGGCTGACGGCGGTGGCCGACGCCATCTCCACCGGCTGGGTCAACTGGATCCTCACCGTGCTGCTCATCGTGTTCTTCGCGTACTTCTACACCTCCATGGTGTTCAATCCGGAGGAGACGGCCGACAACCTGCGCAAGCAGGGCGGCTTCATTCCCGGTGTGCGTCCGGGCACGGCGACGGTGACCTATATCAAGAACGTGCTGCATCGCGTCACGCTGCCCGGCGGCATCTTCATCGCCGCCATCGCGGTGGTGCCGACGATCATCTTCTACTTCACCGGCAATACACTCATCCAGGCGTTCGGCGGCACTTCGATCCTCATTATGATCGGCGTGGCCCTCGACACCATGAATAAGGTGGAAAGCCAGCTGAAGATGCACAACTACGAAGGCTTCTTCAAGTAATGGGTTCCGCTGGCCTTGCGGCCAGCGGAACAAGCCGCCGCTGCGAAGCCCCGAGGTGCCTTGCCTTGCCGCTCCAAGTCCTCATCGCGTACCGAAGTACGCTTCCTCGGACGTTCACGGCAATTCAAGGCACCTCGGGGCTTCTCGCTGTCTTTACGAACGACCTGCGAGTTTATTATGCGCCCTTCGGGGCGCATTCGTTCGCTCTGCCTGTCTTTCTGTTGAAATGCGCGCGTACGGCGTAGGGCTTTGATACAATACGGCGCATCGATTGTATGTCGAAAGGATTGAACCATCATGAATATCGTGTTGTTAGGGGCGCCGGGTGCTGGTAAGGGTACGCAGGCGGCCAAGCTGGTTGAAGAGTTCGGCACGCCGCACATCTCCACGGGCGACATGCTGCGCGCTGCCGTAAAGGCCGGCACGCCGCTGGGGCAGAAGGCGAAGTCTTTCATGGACGCGGGCGACCTCGTGCCCGACGATGTCATCATCGGCCTGGTCACCGAGCGCCTGCAGGATCCGGACACCGAGAAGGGCTTCATCCTCGACGGCTTCCCGCGCACGTCCGCGCAGGCGGTCGCGCTTGACGCCGAGCTGTCCAAGCTGGGTCGTCCGCTGGACGCGGCGCTGCTCGTCGACGTTGACCCCGAGGTCATCGTCAAGCGCCTCACCTCGCGTCGCATGTGCCGCGACTGCAACTACATCGGCACCGCCGCCGACGAGACCTGCCCCAAGTGCGGTGGCGAGATGTACCAGCGCGACGACGACAACGAGGCCACGGTGCGCAACCGCCTCGACGTGTACGAGAAGTCCACGGCTCCGCTGATCGACTACTATCGCGGGTGCGACCTGCTCGTCTCCATCGACGGCGATCGCGATCCGAACGTGGTGTACGCCGACGTGAAGCAGGCGCTTGGTCTGTAAAGCGCGTCCGCGCGCTTTTTGCACGCAATCTTGAAGGCGGACGGGGCTTGAGCTGCCTCGCCCGCCTTTTTTCATCTATAATTCCATACCAATATGCCGACCGTACGCCAGAACATAGCCTATGCCTACAACGGCTTCATGAGCAGGCACCGCTTGGCGGCGGTTCACCTGATCAAGAGCGCGCTTGCCATCGTACTGATCTCGCTTCTGCTCGAGACGTTCCTGTTCAACATCAACTACTTCACGTCGGCGAACTACAACACCATCTCGCTGAACGACAAGCTCACCTTGCAGGAGACCGTTGACGACCAGTACAAGGTGACCGCGGTGAACCACGTGCTGGAGTTCTCGAACCTCAACACCGAGGTGCACAACATCTGGCTGAACTTCGACTACCGGCAGCCTGCGCAGGATCTGACGGTGAAGATCCAGTTCACTGACGACGCGCACCATACGTACTTCGACTCCACGGAGTACACGGTAGGCGTGCCACCGGTGGGGGTGTCCACGTTCAGCGATCAGAGCGAGTACATCAACCTCAACACGACGGGCCTCGTGAAGAACCTGCGTATCGAGATCGCGGGCGACGACGTGAGCTATCCCATCAAGCTGAGCGACATCGTCCTCAACGCGCATCACCCGTTCGACTTCAACACGACGCGCTTCTTCGTCTGCATGGGCCTGCTGGCGTTGGCGTTCGCGTTCCGTCCGGGCTCGGCCATCTACCGCATCGGCATCGTCAGCGAGCCGCGCAAGTCGAAGGCCGCCATCGTCGCAACGGTGGCTATCGAGGTGTGTCTGCTGGGCTCGTTCCTGTTCCTGGGATCGAATCTCGTGGGCGTGGCCACGCAAAGCTACAACAGCGGCTCGTGGGACGGCAAGAGCCTGGTCAACGTATTCGAGGTGGGCGGTGACAACGCGCAGCAGTACGCGGAATTGGCGAAGGCCATGGCTCACGGCCAGCTGTACCTGGAGGAGGAGCCGCCGCAGTGGCTGCAAGACTCCAACGACCCCTACGACAAGGGCGCGCGCGACGAGATGCAGAAGGAGACGGGAGAACCCTATCTTTTCGACGTGGCGTATTATAACGGGCACTACTACGTGTACTTCGGCGTGGTGCCGGTCATATTGTTCTACCTGCCGTTCTACTTGCTGACGGGCGCGAATTTCCCCACGGCCATCGGCGTGCTGATCGCCGTCGTGGCGTTCGTGCTGGGATGCTCGGCGCTGTTGGACCGGTTCGCGCGCTACCACTTCAAACGGGTGAGCTTGGGGTTGTACCTGTTGCTGCAGATACCGCTGGTCATGTGCTGCGGCGTGCTGTACCTGCTGAAGTTCCCGACGTTCTACTCGCTGCCCATCGCACTGGGCCTGGCGTTCTCGGTGTGGGGTCTGTACTTCTGGATGAAGGGGCGCGCTTCGGCGGGACCCGAGAAGTGGTATCTTGCGGGATCGCTGTGCATGGCGCTGGTCGCGGGATGCCGCCCGCAGCTGCTGGTGCTGTCGTTGGTGGCGTTTCCGTTGTTCTGGCGCGCGTACATCACCAAGCGCCGGCTGCTCACCCCGCGTGGCGCACGCGAGTTCGCCTGCCTCATCGCGCCCTACCTCGTGGTGGCGGCCGGCCTGATGGCGTACAACCATGCGCGCTTCGGCTCGTTCACGGACTTCGGGGCGAACTACAACCTCACGGTGAACGACATGACGAAGCGCGGGTGGAACATCGGGCGTTTGGCCCCGGCGCTGTTCGCTTACTTCCTGCAACCGCCCAGCGCAACGGGCGTGTTCCCGTATTTGCAGCCGGCGCCGTTCGATACCACGTACATGGGGCAGACCATCAAGGAAGTCACCTTCGGCGGCATCTTCGCGTGCCTGCCGGTGCTGTGGGTGCTGCCGTTCGCGAAGCGCGTCCTGCAGCTGCGCATGAGCCAGCGCTCCACGCGCACCATCGCGGGCGTCATCGTCGTGCTGCTGCTGGGTGGCGTCATCGTGGCGCTGGCCGATGCGGAGATGGCCGGCATCCTGCAACGATACTTCGCCGACTTCAGCTTCATGTTCTTGGCCGCGGTGGTGCTGCTCGTGTTTATCGTGAACGAGAACCTGCAGCCCGGTTCGACCGTGCAGAACCTGCTCATGAAGGTGCTGCTCGTGCTGGTGGCCGTGTCGGTGCTGTACAGCGCGCTTCTGTGCTTCGTGCCCGAGACGGGCTGGTACTCCGACGTGTATCCGTGGGCGTACCGCGACATCATCGAAACCGCGCAGTTCTGGACATAGATCCGTATCCGTATCCGTTCGATCCGAGAGAAGAGAGGTTCCATGGAATTCATCATCGCCGAGAGCACCGAGGATATGAGCCGTCGCGCCGCCGACCGCATCGCGTCGTTCGTCGAGGCCGACCCGTCGTGCGTGCTGGGGCTGGCCACGGGCACGACGCCCATCGGCTTGTATGCGTGCCTCGTTGACGATTGCGCGCAGGGTAAGATCAGCTTCGCCGACGTGACCACGTTCAACCTGGACGAGTATCGCGGCCTCGATCCCGAGCACGATCAGAGCTACCGCTACTTCATGAAGAAGCACCTGTTCGATCATGTGGACATCGATCAGGCACGCACGCATGTGCCCGAGGGCTCGAACCCCGATGCCGAGGCCGTGTGCGCAGCCTACGAACAGGCCATTGAAGAGGCGGGCGGCATCGATTTGCAGCTGCTCGGCCTCGGCCCGAACGGGCACATCGGCTTCAACGAGCCCGAGGACACGTTCCCGAAGGCCACGCACTGCGTGGATCTCACCGAGAGCACCATCCAAGCGAACAGCCGCCTGTTCGACCGCGTTGAAGACGTGCCGCGCCAGGCGTACACCATGGGCATCGGCACCATCATGGCCGCGCGCAGCGTGCTCGTGGTGGTGGAGGGTTCCCACAAGGCCGAGATCGTGAAGAAGGCGTTCTTCGGCCCGGTCACGCCCGAAGTGCCGGCGTCCATCCTGCAGTTCCATCCCGACGCCACCGTCATCGTCGATCCGGCAGCGGGTGCGCTGTGCAAGTAAGGGGCGGCTCGGTTCTGATGGGCGCGGGATTCGCGTCCGCCGACATCGTCATCGAAGGCGAGCGCTTCGCGGCTGTCGACCCGCAGGGCACTGCGGCGACGGCGGCTGACGGTCAGGTACTCGACGCGTCGGGATGCTACGTCGTTCCGGGCCTCATCGACCTGCATTTCCATGGATGCGTGGGGCACGACTTCTGCGACGGCACCGAAGAGGCCATCGACGCCATCGCGCGGCACGAGGCCTCGTGCGGCGTGACGGCCATCTGCCCGGCCACGATGACCTATCCCGAAGACGTGCTGGCTCCCATCATGGACGCCGCGGCCTCCTACGAGGCGAAGCGCGACGGGGCGGCGCTCGTGGGCATCAACATGGAGGGTCCCTACATCTCGCCCGGCAACATCGGCGCGCAGAACCCTGCCTACCTCCATCTGCCCGACGAGGCGATGTTCCGTCGCTTGCAGGAACGTTCGGGCAATCTCATCAAATTGGTCGACGTGGCGCCCGAGGTGGACGGCGCGCTCGATTTCATCCGCTCGGTGTCGTCCGGCGTGCGCGTGTCCATCGCGCATACGCAGGCCGACTACGATACCGCGTGCGCGGCCATCGAAGCCGGCGCTCGGCAGATGACGCACCTGTGCAACGCCATGCCGCCGCTGCACCACCGCAAGCCCGGCCCCATCGGCGCGGCGTTCGACCATTCAGAGGTGATGCCCGAGCTTATCGCCGACGGGGTGCATATCCATCCGTCCATGGTGCGTCTCCTGTTCGCCGCTTTCGGAGCCGATAGGGTCATCCTTATCAGCGACTCGATGATGGCGACGGGCCTCGACGACGGCGAGTACTCGCTGGGCGGCCAGGATGTCACCGTGCGGGGCAACGTCGCCACGCTGCGCAGCGGCACTATCGCGGGCTCGGCCACCGACCTCATGGCGTGTGTGCGCGTCGCCGTACGCGACATGGGCATCCCGCTGGATGCAGCTGTTCGGGCCGCCAGCGCCAATCCTGCCCGTGCGTTGGGGCTGGAAGGGGAGCGCGGCAGCATCGAGGTCGGCAAGATCGCCGACGCCGTGGTGCTCGATGAGAACCTCCGCGTGCGCCACGTGATCCTGCGAGGCGAGCTGCTGGGGTAGCTTTCTGCGTTCATTGCGCCGGGCGAGGGCTCGGCAGCGGGGCGAAGGGTTCCGTGCGGAGGCGACCGACGCTCTCGGCCGCTCTGTGCAGAGCCCTTCGCCCTTTGCCGTTTTTTAGGGGGGCGGCAGCCGGCGGCGCTACCGTTCGGTGACGCTTCATTCTCTTTGACGGCTTTCCGGTTTCTTCTTGGCATGCTCGTCCTATACTCTACTTTTTTCGTCGGATAAACGAGGAAGGGCGTTGCCTATGTCGATGGAGGTGCTGGTGCCCGTCGCAGGTATCTTGGCGGTGTTCGCTGCCATGCTCGTCGTGCTCAAGATCATGCGATCGAAGGGCCTAAGCTTCACGGCGAGGGTGTTCACCGCGCTCGGGCTGGGCGTCCTGCTAGGTTTGGGAATCCAGCTGTTGCTCGGCCGCGACGGGGATGCTGCCACGACGGCGCTCGACTGGATATCCATCGTGGGGCAGGGTTATATCGGCTTGTTGAAGATGCTCGTCATGCCGCTCGTGTTCGTGGCCATCGTCGGGGCGTTCACGCGCGCGGAGGTCACCGAGCACTTCGGGCGCATCGCCTTCGCGGTGTTGGCCGTGCTGCTGGGCACGGTGACCGTTGCGGCCGTGCTAGGCTGGGGTGCGACGGTTCTGACCGGGCTTGCGCATGCGGGCTTCCTCGATGCCGCGACCACCGATGCCGCCGAGCTTTCGTCGCTCGCCTCCCAGCAGAGCGAGGCTGCCAGCCTTACGCTGCCGCAGGAAATCCTCTCGTTCATCCCGACGAACCCCTTCGCCGACCTCGCTGGCGCCCGATCCACCTCCACCATCGCGGTCGTCATCTTCTCGGCCATCCTCGGCGTCGCATATATCGGGTTGCGCGATAAAGACGTTGACCAGGCAGACTTCTTCAAGAGCCTCATCGACAGCCTGTACGGCATCGTCATGCGGATAGTGGCCATGGTGCTAGGGCTCACCCCGTACGGTATCCTCGCGCTCATCGCGAAGGTGATGGCCGCGAGCGATTACCGCGCCATCCTCGGACTGGGAAAGTTCGTGCTCGTGTCTTACGGCGCGTTGCTGGCGGTGCTGTGCGTGCATTGTCTCATCTTGCTGGCGAACCGTGTGAATCCGGCGACCTACTTCAAGAAGGCGTTTCCCGTGCTCAGCTTCGCGTTCGTATCGCGTTCGAGCGCGGGCGCGCTGCCGCTCAACATCGAGACGCAGCATAAAGCCCTGGGCGTGGACAGCGCGTCGGCGAACCTCGCGGCAAGCTTCGGCATGTCTATCGGGCAGAACGGGTGCGCGGGCGTGTACCCGGCGATGCTGGCCACCATCGTGGCGCCTACCGTAGGCATCGACGTGCTGTCTCCTACGTTCTTCGTGCCGCTCATCGCCGTGGTGGCCATCAGCTCGTTCGGTGTGGCAGGAGTGGGCGGGGGAGCGACGTTCGCCTCGCTCATCGTGTTGGGGACGATGGGGCTTCCTATCGAGGTGGTGGCCGTCCTCGCATCCGTGGAGCCGCTCATCGACATGGGTCGCACCGCCCTCAACGTCAGCGACTCCATGGTGGCGGGCATTACAGCCTCGCATGTTGCGGGCGGCCTCGACCGCTCGGTTCTGGACGATCCGGAGGCGCGTGTCACCGCCGAGGCGCACGTGAGCTGACGGGCATGAAAAAAGCCCTGGAGGGGGATGATCCCCTCCAGGGCTTCGCGCATCGGATTCGGCGCGTCCTAGCCGATGGCGTCGGCGAACCAGGAAGTGATGGACTGCGGGTGGGTGATGGCCGTCCCCACCACGATGGCGAAGGCTCCCGCCTCCATGGCCGCCTGCGCATCGGCGAGCGTGTGGATGCGACCCTCGCAGAACACGGGCACGTCGCCCGCCGCGGCGACGGCCTCGCGCAGGAACTCGAGGTCGGGGCCGGCGGTTTTCTCGCGGCCGCCGGGCACGTAGCCCGCCAGGGTGGTGGACACGATGTCCGCACCGGCTTCGAGCGCCCGCTGCACGTCGTCCATGCAGGAGCAGTCGGCCATGATCAGCGTTTCACCGCGCAAAGCCTCCACGGTCTCCTCGAAGGTGCGACCGTCGAGGCGGGGGCGTGCCGTGGCATCGATGGCCACCACGTCGGAGCCGGCGGCGATGCAGGCGCGCGCGTGGCGCAGCGTCGGCGTGATGTAGACGCCGTCGTGCCCCTCTTTCCAAAGGCCGATGACGGGGATTTCCACCTGGCCTTTGATGGCGGCGATGTCGGCAAGGCCTTGGCAGCGGATAGCGGCTGCGCCGCCGCGTTCGGCGGACAGGGCAACCTGCGCCATGGTTTCGGGGTGGCGCATCGGCTCGCCCACGTAGGCCTGGCAGCTGACGATGAGCTTGCCTTGCAGGGAGGAAATCAGGGGATCGGTCATGATCGTCCTTTCAGGGTATCGAGCAGGTATTCGGCGGCTCCGATGAGCGGGGCTCGGCTGCCGAGCGCGGCATCGACGATGGGCAGGCCGTGCATCACGGAAGGCGCCTGTCGCTCGAAGCCTTCTTGCAGGGCGGCTCGCCAGGCTTTTCCGGCGTTGCATACCGAGCCTGAGAGCACGACAAGTTCCGGATCCAGCAGATCCGTCCAGGTTGCGATGGCTTCGCCGAGCACCGCGCCCGCCTCCAGAATGATGCGGCGTGCCAGCTCCTCGCCGTCTGCGGCGCGCCTGGCTATCTCGTCTCCCGCAAGGCGTTCGCCTCCTGCTGCGACGTAACGGGCTTCGATTCCGCTGCCGGCCGCGATGGATTCAAGCTCGCTGGCGGTGCCGCAGGCGCGCGGCGTGCCCAGCGCATCGGGGCAGGGCGTTCGCCCCAGCTCGCCTGCGAACCCGTGCGCGCCTAGCAGCACGCGGCCGTTCGCCACGATGCCGCCGCCGAGCCCGGTGCCCGCTGCGATAACGAAGCAGGTTTGAGCGCCGCGGGCAGCGCCCCAACGAGCTTCGCCGAGCGCATGAGCCTTCACGTCGTTGAGCACGGCCACGGGAAGGCCGAGCGACGCGCTCAGACGCTCGGCTACGGGCTGACCGGTCCAGCCGGGCATGAGCTCGTTGGCGAACGCGATGCCGCCCGTGCGCACGTCCACGAGCCCGGCCGTCCCCACGCCGATGCCGACAACGTCGTCTTCGGCATCGGCTACCACGTCGGCCACGAGCGAGGCCAGGGTGTCCAGCACGGCGCTGCCGCCGCGCTGGGCTTCCGTGGGAACGCTGCGCAGGGCGTCCACCGTCGGCGCCGCATCGGCGGCGGAATAGCGCACGAGCGCACCCGCCATCTTCGTGCCGCCCACGTCGAAGGCGGCAATCGTGCATGGATGTTCGACGCTCATGCGGCGCTCACGCTACTTGCAAGCCGGAGCGCCGGGCGAGACGGGGCACGCATCCCAGTGCGCCTGGCGGATCGGCGCGTCGGCGTCCATGAGTCCCGCGCGCTTCAGCACGGCGACGATCTGCTCCACGTCCTCGCCTTCGAGCGCGCACACGGGCTCGCGCATCTGGTTCGTGTTGAACACGCCCATCTGCCACAGCGCCGTCTTGAACGCGCCCACGCCCGCGCCGAAGCCCACGGTGGCCTTCACCTCGCGCGTGACGTACATGAGGCGTGCGAGGTGATTCTGGATCTCGCGCACGCGCTCCCAGTCGCCGGCTTGCGCGGCGCGCCACTGCTCCACGTAGCTTGCCGGATCGATGTTCGCCAGACCCGGAACCGAGCCGTCGGCACCGCCCAGGTAGGCGCCGTCCACGACCACCTCGTGGCCGGTCAGCACTTGCAGCGGGTGGCCGGCGTCCTCGTTCTGCAGGCACAGCCAGCGGAACGACACGTCGTCGCCCGAAGAGTCCTTCACGCCCTGCAGCACGCCGTCCTCGCCGAGGCGCACGAGCATCGTGGGATCGAGCTTCGTGTGCACGCAAGCGGGCAGGTCGTAGGCGAACAGCGGCAGGTCGGTGTGCTCGCGGATGGCGCGGAAGTGGCGTTCCACCTCTTTGGGACCGCCGAGGGCGTAGAAGGGGGCGGTTGCCACGAGGGCGTCCACGCCGTAGCCCGTCGCGCGCTTGGCCTGGTCGACCACGCGCATGGTTTCCATGTCGATGATGCCCGTGAGCACCGGTACGCGGCCGTGCACCATGGCGATGGCCTCTTGCAGAACGTGGTAGCGCTGCGCGTCGGTGAGGAAGGCAACCTCGCCCGAGGATCCCAGGAAGAACAGACCGTCGACGCCCGCGTCGATCATGCGGTTGATGGAGCGCTCGAGCGCCTCGAGGTCGAGCTGGCGCTTCTCGGTCAGCGGAATGACGACGGGGGGAATGACGCCGCGAAACGGTGAATCAGTCATAGGAGCAAGCCTCTCTCTGTTCGTCGGTAAACGGTAAAAGGGTAAACTCCCTCAGCGTAAGCGTCAACGCAAGAGGGCAGGTCGCCACATAAAAAGCGCCCCCGGTTCAACCGAGGGCGCAGGGGAAACGTCGTAAGCTTACTTGCCCAATTCGGGATGCAGAAGCGACGGAGCCGCTCCCAGAAGCAGCTTGGTGTAGGCGTCTTTCGGGTGCTCGAACACGTCCTTCGCCGCGCCGCGCTCCACGGCCTCTCCGGCGTTCATCACGATGATCTGGTCGGAAATGTAGCGCACCGTCTGGATGTCGTGGCTGATGAACACCATGGACAGGCCCAAGTCGCGCTTGAGATCCATCAGCAGGTTCAAAATCTGCGCGCGCACCGACACGTCGAGGGCGCTGGTGGGCTCGTCGGCAATGATGGCGTCGGGCTCAAGCGACAGGGCGCGCGCGATGGCCACGCGCTGGCGCTGGCCGCCGGACAGCTGGCCCGGCAGGGCATCCAGCACGGAGTTCGGCAGGCCCACCATCTCGATGAGGTCGAGCACGCGGCGCTCGCGGGACGTCTTGTCGCCCACCTTGTGCACCACGAGCGGATCCATCAGCTGGTCGTGCACGCTCATGCGCGCGTTCAGCGCCGTGGCCGGATCCTGGAACACCACCGAGATCACGCGGCCGATGAGACGGCGCTGCGCAGCCGAGCGCTTCGTCACGTCCTCGCCCTTGAAGAACACCTTGCCCGACGTGGGCTGTTGCAAACCGCACATCACGTTGGCCGTGGTGGACTTGCCGCAGCCGGATTCGCCCACGATGCCCAAGGTTTCGCCGGGCATGAGCTTGAGGGTGAGGCCGCGCACGGCCTGCACTTTGTTCGGATGCAGGATGGAGCCCGTGCGCGTTTTGAACGTCACGCGGATGTCGTCGAGGAAGATGATGGGGGTGGGTTCGCCCGCTCCCGTTGCGGGCTGGACGCCCGCGTTCACGCGTTCCTGCTCGCTCATATGATGGCACCTCCTGGGACGTACGGTTTGATGCCGAGGCGCTTGAGCTCGCTGTCGGGCAGCTCGGCGTAGTAGTGGTCGGAGTCGGACACGCGCTTGAGCACGGGGCGCAGCTGGGACACCTTGTCAGGATGGCTGGAGCGCGGCGTGAAGCGGTCGCCCTCGGGGAAGTCTTTCGGGCTGGGGACGCTGCCGGGCACCTGGTGCAGGCGCGTTCCGCCGGCTTCGATGGACAGCACCGAACCCAAGAGACCGCGGGTGTATTCGTGCACGGGATGGCACAGGATGTCGGACACGGGGCCCTGCTCCACCACCTGGCCGGCGTACATGACCGTGATGGAGTTGGCCACCTCGGCGACGAGCGCCAGGTCGTGGCTCACGAACACCATCGCGAAGCCCAGCTCCTTCTGCAGCTTGTTCAACAGGTCGATGACCTGCTTCTGCACGGTCACGTCGAGAGCCGTAGTGGGCTCGTCGGCGATGATGAGCTTCGGATCGCGCGTCAGCGCCATGGCGATGAGCACGCGCTGGCGCTGGCCGCCGGACAGTTCGTGGGGGTAGGAGTCAAGCGTGCGCTTCGGATCGAGTCCTACCAGCTCCAGCAGCTCCTCGGCCGTGCGGGTTCCTCCGCGCTTCGTGAGCTGCTTCATTTGGGCTTTGATCAGCATGGACGGGTTCAACGAAGAGAGCGCGTCCTGGTAGATCATGGCGATTTCGCGACCGCGCAAGGCGTTCATCTGCTTCTGATCCATGTTCAGCAGGTTCTGGCCGTCGTAGAGGATCTCGCCGGACACCTTCGCCTTCGGATCCAGCAGCCCCATGATGGTAAGGGAGGTGATGGACTTGCCGCAGCCGGACTCGCCCACAAGACCCATGGTCTGGCGCGGGCGCACCACGAAGCTCACGTGGTCGACCACGTTCACGTCGCCGTGGCGCGGGAACTTGATGCACAGATCCTTCACTTCCAGAATAGGCGGCACGTCGGTGCGCGCCTCGAAGCGGTCGGTGCGCGTCTTCTCAATCGCCTGAAGCTCGCTGAGGCGCTGTTCGAGCATCTCCGCCTGGGCGGCGTATGCCAGCGTGGGGTCGGCCACGAGCTTGTCGGCCTCGCGGTTCGCGCGGACGGCGGCGTCATCGGCCTTGACCGGGGCCTTGGGCGCGGCAGCCATGGCATCGGTGATGCCCTCGGACAGGATGTTCAGGCACAGCACGGTGATCATGATGGCCAGACCCGGGAACAGCGCCTGCCACCAACGACCGGCAAGCACGCCGCCGCGGGCGTCGGACAGGATGTTGCCCCACGTGGGCGTGGGCTCGGGAATGCCGGCCGAGATGAACGACAGCGACGCTTCGAACACGATGGCGTCGGCCACCAGCACGATGGTGAACACCATGACCGGGGCGATGCAGTTGCGGATGACGTGCTTCACGAGGATCCAGGGGGCGCGGGCGCCGGAAACGACGACGGCGCGCACGTAATCCTGATTGTACTCGCTCACCACGTTGGCGCGCACGATGCGGGCGATCTGCGGGATGTACAAAAAGCCGATCGCGAAGATGAGCGAGGGCACCGAGTTGCCGAACACGAGCACGAACGTGGCGGCCAGCGCGATACCGGGGAAGGACATGATGACGTCCAGGATGCGCATGATGACCTCGGACACCCATTTGCGCGCCACGGCGGCGACGGCGCCGATGATGGAGCCGCACACGAGGGCGAAGGCGGTGGCGCCCAGGCCGATGATCAGCGAGTAGCGCGCGCCGTACATCATACGCGACAGCACGTCGCGGCCCTTGTCGTCGGTGCCGAACAGGAACTGGGCATCGGGGGCTTGGCGTGCCGTGAAGATCTCAAGCGGGTTGTGCGGCGCCAGGATGTTGGCGAACACGGCGATCATGACGATCAGGATGAGCACGACGAGCGAGATGCGCGATCCGATGCTCATGGCCTTCCACCGGCGGAAATGCACCTTGCCGGGATTGGCTTCCATCTTATCAGTGAGGTTTCCTCGAAGTTTGACCATGTTGCTACACCGTCCTGATTCGCGGATCGATCAGGATATAAAGCATATCCACGATGATGTTGATGATGATGAAGGTGATGGCCACGCACAGCACGACGCCCTGCACGAGCATCGTGTAGCTGGACTGGATGCCCGAGAGGATGGCCATGCCCATGCCAGGGAGGTTGAAGATGACCTCGATGACCACGGCGCCGCCGATGAGGTAGCCGATGCGCAGGCCGAGCACCGTCACGGGCGTGATCAGCGCGTTGCGCAGCACGTTGCGGGCCACCACGACGCGCTTCGGAATGCCGGCGCCCAGCGCGGTGCGCACGTAGTCCTTGTCCAGCTCTTCCACCATGGACGTGCGGATGACGCGCGTCAGCTGGCCGGCCACGGGAACGCCCAGCGCGATGGCGGGCATGGCCATGCGGGCCAGCCAACCGCCCGGATCGGCCGTCAGCGAGGGCAGCGGGCCGGAGGCGGGCAGCACGTGCAGCATCGAGGAGAACAGCAAAATCATGAGCACCGCCAGCCAGAACGACGGCGTGGCGATGCAGGCGATGGAGAACACGCGGATGATCTGGTCGGGCCATCGATCCCGATACAAGGCCGAGATCACGCCGAGGATCACTGCGATGACCACGCCGATGATGAGGCCGAAGAACGTCAACTGCAACGTGACGGGCAGAGCTTCGCCGATGCGATCGGCCACCGAGGCGTTGTTCGCGCCGTAGGTGCCGAGGTCGCCTTGTACGAGGCCGACGATGAAGTTACCGTATTGCACGAGGATGGGATCGTTCAATCCGTGCTCCTCGCGATACTGCTCGGCTTGGGCTTCAGTGGCGTTCTCGCCAAGGACCGAATACGCTTGGTCGATAGGAGAGAGTGCCATGATGAAGAAGACGAGGATGGTGACACCGAAGATCATGATCGGCAACGCTATGAGGCGTCGTCCGATTAATCGTAGCAGGTTGCTCACCGTATCCCCCTTTCGCTTCGTGGGCTCGAAAGCCCGCTTGCACTGACAAACTGCTGCCTGCATCGCGCGCGCAGGCGCGGTAAGGCGTAGACAACCAATGGTATTTTATATGATTCGCACTGATTATGCGGAGAAATAAGAACGATCTTGCTTCGTGTCCGACGCCGTCGGTACGACCTCGCCGCTCGAGTTAGGACGGATTCCGTTCGCATACGAGAAACCAGCTGCTCCCGGTTCCGCGGGCATGCTCGCATCCGACGCATGCCTCGCCGGGACATAGCTCCCCGGAGCGAAACGTTTCGTCGAACAGGTCGGCGGGCAGCAGTCGTTCATCGGGTTCGGCACCTTCGATGCACGACGCGATCAAGACGGACAGCTGGCGCATGCCCCGTGCGGTGGGGTGGGTGCCGTCGACGGCCTCGTAGTCTATGCCGAACGCCTCGAGGTCGGCCACGTTGCAGCCGTGCTCTCGCGCAGCAGCGCGAATGGCGTCGTTGTAGCTCTTGAACGGTGCGCCGCGCAGGTTCCATGCGAACGTGGGGCTCGGGCATCCGGCCACGCGTCCGGGGCAGAGCGTGCAGCACCATACCTCGGCTTGCGGGTAGGCTGCGCGCATCCGTTCCAGCAGCAGCCCGTAGGCGGCGCGGAAGCGGTCGATCGCGCCGGGCGCGGCGGCTGCCGGGGCGTGCGGTTCGATGGCGTCAAGATCGAGCGCGACGGGCACGGCGTTGCCGCGGCCGGCGGCTTGCGCCGTCGCGCCGCCCCAGCCGTAATCGTTGATGCCCATGAACACGATGACGACATCGGGCTGCACGCCGTCTTCGGCCAGCGCGTCGATGCGTTCTTGACTGTTTCCGGCAGGGAAGCCGGCGCCTTCCACGAGGCTTCCGGAGAACGAGCTGTTCGCCAGCAGCCGTCCGCCGAGGCGTTCGATAACTTGGGACCACCAGGTGTCGGCGCTCGACGTCACGCCGGTCTGCTCGCAGCGTTCGCCCTGGTAGTACACGGCGAATCCGTCGGGGTTGCATCCATCGAACGTGCTGATGGAATCGCCGAGAATGGAAAAGGATCTCATAGGGCCTCTTTCTCAAAAGCAAGGGCCCGCTCCTTGCGGAGCGAGCCCTGGGGGTTGCCTTGCTCTACGGGTTCACAGCGCGCGCTTACGCCTTCACGCTCGCACCGAGGAACACGAGGCCCGTCGTGGCGATGGGCTCGAAGCCGGTGATCTGCGTCTCCTGGTAGCCCGTGGCCAGCTCGCGGTGGAACAGCGGGTACAGCGGAACTTCCTCGGCCAGAAGGTCGAAGCACTTGTTCCACAGCTCCTGCTGCTCGTTGCCGGTGGCCTCGCGAGCCTGCTGCATGAGGGTCTGCAGCTCGTCGAACTTGCCGTCGCCGGCCTTCTTCCAGCAGCTGCGGCCCTGGGTCCACACGTTGTCGCCGTACCACCAGGACATCAGCAGGTCGGGGTCGTTGCCGAAGCAGGTCGGGTCGCCCGGGGTCAGCATGACGTCGTAGGGCAGCACGTCGGCCGACTCGGCCAGAGACGCCCAGTCGATCTTCGTCTCGTTGATGGTGCAGTTCACGCCGATGGCATCGAGGTCGTTCTTGATGCCGGCGGCCAGGTTCTTCACCCAGTTGTTGTTCGTCATCAGCTCGAAGCTCAGGTCGGTGACGCCGGCCTCGGAAAGCAGGCTCTTGGCCTTCTCGGGGTCGTAGGTGTACACCGTGGAAGCCTTGTGGTAGTTCTCGTGGCTCTCGGGCAGGAAGCTCGTCACCTTCGCGGCATGGCCGGCCATGGCGTTGGAGATCAGCTTGTCCACGTCCACGGCATAGTAGAACGCCTGGCGGACGCGCTTATCGTCGAACGGCTTCTTGAGCGTGTTGAACATGAAGAACGGCTGGTTGAAGCCCTGGATGTAGTCGACGGACGCGCCGGCGGCCATGAGCTGTTCGGCGTTGGCGTCGGGCACGTTCTCCATGACCTGGACCGTGGCCTCCTGCAGCGCGGTGGTGCGGGAGGTGTCGTCGAGCAGGATGTCCCAGTGCATCTTGTCGGCCGTAGCGGCGTACTTGCCGTTGTAGTTCGTGTTCGGCACGAACTCGATGGAGCCGCCGTCGTCGCCGTTGATGGTGTCGTACACCCACGGGCCGGAACCGATCGGCTTCGTCTTCAGATCATCCTCGGTCAGCGAGGCGGGGAACACCTTGACCACGCTCAGACGGCCCTTCAGCAGGCTGTCGAAGGGGTACTTCAGCGTGAAGGAGACGGTCTTGTCGTCCTTCGCAGACACCGTGTCGATGAATTCGAGGAAGGCGCCGTAGGTGGCGTCGGCCATGTTCTTCTCGAACGCGTTCACCACGTCGGCGGTGGTGACGTCCGTGCCGTCGGAGAACTTGGCACCGTCGCGCAGGGCAACCTCGTACTCGGTGTCGGAGACCTTCGTGGGCTCGCCGGCGGCAAGCGCGTTATAGGTCTTGTAGGTGTGCAGATCGAGGTCGTACAGGCCCTCGAACACATGCCACGTGGCGGCCAGCATCAGCGCGGAGCTGTTGCCGATCGGGTTGACGTTCGTGCTCGTGTAGGCCATGGCGCCGGTCAGCGTGCCGCCCTGGGCCGCTGCGCCGGCGTCGGTGCCGGCATCGGTCGACGGGGTGTCCGTCGTTTCGCCGCCGCCACCGCAGCCGGCCAGAGTCAGGCCTGCTGCAGCCGCCGCGACGGCGCTGCCCGCCAAGAACGTGCGGCGAGACAAAGTTGCTTTCAAAGGCTGTTCCATTGGTTTCCCTCCATTTCGGTATCGGGGCAGGAGGCCCCGAACGTACGTGCGTGCTTGCGCACGCGCACAACAGCAGTGCCCATTATCCGGGAAAACCCCCAGAAAATAAAGAACTTGTAAGATCAATGTTCTTATATTTGTTCAAATACGAGAATAATTCACCAGGGGAAATACGTGGTATCATGCGCCGCATGATACGAAAGAGCGATAAAAGTAACAGTTGGCTAACGGCGTTCCTCAGCCGCGAAAACCGACCGTTTCCCGCACTGGTTGTCCGTCTCTCGCGTCCAGCGTTGCCCGCGCCCGCCAAGTTGCTGGCGCCGCCCGCTTCGAACGAGGCCGTGCGCAAGTCCATGAAGGGTAACAAGCGCAGCAACACGAAGCCCGAGCTTCTGGTGCGCGAGCGCCTGCGCGCGGCTGGCCTGACGGGGTATCGGCTGCAGTGGAAGGTGCCGGGGCACCCGGACGTAGCGTGGCCGGGCAAGAGGGTGGCGCTGTTCGTCAACGGGTGCTTCTGGCACAGGTGCCCGCACTGCAAGCCCAGCATGCCGAAGAGCAACGTGGAGTACTGGGTGGTGAAGTTCGAGCGTAACGTCGAGCGCGACGAGCGCAGCCGCGCCGCGTTGGAGGAGCTAGGCTGGACCGTCCACGTGATCTGGGAATGCCAGCTCAAGAAGAAGACGATCGACGACACGTTCGCCGCGCTGCTCCCCGCTCTCGCCGAGGAGCTAGGAAAAGAACTCAAGGGCATCTAGCGAGAAGGCTGGCGCACGGTGGTCTGGCGCTCGAACGGTCCTGCTCGCGCAAACAGCTCGCTGGGCCGTTCGGCTCGTGCGGAACCGCGCCCAGACCGCCGCGCGCAAGCCTTCCGCCGCCTACCGACGGGGGCGACCGCGGCGTGCCGCCCATCGTATTCGTCGCACCGCAACGCGATTTCGGGCTGGTATCATAAATGCCGTGTATTCTGTCAGGCGAAGCAAGCTGAGCAAGAGCAGAAGGTCGGGGCCCCGATGCGCCTTTGTCGGGTGAGCATCCCCTTCGAAGGAGAGGAATATGACGAGAGAATTCAAATCTATGGACGGCAACAACGCCGCCGCGTACGTCTCCTATGCGTTTACCGAGGTGGCGGGCATTTACCCGATCACTCCGTCGAGCCCCATGGCCGACCTGGTGGACCAGTGGTCCGCTGCCGGCAAGAAGAACATCTTCGGCACCACGGTGAAGGTGTGCGAGATGCAGTCCGAGGGCGGCGCCGCCGGCGCGGTGCACGGCTCGCTGGCCGCAGGCGCGCTGACCACCACCTACACGGCTTCCCAGGGTCTGCTCCTCATGATCCCCAACATGTACAAGATGGCCGCCGAGCAGCTGCCGTGCGTGTTCCACGTCAGCGCGCGCACGCTGGCCACCCAGGCGCTTTCCATCTTCGGCGATCATTCCGACGTCATGGCGTGCCGCCAGACGGGCTTCGCCATGCTGGCCGAGACGAACGTGCAGGAGGTCATGGACCTGTCGGCCGTGGCGCACCTGTCCGCCATCAAGGGCCGCATTCCTTTCATCAACTTCTTCGACGGCTTCCGCACCTCCCACGAAGTGCAGAAGATCGCCGTGTGGGACTACGAGGATCTCGCCGACATGTGCGACATGGAGGCCGTGAGCGAATTCCGCGAGCATGCGCTGAACCCCGAGCGTCCGGCCATGCGCGGCAGCCACGAGAACGGCGACATCTTCTTCCAGCATCGCGAGGCGTGCAACGGCGTGTACGATGCGCTGCCCGCCATCGTCGAGGACTACATGCACCAGGTGAACGCCAAGCTGGGTACGAACTACGAGCTGTTCAACTACTACGGCGCGCCCGACGCCGACCGCGTGATTGTGGCCATGGGCTCGTTCTGCGACGTGGTCGAGGAGGTCGTGGACTATCTGAACGCCCAGGGCCAGAAGGTGGGCCTCGTGAAGGTGCGCCTGTATCGCCCGTTCGTGAGCGAGAAGTTCATGGCCGCGCTGCCTGCGACGGTGCAGAAGATCGCGGTCATGGACCGCACGAAGGAGCCGGGCGCGCTCGGCGAGCCCTTGTACATGGACGTCATCAACGCGCTCGCGCACGAGGGCCGCGCCGATCTCACGGTGGTAGGCGGCCGCTACGGCCTGGCGTCGAAGGACACCCCGCCGTCTTCGGTGTTCGCCATCTACCAGGAGCTGGAGAAGGACGCGCCGGCGCGCGAGTTCACCGTGGGCATCGTCGACGACGTGACGAACCTGTCGCTTCCCGAGGATCCGAACAGCCCGAACACCGCAGCCGAGGGCACCATCGAGTGCAAGTTCTGGGGCCTCGGCGGCGACGGCACGGTGGGCGCGAACAAGAACTCCATCAAGATCATCGGCGACCACACCGACAAGTACGTGCAGGCATACTTCCAGTACGACTCGAAGAAGACCGGCGGCGTGACCATCAGCCACCTGCGCTTCGGCGACTCGCCTATCCGCAGCACCTACTATGTGAACAAGGCCGACTTCGTGGCTTGCCACAACCCCTCCTACGTCACCAAGGGCTTCCGCATGGTGAACGACGTGAAGCCGGGCGGTGCGTTCATGATCAACTGCCAGTGGACGCCCGAGGAGCTTGAGCACCACCTGAACGCCGAGGCGAAGCGCTACATCGCCAACAACGACATCAAGCTGTACACCATCAACGCCATCGACCTCGCCGCTGAGATCGGCATGGGCAAGCGTACGAACACCATCCTGCAGTCGGCGTTCTTCACGCTGGCCAACGTGATCCCGCAGGACGAGGCGCTGCAGTACATGAAGGACGCCGCCACGAAGTCCTATATGAAGAAGGGTCAGGACGTCGTCGACATGAACCATCGCGCCATCGACGCGGGCGCCACGGCGTTCGTGCAGGTGGAGGTGCCTGCAAGCTGGGCGAACGCTGTGGACGAGAACGAGGCTCCGACGCTCGAGGGTCGTGCCGAAGTGGTGAAGATGGTGCGCGAGATCATGGAGCCGGTCGGCCGTATGGACGGCGACCGTCTGCCGGTGTCGGCGTTCGTCGACCACGCCGACGGCCAGTTCGAGCAGGGCGCGGCCGCCTACGAGAAGCGCGGCGTGGCTGTGAGCGTGCCCGCGTGGGATGCCGCCACGTGCATCCAGTGCAACCAGTGCGCTTTCGCGTGCCCGCATGCCACCATCCGCCCGTTCGCCCTCACCGAGGAAGAGGCTGCTGCGGCTCCCGCCGCTACCGTCATGGTGCCTGCGAAGGGCAAGGCCGCTGCCGGCCTGCAGTACACGCTGGCCATCTCGCCGTTCGACTGCATGGGCTGCGGCGTGTGCGTGAACGTGTGCCCGTCCGACTCGCTGGCAATGGTATCCACGGAAAGCCAGCTGGCGCAGCAGGACGTGTTCGACTACTGCGTGGACAACGTGTCCGACAAGCCCGCGCTCGAGGATGCCACGGTCAAGGGCAGCCAGTTCAAGCAGCCGCTGCTGGAGTTCTCCGGCGCCTGCGCCGGTTGCGCCGAGACGGCGTACGCCAAGCTGGTCACCCAGCTGTTCGGCGATCGCATGTACGTCGCGAACGCCACGGGTTGCTCGTCCATCTGGGGCGGTCCGGCCGCTACGTCGCCGTATACGGTGAACGCAGAGGGTCGCGGGCCTGCGTGGTCGAACTCCCTGTTCGAGGACAATGCCGAGCACGGTCTGGGCATGTTGCTGGGTCACGAGGCGGTGCGTGACCGCCTGGTCGGCAAGTTGGAAGCCATGGCAGCTAACGACAAGACGCCGGCTGAGACCAAGGATCTTATCGCGGCGTACCTCGACACCATGGCCGATGGCGAGGCGAACGCCAAGGCCGTCGAGGCGCTCGTTCCCGCGCTCGAGGCTGCTGTCGAGAACGGTTGCCCGGAGGCGCCCGAGATCCTGCAGAACAAAGAGTACCTGAACAAGAAGTCCGTCTGGATCTTCGGCGGCGACGGCTGGGCCTACGACATCGGTTACGGCGGCCTCGACCACGTGCTGGCATCCGGCGAGGACGTGAACGTGTTCGTGTTCGACACCGAGGTGTACTCCAACACCGGCGGTCAGGCTTCGAAGGCAACCAACATCGGCCAGGTCGCCCAGTTCGCGGCCGCGGGCAAGGACGTCAAGAAGAAGAGCCTCACCGAGATCGCGATGGCGTACGGCTACGTGTACGTGGCGCAGGTTGCTATGGGCGCCAAGCCGGCCCAGACCATCAAGGCCATCGCCGAGGCCGAGGCCTATCCCGGACCGTCGCTGATCATCGGCTACTCGCCGTGCGAGATGCACTCCATCAAGGGCGGCATGGCGAACTGCCAGGACGAGATGAAGAAGGCCGTCGACTGCGGCTACTGGAACCTGTTCCGCTTCAACCCGGCCGCCGAGCCCGGCAAGAAGTTCACGCTGGACTCCAAGGAGCCCGCGGGCGGCTACCAGGAGTTCCTCATGAACGAAGCGCGTTATAGCCGTTTGACCCGCGAGTTCCCTGAGCGCGCCAGCGAGCTGTTCGAGCGCAACGAGAAGGCGGCCATGGACCGCTACGAGCACCTGCTCAAGCTCAAGGACGTCTACGCCGAAGCGTAAGCCGTTTTCAAGGAACACGATGAACGAAAGCCCCCGACGCGAACGAGCGTCGGGGGCTTTTTGCGTCCGAGAGTTGTTCTTCGTTGATGTTGTACGAAAATGGTTGTACAATTGAGCACACGAAAGGAGTCGGCATGGACGATTCTATGGTTACGGCACGCATGCTGGATGAAAAGAAGCGCAAAGGCGCTCGCATCCTTGCGCGAGAGGGTCTCAGCGCTTCTCAAGCGATCAACCTCATGTACGACAAAATGATCGAGGAGGGGGAGGCGGGTTTCCTTCGAGCCGATTCGAGTCGTATCGGCGATGAGGCGAAGTGGGCCGCTGCTTCTCGTTTCGTCGATTCTCTATCCTCGAAGCGTGCTTCTCGTTTCGACGATATGACTAAGGCAGAGGTGAGGATGGAGCGCCTGCGTTCGAGGGGCATGATGTGATATGGCTCGCATGAAGCTCCTGTTGGACACCAATGTCGTTATCGATTATCTGCATGAGCGCGAGCCTTATTACGATAAGGTTCGCTTGCTCATGACGGCGGGTCGTGTGGGGGAATTCGATCTCTGGATCACCTCGTCGCAGGTGACCGATCTTATCTACATCCTCTCGGAGGGCGGGAAGCGCTCGCTGTTGTCGCGTGTGCTTGAGCAGCTGCGAGGGATGCGGACGTTCGTGAACGTGCATGCCGTCAGCGATCGGGAGGTCGATCGGATGCTGGCAGCCTCGTGGAAGGACCCGGAAGATTCGCTTATCTTTGAATCAGCATTGGAGATGCGCGCCGATGCCATAGTCACCCGCAATCAGAAAGATTTCGAGTCGTCGGTGATCAAAGTGGTGGACTGCGACGAATTCTTCGTCTGGATGCGCAAGGACTTCGGATTGGACTACGAAGAGGTGGTCATCTAGCGAGATGCGTGATCGGACGCATATGAGTGAAACGTGGTCGGTTTCCCCTTCGGGGTGAAGCCAATTGCGATTCGTGCCCAGTGCGTCTATCCGCACCGCGATGCGCAGAGCTTCGGGCCGTCATGCGAACGGGCGGGTTTCAGCCGCCTATTGCGCAAGACGGGCGGGTGCTCATGCGCTACCATGGGGGCACCCGATTTCAGAAGGAGCCGACGCACGCCATGGACGAAGCACGCGAGCCCACCCCTCATGCCCTGACGCGATTCTCCGACGAGGTGCGCGGCTGGTTCCTCGATGCCTTTCCCGAGCCCACGCCGTTGCAGGAGCGTGCCTGGGACGTTATCGAGGGCGGCGAGAACGCGCTGGTCATCGCACCCACCGGCTCGGGCAAGACGCTCGCGGCGTTCCTGTTCGCCATCGACGAGCTTATGCGCGAGAAGGCGGCGACGGCGGGTTTGCCGAAGAAGGAGCGTCCCGGCAAGGGCGTGCGCGTGCTGTACATCTCGCCGCTGAAGGCGCTCGGGGCGGACGTGGAGCGCAACTTGCAGGCGCCGCTCGCCGGCATCGCGGCGCGCATGGCGGCCGCAGGCGGCGCGATGCCCGAAGTGCGCACGGGCATGCGCACGGGCGACACCACGCCCGACCAGCGCCGTAGCCTGCAGCGCAACCCGCCCGACATCCTCATCACCACGCCCGAATCGCTGTACCTCATGCTCACGTCGCAGGCGCGTGAGACGCTGCGCACGGTGGAAACCGTCATCGTCGACGAAGTGCACGCGTTGGCGGGAAGCAAGCGCGGCGCGCACCTGGCTTTGAGTCTCGAGCGCCTCGACGACCTGCTGGAAAAGCCGGCGCAGCGCATCGGGCTGTCGGCCACCGTGCGTCCGCGCGACGAGATCGCGCGCTTCCTGGGCGGGCCCCATCCCGTGCGCGTCGTCGCCTCCGAGGGGCGGCCCGACATGGACGTGCGCGTGCGCGTGCCCGTGCGCGACATGACCGCCGTGCCGACGTTCGGGGGAAGCGACCTGACGGGGGGCGGCGCGGGAAAGCGCGGGGGAGGGCCGCGCCTCGCGCCTGCGGAGGAAGCGTGGAAGTCCGATCGCGCCCTGCGCGCCGCCATGGCGAAGTCTTCGCTCCCGGCGAGCACGACGAGTCCCGACAGCCGTCTCGGCTCGTCTTCCATCTGGCCCTACATCGAAGCCTCCATCCTCGACGAGGTGCTGGCGCACCGCACCACCATCGTGTTCGTGAACTCGCGCGGGCTGTGCGAGAAGCTGACGGCGCGCCTGAACGATCTGTACGCGAAGCGCATGGGCATCGCGCGCGGCGTCGATATGGACGCCGCGGCGGCGCCCATCCGCTCGGATCTGGGCTCCACGGCGGACATGTCCACGGGCGCGCCGGCCGTCATCGCGAAGGCGCACCACGGATCGGTGTCGAAGGAGAAGCGCCTGCAGGTGGAGCGCGAGCTGAAAGCGGGCGAGCTGCCGTGCGTGGTGGCCACCTCGTCGCTGGAGCTGGGCATCGACATGGGATCCATCGACCTCGTGCTGCAGGTGGCGGCCCCGCCGTCGGTGGCCAGCGCCCTGCAGCGCATCGGGCGCGCGAACCACCAGGTGGGCGGCCGCTCGACGGGGTCCATCTTCCCGCGCACCCGCACCGAGATCATCGACGCGGCCGTGGCGGCCGAAGGCATGTACGAGGGCCGCATCGAGCAGACAGCGTTCGTGAAGAACGCGCTGGACGTGCTGGCCCAGCAGACGGTGGCCGCCGTGGCCATGGACGAGCTGGCGGCGGACGACTGGTTCGACACGGTGCGGCGCGCGGCCCCGTATTCCGAGCTTCCGCGACGGGCCTTCGATTCGGTGCTGGGCATGCTGGCCGGCCGCTATGCGACGGCCGATTTGGCCGAGTTCTCGCCGCGCATCGTGTGGGATCGCGAGCGCGGGCGGCTGCTGGCGCGTCCCGGCACGCAGCGCCAGGCCGTCATGTCGGCGGGCACCATCCCCGACCGCGGGATGTTCTCGGTGGTGTTGCCGGAAGGCGACGGCGCGCAAGGCCGGCGGCGCGTGGGCGAGCTGGACGAAGAGATGGTGTACGAGTCGCGAGTAGGCGACATCATCACGCTGGGCACCAGCTCGTGGCGTATCAGCGAGATCACGCGCGACCGCGTGATCGTGGAGCCCGCGCCCGGGCGCTCGGCCCGTCTGCCGTTCTGGCATGGCGAAGGCGTGGGGCGGCCCGCCGAGACGGGGCGCATGCGCGGCGCGTTCCTGCGCGCGGTGGCCGCGGGCATCGAAGGCGACGATGCGGAGGCGGAGGAGGGGGGCTTCGGCGTGTCCTGCGCGGTGAGCGAGCGCTTGGCCGCGGACGGCCTCGACGACGATGCGCAGCGCAACCTCGTCGAGCTGATCCGCTCGCAGCGCGCGGCGACGGGCATCATCCCCGACGACAAGACGCTCGTGGTGGAACGCTGCGAGGACGAGCAGGGCGACTGGCGCGTGCTGCTGCATTCGCCGTACGGCCGCCGCGTGCACGAGCCCTGGGCGATGGCGGTGTCCGATCGCATCATGGCGATCTACGGCTACGACGCGCAGGCCATGGCGGCCGACGACGGCATCGTCCTGCGCATCCCCATGACCGAGACCCGCCTCCCCGGCATCGAGCTGTTCGCGTTCGACCCCGACGAGCTCGACCGCATCGCGCGCGATCGCGTGGGCTCCACGTCGCTGTTCTCGGCGCGGTTCCGCGAATGCGCCGCGCGCGCCCTGCTGATGTCGCCCATCGCGCCGGGCAAGCGCGCCCCGCTGTGGCAGCAGCGCCTCAAGGCCGGCCAGCTGCTGGAGGCCGCCCGGCGCGAGCGCGAGTTCCCCATCCTGGTGGAAACGGCGCGCGAGTGCTTGCAGGACGTGTACGACATGAGGGCGCTGCACGAGCTGATGGAGCAGGTGCAGGCGGGATCGGTGCGCTTGGTGGAGGCGCAGACGTCGGTGCCGTCGCCGTTCGCGGCGCCGCTTCTGTTCGGGTACGTGGGCGAGCACCTCTACGCGGGCGATCTGCCGCACGCCGAGCAGCGCGCGTCGCTGCTGTCGCTCGACCCCACGCTGTTGGGCGAGCTGCTGGGCTCGACCGACTTGGGCGACGTTCTGGACGCGGACGTGATCGCCGGCGTGGAGGCCGGCTTGCAGCGTCTTGCTCCCGATCGGCGCATGCGCGGCATCGAGGGCGCGGCCGACTTGCTGCGCGTGCTGGGGCCGCTGTCCGTCGAGGAGGCGGCGTTGCGTATGCGCTCGGACGCCGAAGCGGACGACGACGGGGCAGCGGACGAAGGGGGCGGCGAAGCGGCCACCGAAGAGGAAGCGCATGCGCTGCTCGAAGAGCTGCAGCGCGCCCATCGGGCGTTTACGGTCGTGTTGGGCGGCAAGGAGCTCTGGGCGGCCGTCGACGATGCGGCGTTTCTGCGCGATGCGCTGGGCGCGACGATCCCCCCGTGGGCCGACGCGCTCAACCGCCCCGCCAGCCAATCCGGCCAAGCGCAAGCCCCCTTACGTGATCCCGAGCGAAGCGCGCAGCGCGAAATCGAAGGATCCCGTGCGGCGTCGGCCGAAAGCGATGGCGGCGAGGATGCGCTCCACCCCCTGGACGAACTGCTCGCACGCTACGCGCGCACGCACGGCCCCTTCTCCGCCGAGGCCGCGGCGGCGCGCTTCGGCATCGGGGTCGCCGTCGCCCGGGACGGCCTCGCCCGCCTCACCTCGGCGGGGCGCCTCATGCAGGGCCGCTTCGGGGAAGACGGGGACGGGCGGGCGTGCGCCTGGGTCGAGACGGGCGTGTTCCGGCGTCTGCGCTCGCTGTCGTTGGCGGAAGCGCGCCGCGCCGTGCAGGCGGTGAGCCCGAGCGCGTTCGCGCGCTTCCTGATCGACCTGCAAGGAGCAGGGCCGCTGGGCGAGGAGCGATTCGAGGGCATCGACGGACTCGCCCAGGTGATCGCCCAGTTCGAAGGCGTGTTCCTGCCGGCTTCGGCCTGGGAGGCGCACGTGTTCCCCAGCCGCGTGCGCGACTATCGTCCCGGCATGCTCGACGAGCTGCTGGCTTCGGGCGACGTGGTGTGGGCGGGCGCTCGCCGCGAAGGCGACGAGGGCGATGGACGTGAGCGAGCGTTGCGACCTGGCAGCTCCCGCGAGCGCGAAGCCGCAGGCCTCGTCGCGTTCTATCCCACCGATTCGCCGTTCGCGCCCGTACGGCCCGATCTGGCCGATGCGCCGTCCGACGGGCCGAAGCTGGAAGGCTCGGCGGCGCCGTCAGTCGAGGCGACCGTGGTGGAGGCGCTCGGGTTCGGGGGCGGCTTATTCTTCCGCCAGATCGTCGATGCGGTGCGCCGACGGCTTGCGCCCGAGTTCGTCGACGAGGCGGTCGTAGCCTCCACCATGCGCGAGCTCATGTGGGACGGGCGCGCGACGAACGACACGTACGCGCCGGTGCGCGCCTCGCTCGAAGGCGCGGGCGCTGCTGCGGGCAAGCCGCGCAGCGCGCCGCGTCGACGCGTGAGCAGCCGCCGGTCCGCCATGCGCACCGTCGATTCTCCGACGATGCGGGGCATAGCGTCCGCGCAGGCCGCGGTGGGCGCGGCTCTGACGGGGCGGTGGTCGCTCATCATGCCGTCGCCGGAGAACGACACGGTGCGCGCCATCGCGCTGGTGGAATCGATCCTCGATCGCTACGGCGTGCTGTCTCGCGACGTGGTGCAGCTGTCGGGCGTGCCCGGTGGGCTGGGCGCGTTGCTTCCCGTGCTGCGGCAGATGGAGGACGTGGGGGATGTGCTGCGCGGCGCGTTCGTGCAGGGCCTCGGCCCCGCGCAGTTCGCCGCGCGCGAGACCATCGACGTGCTGCGCACCTACGAGGCGGGCGACGGCGAGGCCGATCCACGCGAGCCCGTCGTGCTCGCCGCCGACGATCCCGCGTGCCTGTACGGCGCCGGCCTGCCTTGGCCGCCGGTCGCGCGCGCCGATGCCGAGGGCGCCGAAGAGCATGAAGCCCGTCCGACGCGTCGCGCGGGCAGCCTCGTCGTCGTGCTGGGCGGCGTGCCGGCGCTCTACGCTGCGGCGGGGTTGCGCTCGCTGCTGTCGTTCACGGACGACGGCGACGCGCTCGCCCGGGCGGCGCGGGCCCTCGTGGCGCACGAGAAGCGCTCCCTCAGGCGCGCGGGAGCCGAAGGCGCCCGCAAGAAGGTGGTCGTGGAAACGCTCAACGGCCGATCGATCCTGGATTCCCCGCTTGCCGAAGTCCTGCAAGATGCGGGGTTGGTGCGCCTTCCCGACGGCATGCGCCTCTACGTCTCGCCGTTCTGACGGTTCCGACGGCTCCGGCGGCCTACGGACTGCGCCAACCTGTGCGCCTTACATGCCCCGAACAAGAAAAGGAGCCGCCCGAGGGCGGCTCCTTCCGAACGATCGCAAGCCGGGCGTGCAGTCTAGCCCAGCAGCTTCTCCACGTAGGCCAGCTTCACGCAGACGGTGAACACGTCCATAGCCTCGTCCAACTCCTCCAGCGGCGGCAGGGTGGGGGCGATGCGGATATTGCTGTCGTTCGGATCCTGCTTGTACGGGTACGTGGCGCCTGCGCCCGTCATCGTGACGCCTGCTTCCTTCGCCAGGGTCACGACGCGCTTGGCACAGCCTTGCGGTGCGTCGAACGACACGAAGTAGCCGCCGCGCGGGTTCGACCACGAGCAGCCGCCCACCTCGTCGAGTCCCTCCTGCAGCTTGGCGTTCACCAGCTCGAACTTCGGGCGCAGGATGGCGGCGTGCTTGGCCATGTGCGCCGCCAGGCCTTCGGCGTCGCGCAGGAAGCGCACGTGGCGCAGCTGGTTCAGCTTGTCGTGGCCGATGGTCTGCACGCCCACGCGTTTCTTGATCTCGGCGATGTTGGCCGGGCTCGCCGCCAAGGCGGAGATGCCCGCGCCGGGGAACGTCACCTTCGAGGTGGAGGCGAACTTGAAGCAGCGGTCCTCGGTTCCCGCTTCGCGACAGGCGGCGGCGATGTCGAGCAGCTGATCCTGCTCGGCCGCGTCGTCGAACAGATGGTGCACGCAGTACGCGTTGTCCCAGAAGATGCGGAAGTCGTCGGCGGCGCACTCCATGGCGGCCAGGCGGCGCACCGTCTCGTCGGAATACGTCGTGCCGCCGGGGTTCGAGTACTTCGGCACGCACCAGATGCCCTTCACGGAGGCGTCGGAGGCGGCGATGCGCTCGACCTCGTCCATGTCGGGCCCTTCGTCGGTCATCGGCACGGGGATCATCTCGATGCCGAACTCCTCGGTCACGCCGAAGTGGCGGTCGTAGCCGGGAGCGGGGCAGATCCACTTCACCGTGTCCAGCTTGCCCCACGGCTCAGAGCCCAGCGTGCCGAACATCCAGCAGCGCGCCACGGTGTCGTACATGATGTTGAGGCTGGCGTTGCCGAACACGATGACGTTGTCCGGCTCGTCGTCCAGCATGCAGGCCATGAACTCCTTGGCCTCGGGAAGGCCGAATCCCACGCCGTAGTTGCGGCAGTCGGTGCCGTCGGCGGCCACGCAGTCCTCCATCGTGGTCACGGTTTCCAGCAGCGGCATGCTGAGGTCGAGCTGCGCCTTGGCGGGCTTGCCGCGCGCCATGTTCAGCGCCAGACCGCGCGCCTTGATCTCGCCGTACTCGCGCTCCAGCTCCTCCTTGAGCGCTGCCAGCTGAACGTTATCCATCTCCGCGTACGTGGGCATCGTGCTTCCTTCCATTGTGAGTCGTGCGTACGATCCCCAGTATAAGGTTAAGGGGAAAGGCCGTCGATAGCGTTTTCGCCGAACGACGGTCCGGTGTCCCGCGTGCAACGGCTCCGCCGCCCTCCGCTGCGCCGGAAGCTCCGCGCGCTACGATGCGGGCATCCGACGAAAGGAGGCCCTCATGCCCATACCCGACCCGCGCGCCAACGAGAAGAAGGAAACCTACATCTCGCGCTGCATGGAGCACATCACCCGCTACGAGAAGGACAAGTTCCCCGATCAAGACCAGCGCGCCGCCATCTGCTACTCCACTTGGGATCGCTGGCAGAAGGACCACGGCCACCCCGAGAAAGCCGAAAAGTAGGCTTCGTTCCAAGTCCCTTCATCCTGCATGAGGCGGGGCGGCGGGGGCGATGACCTGCCTCCGCCGCAATTAGTCGCGCTTCGACCCGCGCCGTTGTCGTATAATTCCCTCATTTCGCATAGAGAAGAGGGGAGGAGACACCTGTGGTTTCCAACGATTTTTGGGTCGTATTCGCGATGCTCCTGTATTTCGTCGCGGTGCTCACCATCGGGTTCGTGTACGCGAAGCGCTCGAACTCGTCGACGGCCGAGTACTTCCTCGGCGGCCGCGGGGTGGGGCCGTGGCTCACGGCGCTGTCGGCGGAGGCGTCCGACATGTCGGGCTGGTTGCTCATGGGCCTGCCGGGCGTGGCCTACTTCACCGGTGCGTCCGACGCCATGTGGACCGCCATCGGCCTTGCCATCGGCACGTATCTCAACTGGAAGTTCGTGGCGAAGCGTTTGCGGAAGTATTCCGTGGTGGCGGGCGATTCCATCACGCTGCCGGAATTCTACAGCAAGCGCTTCCATGACCGTAAGAACATCGTGTCCACGGTGGCCGCGCTCATCATCATGGTGTTCTTCTGCGTGTACGTGGGCAGCTGTTTCGTCACGTGCGGAAAGCTGTTCGCCACGCTGTTCGGCCTCGACTACGCCACGATGATGGTGCTCGGCGCCATCATCGTGTTTTTGTACACGCTGGTCGGCGGCTACCTTTCGGTGGTCACCACCGACTTCGTGCAGGGCGTGCTCATGTTCTTCGCGCTGGCCACCGTGTTCGTGGGCTCGGTCGCCTGGGCGGGCGGCGTCGACAACACCGTCGCGTTCCTGCAGAACATCCCCGGCTTCCTCAGCGGCACCCAGATAGCGGTGCCCCTCGTGGACGACGCGGGCCGGCAGCTCGTGGAGAACGGGACGCCCCTGTTCGGCGACGCGGCCGAGTACCCGCTCATCACCATCGCCTCGATGCTGGCGTGGGGCCTCGGCTACTTCGGTATGCCGCAGGTGCTCGTGCGATTCATGGGCATCCGCTCGGCTGACGAGGTGAAGAAGTCGCGCGTGATCGCGGTCGTATGGTGCGTCGTGTCGCTGGCCTGCGGCATCTGCATCGGCTTGGTGGGCCGCGTCATCATTCCCGTCGACTTCGCCACGCAGGCTCAGGCCGAAAACGTGTTCATCGTGCTGTCCCAGATGATCTTGCCGCCGTTCATGTGCGGCGTAGTGGTGTCGGGCATCTTCGCGGCGTCGATGAGCTCCTCGTCCTCGTACCTGCTGATCGCCGGCTCCTCGGTGGCTGAGAACATCTTCCGCGGGGTCGTCAAGAAAGACGCCACCGACCGCCAGGTCATGATCGTGGCGCGCCTCACGCTCATCGCGGTGTTCATGTTCGGCATCATCGTGGCGTACGACGAGAACTCTTCTATCTTCGGGGTGGTGTCCTACGCTTGGGCGGGCCTCGGCGCCTCGTTCGGCCCGCTCACCCTGTGCGCCTTGTATTGGCGCCGCGCCAACATGCAGGGTGCGCTGGCCGGCATGATCACTGGTACGGTCACGGTGCTCGTCTGGCACAACTTCATCAAGCCTCTCGGCGGCGTGTTCGGCATCTACGAGCTGCTCCCCGCGTTCGTCCTGTCGTTCGCCGCCATCATCATCGTGTCGCTGCTCACGCCCGCCCCGTCGGAGGCGGTCGCGAACGAGTTCGACCATTACATGGACGAAGGGGGAGCCGCCGTCGAAAAGGTCGTGCAGTAGTCGGATCGTTCACGGTTGCACAACATCTAGAGGAGGCCACCACAACACTTGGTGGCCTCCTCTTTTTCCCGTCATGCCTGATGGAGGGCTTGTTTGTGGTTTCGTGACGTGAAGGATACGGCTGCGGCACTTCGACATCGCCCCATGTGGCGGCTTTGAACTGGGCTTATGAAACGCGTTCACAACCTTTTTTGACCATCGGCGCGAACGTGGTATCATGCGTTCAGCTTTTGCCCATACATACTACGTGCTCAATCTAGGAGGATTTCATACATGAGCGAGCATACAATCGGACTGAGCAGGCGAACATTCCTCACCGGCGCGGCCGCGCTCGGCGCCCTTTCCGTTCTGGCTCCGACGACCGCGTTCGCAGAGACGGCTGCTGAGAAGCAGGCCGAGGCCGATGCGGTGCGCAACCAGCTGATCGGCTTGCAGGCCGATCTCGAGGCTGCCGAAATCAGCTATTACTCCGCCCTCGACGAGCGCGATGCCGCGCAGAAGGCGATGGAGGATCAGCAGGCCAAAATCGACGACGCTAACAGCCAGATCAGCGATCTGCAGGACAAGCTGGGCACGCGTGCCCGCAACATGTACCGCAACGGATCCACGAGCTTCGTCGATTTCGTCCTGGGTGCCGCCTCGTTCGAAGAGTTCACCCAGAATTGGGATCTTCTCAACAAGATGAACGAGAACGACGCCGATATGGTCGACCAGACGAAGACCTTGCGCGAAGAGCTGCAGGCTGCCAAGGACGAATTCGCTCGCCAAGAGCAAATCGCCTCGGCCAAGGCTGCGGAAGCCAAACAGATCCAAAGCGATGTCCAGGCCAAGGTCGACCAGGCTACCGAGCTGGTCAGCTCCCTCGATGCCGAAGCGCAGGAGCTCCTTCAGCAGGAGCAGGCTGCGGCGGCGGCCGCTGCGGCGGCGGAGGCTGCGGCCGAGGCCGAGCGTCAGCGCCAGGCGGAGCAGGCGGTGAATCCCGGCGGCGGCGGTGGCGGCGCTAGCGGCGGTTCAGGTTCCGGCTCCGGCGGCGGAAGCGGTTCGTCCGGCGGCGGCGGTGGTGGCGGTTCTGTAGTGTATCCGTCCCGTCCGGTCGGTTCCTACGACTCGGTCGTGGGCTACGCTATGAGCCGTATCGGCTGCCCCTACATCTGGGGTGCCGAAGGCCCCGACTCCTTTGACTGCTCCGGCTTGGTCACGTGGGCGTACCGCCAGGTGGGCATGTATCTGCCGCACCAGAGCGAGGCGCAGTACGCGGCAGCCGCGCGCGTCGTATCGGTTTCCGAGGCGCGTCCGGGCGACGTGCTGTGGCGTTACGGTCACGTCGGTATCGCGGTGAGTGCAGGCGGCTCGCACTACGTGCACGCTCCCACCTTCAACGCGTACGTGCGCGACACCGATCCGCTGTCGTGGGCGCAGTTCACGAACGCGCTGCAGTTCTAAGGCTTCATACGATCACTAAGGGAGGGCTTCGGCCCTCCCTTCTTCTATACCACGGTGCCAACCGTTGGTTCCGCGCGAAAGGAGATCGACCATGCGCATATTCGTCGAGCTCGACAACGGGCTGCTGCCCGATCGCTTCGGCAAGCACGCCCCCGAAGCGTACCAGCTGGACGGGCATCCCGTCCGCTCGTTTCCCATAGAAATCGCCGACGTGCCCGAAGGCGCGCGCTCGCTTGCGCTCACGTTTCTCGACTACGACGCCGTCCCCGTAGGCGGCTTCTGCTGGATCCATTGGCTTGCGTGCGACATCGCGCCGGACACGACGCTCGTTCCCGAGAACGCCAGCGCCTCGGGCGAGCTGGCTTGCGTACAGGGCTCGAACAGCGATTGGTCGCCTCTGGCAGGCAGCCATACCGACCCGCGCATCATCCATCGTTACGCGGGCCCGTACCCGCCTGACAAGACGCACGACTACACGCTGACCGTGTACGCGCTCGATTGCGAGCTCGGTTTGTCCGAGGGCTACTTCCTCAACGAGTTCAGGCGCGCCGTTCGCGGGCATGTGCTGGACGAGGCTTCGCTCGAGCTGCCCAGCCGCGCATAGGGGAGGGCTCGTGGAAGCCGTTCGCATCGAGCATCCGCTCGAACCTATATATGCAGTCGATTCGCGCGTGCTCGTGCTGGGAACCATGCCTTCTCCGAAATCGCGCGAGATCGGATTCTACTACGGGCATCCGCAAAACCGGTTCTGGAAGGTGATGGGCGCGCTGTTCGACGAGCCCGAGCCGCTCGGCATCGAGGGACGCACGGCGTTTCTCTATGCGCACGGCATCGCTCTTTGGGACGTTCTGTCGTCCTGCGCTATCGTCGGAGCTTCGGATGCGAGCATCGTCGACCCCGTTGCGAACAATCTTTCGCGCATTGCCGAGGCGGCGCCGCTCGAAGCCGTGTTCACCACGGGCTCGAAGGCGACGGCGCTCTATCGCCGCTTCGGCGCGCCGCAACTTCCCGGCCTTGCGCACACGGGACTTCCTTCCACCAGTCCTGCGAACGCGCGCATGCGCCTCGACGATCTTGTGAAAGCGTATTTGCCGATTCGCGAAACTTTGGAACGCCGGGACGGCGGCGGGCGATGAGCTTCTGCGAGGTCGTCGCTCGATTCGCTGGGCGGAGAGGTCGAGAAAAGGAGGAATCGTGGAGACACGCCCGGGGGCGTGTAGACAGTTGACACGCCGATGTTCCTAGCGTATTATTCTCCTGCTCGCGCGTTCGGGTTCACCGAAAAGCGCGGCAGGCAGCTTGATAAATACACATGAATTAAGCAGCGAATTATGGGCGTGTGCCCGAGTGGCTAAAGGGGACGGGCTGTAAACCCGTTGGCTATGCCTACCTAGGTTCGAATCCTAGCGCGCCCACCATTTTTCGCCTGTGTAGCTCAGTCGGTAGAGCACTTCCTTGGTAAGGAAGAGGTCGTCGGTTCAAGTCCGATCGCAGGCTCCATTTTTTGCTACCTGGCGGTGTAGCTCAGTTGGTTAGAGCACACGGTTCATACCCGTGGCGTCACTGGTTCAAATCCAGTCACCGCTACCATTGTATTATTTCGCGTCCGCTTTGTCGGACGCGTCGTTATTTTGTTTTCGTTTCGCGAAAATATCCTATAAGGAGGATGAAACATGGCTAAGGAGAAGTTCGAGCGTTCCAAGCCGCATGTTAACATCGGTACCATCGGCCACGTCGACCACGGTAAGACGACCCTGACGGCCGCCATTTCCAAGACGCTGTCCGAGAACGACGGCTCGCACGGCTCCGCTCGTGCCGACTTCACGGCGTTCGAGAACATCGACAAGGCTCCCGAGGAGCGCGAGCGCGGTATCACGATCTCCATCGCTCACATCGAGTACGAGACGGATTCCCGCCACTACGCTCACGTCGACTGCCCCGGTCACGCTGACTACGTCAAGAACATGATCACGGGTGCTGCTCAGATGGACGGCGCCATCCTCGTTATCGCCGCCACCGACGGCCCGATGGCCCAGACCCGCGAGCACATCCTGCTCGCCCGTCAGGTCGGCGTGCCCTACATCGTGGTCTTCCTGAACAAGTGCGACATGGTCGACGACGAGGAGCTCCTCGAGCTCGTCGAGATGGAAGTTCGCGAGCTGCTCGACTCTTACGAGTTCCCGGGCGACGACACCCCGATCATCCGTGGCTCCGCTCTGAAGGCTCTCGAGGGCGACAAAGAGTGGCAGGAGAAGGTCTGGGAGCTCATGGACGCCGTCGACTCCTACATCCCGACGCCGGAGCGCATGGTCGACAAGCCGTTCCTGATGGCCGTCGAGGACACGATGACCATCACCGGCCGTGGCACCGTTGCCACCGGTCGTGTGGAGCGCGGTACGCTGCATGTCAACGACCCGCTGGAGATCGTCGGTATCAAGGAGACCCAGAACACGGTCTGCACCGGTATCGAGATGTTCCGCAAGCTGCTCGACGAGGCTCAGGCCGGCGACAACATCGGCTGCCTGCTCCGCGGTGTCAAGCGCGAGGAGATCGTTCGCGGCCAGGTTCTCTGCAAGCCCGGTAGCGTGACCCCGCACACCGAGTTCGAGGGTCAGGTCTACATCCTGACGAAGGAAGAGGGCGGCCGCCACACGCCGTTCTTCGACGGCTACCGTCCGCAGTTCTACTTCCGCACGACGGACGTGACGGGTGTTGCCCACCTTCCCGAGGGCACCGAGATGGTCATGCCGGGCGACAACGTGGAGATCAAGGGCGAGCTCATTCACCCGATCGCCATGGAAGAGGGCCTGCGCTTCGCTATCCGCGAGGGTGGCCGCACGGTCGGCTCCGGTCGCGTTACGAAGATCATCAAGTAACACCGTTTTAGCGTGATTCGGCGGGGCCCGCTCCAAGCGGGCCCCGCTCATGAAAATTCATGTGTATGAGATCCAAGCTCGTTTCAGTTGAGGCATAAAGGAGAATTCATGCGTACGTTGGTCACTTTGGCGTGCACGGAGTGCAAGCGCCGTAACTACACGACCAAGAAGAACAAGCAGAACAATCCTGATCGTATCGAGTTGAAGAAGTACTGCAAGTGGTGCAAGTGCCACACGGTGCATAAAGAGACCCGATAGCGCGTCAGAGGTTTGCACGAGCATAGGCCAGTAGCTCCAATTGGTAGAGCGGCGGTCTCCAAAACCGCATGTTGGGGGTTCGAGTCCCTCCTGGCCTGCCAGCTCGAGTATATGAGCAGCTTGCATCAGGTTGCTTGGATGAGCAGCTTGTGATCAGGCTGCTTGTTTGGCGTTTACACGGATACGAATCCCCGGTTAAGGAATCAGATGGCGAAGAAATCAAAGACACAGCGAGCGAAGGCATCTGCCGCACGCGCAGCCCGCAAGGAGCAGGCGCTGAAGGAAGAGGCCGCTGCCAAGGCGAACAAGAACGCCGAGGCCGATGCTGCTGCGACCGAGGCGCCTAAGAAGCGGTTCTTCAAGAAGGCCGAAAAAAGCGACGCGGCCGTGGACGGCGGCAAGCAGGCGAAGGCCTCTGCGAAAGCCGTCGAGAAGAAGGTCGAGAAGGCTCCTGAGAAGAAGCCTGCGAAGAAGCGTCGTTTCGGGTTTCTCAAGGACGTTCGCTCGGAGCTCAAGCGCGTCACGTGGCCGACCAAGCAGGACGTCCTGCGCTGGAGCGTCGTCGTGGTAGTCGCGCTCGTGTTCTTCGGCGTGTACGTTGCCGTGCTCGACAACGTCGTCATCACGCCGCTGCTGATTGCAATTTCCGGTTTGGGGGTCTAAGCGCATGGCGAAGAAGTGGTACGTCCTGCACACGTATTCAGGATACGAGAACAAGGTCAAGAAGAACCTCGAGACGCGCATCGAAACGATGGGTCTCGAGAACAACGTCTTCGGTATCGAGATCCCGACAGAGATGGTCACCGAGATCAAAGAGGGCGGCCGTCGCGTCGAGAGCGAGAAGAAGGTGTTCCCGGGCTACGTGCTCGTCCGCATGGAGCTGGACGATCGCAGCTGGGCTGCGGTTCGCAACACCCCGGGCGTGACGGGGTTCGTGGGTGCCGACGGCAACCCTGCGCCGCTCACGCGCGACGAGTACAACAAGATCATGAAGCGCACGAGCCGCGAGGCTCCGAAGAAGACTTCGTCGAGCCTGGAAGTGGGGCAGTCGGTGAAGGTGGTCTCGGGTCCGCTCGCCGAGTTCGACGGCGTGGTGTCCGAGGTGTCGCCCGATGCCGGCAAGGTGAAGGTCATGGTCTCCATCTTCGGCCGCGAGACTCCGGTCGAGCTTTCGTTCGATCAGGTGGCCAAGATTTAAAGGTGCGAACACAAGCGGCGTCGCGTGCCCGCGTGGACCGGGGCTTCTCATTCGACCTATGCCGCTTTGTTGATAGATTTGTCTAGATGATTTTACTCAGCTGAAAGGAAGCTCTCATGGCTGAAAAGAAGCAAACCGGCTTTATCAAGCTGCAAATCCCCGCGGGCGCCGCCAACCCGGCTCCTCCGGTCGGCCCGGCCCTCGGCGCCCAGGGCGTCAACATCATGCAGTTCTGCCAGGCGTTCAACGCCCAGACGCAGGACCAGTCCGGCACCATCATCCCGGTCGAGATCACGGTGTACGAGGACAAGTCGTTCACCTTCGTGTGCAAGACCCCGCCGGCGGCCGTCCTCATCAAGGAGAAGCTGAACATCAACAGCGGTTCCGGCCTGCCGCACGTGCAGCCCGTCGGCACGCTCACGGAGGATCAGCTCCGCGAGATCGCCGAGATCAAGATGCCCGACCTCAACGCCAATACCATCGAGGCCGCCATGGAGATCATCGCCGGCACGGCTCGCAGCATGGGCGTGCGCATCGAGGGTCGCGAGATGAAGATCAAGTACGTGCCCTCCAAGAAGGTCGCGGCCATGCTTCAGGGCAAGACGCTGGAAGACTAGCCTCCAGCTGCCCGACGTAGGGAATGACCGGCCGCCGGAAAGGCGGCCGTTGTTCGATAGAACGCAGTGGAAGGGCGCCGAGGGCGCTCGCTACTCACCACGAAAGGAAGAACCATGACGAAGCTTTCCAAGAACTATCGCGCCGCTCTCGAGAAGGTCGGCGAGGAGACCCGCGCCCCCCTCGAGGCCATGGCCCTCGTGAAGGAGGTCTCGTTCGCGAAGTTCGACGAGACGGTGGAGGCGGACTTCCGCCTGGGCATCGACACCCGTCAGGCCGATCAGCAGCTCCGCGGCACCGTGAGCCTGCCGAACGGCTCGGGCAAGACCGTCCGCGTGGCCGTGTTCGCCGAGGGCGAAGCCGCCCGTGCCGCCGAAGAGGCCGGTGCCGACATCGTGGGCACCGACGAGCTGACGCAGCAGATCCAGGCCGGCGAGTTCAACTTCGACGCCGCCGTGGCCACGCCCGATCAGATGGGCAAGGTCGGTCGCCTGGGCAAGATCCTCGGCCCCCGCGGCCTCATGCCGAACCCGAAGCTGGGCACCGTCACCAACGACGTGGCGAAGGCCATCAACGAGCTCAAGGGCGGCCGCGTGGAGTACCGCGCCGACCGTTACGGCATCGCGCACGTCATCCTCGGCAAGGTGAGCTTCACCGCCGAGCAGCTGGCCGAGAACTACGGCGCCGTGTACGACGAGATCCTCCGTATGAAGCCGGCCGCCGCGAAGGGCAAGTACGTGAAGTCCATCACGGTGTCCTCCACGATGAGCCCCGGCGTGAAGGTCGATCCGTCCGTGAACCGCAACTACACGGAGCCCGCCGCTGAATAAGCGCACGAGCACGAACCATGAAAAGGAGCCGAGAGGCTCCTTTTCTTTTGCATCATGAACGAACAAATGTTTCATGTGAAACACTCTGAGACGCCTATGCTCGACGGGGAGGAAGGCGATGCGGAGCCCTTCGCCCCCACGCTTCCTATAACGATCTCAATGTGATATCATATTCGTATCACCTCGCTGAGGTGGCGGGCGAGCGCATGGGGCGCGGAGCCTGAGAGAGAAAGGGATCATCATGTCCGTCGAGAAGACCGTTCATGCAAGGAGCGGCTGGCCGATGCTGGCGCTTCTGCTCGCCGTCGTCGCGCTGTGCGTCGCGTTGATCGTGACGGGGGCGACCATGGCTCCGCCCGATGATGCGCCTATCACGACCGCGACGCAAACGCTCGGCATTGCGCTGCTGGTGGCGGGCATCGTCGCCGTATGCGTGGCGCCCGTCCTGCTGCTGATGGGCTTCTTCACCATCCAGCCGAACCAGGCGCGCGTGCTCATCCTGTTCGGCGACTACAAGGGCACCGTGCGCGACGAAGGTTTCCACTGGGCCAACCCGTTCTACTCCCGCAACGCCGGCTCCACGGTCGACGTGGCCACGGGCAAGCCCATCGCGAAGTCCACGAAGGTCTCGCTGCGCGCCCGCACGTACAACGGCGAGCACCTCAAGGTGAACGACAAGTGCGGCAACCCCATCGAGATCGCCGACGTCATCGTGTGGCGCGTCGAGAACACGGCGAAAGCGCTGTTCGACGTGGACGACTACAACACCTACGTGCATACGCAAAGCGAGACGGCGCTGCGTCATGTGGCCACCACGTACGCCTATGACCAGATGCCCGGCGAGCCCGAAGACGAGATCACGCTGCGCAGCAACATCGAGGAGGTGTCCGAGGCGCTCAAGGAAGAGTTGGCGGTGCGCCTGGAGAAGGCCGGCGTGGTCATCGACGACGCGCGCCTCACGCACCTGGCGTACGCGCCGGAGATCGCCCAGGCGATGCTGCGCCGCCAGCAGGCCGAAGCCGTCATCGCCGCCCGCGAGAAGATCGTGCAGGGCGCGGTGAGCATGGTGGACATGGCGCTGGCCGAGCTGTCGGCGAAGAACGTGGTAGACTTGGACGACGAGCGCAAGGCCGCCATGGTGTCGAACCTCATGGTGGTGCTCTGCGGCGAGTCCGACGCGCAGCCCGTGCTGAACACGGGAACGCTGTACCAGTAGGAAGGAACGCTGCGGCGCGGCGCCACGCGCCGTGCCGCAGCTTCGGTGGCAAGCTATGGCGAAGCGAAAACAGTATCCCCTGCGCATCGATTCGGAGGTGTGGGCCGGCATCGAACGGTGGGCCGCCGACGATTTGCGCAGCGTGAACGCCCAGGTGGAGTTCATCCTGCGCCGGGCGCTCAAGGACGCGGGGCGCCTCAAGGACGAAGGCGGCCGGCAGCCCGGGCATCCGGGACGCACGGGAGACGAAGAAGCGCCCGCGGAGTGATTCCGCGGGCGCTTCCGTTCGTTCGGGCAGGAAAGGGGAGGGCGGTTATGCCAGCACCTCTTCGCGCTCGACGACTTCTTCCAGCTTCTCGCGCGCCGGAGCGCGGGAGGAGTCGTGCTCGGAGCCCTGCACGCGGCCGAGCTTCGTGTTGTCCTCCTTGCGGTTGCGCAGCGCGCGCACCGGGCTGGGCTGGTCCTCGATGCGGTAGTCCTCGCCGTCCTTCTTCTGCGCCTCGCGGATGACGCGGTGGCTGGGCACGTTCTGAATGCGGCCGTTCACCTGGTCGTTCCAGCCGAAGAAGCGGTAGTCGCCGGGCAGCTCGTCCAGTTCGACGAACTCCTCTTCCTTCGCGGTGAGGGTCGCCTGCTCGTCCAGCACCTCGCGCACGTAGTCCTTCGTGGGGTGGAAGTCCAGAAGCTCGGGGAACTCGCCGTCGGGGATGAGCGACTGCCATTCCATGTTCTCGTGCTTGTACAGCAGGTCGGCGGCCTTGTGCAGGTGCCCGACTTCCTGCTCGAAGTGCTGCTCCCAGATCTTCTTCACGTACGGGTCGACCTCGGTCTCGTAGAACGAATAGTACAGGTACGTCTCCATGTACTCGCGCAGAAGCAGGTTCTGCAGCCAGGTGGCCGAAGGGTCGAGCAGCGCGCCGTAGTGCGTGACGTGCTCTTCCTCGACCATGCCGATTTCCAGGTAGAGGTCGCGCGCGACGCCTTCGGGCTGCGTGTTGCCCAGGTTCATGTAGAAGTTCATGGTCTGCTGCTCGCCGGCCGTCAGGATGAGCGCGCCGAGGATCGTGCGGATGTCGGCGGTCTTGGCGTTGCGCGGGGCGCGGAACGAGTCGAACGGATGGCGATGGTGCGCGACGGTGGGACGGCCCGGCGTGATCTCGATGGTGTCGAGCACGAGCTCGTGAGCGGGCAGGTCCTCGTCGACCTTGAGCAGGTTCGCGTAGCGGTACAGGTGGTCGAAGTCCTCGAGCAGGGCGAAGTCCATGCAGGATTTCGCGTACGCGTCGGGCTCGTGCATGGCGAGCCAGGCCGTGAGGTCGACGGCCAGCTGCTCGTAGCCGATGGTGGTCTCAAGCGGTGTCTCGTCGGAGGGCGACAGCCAGTTCACGTGCTTCTGCTGACCGGCCTCGATGCGGCGCATGAGGGCGAGGTCGCGGCGCAGGTCGTTGTCCTCGCAGTTGCGGTTGAAGTTGTGGCCGAACATCACGGCCTCCACCTCGATACCGTTCATGAGGATGATGCGCGCCTTGGTGTACGGATCGGTTTCCAGCTTCTTGTAAGGGCGGGGCGAAAGATCCTTCCAGTCCAGCATCATGTCCTCAAGGGATTTCGTCGGTTTCTGGTCAAACGGGTTCATAGAGCCTCCTGTTCGTTTGCTGACGGTTGCCCTTGCCATGCTAGAGGCGGCGCTCGCGCGCGTTGCCGCCCGCCGCGGAGGCGTTTCGGGGTCGTGGGAGGGATGTAACGGCCTCGGAAGCCGGGGCGGCAGTGCTATACTGGGCGACGGCAAACAACGGCGTACAAGGCAAGGTGCGAACGCGTATGATCATCAGGAAGTCCCCGGCCGAGATCGAGGCCATGAAGGAAGCGGGCCGCGTGTCGGCCAAGGTGCTGCGCGAAGTAGGCGCGCAGGTGCGGCCTGGCGTGTCCACGCTCGAGCTGGACGAGCTGGCCGAGGCGCTCATCCGGGCGGAAGGCGGCGTGCCCGCGTTCAAGGGCTACGGCGGGTTCCCCGGCTCCATCTGCGCATCGGTGAACGAGCAGATCGTGCACGGCATCCCTTCGCGCAGCGTGGTGCTCAAGGAGGGCGACATCATCTCCATCGACACGGGCGCCATCGTGGACGGCTGGGTGGGCGACAACGCGTGGACGTACGCGGTGGGGAAGATCTCGCCGGAGAAGAAGCGCCTGCTGGACGTGACCGAGCGGTGCATGTGGGCCGGGCTCGACGCCGCGCGACCGGGCAACCGGCTGGGCGACATCGGCCACGCCGTGCAGAGCGTGGCCGAGGAAGCGGGCTACGGCGTGGTGCGCGAGTACGTGGGGCACGGCATCGGGCGCGACATGCACGAGGATCCCAACGTGCCGAATTTCGGCCGCAAGCACACCGGCGTGAAGCTGGAGGCGGGCATGGTGCTGGCCATCGAGCCGATGATCAACCTGGGCACGTACAAGACGCGCCAGATGCCCGACGGGTGGCTCGTGTGCACGCGCGACGGCCTGCCGTCGGCGCACTTCGAGAAGACGGTGGCCATCACCGAGGACGGCCCCGTGATCCTGACCACCGAAGAGGGGCATAGGCGACCGGTGTAGGGCGCTAGCCTGCGAGGGCGCCGCGTCCGAACGAGAGCACCACCCCGATGGCGATGATGGTTTCGATCGAGCCGATCACCAGGAAGAGGATGCGTGCGCTGCGAGGGCTGTCGACGCCGTGGATGGTTCCCTTGGCGAAGAGTGCAGGCGCTTTCCAAGAGACGAGCATGAGAGCAAGGTTGGGAAGACCCAGGATGGCCGCTATGTGCAGCGTCTCGTACTTGGAGCCGTACCGGTCGATCACGCCGTGTACGCCGGCATGCAGCGCGATGGTGTCAGGCAGCGATCCGAGCGCTGCCGCCGCAGCGGCGAGCGGCGCGATGCAAAGCGCGATCCAAACCGCCCACTCCCAGGCTTTCATCTTCATCGGCGCGCCGCCTTTCCGCGTGATTCGTTACTTCAGCTGCTTGCCGTCGGTGTCCCAGTAGAAGCGCTTGAACTTGGGGATCTGGTTCACGTGCATCACCTTCGCCCAGACGTTGTGCATGAACGAGTCGGGCGCGTAGTGCAACGGGTAGGGCTCGGGGGTGCGGCGCAGCGTCTCGAGGGCCTGCTGCAGGCGCGCGCGGTTCTCCATGCTGCGATCCAGCACGTAGCGCGGCACGCAGCTGTAGACGAACGGATCGTACGCCTCCCGGTAGTCGATGGTCTCGCCCAGCAGGAACTCGCGCACGATGAGCTCGACGAAGTTCTGGCCGCCCAGGCTCATGTAGTACGTGTTGCGGCCGCAGCGCGTGTTCACCTCGAAGAAGCGGAACGAGCCGTCGCGCTCGTCCAGCTTGATGTCGAAGTTCGCGAAGCCGCGGTAGCCCGTGCGCTTGAGGAAGCGCTTGGCGCACGCGATGATCTCGGGCTCTCGCTCGCCCATGATGCACAGCGGGTTGCCGAGTGCTGTGGGGTCGTGGTCCTGCAGGCATACGACGCCGCCCGACACCACGCGCACCTCGCCCGAGGCGTCCGAGAATGTGGTGAGCGTGCGGATGGCGTCGTCGCCGCCGGGGATGAAGTCCTGCAGCACCAGCTCGTTGTCGTAATCGGAGGTGCGGATGTCGCGCCACACCTGAGCCAGCTCCTCGGCGCTTTCGATCTCGTAGATCTTGCGCTTGCGGGGGATGTCGGCGTCTTGGAACTGCGCCGAGTTCGACGGCTTCGCGATCAGCGGGTAGGGGAAGTCCTGCACCGGCAGCTCGGCTGGGCCGCTCTCGCCGCAGTCGAAGTACCAGGTGCGGGGGTAGGGGATGTCCAGTTCGTCGCACAGCTCGTAGAAGCGGCGCTTCTGCGTGATGTCGTCGAGCAGGTCGAAGTCGATGTAGGGAACCGTGTAGCCGGCCGCTTCCAAGCGCGGCTTTCCCGACGACAGCATGCGCGCGTGGCAGTCGTCGCAGCCCAGCACCAGCAGCACGCGGTCGGGGTCCTCGGCGCGCACTTGGGCGGCCACGCGCTCGAGCGCGTCGTAGAGGCCTTCCGGCTCGTGGATGAGCGGCTCCAGGCGGTAGTCGGTGAAGCGGCTCGACGACAGCATCTTGATGTCCTGCGTGGCCAGCACGATGGTGCGCTCGACGCCGTAGGCGCGGTGCAGCTCGCGGACGTAGCTGTAGGCCAGGATGTCGCCGCCTACGACGACGGGCTGCAATCGGCGCGCGACGTCGGCGGTAGATGCGATGCGGGGTGAAGCGGGCATGTCGGGTTCTCCTTATGTACGGTATACCGCAGCATTATCCCATAGCTCGCTTTCGGCGTGGCGCGGGAAGCGAATCTCCGTGAAGAGCCGAGAAACGCGGGGCGGCGATCCGTTGGCCGCGGGCTGGGGGCTGCGTCTGGATATGGGGTTTCCATCGCCGCCCTTGGGGATTGCGCGGCGGTGGCGTATCATACCGAAGGATATGAACGCACCCGCCGCGCGAGAAGCGCAGGCGCGCACGCAGGAGGAGCCGATCATATGTGCGGATTCGTGGGATTCACCGCGGTCGATTACGATACCGATACCAACAAGGCCGTTGTCAAGGACATGGCCGATCGCATCGCCCATCGCGGGCCCGACGACGAGGGCTTCTTCGTGGACGACGACATCGCCATGGGCTTCCGCCGCTTGAGCATCATCGACCTCGAGGGCTCGCGCCAGCCCATGCAGAACGCCGACGGCACGGTGACCGTCACGTTCAACGGCGAGATCTACAACTTCCAGGAGCTGCGCGCCGAGCTTGAGGCGCTGGGCTACGAGTTCGTCACGAACGGCGACACCGAGACCATCGTCCACGGCTACGAGGCGTGGGGCACCGACGTGTTCGAGAAGCTGCGCGGCATGTTCGCCATCGCCATCTGGGACGCGCCGAAGAAGCGCCTCGTGTGCGCGCGCGACCTGTTCGGCATCAAGCCGTTCTACTACCAGCACGACGGCAACCGTCTGATCTACGGCAGCGAGATCAAGGCGTTTCTGGCGCACCCGGCGTTCAAGAAGGAACTCAACCGCGAGATGCTGCCGCAGTACCTGTGCTTCGAGTACATGAACGACTCGCAGACCATGTTTAAGGACGTGCACAAGCTGTTGCCCGGCCACTTCATGGTGTTCGAGGGCGGCAAGCTGAACGTCGAGTGCTACTACCATATCACGTACAAGATCGACGAGTCGAAGGGTCTGGACGAGTGGGCCGACGAGATCAACCGCGTGTTCGACGAGTCGGTGGCGGCGCATGAGATCGCCGACGTGGAGATCGGCAGCTTCCTGTCGGGCGGCATCGACAGCTCGCTGGCCGCGTACTGCATGGGCCAGCACGCGCCCGACATCAAGACGTTCTCGGTGGGCTACGATATCGGCTGCGAGGACAAGCTGGCCGAGATCAACGCGCTGCCCGACTTCGACATCAAGCTGAACGAGCTGGACGACGCCACCGCCTTCGCCGAGTGGGCGAAGCTGCCGAACTGGCAGGTAAAGGTAGACGCGCAGGAGTTCCTTGACATCGTGCCCACCGAGCAGTACCACATGGACGAGCCGCTGGGCGCACCCAGCGCCATCCCGCTGTTCTTCGTCAGCAAGCTGGCGCGCGAACAGGTGAAGGTGGTGCAGTCGGGCGAGGGCGCCGACGAGCTGTTCGGCGGCTACTGGATCTACCACGACCAGTTCGAGTTCGACAAGTACTTCAAGGTGCCGCGCCCTTTGCGCGCCGCCGCGGGCGCGGTGGCCGAGAAGCTGCCGTCCTTCCACGGGCGCCGCTTCGCCATGCGCGGCTCGGGTGGGCCGGAGAAGAGCTACCAGCGCGCGAGCATGAACTACATGTGGGACGAGATCCCCAACGTGCTGAAAGACTACGACGGCCCCTGCAAGCCGTGGGAGTGGTGCAAGCCGCACTTCGACGAGGCCGCGAAGCAGAACCTGGACATCATCACGCAGACGCAGTACGTGGACATGGTCAGCTACATGCCGTTCGACATCTGCCTGAAGGCCGACAAGATGTCCATGTCGCAGTCGCTTGAGCTGCGCGTGCCGTTCTTGGACAAGAAGGTGCTCGACGTGGCGCTGCAGCTGCCCACGGCATGTCGCGTGGACGACGACCACGCGAAGTACGCGCTGCGCGTGGCCGCCAGCAAGCTGGGCTTCCAGAAGAAGGTGGCGAACATGCCAAAGCAGCCGTTCATCACGCCTTTGACCGTGTGGCTGCAGACCGACCTGTACTACGACCGCATCAAGCAAGCGTTCACGGGCGAGGCCGCGCACGAGTTCTTCAACGTGGACTACCTCGTGCAGATGCTCGACGACCACAAGTCGGCCGACTTCAGCACGGTCGAGGGTCGCGGCAAGCTCAAGATGATGCGCATCTGGAACATCTACTGCTTCCTGTGCTGGTACGAGGTGTTCTTCGGGAAATCGAGCGAGCAGCTGAAGCCGAAGACGCAGGTGGCGTAAAGCGACTGTGTTGGAGTGTGCGCGCCCGGCCGACCAGCCGGGCGCGTTGCGTTTCGGGGGAGGGCCGTCCGGCGCGCGCGAGGAAGATCGGTGTCCTGAGCGGGGTGCGTTCGAAATTTTGGCAAGATCACGTCCATATGCGAGCCTTTGCGCGCCTTCGGTCGGCCATGTCCGCCGGTGCGATTGTGAAACCGCAGGTCGGACGACTTCCGGACTGCTATATTCTTGAGTGAGGATAGCCATATCGGCCTGATCATACCAGGATTCCGCGGCGGCCATGTGCGCGCTGCTTGCCGTATCGGGCGGCTTGTCATCGGCCGAATTTGCACAAAAAGCGTCGACGTTCGATGTTGTGAACGCTCGCGCTTCTTCTTGCCCGCTTGTTCGTCGGCGTTTTCCCTGCACGTTGATTGCGGGGGAGGCTTTGGCTGGGGCGATGGTCGAGCAAAGCATCCAACGTCGGCGATTTTTGTTCAGGAGACGCCCTTTTCGTTGCAGTCATGATGACGGCAGGGCCTTCTTTGCGAAAAGCGGCGGCGGAGGATGCTGCAAATTCGACTGAGTGCGAATCAAAGGCGAACATGATCGATGCGGGAGGTTCGCACCCGATGCGGGATCGATTCGATCGTCGAGGTTGAGACAGTGCGGTTGGCTGCTTGCACGGAATGCAGGATATTGTGCTCGATTCCTTCTCTATGCCATGATCGTTGCGGTCGCATCCTCATGCAGGGCGCGGGGATTGAAATTCGATTGGCTCAAGGCGGCAGACCCGAAGCTTGAAGTCGCACCCCCATGCAGGGCGCGTGGATCGAAGTCTCTACGGGATCGAGCCGGTCAAGGCGTCCGGCGGTCGCACCCTCATGCAGGGCGCGTGGATTGAAATTGGTATCGAAGTCACTGCGCCACAGCCATGCCGACGGTCGCACCCTCATGAAAGGTGCGGGGATTGAAATCGGTTTCGGGCCACTCCGCTCCGCCCCTTCCGCTCTTCGTGTGCAGCAAAAACGAGGTTTTGGCAGTCTTGACCGCTTGGGACGACGTGTTTTCGAGGTCGGGTGCCGTGTTTCCGGGGCGCGGTCGAGTGTCATCTGGGGTTTTGCCGCGGTGCCGTCTCGGGTGCGAGGACTCCTCGTGCCAAAACCTCGTTTTTGCTGCACATCGCCTTGTGAAAACGTGCGGCGGGGCATTTTTCAGGCAGCTGTGGGGGCGGGTTGGGCGCGAAACGGCTCCCATGACAATCGCAAGGCGGCTTCGACCTGCTTTGACGCGCCTTATCGCCTCATGCGGTCGTATGATCCCAGGTGACGAAATCCACGTGCGACCGTCGATACCCGACTCGACCGCCGAAACTGTCATAGGAGCCGTTTCGCGTCCAACCCGCCAACCGCCCGCCAACCCGCCAACCCGTCGACGCAGCGCCTCCCCGCCATCCCTCGCGCAGCTGCGACAGCGCTCCCTTGCGACAACGAGAAGTTGCCGGGCCGTCAATGCATGCATGACGGGGGAGGCGACCGCCCCATGATACGCTTGCAGCGTTGAAACACGTGTTGAACGAAACATCGCCTCGAGGGACATCAGCGACGATGCCTGGGCCTTGCACGGCTTTGGCACCGCATACATTCGAGTGACCGGAGGGATCACGTGGATACGTCTGCAACAACCAATCATGGGGAATCGAACAACGCGAACGGCGGCTTCTCGCGCAGGACGTTCGTCAAGGGCGGCTTGGCCGCCGGCGTCGCTGCGCTGGGCGGAATGGCGCTGACGGGATGCGCCGCAGCACCGGCTTCATCGAAGCAGGCGGCTGCCGCCGACGCCGCCGCTCCGACCGACGAGATCACCGCGCGCCTGGTGGAGCGCGTGCACGACGCCAACCTGCCCGACGCGGCGCCCATCCTGCCGGTGGAGCCGCCGGCGTCGTGGGACGACGAGGCCGACGTGGTCATCGTCGGTGTGGGCGGCGGCGGTATCGTGGCCACGGCGTTTCTCGCCCAGCAGGGGCTCAAGGTCATCGGCATCGAGAAAGAGGGCCAGGTGGGCGGTGCGAGCCGCCATGCCTGCACGTTCGCCAACGTGTTCGGCGGCTCGAAGGACCAGAACGCGCTGGAGTTCAGCGTGCCCACGTTCCCGCCCGACGTGAAGGCGTTCACCCGCATGTACGAGGAGCAGAACGCCTACTCCATCGACGAGAAGTTCCTCATGAACCAGCTGCTCATGTCCGGTCCCGCGTGCGACTGGATCATGGAGCAAGACGGCATGAACATGGAATGCTTCGGGCCCATCTGGCACGACGCCGACGTCCACGCCGGCAAGCAGAGCGTGGTGCTGGGCATGAACAACCCCACGAACGCCATGGAAGCCGTTGCGCTGGCAGCGGGCGCCGACATCCGCCTGTCCACGAAGTGCGAGAAGCTCGTGGCTGACGGCGGTCGCGTGGTGGGCGTCGTGGCCAAGGGGCCGGATGGCAAGGAGCGCTACGTCAAGGCCGAGAAGGGCGTCATCCTGTGCGCGGGCGGCTTCGGCATGAACCGCGACCTGATCCGCGCCTACCTGCCGAGCGCCTACGAGGGCACCGTGCAAGGCGGTCCCATGCCGTCGCATACGGGCGAAGCCTTCCGCATGGGTCTGGGCATGGGCGCCGACTTCTCCGGCTTCGATTCGTGGAGCTGTTGGGAAGGCGCCATCGACGAGGAGACGGCCGGCGGCGACGGCCAGTTCTGGCACTATTTCTGGCACGGCGAGCGCCAGCTGTTCCACAACCCGTGGCTCATCATCGACAAGCGGGGCAACCGCCAGCCGTACTTCGCAGCCACGCAGGAGCTGTTCGCGAACCCGGGCGGGCAGATGGGCGACCTGAGCAACTGCGCGGCCTGGATGTCGGCGGTGGGACATCATGTGTACTCCATCTGCGACTCCGACTTCCCGACCACCGTGTTCGAGAAGAACGTGCTCACCGACGAGGGCACCGACCGCAACCGCATTCCCATCACCGACCCGAGCACGCTGATCGACACGAAGGGCCTCGTGTCGGCAGACTGGCTGGCCGAGGTCGACGAGGCGGTGGAGCGCGGCGCCGTGAAGAAGGCCGACACCATCGAGGAGCTGGCCGATATGCTGCTGCTCGACCGCGACGTGCTGGTGCGCGCGGTGAAAGAGTACAACGAGCTGTGCGAGAAGGGCGTGGATGACGAGATGTCCACGCCGTACGACCCCTCGTGGCTGCATCCCGTGGTGAAGCCGCCGTTCTACGGGGCCATCATCGGCAGCCAGATGGCGAAGACGATGTGCGGCCTGCGCACCGACGAGCATCTGCAGGTCATGCGCGAGGACGGCTCGCTCATCGAGGGTTTGTACGCCAACGCCACCACGGCGGGCGGCCTGTCGGGCGAGGCGAACTACGGCTGCTTCTGGAACTCGACGGTGTTCGGCGGGGTGGGCACCAGTTGGATCACCGGGTGGATCGCGGCGAAGTCGCTGTTGGACGCCCAGTAGGGTTGCGTCGGCGCGTCGGATCGGCTTCCGGCGCGCCGCGCTCAGCGCCGCATGCCGTTGCGGATGAAGCCGACCAGCTTGAGCGCCAGCGGCTTCGCAAGCGTCTCGCGATAGGCGAGGCACAGGGGCAGCTCGATCCGGTCGCTCGGATGGAACGGCAGGAAGACCGACTGCGGGTAGGCCTTCTCCATGCGCGGATCGAAAGGCTGCAGATGCACCCCGCCTCCGCTGCAGAACGCGTCGATGGCCTCGTCGTTCAACGGCACTTCGCGAAAGCTCGGATCGAAGCCGTGCTCGTGGCAGGCGGTAATGAAGGCGTTGGTGAACAGATCGAAGTCGAAGGGGCTTCTGATGGGAACCCCTTCGAGGTCGGCGATGCGGACGGACGCCCGCCTGCCGAAGGGGTTGGACCTCAGCGTGATCACGCGCGTCTCCACGGGGCCGAGCGGCACGAGCCTGATGCCGGGGCGCTTGTAGGTTCCGTGCACGAAGCCGAGGTCGATGGCTTCTTCCTCCAGGGCGTTCAGGATGGCGGTATCGGACATCTTGAACGTGGAGACGGAGCACCCAGGCGTGCGGTAGACGAACTCGTCGATGTGCGCCACCGCTTCGTGACCCTTGTTGAAAAATAGGTAATCGAGCGGGAACGACTTGAACGCGATGGCCAGCGATTCCGTCTGCCGCGCGCCCGCGCCCTGCGCTTGCACGTACAAGTCGATCTCGTCCAGCTCGCGCAGCACCGCTTCGGCGTGAACGAGGATCTCGCGGCCGTTTTCGGTAAGGCGCATCCCGTCGTCGCGGTCGAACAGCTCGAACCCCGTCTCGTGCTCGAGCGAGCGGATGGCCTTGGAGACGGCCTGCTTGGAGACGTACAACTCCTCGGCGGCCTTCGCCGCGCTTCCGCAATGCGCCACGGCTGACAGGTATCTCAACTGATGAAGCTCCACGCAGCACCTCCCCTGTGCTCGCTTGCGCCCGCGCAGGCGCTATCCGCGTCCCAGCTTGCCCTTCACCTTGCCCACGATGGAGCCGACGAAGGCGGCTTCGGGCACGCGCAGCTTGATGGACAGGCCGAACGTCACCACAAGCGCCACGATGCCACCGGCCAGCACGTAGGCGAGGGCCTGCGGGATGGAACCGGACAGCGGCGCGACGAACATCTGCAGCGCGAACAGCACGCCGCCGCCCGCAGCGGCGCCCAGGCCGCCGAACAGAAGGCCGCGCGCGCACGCTTTCGCCACCGACCGCAGGCCGAACGGCCCGAGACGACGGCGCAGGTAGGCGAACAGGCATACGTCGGCAACAACGTAGAAGAGCACCTCGGCTACCGCGATGATCTCGATGGGGAAGCGCTCCACGTTGGCCGCGCCGAACATCGTGAGCGCGATCTGCGCCGCGCCGGCCACGAAGTTGAACGCCGCGAACACGCCCATCTTCCGCAAGCTGGAGAAGATCTTCTGCAAGTACGTGTTCACGCCGTACACGGGCAGGGCGAAGGCCAACACGGTCATGTACGTGGCGATGGAGTTGACGTTGTCCATGGTGAACGCGCCTGCATGGTACAGGGTGACCAGCGGCAGCGCGAACACCATAAGGTACAGCGCGAAGGGGATCATGAAGAACAGGATCTGGTTCGTGCCGCCGATGATGCCGCGCTTCACGCCTTCGGTATCGCCTTCGGCCTGCATGTCGGCGAGTTCGGTGAACATGGCGGTGGTGATGGGCACCGCGAGGAACGCGTAGGGGAGCGTGAACCATTGGCGTGCGTACAACAGGATGGACGGGCCGTTGTCGGAGAACCCGTAAGCCGCCGCCGTCTGCACTGAAACCACGATGGTGGAGCACAGCATGACGAACAGCGCGGGGATGCCCAGCCCCAGCGTCTCGCGTAGCGCGGGGTCTCGGAAATCAACGCGGGGCCGTATGCGGATGCCGTTCTTCTTGAGCGCCGGCAGCTGGATGGCCAGCTGCACGAACACGCCCAGCGGGTTGCCGATGGCGATGATATACAGTGCCATCTCCTGGTTCTGCGGCGCCACGACGGCGTACAGGATGAACGTGGCGATGACGATGACGTTGTTCGCCACGGGCGCGATGGACGACCACAGATAGTCGCGATTCGCGTTGAGCAGGCCCGACACGATAGCGCACGCTCCGTAGAACACGATCTGAATGGCGAAAAACTGGAAGAAGAACACCGACTGGGCCATCTCGGTTTGATCGGAGTAGAAGCTTTGCGTGTAGATGGCCACCGACGGGAACGCGATGCACAGCGCGGAGATGATGCCGAGGAACAGCACCACGAGCGTGAGCAGGTTCGACGCGTACTGGTTGCCGGCCTGCTGCCCCAGCTTCTTCTTCACCGACAGGTACACGGGCAGAAACGCCGTCACGAGGATGCCGCCCACCACCATCTCGTACAGCATGTTCGGCAGCCCGTTCGCCACCTGGTACGAGCTGGACAGCAGCGTCGATCCCAGCGCGAACGCCATGATCCACGTGCGAGCGAAGCCGGTGATGCGCGAGATCATCACGCACACGCTGATGAGCGCTGCCGACGACCCGACAGCGGCGGCGGTGTCTTCCGGCTCGTGCTCTGGCTGTGGGGCGCGGGCCAGCGTGCGATCGGCGCCCGCGTGCTTGCTGATGATGGGAAGCTCCGAGGTCGATCCGGGAAACGCCGCCCGCTCGGCGCGCGAGCTGGGCGCCGAGCGGCGGGCGGCTTCGCGCGGATCGGGGGTCGAGGGCTCGAAGGGGTCTCGAGGCGGCGTAGTGCGGTCGTGGCCGGCGTGGCGGCCGCCGATGCGGATCTCCGAGGTTTCTCCGGGAGCGGCCGCGCGCAGACGCGCTTTCGCGCTCGTCGGATCGAGGCGAGGCTGCGGTTTGGGAACGACCTGCTGGGCCACGGCCGCCGCGATGACGGTGCGGTCGAGCCCGGCGTGGCGGCCGCCCACCCTGATCTCCGACGTCGAACCGGGGTCGGCAGCGCGCACGTGCGTGCGCTGGGGGCGTCGAGGCGCTTCGGCGGGCTGCTCGAGTGCCGGTTCGGCAACGCGCGTGTGTTGAGCTCGTGCGAGCTTGTCGGACATGGACGAACGCTTCCTCATGCTTCGGATATAATGACCCCATCATAGCAAACCCGGAAAGAAGACCCTCATGCGCATCCTCATCGTACGCAATAATTCCAACTCGCAAGCCGTGGACGCATCGCTGCTGCTCGCAACGTATTTGGCCACGCAGGGCCTGGACTACACGCTGGTCGATTCGTCCGATCTGTCGTGCCGCTGCGACCATGAGGAGCTGAACGGAGCGCTGGCGTCGGGCGTCGAGATGGCGGTTGTGCTGGGAGGCGACGGCACCATCCTGCGCACGGCTCGCCAGATCGGGACCTCGGGCGTGCCCATTCTCGGCATCAATTTCGGACGGCTGGGCTTTCTGGCGAACACGGGCGATGAGGGCGTGATCGCCGTGGTCGCGTCGGCGCTGGCGGGCGACGTGGTGGCCGAGCAGCGCACGAACCTGCGCATCGACGTGGTGTGCGAGGGCGAGCCCGACCCGTGGGGCGACGACGATGAGGCGGCGGCGCACGACGTGGACGATCCGGCGCGCACGTTCTTCGCGCTCAACGAGCTGGCCGTGACGCGCGGCGCCAACGGGCGCATCATCGACTTCTCGCTGGGCATCTCGGGCGCGCACATCGCCGACATGCGCGGCGACGGGCTGGTGGTGGCAACGGCCACCGGATCGACGGCTTACGCGCTGTCGGCGGGCGGGCCGCTGGTGGCTCCCGGCTTCAACGGCCTGGTGGCCGTGCCGCTGGCGCCGCACACCCTGCATTCGCGCGCTATCGTGACGGCGGCCAACGACGTGGTGGAGATGGACCTGTCGCTCAACCGCGATCCCCGTGAGGCCGCGCTGTTCGCAGACGGCGAGCTGCTTTCGTTCGACGCGCCGGTGAAGCGCGTCTACGTCAGCCGCGGAGCCGTTCCCACCACGCTGCTGCGCTACCGGCATGACGGATTCTACGAGCACGCCGCCAAGGTGTTCTTCTAAGAGGTTGGCAATGCCCCTGCGGCAGTCGAAACCCATCATCGCCCGAAAAACACGCTCCAGCGGCTGAGGCGTGTTTTTCGGGCGATGATGCGTTGCGGCCCGGGAGGGAGGAGGGCGCCTACAGCCAAAGACGGTAGGCGGTACTGCTTGAGAAATCGACCATCTGGATGCAGAAGTCGGAGGGATCGAGCTCGTCGAACGAGTTTTGGTCTTTCAAGGCGTTCTTGTTGACTTTGAACGGCAGGATCAGCGTCTGTGACTCTCCTGGCTCGATTCGGAGCAATTCGTCACGGTTGTAGTTTTCGTTCGCGAACACGAATGCGTCGTCAAGCACCACTCCGGCCCCTAAGCTGTCGTCTATATAGTCGAGGTTTTCGCTCCATAGCGTAACATGCTCAAGGGGCAGCTTGTACCATTGCTGTATAAGGTTGTCGGAGGCGTTGGTTATGGTTACGGTGACCGCTATAAGCTCGCTGTCGTCGTATACCGGGCGGTACGTCCCTGCGTATTCGGGATACCATTCAGCGAAGCCCTTGGTCGTGATGGTTTTGATTTCGGACACGGATAGGTCGATGTCGGGGCATTCGTACTCCCATTCGCCGTTCTCTTTGTAGAAGTCTACCAATTCGGAAGGGGTGCGTTCCACCTCGTCCGGATGCCTGACGTAACGTTGGCCTTGCGTGATGTTCCTTAGCTTCATCGTTGATCCCGGATCGAAATCGACGATCTTAGATAACCCGTATCCGGTTTCAGAATAGAGCCCGTCGCCGATGCGGGGCTCGGGCTCGCGGGGATCCCCTGGGATGTAGCGTCCCACGAACCAGCCCATCACGAGGGCTACGACGATCAAGCAGACGGTTCCTGCGGCTATGCGGACGGTTCGCGTGTTCTTCATGACGGCCTCCTCCGGTCGGCGGCGATCGGGTCGGTTCCCGATTCGATTCGAGCCGAACCTACCATTGCGCAAGGCGAAGCTGCAACGGTGATTTAATTCACCCCTGCTTTGATCTGGGTCTCATGCTATTGTAGGATCCAAGTTGGGGACGGCGGAACGCGCATGGCTTCGAGAAGGATATCGGTATGACGGACATAATAGCAACGGCGGTGATCCTTGTCTGCGTCGGCGCGACGTTTTGCGCCACGTGCTATGCCATCGCGCGTTTCGCGTACTTCGATCGGCGTGCGCGAGCGGATTTGCTCCTCGCGTTCTACTGCGTTGTCGTGTTCGCCGGTGCGGTGGTCGGGTGCCTCGCGTTCACCGACGCGTACGGAAACGTCGCGTCTGCCGTTTTCGCAGCCCTTCTGTGCGGATGCTCGGCAGCGGTAGGCGCGCTTCTGCGGAAAACGTGGGCTCAGACTGATGAGCTGGAGCGGCGGCGCGTTGAGGATTTGCGGGGGCTCGTCGATCGCTACCGCACGGAGGAGGGCTCGATCGAGTCGCGGTGCGCGCATGCGGCGCGGACGTTCGATCTGACGCGGCGCGAGGAGGAGGTTCTGGCGCTGCTGCTCAAGGGCTGCACCCGTTCCGAGATCGCGCGAGAGCTGTTCGTATCGGGCGATACGGTGAAGACTCACATCCGCAATCTGTACCGCAAAACGGGCGTAACGGGAAAGGACGAGCTCGTTCAGGCGATAGGGGGAAGGGGCCTTGTTTAGGGCTTCCTCGCTCTTGGCATCTCATTGCAGAATAATGCATACCGCCTGATCGTATAGGCTGAATCGTCATCGTTTGAATAATTTTTTAGTGGCTCCAAATATTCCTTCAAACGCCATTGACTTGCCATCGCCCGTGGCGTATCTTAGCTAACTAAGTTTTCGTGTTTACGACAGGGGGACTGTCGAATAAGGGGTACAGTACGTATGAGCGAGCAAGACACGACGAGCACGCAGAGCCTTCCAGTAGATGATGCCAAACCAAATGCCACTCAACGCCAGACGGGCGGCGACAACGCTGCCGGCGATGTCGCGCAGGGCAATGGTTTCGGCGCGACTTCTGATCCGGCATCTGTCGACAACGCTTCCGATGCCGGGGCTTCAAACGCTTCGCATCCCATTTCCAACATAGCTGCCGACGCCGCCAAGAATACCGGCAAGATCCTCGGCATGTCCAAGCATGTATTCGCCGCGCTGGTGGCCGTTGTCGCCGTGGGCGCTGCCGTAGGGGTTGGCGTCGTGCTGACGCAGCAGCCTGCGCTGGAAGACTGGTACGACTCGAACGCCGCGCAAGGCCAGTTCGAGGGCAAGTCGAAGGAAGAGATCCAGGCGGCGCTTAACGAGGAAGTGGCGAAGGGCATGATGAACATCTCCATCGCGGCCTCCATCACGTTCCCCGACGGCGCATCCGAGGGGGAGGCGCGCATCGAGAACATCGCGGCGAACCAGATGGACCAGAAAGTGGTCATCACGCTGAAAGATTCGGGCGAGACGGTGTACGAGTCGGCTGCCATAGCGCCCGACCAGCATATTCAAACGATCAAGCTGACGAAGGATCTTGATCCCGGACAGTACGCCGCCGTGGCCACGTTCACCGGCTACGATCGCGAGACGCACAAGCAGACCGGCCAGGCGGCCGCTGAAATTGTTTTGAACGTCGAAGGCTAAGGGGCCTTCTGCGAAGAGGATACGTAGAGCACATCTGGCAACGTAAGGGCACATCGGGAAAGGGAAAGATCATGAGTAAGATGACGAATTTGAAAAAGGGCGTCGTAGGCGTTTGCGCAGCAACGATGCTGACAGGGCTATGCGCGGTTCCTGCGTTCGCAGAGAATGCAGTTAGCGCGACCAATGGAGGCGCTCTCTCTAATGATGGAAAGGGGACGACACAGGTCAGCATTCAAAGTCAAAATGATCAGATTTCCGCCACTGTTCCTTCTGAGATCAAGTTGGTTGTTAGCTCTGATAAGAGTTTTGTTGCACCGACGACCGCGAAAATCATCAATACGGGAACTTTGGTTTCCGTTAAGGTATCTAGCGTGCAGGTTACTACTACCGGTGGTTCGCTTGTAACTGAAGCTGCTATTTCGACCGCTGCTGAAGATGCTGCCGTTTTGAAGGTTTCCAAAGGTGGATCGAGTTTTGTAGATGCGGGATCGATTGATCTTTCCACGGCGACAACGGATCCCCTCTCTTTGACTGATTGGACGATTGAGCCCGGTGCTGATCTGGCTGTGCATTTTGGAGGAAAGGTAAATAAACTCTCCTCGCTTAACGCGATATCGCTTGCGAACGTTGTTTGGACGATCGCTTAAAGTTCCAAGCTCTTACTCGAGAGGACGCGGTTTCTCGTATGGCAAAGCTGCGAGAGAGTATCGTAGGTATGAGGCAGGTCGCATCTAGGATTGGTGCGGCCTGCTCGCTTTGTGCGCTACTGGTGCTCGGATTGTTGTGGCCGGTGCCGGTTTCGTTTGCGGCTGAGAAGGACGCGGCTGCCTCCGAAGCGGCCGCGGACGCTGCGGCTCCGAAGGCACCGGTTGACGACGTCGGCAACGTCATGGTTGAAGCGCCCTCGGAGGCTCCTGCTCCGAGCGGGCCGCAGTTGCAACCCGAATCCGAGCCAATTGCCCCCGATACTCCCATCGTTCCCGAATACGAGCGCGCATGGCCTATCGGTGCGGACGATGCCTCGGCGGTGTTGGCTGAGCTGTGGCCCGACGGGACGTTCGTGGTCGACGGGGCGGGGAAGACAGTCGCGTTCGATAAGGTCGAGGACGTCCCTTGGCTGGCTGCGGGCGAGGCCGGCGACATCAAGCGCGTGATCTTCGCCGACAAGGTGGAAGCGACGAGCTTGGCTCATTGGTTCGAGGGATGCTCGAACCTGAGCGAGATCGCGAACGTGCCCGCCAGCGTCGAAGATCTGACGCGCGCGTTCTACGATTGCCCGAAGCTCGTCGAGCTTCCCGACGAATTCGCATTCGCCGACGAGGCGGTCGCGGATGAATGCTTCGGCTTCGAGGAGCCGGCTGAAACGCTGCTGGCCACGGTGTATCGAGGCGCGGACGAGAACGTGCTGGGGTACGCATGGAATCTCGACGGGCGCGAGCTTGTGAATCCCGATGCGCCGGAGCCGCCGACGGTTGAAGAGCCGGATGATTCCGCGGAGCCCAAGGATCCCGTCGAATCTGAAACGCCCGAAGACTCCGAGGGCGTCGAGGATCCCGACGATTCGAGGGACCTCGATGCTTCCGCGGACGAATCTGTAGAGCAGCCGGCGGACGAGCTTACCGACAAGCTCGCGAACGCGCCCGCCGAAGAGGCGCCCGCCCCCGAACCGCCTGCCGAGCCGGAATCCGAACCTGCGCTCGCACCCCAAGAGGAAGCCCAGGTCAACATCACCGTCCCTTCGTCGGTTTCCATGGTTCTGAACGCCGAAGGCGACAACACCGCTCTCATCCCCGTTGCGGCGGCGAACCGCTCGGAACGCAACGTGGCCATCGTGGGCGTTCGTCTCAAGCGCGCCGACCAGGACTTGCCGGGGGGCTCGTGGTCGCTCACCACCGAAAGCGGCTCCACGACATTCGTGCAGGACGCGCGCTTCACACCGCTGGGACTTGAAGCGACGTTCGACCGGCCGGTGCTGCTAGCTGCAGGCGATGAGAACACGATGCTCGTGTGGCACGGAACGTTCACCGACTACGGTATGAAGACGCTGCTCAACGCCACGATCGACGCGGACGGCAACAGCTTCGCCTACGGCTCGATGATCTGGATCGTCGCCGCCGCGTAACGACGACGGGAGCATCTTCGCCCGAAAAACACGCCTCAGACGTTGGAGCGTGTTTTTCGGGCGAAGATGAGCCGCTGCGGGGGCAATCGTCTCGGGCTACATCGAATCGCGGCGCAAGCGCTCCGCTTCTGCGAGCAGCTCGGCAGGAACGCTGGCTGAGCTGCGAATCTCGTCAGATGAGCGCATAAGGCGCCCTTGCTCGTTGTTGTCGCCCACAAGCAGCCCGTTCGCGAAGAATACGCTCGATCCATCCAGAACCAGGTTGTATACCTCGAAATCGTGCGAAACGCACCCGATGGCTTTTCCGAGCGTCAGATTGCTCGTCGCGGGCTCGTGCGGAGCGAGCTCGATGCTTTCGATGGCGACGCAGCCGCCCTCCGTGCGAAGCCGATCGTCCACGACGACCTCGCTGCATCGCTTGACGCCCTTGTCGGTGAACAGGGGGTGGTTCCCCGTCGCGACGAGGTTGCCGCCTTGCGCGAGCCCGATGCGAACCAGCTCGGGCTCGCGCCCTTTGATGATGTCGCGTATATGCGCGGTTCCTGTTTCGGTTCTTACCAAATCGCCGATACGCAGGTCGCGAATGGGGCGCTGGCTGCCATCGGCCATGAGCACGAGGGTTGACGCTTCGACGCAACAACAACCGTTCATCTTGCACCGCCTTACTTGTGATTACTATTTGTGATAGTACCTATGCTGCTCGTACTTCGGCTCGCAGCAGACGTTGATGCCGAGGGTGCGGTACAGCTTCTCGTCGGTGGCCGACAGGATCACGCTGAAGAACGCGTCGCAGCCGTATAGGTCGTTCACGTGGTCGATCAGCTTCTTCGCCAGCGGATCGGTGGCCGAGCTGATGGACAGCGCGATGAGCGTCTCATCGGAGTGTAGGCGGGGGTTGCGGCTGTTCAGCTGCTCGGTTTTCAGGCGGCAGATGGGCGTGATGGCCTCGTCGCTGATCACGTCGATGTCGTCGTCCACGCCGGCCAGGCCCTTGAGCGCGTTCATCAGCAGCGACGATGCCGCGCCCAGCAGCGACGACGTCTTGCCCGTCACCACCGAGCCGTCGGGCAGTACCATCGCTCCAGCCGGGCCGCCGGTGGTCTCCTCCTTCAGCAGCGCCGCCGAGCGCGCGGGAGACAAGCTCGCGTTCACGCCTGCCTGGTTCATCAGCAGCTCCAGGCGTTCCATGCGCTCCTGGCCCACGCCCGAGCGCTTCACTTCCACCGCGGTTTGGAAGTAGCGGCGCACGATCTCCATCTTCGCGGCGTCGCGCACGGCCTCGTCGTCCACGATGGCGTTGCCGGCCATGTTCACGCCCATGTCGGTGGGCGACTGGTACGGGCTGGTGCCCGAGATACGCTCCATCATGGCCTTCAGCACGGGGAATATCTCCACGTCGCGGTTGTAGTTGACCGTGGTGATGCCGTAGGCTTCCAGATGGAAGGGATCGATGGTGTTCGCGTCGTCGAGGTCCACCGTGGCCGCCTCGTAGGCGATGTTCACCGGGTGCTTCAGCGGCAGGTTCCACACGGGGAACGTCTCGTACTTGGCGTAGCCGGCCGCGATGCCGCGCTCATGCTCGTGGTACAGCTGCGACAGGCACGTGGCCATCTTGCCCGAGCCGGGGCCGGGCGCCGTCACCACCACGAGGGGGCGCGTCGTTTCCACGTATTCGTTCTTGCCGTAGCCCTCTTCGCTGACGATGCGGTCGATGTCGTACGGATAGCCGGCGATAGGGTAGTGCAGGTAGCTTTTGATGCCCAGGCTTTCCAGGCGGCGGCGGAACGCGCCGGCCGAGGGTTGGTTCGCGTAGTGGGTGATCACCACACCGCTGGTGGCGAAGCCCATGGAGCGGAAGATGTCCATGAGGCGCAGCACGTCCTCGTCGTAGGTGATGCCCAAGTCTCCGCGGACCTTGCTCTTCTCGATGTCGTTGGCGTTGATGGCGATGATGATCTCCACCTCGTCGGCCAGGCTCTTGAGCATGCGGATCTTGGAGTCGGGCTCGAACCCGGGCAGCACGCGCGCGGCATGGTAGTCGTCGAACAGCTTTCCGCCGAATTCCAGATAGAGCTTGCCGCCGAACTGATTGATGCGGTTGCGGATATGCTCGGCCTGAAGCGCGATGTACTTGTCGTTGTCGAACCCGATGCGCATGGAATCCCTCTTCTTCTTCGAACCGTTCTGCTCTTGCACTAATGTAACAGCATACCACGATAGCGGGCGAACCCGCGTCAAACCATCAGCTGTACAGAGCCGCGTAGGGGTGCGAGGCGCGGGCTGTCATTTCATGCCGTTGACCAGCGACAGCAGCTCTTCTCGCGAGCTGACGTCCAGTTTGCGGTAAATATTGCGGATGTGGGTGCGCGCGGTGTTGTCGGAGATGAACAGCGTTTTGGAGATGTATACCGACCCGTATCCCAGGCTCAGGTACTGCAGTATCTCGCGTTCGCGCTTCGTGAGGGCGTACCCGTTCGCTAGCGTCACGATGCGTTCGTGCTGCAATGCATGCAGCGTATCGGTTTCACCTTCGTTCCGCATGCCTGCATCCTGCAAAGCGTCGGGATCGTCCGTCGAGCAAGCCTGCTGCCATGCGACGAAGCCGAGGTGCACCACCACGATGCAGAAGTATGAGGAAAGCACGACCCACAGGTACGGCCCTAAATTCACATCCGGCGGCACGTTCGCCTGCACCGTCATGCCCAAAAGCGATGCCGCACAGCTGAGCAGGAAGGCCGCCGAGAACACGAAGGGCAGAGGGAATTCTCCCGCCTCGGCCATGGCGACCAGCGATGAGAGCGCGAAGAGCGATAGCAGGGCGAGAGGCGCGTATACGAGCATCGCTCCCGCCACGAACAGCGTCGTCCCCGTCGGGAAGCTGCCCAGCACGATGCTCACCGCGACGCACGCCGGAACAGCCAAGCGGTCGATCAGCATAACGAACGGGCTTTTCAACCGCATTGCGCAAAGCGCCACGACGACGGCCGATGCAACGATGGCGCCCGTGTACTCGCTTCGTCCCGCTCCCACGTCGGCGTCGAACGAATAAGCGGCCATCATGAACGAGCAGACGAGAAAGCCCAGCAGCGGCACCCATATGATCGATAGGAATGTCCTGAGAGAAGATGCAAGCCCTGTCAGCGTGTTCGACGGGCTTTCCGCGTCAGGGGAGCCGGTGAAGCCGCCCCCGCCGTTTTCGATGCCGGAGACGCTCTGTGCGTCCTCATCCGTCTCGTGCGTGCATTTCTCGATTCCGAACAACAGGGGGAGAACCGATCCCGTTATGGCGAGAACGCCTTCCGCGGCTACCGCGAACGGGTCGGACAAAAGCGAAACGATCCAGGCGACAGCCGACGAGCTGGCGCACGCGATGGCACCGTAGAACATCACGCTGCGAAAATCCATTAGATACAGACGCACCCACCGCATGATCACCGGCGCCATGCATGCCCCGGCCGTGACGCCGAGCGCTGCGAACAAGACGACGTTACGGTATCCGGCTGCGAGCAGAATCCAGATCGCCACCAAGACTGCGGCGTACGTCCAAGCGCAGCCTGTGGCGATCGGGCGCCCTTTGCGCGTTTCGAAGCCAGGCCAGCTGGGGCGTTGCGCCGAGAAGAGCAGGATGGCGAGGGCTGTCGCAAAGCAAGAGAGCAGCATGGCGAAAAGAAAGTCGCCAGCGGGCGAGACGTTCGGTGCGAAACGCAGCATAAGGTAGGAGTTGGGCGGATAGAGGGGCGCCGAGGCAAGGAAAGCCGCTAACAGCAAAAGGCGGGGGCGGAAACGGATGGGAGGTTGGGCGGCTAGCCTGTTCAAGTACGTGCCGTTTGCCATGCGAAAGCCCCCCTTTGGCTTCTCCGATGTTTCCTGCCCATTGTACTCCAGCCGAGTCGTCCTTCGGACTCGCGTTCTCCGAAAGCCGGTCGCCTCGATGTCTTTTCAGTCCGATCATCTGGTAAAACGAAAAAATACTGCAACGCGGTGATGCGCTTCACGCACTGCGGTTATTCTCCCTGTTCCACGTGCGTCCTATGGTTGCGTCGTTGCAAGGGCGGCGCATGGAGCGCTGCTCGATTCACCCTGAAGGAGGGAGATCATGAACAACGAAAAGCAAAAGAAAGAGCTGGCCGACGGCCTCACGCGTCGCGGGTTCCTCACGCTAGGAGGCGTGGCGGCGCTGGGAGCGGGAGCAGCGTTGGCGGGATGTTCGCCGCAGGCGTCTTCGGCAAGCTCGGCGGGCGATGCTGCGACGGCTGCGAGCGCGGCCGACGCCGCCGAAGGACTTGCCCCGTCGCCGTGGGGAGACTATTATCCTTGGCCCGCCAATCCTCCTGAGATCACCGACGATATGGTGGAGGAAGAGCTTGACTGCGACGTGGCGGTCGTGGGTCTGGGCGTCTCGGGCGTCGCGGCGTTCCGTGCGGCGTCCGAGGGCGGCGCCAAGGTCGTCGGCATCGAGAAGGGTTCCATGCCGCAGCAGCGCTCCAGCCAGTACTGCTACTTGAACGGCAAGCTGACCGACACCTTCGGCCTGCCCCACCTCGACCTTGAGGCCATCATCAAGGAAGAGTTCCAGGAGTGCGCCAGCATCACGAATTACAATATCGTCCGCAAGTTCGTCTTGGGCGACGCGGAGGCTATGGACTGGTGGATCGAGGGCGCGGATTGCGAGATCCTCGAGAATTACGAGATGTCGATGGATCCCAGCGCGGACGTTCCCAACGGCGTCAGCTGCATGAGCGATCCGACCATCGACTGGGAGAGCGAGCCGCAGGCCGCTTTCCCCGAATGCCTGAACTTCACCGACCATCAGGCCGTGCTCGACAACAATTTCCAGAAGGGCCTCGATGCCGGCACGGGCTCCGAAGCGTATTTCGGCCATTTCGCCGAAGCGCTCATCCAAAACGATGAAGGTCGCGTGGTGGGCGTGTACGCGCGCAACGCCGATACCGGCAAGTACAAGAAGATCAACGCTGAAAACGGCGTGTGCCTGGCATCGGGCTGCTGTCGATCCAACGAGGACATGGTGCGCTACTTCGCACCGAACCTCATCTGGAACGGCAACGGCAACCCATGGCCGAACATGGACGTCGAGGGCAACCGCACCAATACGGGCGACGGCTACAAGCTGGGGTACTGGGCGGGTGCTTCCATCCAGCAGTACCAGTGCTCGCAGATGCACGTGATGGGGGGTCCGGGCGACACCGATTCGCAGAACGATTCCATGGGCTTCACCGGACCGCTGTTGCGCATCAACTACAACGGCGAGCGGTTCATGAACGAGGACACCTGCGCCGCCGATGCCGAGTATCCCATCGAGCTGCAGCCCAAGCACAAGTGCTTCATGATCACCGACAGCCACTTCGAAGAGAATGCTGCGAAGTGCGTGAACACGTTCGCGGCCACGCTCGCCGAGTGGGACGAGCGGGTGGGCGACGGCACCATCTTCAAGGGCCAGACGCTGCGCGAGTTGTTCGAGAGCATCGACGGCATGGACGTCGATGCAGCGCTGGCCACGGTCGAGCGCTACAACGAGCTGTGCGAGAAGGGCGTCGACGAGGACTACGCCAAGCAGGCGAAGTACCTGATGCCCGTGACCGACGACGGCCCGTACTACGCGCAGCGCATGGGCGTGGGCCTGTGCCTGGTCATGATGGGCGGCTTGGAATCCAACCAGAACGCCCAGGTGCTCGACCTCGAGCGCCAGGTGATCCCCGGCTTGTATGCGTCCGGCAACATCCAGGGCAGCCGCTTCGCTATCAAGTACCCCTTCCGTCTGAGCGGCCACAGCCACGCGATGGCCATGTTCTACGGCAAGGTGGCCGGCGAGAACGCCGCAGCCGGTTTGTAGACAACTAACCTGATCATTCGACGGTGCCGTCCTTTGCCGGATGTGCGCACCCCTCCCTCTCCGGTGCAAGGGCCGGGCACGCGCTCTCGATGCGCGGCGCCCGGCCCTTGCGCTGTCTGCGCCTCTTGCATCTGGCTCGCGCATCGGCTGCCGTGCCGTGGGTGTTACGGCTTTGTTAATTGCGCCGGGCAATGCGGCTCCGACCTCGTGCATGCCGTAGAATGAAAAGACGTTTGGAGGCAGGATCCGCTGTGCTCTTCGGGCGTATTTCGTGCGCGGCCAGGCGCCGTCTCCGAATCATATGAAGCACGCATAGCATGATAGGAGAATCATGGCCAAGCACATCTTCGTTACCGGGGGCGTCGTCTCGTCGCTGGGCAAGGGCATTACGGCCGCGTCGCTGGGGCACTTGCTCAAGGCGCGCGGGTACCAAGTGACCATGCAGAAGATGGATCCGTACCTCAACGTGGATCCGGGAACCATGTCGCCGTTCCAGCACGGCGAAGTGTTCGTCACCGAGGACGGGCACGAAGGCGATCTCGACCTGGGGCACTACGAGCGCTTCATCGACGAGAACCTCACGCGCGAGTCCAACTTCACGCAGGGATCCATCTACCAGAGCCTCATCGCGCGCGAGCGGCGCGGCGACTACCTGGGCGGCACCGTGCAGGTGATTCCGCACGTCACCGAGGCCATCAAGGCGCGCCTGCGGCGCATCGCCGACCAAACCGGCGCCGACATCGTCATATCCGAGATCGGCGGCACCGTCGGCGACATCGAGTCGCTGCCGTTCATCGAGGCCGCGCGCCAGTTCAAGAAGGAGCTGCCGTACGGCGACGTGCTGTTCGTTCACGTGACGCTGGTGCCTTATATAGCCGCAGCGCACGAGGTGAAGACGAAGCCCACGCAGCATTCGGTGAAGGAGCTGCGCTCCATCGGCGTGCAGCCCGACTTCATCGTGTGCCGCTCGGACCACGAGATCGAGGACGGCGTGCGCGAGAAGATCGCGCTGTTCTGCGACGTGCGGCCCGAGGAGGTGCTGGTCTGCACCGACGCGCCGTCCATCTACGAGGTGCCGCTGGGCTTGCACGAGCAGCGCTTCGACGAGATGGTGCTCGACCGGTTGTGCCTCGAGCGGCGTTCGGCCGACTTGGCGCCCCTGCGCTCGTTCTTGGCCGCGGCGGACGCTTGCGATGAGGAGGTGGACGTGGCCGTGGTGGGCAAGTACGTGAGCCTGCCCGACGCGTATCTGTCGGTGATCGAGGCGCTCGGGCATGCGGGGGTGCGCTGCGGATGCCGCGTGAACGTGCACCTCGTGGACGGCGAGGAGCTGTCGGACGCGAACGCGGGGGCGGTGCTGGGCGGCATGGACGGCATCCTCGTGCCGGGCGGTTTCGGCCAGCGCGCCTTCGAGGGCAAGATCGCCGCGGCTCGCTACGCGCGCAAGCAGGGCATTCCCTACTTGGGCATCTGCCTGGGGCTGCAGGCTGCCGTATGCATGTTCGCGCGCGACGCGGCCGGCATGTCCGGGGCCACGTCGGCCGAGTTCGATGCCGAGGCGGCCTTTCCCGTGGTGGACCTCATGCCCGAGCAGGAGGATGTGGAGGGCAAGGGCGGAACCATGCGCCTGGGAGCTTATCCGTGCAAGGTGGAGCCGGGCACGAAGGCGTTCGAGGCTTACGGCGAATCTATTATATATGAGCGTCACCGTCATCGTTATGAGGTGAACAACGCCTTCCGCGAGCGCTTGGTCGAAGCGGGGCTTTCGGTGTCGGGCGCGTCGCCGGACGGGCGGCTCGTGGAGATGGTGGAGCTGCCCGGCCATCCGTGGTTCGTCGCCAGCCAGGGCCATCCCGAGTTCAAGAGCCGCCCCACGCGGCCCCATCCGCTGTTCTGCGGTTTCGTGAGCGCCGCCGCCGTGCGTCGCGCCTAGGGAGGACGGTGGCGCGCTTCCTGCGGACGCGCAGCGTCCTCATCGCCGCGAAGGCGTGCTATCCTGTGAACTATATCATGCAGGCGGTTCGACGGGCGGAGCGCGGATGTTTCACGTGAAACATCCGTTCGAAGTTTTGCGGTGGCGCGGCGACGACGAAGGTGGCGGATGGACGAGCTGTATCGAGAGTACCTGGCGTATCTGCGCGTCGAGCGAGGCAGCTCTCCGTTGACCGTGTCCGCGTACGCCGCCGACCTCAAGGACTACGCGCAGTTTCTCGAGAAACGCGGGGTCGAGTCGCTGGACGACGTCGATCGCGAGGTCATCGTAGCTTACGAGTCGGATCTGTTCGGCCGCGGGTATGCGGCCTCGACGGTGGACCGCCATGTGTCCGTGCTCAAGGGGTTCCACCGCTTCCTCGTGCGAGAAGGCTACGCGCGCCGCAATCCGGCCGACACTATCCAGCTTCCCAAGGCGCCCGACCGTCTTCCCGACGTGCTTTCGGTGGCGCAGGTGGACGCCATGCTGTCGCGCCCGCTGGACGAAGGCCCTCTGGCCCTTCGCAACCGGGCCATCCTCGAGGTCCTGTACGGTTGCGGGCTGCGCGTGAGCGAGTGCACGGGGCTCGATTTGGGCGACGCCATCTTGGAGGAAGGTTATCTTCATATCCTGGGCAAGGGGAATAAGGAACGCATCGCCCCCATCTCGGGCGCCGCGCTGCGCGCGCTGCGCGACTACCTCGAGCGCGGACGCCCCGAGCTCGTCCGCTCGTACGCGAAATCCACCTCGGCCGTGTTCCTCAACGCGCGCGGCGGGCGGCTGACGCGCCAGAGCGTGCACTCCCTCGTCGCCGAGGCCGGCCGCTTCATCGGCGTGGCGAACCTTCATCCGCACACGCTGCGCCATTCCTTCGCCACCCACATGCTCGCCGGCGGCGCCGATCTGCGCGTCATCCAAGAGATCCTGGGGCATTCGGACATCTCCACCACCCAGATCTACACCCATGTGAACCGCACCCATATCCGCGAGGAGTATCTGAGCGCCCATCCCCGCGCGAAGTAGGGAGGCGCTCTTCGTCTCCCACTTTGCCCCCTGCTAACTCAATTTCAAACATCCGTTCGCTGTTTTGTGCCTGATGGGAGGGGGCGGCGAACTGAAATTCAGGTTGAAGATCCATCCTGCCACAGATTCCGCATAACTCCCCACTTCGTCCCACCGCGGGGGCGGGCGGCCTACATGTTGTGCCCGCCCAAGCGTGTCCGTTCTACATGTGGTCGTGTCGTTTTTCGGTTGGCAGGGGAGCGGTTAACGGGAAAGAGTCCGGTGGGTTTCAGGATGGGCAAAAAGGGGGTCAAGTCGCATATTTTGTTGCGAAGTGGGGCGAAGTGGGATAGAATTCCATACATCGAAAGAGCCGTGGGACGGCGGCGGAAAGGAAGGCATGGCGGAAGAGGGCAACAAGGTTGTCGATCTCAACAGCGCGTACCGCCATAAGGTGGACGCCAAAGGCCGCATGTCGCTTCCCGCATCGTTTCGCAAGGTTCTCTCGACGGATCTGGTGGTAACCCGCAACCCGAAGGACGAGTGCCTCTACGTGTTCGAGCCCGATGCGTTCAATGCATGGGTGGCCGGCGTGTTCGAGGACAAGTTCGAGAAGTTCGACCGCACCAACGATCTCCATGTTCGCCTGCGCCGCAAGCTGAAGTCGCGTGCAGCCGATGTGTCCATCGACGCAGCCGGCCGCATCATGATCTCGGCCGAGCAGCGCGAAGCCGTGGGAATCGACAAGGAGGTCGTCGTCGTGGGCAACACGGGCTACTTCGAGATCTGGGACGCAAAGCGCTACGACGCGGTGGACGACGAGACCGACCTCGGTCTGTTGTTCGACTGATCGAAAGGCGTGAGCGATATGACAAGCGAATATCGGCATACACCCGTTCTGCTCGCCGAGTGCCTCGAATACTCGAACCTCAAACCACAGCATACATTCGTGGACGCAACACTCGGCGGTGCAGGGCATTCCTTCGAAGCGGCCAAGCTCATCGGGAGCGGGGGCACGCTCATCGGCATCGATCAAGACGAGGTGGCGCTGGCCGCTGCCCGTCGCAAACTCGGGACGTTGCCTGACGACGTGCGCCCGCGCCTGGAACTCGTGCGCGGCAACTTCGGAAATATGGATGAAGCGCTCCTCAGCACGGAGGTGCCCGGCGTCGATGCGGTTCTGTTCGACCTCGGAGTGTCTTCGGTGCAGATCGACACGCCGTCTCGAGGCTTCTCCTTCAAGGAGAACGGCCCTCTTGATATGCGGATGGATCCGGGTAAACAAACCCTTACCGCAGCAGAGATCATCAACACCTACACCGCAGCAGATCTCACTCGGATCATCCGTACCTACTCGGACGAGAAGTGGGCCAGCCGTATCGCGGACTTCGCGGTGCGGGCGCGGCAAACTGCTCCCATCGAGACGAGCGAGCAGCTGGTCGACATCATCAAAGCCGCCATCCCCGCCTCGGCGCGCCGTGCCGGGGGGCACCCGGCGAAGCGCACGTTCCAAGCGCTGCGCATCGAGGTGAACGGCGAGCTCGATGTGCTGAGAAGCGGCCTCGATGCGGCCATCCGCTGGCTCAACCCCGGCGGCCGCCTGGTGGTCATCAGCTACCACTCGCTTGAGGACCGCATCGTCAAGGAAACGTTCGCCAAGTTCGCGAACCGATGCACGTGCCCTCCGGATCTGCCGGTGTGCATGTGCGGGAAGCAGCCGATACTCGACATCGTCACCAGGAAGCCGGTTCTGCCGACGGCCGAAGAAATCGAGCGCAACGCTCGCGCACGCAGCGCCAAGCTTCGCGTAGCGCAGAAACGATAAGCAAAAACGTCCCGCTGACGCAAGCGGGAGCCATATGCACCGCACGCGACCTTTACATGCAGTCGAAACACAGAAAGGGGGTCGGACATGGGCGCAGCACCAGCGTATTCGTACTATCCCGAGCGCGCACCCGAACGCAGCCCGCGCGAGCGCATCAGCGTCGTTCCGGGCCGCGGCACCCGCACGCAGACCCCCACGCTTCCGTCGAACGTCGTGTTCTTGGCGAAGGCGGCGGCGGTCGTGTTGCTGGTGGTGTCGCTTGTGGGATTCGCGCGCATCGGGCTCATGTCCGCGACGATCTCCACGACGATGCAGTCGAGCCAGCTGACCAGCCAGATCAGCGACGCCCGCTCTTCGGGTGCCGCGCTGGAAGTGTCCCAGAGCACGCTGTCCAATCCGACGAAGGTGAAGCAGCAGGCGGGCAAGCTGGGCATGGCCGCTCCCGAGACCACGGGGGTCATCACTCTGGATAAGGACGTCGTCGCAACCGACGAGTCCGGCGCCCTGTCCCTTTCGAAGAGCGTTGCCATAGCGGCTGGCTCCGAGGCGTAAAGCCGATGTCCGATAGACCGCACACGCCGCGAGGCGAGCGCCCTGCTCGCGGTCGCGGAAGCTCCCGCTCGTCCGCACGCCCCTCGCGTCCGCCGCGCGCGGCGCGTCCGGTGCGCGCCTCCGGCCGCCCGGCTGCGGCGGTCGACTTCAACTCGAATTCGAACCGGGTGTTCCTTCCCATTCTCGCCTTCGCCGTCATCGCGTCGCTGTTCGTGCTGCGCTTGGCGTACCTGCAGGTGATAGCCGCCCCTGCCATGGCTTCGGAAGCCGAGAACGCGCGTATGAGCTACGACTGGATCGAGCCGCGCCGCGGCACCATCTACGATCGCAACGGCGTGGTGCTGGCCACCTCCGTGGAGTCGACCACCATCTACATCGACCCGGTGGAAGTCGACGACGCGGACGCGACGGCTCAGGTGCTCGTCGACGTGCTGGGCGGCCAGAAGTCCGACTACCTGGAAGCCATCACCGCTCCGAACACGCGGTACGCGGTGGTGAAGGAGAAGGCCGACGTGGCGGTGGGGGACGCTCTCAAGGAGCGCGTGCGCGAGCTCTCGGCTTCGGGTGGGTCGCGCGAAGGCATGGACTTCGGCATCCGCTATAAGACGCTGTGGAAGCGCGAGTATCCGAACGCTCAGGTGGGAGGCCAGGTCATCGGCGCATGCACGCTGGAAACCGATGCCGAGAACAACCGCGAGTACTACAAGGGGGTATCGGGCCTCGAGCTGTACTACGACGACGTGCTGTCAGGCGAGGCGGGCTACACGCGCGAGGAGCGCAGCCCCGACGGCACGCCCATTCCCGGCGGCACGCGCGACTCCAAGGCGGCCGTGGACGGCGAGGACATCATCATATCCATCGACATAGAGCTGCAGCAATCCGTCGAGGAGCGCCTGACGGCCGATGCCAAGGGCATCACGGCCAACGGCGGCAGCGCCATCGTGATGGACGGCGGCACGGGAGAGATCTACGCCGCGGCGTCACTGCCGCTGCTCAATCCGGCCGACCGGACGAATATGGAAGCGGATGCGCCGAAGCTCAAATGCGTGACCGACCTGTTCGAGCCAGGCTCCATCTTCAAATCGGTGTCGGCCATGGCCATCCTGGAAGCTGGCACCATGACGCCCGACACCGAGCTGTTCTGCCCGTCTTCCATCGAGGCCGACGGCTACGTCATTAGGGATGCGCACGAGCGCGGCGATGCCACGTACACGCTGCGGCAGATCATGGACCAGTCGTCGAACGTCGGCATCTCGCTGGCCACCGAGAACGCGACGGTGGGCGACGTGTCGGGGTTCCGGAACCTCTACAACAAGATCAACGAGTACAACCTGCACACGAAAACGGGCGTGGACTATCCGGGCGAGGGCGAAGCCGGCACCGAGTACCTGGGGAACCTGCTTCCCTTCGACGATTGGAGTAAGGTCACCGCCTACAACGTCAGCTTCGGGCAGGGCCTGTCGCTCACGCCGTTGCAGATCACCCGCTTCTACGGAGCGCTCGTGAACGACGGCGTGGAGTGCACGCCGCACTTCCTCCTGTCGAAGCCCCAAAGCGGCGAGACGGCCGAGTACGGAAGTGACACCGTCATCAAGGACAAGAAAGCCATCGACGATCTGACCAGCATGCTGAAGACCGTCGTCACCGAGGGCACGGGCAAGGCCGCCGCCATCGACGGCTTCAACGTGGCGGGCAAGACGTCCACGGCGGAGATCTACGACGAGAAGAACGGCGGCTACCGAAAAGGGGTGTACAACCTGGCCTTCACCGGTTTCCTGGCCGATTCTTCCAGCCAATTGGTTTGTTTTGTGGGTGCCAACGAGGTTCCCACCGACGGTGTGGTCACGCCGATTTTTAAGGATATAATGACAACAGCCATCGACCGATTCAACATTTATCCGGAGTGAGGAAGCCATGGGCAAGACCTGTACCGAACTGTTCGCAGGTATCGACTGCACCATCCTCGGCAACGCCGACGACGAGGTGAACGGTATCGCCTACCGCAGCGACCGGGTGCAACCCGGCGACGCGTTCTTCTGCGTGGTAGGCATGACGACGGATGGGCACTCGTTCGCCCAGGACGCCATCGATCGGGGCGCGAAAGTGCTCGTGGTCGAGCGCAAGGTGTACCTGGCCGACGCTACGGACGTCACGGAGATCGTGGTGAAGGATACGCGCAAGGCCATGGCGGCCGCGGCGGCGAACTTCTACGACCATCCTTCCAAGGACATTGCGCTGGTGGGCATCACCGGCACCAACGGCAAGACCACCACGACCTACCTGGTAGAGCACATCGCGCGGGTAGCGGGGAAGCGCACGGGCGTCATCGGAACCGTGGGCATCCGCATCGGCGACGAGGCCGAGAAATCGGCTCATACCACGCCGGAATCGCCCGATTTGCAGCAGCTGTTCGCCCGCATGCGCGATGCGCGCTGCGACGTCGTGGCCATGGAGGTGAGCTCTCATGCGCTCGACCTCGATCGCACGTGGGACGCCGCATTCGCCGTTACGGCGTTCTCCAACTTGACGCAGGATCACCTGGACTACCATCACACGTTCGAGGCCTACTTCGAGGCGAAGGCGCGCCTGTTCTCGAAAGATTATCCGGCCAAGCGCGTGATCTGCATCGACGACAAGTGGGGCAAAGAGCTGCTGCGGCGTTGCTCGGTTGCCGAAGACAGCGTGGTCACGACGGGCTTCGATCCTTCCGCGCAGATACATCCCGTGGACGTGCAGTATGCTCCTACCCACACCACCGTCACGCTCGACGTGCGCGGCAGCTTGCATACATTCGACTACCCGCTCGTGGGCAAGTTCAACGTGGAGAACGTCATGTGCGCCTTCGGCATCGGGCTGCAGCTGGGCTTCCCGGCCGAGACCATCGTCGAAGCGCTCGAGGAGGCGCCGCAGATCCCGGGTCGTTTGGAGCGCGTGAGCGCGCCGAACACGGGCGGCGTGTCGGTGTTCGTGGACTACGCCCACACGCCCGACGCGCTGGAGAAGGCGCTCGCGTCCATCATGGCGCTCACGCCCGGCCGCACCGTCTGCGTGTTCGGCTGCGGCGGCGACCGCGATGCCAGCAAGCGTCCCATCATGGGCAAGGCCGCCCTGGCGGCCGACCATGCGGTGGTGACGTCGGACAACCCGCGCACCGAAGATCCGCAGGCCATCATCGAGGACATCGTGAGCGGAATGAGCTCGGGAGCCGGCCGCTTCGAAGTGGAGGCCGACCGTCGCGCCGCCATCGCGCGCGCCATCGCACAGGCGAAGCCGGGCGACTCGATTCTCATCGCGGGCAAGGGCCACGAGGACTATCAGCTCGTGGGCGACCAAGTGCTCTCGTTCGACGATCGCATCGTGGCCGCCGAGGAGCTCGCGCGTGCGTTCGGCGACGAACCCGCAGGCGAGGATCGATAGCATGCGTTTGAACCACAAGCAGATCGCCGCATGCACGGGAGGCTCGTTCATGGTGGAGCCGCTTGATCCGCGCGCGCTGGCCACGGGGCTCACCTGGGACTCGCGCGACGCGAAGCCGGGCGACGTGTACGTCGCGCTGCCGGGCGAGCGCGTGGACGGCCACGACTTCGTCGGTGCGGCCCTCTCGGGCGGTGCCGTGTGTGCGCTTGTGATGCAGCCGCTGGACGAGGCCGTGCGCATGTTGGCCGCCGAGCTGGGCGCAAGCGTTATCGAGGTGCCCGACACGGCCCACGCCGTGGCGGACATCGCGCGCGAATGGCGCTCTCACCTGCACGGTCGCGTGATCGCGCTGACGGGTTCCACCGGCAAGACCACCACGAAGAACCTTGTGCGCGACGTGCTGGCAAGCACGCTGTCCACGGTGGCGACGGCCGGCAACCAGAACAACGAGCTGGGCGTTCCCAAGACGCTGCTCGCCGCCGAGCAGGACACGCAGGCGGTGGTGGTGGAGATGGGCATGCGCGGCGCGGGCCAGCTGGCCGACCTATGCGACTACGTGCGCCCCGATTGGGGCCTCGTGGTGAACGTGGGCGAGAGCCATATCGAGCTTCTGGGCAGCCGCGAGAACATCGCGCGCGCCAAGGCCGAGCTTCTGTGCGCGCTGCCGGAGGGCACGGGCCGGGCGTTCGTGAACGCCGACGACGACTACGCCGATTTCGTGCGCGAGCATGCGCGCCTCGACGCGCGCCGCGTGGAGACCGTGCTGTTCGACGGCTCCGCCGCCGCAGCCGAGCGCCGCGCCCAGGCCGATGCCGCCGAAGCGGCGCGTCCCGCCGTGTGGGCCGAGCAGGTGGAGCTCGACGAGCAGGGTCGCCCGCGCTTTCGGCTGCACGCCGTCGGCTTCGCGGACGCCCCTGAGGAGGAGACGGCGCGCTGCGCGCTCACGCTGCGCGGCCTGCACAACGTGTCGAACGCATGCGCCGCGACCGCGGTCGGCCGCGCCTGCGGCATCCCGCTGGCCGTCTGCGCCGATGCCCTCGCGCATGCCGAGCCGGAAGCCGGCCGCCAGGAAGTGCTCCGTGCGCGCGGCGGGTTCACCGTGGTGAACGACGCCTACAACGCCAACCCCGACTCCATGCGCGCCTCGCTTGCGACGTTCTGCGCGCTGGACGTGCCGGGCAAGCACGTGGCCGTGCTCGGCGACATGGGCGAGCTGGGAAGCTACGCCCCGGCCTGCCATGCGGGCATCGGGGAGTTCGCCGCCACGCTGCCGCTCGACCGGCTCGTGTGCGTGGGCGAGCTGTCCCTGCACATAGCCGACGCCGCTGAGCGCGCCGGCATGGATCCCCAGCGCATCGTGCGCGCGGGCTCTCTTTCTGAAGTGTTCGGAGATTTGGACGCCTGCGTCGAGCCCGGAGACGCCGTGCTGGTGAAGGCGTCTCATTTCATGGGTCTGACTCGCGTAGTCGAAGGACTGGTCAATTAGCTATGTTTACGGTATTCAACCAATATCCGACGTTTCTCGTGTTCCTTGCCGTCGTGTTCGCCATGGTGGTGACCATGGTGCTCACGCCGCTGTGGATCAAGTTCCTCAAGTCGAGCCATATCGGCCAGCAGGTGCGCGCCGACGGCCCCGAGAGCCACCTCGTGAAGCAGGGCACGCCCACCATGGGCGGCGTCATCATGCTGATCGCGGTCATCGCGGTGGCGCTGTTCGTCGGCATGCCCACGCCCGAGACGTTCGTGCTGCTGGCGGCTACCGTGCTCACGGGTCTGCTGGGTCTCGTCGACGACGCGTCGAAAGTGGTGAAGGAGCGCTCGCTCGGTCTCACCCCGAAGGCGAAGATCGTGGGGCAGGTGGCCATTGCCACGGCGTTCGTGCTCGTGGCCGTGAACTGGCTGGGCATACAGCCCACCGTGGAGATTCCCTTCGTCGTGACGCTCGATTTCGGCATCCTGACCACGGTGGTTCCCGTCGGCGACGGCATCGCCATCCCCTGGCTGTACCTGCTGTTCATGAACATCCTGCTGGTGGGCATGTGCAACGCCGTGAACCTCACCGACGGCCTGGATGGTTTGGCGGCGGGCACGGTCATGATCGTGATGATCGTGATGGCGGCCATCGCGTACCGTTCCGATCTGTTGGAACCCGCCATCTTCGCCGCCGCGCTCGCGGGCGCGTGCATCGGGTTCCTCTGGTTCAACTCGTTTCCGGCCGACATCTTCATGGGCGACACCGGATCGCTCGCGCTGGGCATGGCGCTGGGCTGCCTGGCCGTGCTCACGAAGACCGAGTTCGTGTCGCTCATCATCGGAGGCCTGTTCGTGGCCGAGGCCCTGTCCGTCATGATCCAGGTGTTCTACTACAAGAAGACGAAGAAGCGCATCTTCCTCATGGCGCCGTTGCACCACCACTTCGAGAAGAAGGGCTGGAGCGAGACGAAGGTGGTCGTGCGCTTCTGGATCATCTCCGGCGTGCTGGCCGCGACGGGCTTCTCGCTGTACTTCGCCGAGACCCTCATGGCGGTGGCGTAGTCCATGGCTTCGCGGGAGCTCATAGCGAATCGCAAGCACGCGCCGCACCATCTGGGGCGCGTGCTCGTTTTGGGTCTGGGCAAGAGCGGCCGCGCGGCGGTCGCGTACCTGCTGCCGCTTCTGGACGGTCGCGTGGAAGCGCTGGCCGTGGCGGCCGGGGCGCGCAGCGCGGCCTCCGAGGAATTCGCGGCCGAGGCACGCGCGGCTGGCGCGCTCGTCGCGTTCGAGGACGAGGCGGTGGGCGTGCTGGCGGCCGAGGCGGGCGGGTCGTTCGACCTGTGCATCGCGAGCCCCGGCATCTCGCAGTTCTCGGCCTTCTACGAGGCAGCCGCGGCCGTATCGGCCGAGGTGATCAGCGAGGTGGAGTTCGCCTGGCGCGAGAGCGCCGCGGACAGCCGCTGGGTGGCGGTGACGGGCACGAACGGCAAGACCACGGCCTGCGCGCTGGCCGCGCACGTGCTGGCGGGGGCGGGCCTTGCCGCGGCCGCCGTGGGCAACATCGGCGATCCGTGCATCGAGGCCGTGGCCGCGGGGCGTACGGACGTGTACGTGGCCGAGGTGTCGTCGTATCAGCTGGCTTCCACGGCGCGCTTCGCGCCGAACGTGGCCGTGCTGCTGAACATCACGCCCGACCACCTGCATTGGCACCGCAGCTTCGAGGCGTACCGCGACGCGAAGCTCAAGCTGCTGGCGAACCTGCCCGGCGTGCCGGGCGCCGTGGCGGTGCTCGACGCGACGAACGACGTGGTGCGCGCCGAGGTGCGCCGCCTGCGCGCGCTGGACGCGGGCGAGCGGGGCTTCTCGTACGTGCCGCTGGGCACGGCCGCGGGGCTAACCGGTGACATGCGCGCCGCGTGCGGCAGCGACAACGCCGCGTTCCTGGACGCCGACGGCACGCTGCGCGTGGCGCTGAACGGTGCGGAGCACGCTGCGGCGCGCGTCGAAGAACTGCAGATCAAAGGCGAGCACAACGCCTCGAACGCGCTGGCCGTGGCGGCAGCCGCGCTCGCGCTGGGCGTGCACGAGAGCGACGTGGCCGAGGGGTTGCGCACGTTCGCGCCGCTCGAGCACCGCATCGAGCCGTGCGGCTCGGTGGCCGGCGTGCGCTGCTACAACGACTCCAAGGCGACGAACGTCGACGCCACGCTCAAGGCCCTCGCCGCGTTTCCCGAGGCGCGCCCCGTCGTGCTGTTGGGAGGCGACGACAAGGGCACCGACCTTGCGCCGCTCGTGGAGGCCGCCCACGCCCATGCGGGCGCGGTCGTGTGCTTCGGCGATGCGGGCGAGCGATTCGCTGCCGCGTTCGAGGCGGCGGACGCGCAGGCTCCTGCCGGTTTCGCCGCGGCGCGTGCTGCGCACCTCGCCGACGCGTTCGACGCGGCTCTCGCGCTAGCTTCGGCGGGAGATGTCGTGCTGCTGTCCCCGGCTTGCGCCTCCTTCGACGAGTTCTGCTCGTTCGAGGAGCGGGGAGCCGCATTCAAAACGCTCGTAGCCGACGCGGCTTCCGCGTTGGGCGCCTAGGCCCGCCATGGCTATTCAACGTGACAAGCGAGGCGCGCCTGCGCATATCATGGGACCTCGGATCATCCTCCTGCTGTCGGTGCTCGCCCTCATGCTCATCGGCTTCGTGATGATCTACTCGACCTCGGCGGTCATCACTTTGGCGAAAGCCGGCACCGAGGTTGCGGTCGATCCGATGGCCGAGACGCTCAACCAGATCAAGTTCGCCGTCGCGGGCGTGATCCTTGCTTTGATCATCTGGAAGTTCGTTCCCGTCTCGCTCTGGCGCAGCAATGCGGTATGGGTTATCTGGGCCGTGGCGTTCGCGCTGCTCGTGATCACGGCGGTGGCGGGCGTGGGCGATGAGGAATGGGGCGCCCGCCGATGGCTCATGATCGGTTCGGCCAGCCTGCAGGCTTCGGAGTTCGCGAAGATCGCGCTCGTGCTGGTGGCGGCGCGTCTGTTCACGGACTTCCGCGAGGGGCAGTACACCGTGTTGGTGTTCTTCGCGCTCGTGGGCCTGCTCGTCCTGGCTCCGGTGCTCATCATCCTGGGCCCCCAGTCCGACCTGGGCACGGCCATGATCTGCGTCGTGGGCATCCTCGCGGTCATGTGGCTGGGCGAGGTGCCGCTGCGCACGATGCTCATCGTGATCGGCGTCGTGGTCGCCCTCGGCCTCGTGGGCATCTTCGGCTCGTCATACCGCCGCGACCGGCTCATGGTGTTCATGAACCCGTGGAACGACGGCGAAGGCGGCTTCGGCACGGGCTTCCAGCTCATCCACTCGCTGTACGCGCTGTCCGGCGGCGGCCTGTTCGGGGTGGGGCTGGGAAACTCGCACGAGAAGTACCTGTACCTCACCCAAGCGGACACCGACTTCATCTTCGCCATCATCGGCGAGGAGCTGGGTTTGGTGGGCGCCGCGGTGGTCATCGCGCTGTTCTTGCTGTTCCTGTACGCGGGCACCCGCATCGCGCAGTCGTCGCCCGATAACTTCGGCACCATGGTGGCGGGCGGCTGCACCATCATGATCGCGTTCCAGGCGTTCCTCAACATCGCCATGGTCATCGGGTGGTTCCCTGTGGTGGGCAAGCCCTTGCCGTTCATATCGTCGGGCGGATCGTCGCTGGTGGCCATGCTCATCATGGTGGGCATCATCCTATCGGTATCGCGAGGCGCCGAGGCGCCGACCATCTACGATCGCCGACGCGCCGATCTGCGCGTCGTGCGCGCGACGAACGGTGCGCCGCCGCCCTCACGCGGCGGGCGCTCGTCGTCGAGCAGGGGCAGGAGGTAGCGAACATGCTGATCGTTCTTTCCGGCGGCGGAACCGCCGGCCACATCAACCCGGCGCTCGCCTTGGCGGACGTGCTGAAGCAGCGCGGCTGCGAGGTACGCTTCGCCGGCACGCCCACGGGCGTGGAGGCGCGGCTCGTGCGGGAGGCGGGCATCCCGTTCACGCCGTTCGAGGCCCAGGGTTTCAACCGCAACCACCCGCTCACGCTGCCGAAGGCCGTGCTCACCATTCAGAAGAGCACGACGCTCGCGCGCCGGTGGTTCGACGAGATACAGCCCGACGCGGTGGTGGGCTTCGGCGGCTACGTGTGCATCCCCGTGGCGCGCGCCGCCGAGCAGCGCGGCATCCCCGTGGTGGTGCACGAGCAGAACTCGGTCATGGGCATGGCCAACAAGTACCTCGCCAAGCGCGCCGCCGCCGTGTGCCTCACCTACGAGCACGCGGCCGAGGCGCTGGCCGACAAGAGCCGCGTCCGGGTGACCGGCAACCCCGTGCGCGAAAGCGTGTTCTCGGCCACGCGCGAGCAGGGCCGCGCGCGCTTCGGCGTGCCGGAGGGCGCGCGCATGCTGCTGGTGACGGGCGGCAGCCTGGGCGCGCGGCACCTCAACCAGGCCGTCGCCGCGCTCAAAGACGGGCTTCTGGCCTACGGCGACCTGCATATCGTGCAGGTGACCGGCCCCAAGGAGCTCGACGCCGTGCGCGAGCAGCTGGCGCTTTCGCCCGAGCAGCAGGCTCGTTGGCAGCTGCTGGGCTATACCGACCATATGGGCGACGCCATGGCCGCGGCCGACATCGTCGTCTCGCGCGCCGGCGCCACGTCGCTCGCCGAGATATCGGCCCGCGCGCTTCCGGCACTGCTCGTGCCGTTCCCGTTCGCCACAGAGGACCATCAGACCATGAACGCGCAGGCATGCGTGGAGGCGGGCGCCGCCTACCTCGTGGCCGACGCCGACGTGGAGGGGCCCGAGTTCGCCCGCAAGCTGCGCGAGCTCATCGAGGACGAGGACGTGCGCGCCCGCATGGCCGCCGCGGCCCGCGCGCAGAAGACGCGCGACGCCGCGGGCCTGCTGGCCGACGCGGTCATGGAAGCGGCTCGCGCACAGCGTTGAGCGGTCGCGCGATAGGGTACAATAGCGGTTTGCAGTACATCAGAGAGACCGAGGACGCACTATGGACACCATGCACATCGACCAGGTACATTTCATCGGCGTTGGAGGCGTCGGCATGAGCGGCATCGCTCGCGTCGCGTTCGACCAGGGCATGCGCGTGAGCGGCACCGACCTCAAGGAGAGCCGCTACACCAAGCAGCTGCGCGAGGCGGGCATCGAGGTGCACATCGGCCACGATCCGGCGAACATCCCCGAGGGAAACCCCGTGATCGTCGTGTCCACCGCCATCCTCGACAACAACCCCGAACTCGCCGCCGCCAAGGCGCGCGGCCTGACCATCTGGCATCGCGCCCAGATGCTCGCCTATCTGGGACGCGCGCTCCAGACGCTCGCGGTGGCCGGCACGCACGGCAAAACCACCACGTCGTCCATGCTGGCCAGCGTACTGGACGGCATGGGGGAGGATCCGACGTTCCTCATAGGCGGCATCGTGCGCGCCTACGGCACGAACGCGCACTCGGGAACGGGCGCCCATTACGTGGTGGAGGCAGACGAGAGCGACAAGTCGTTCATGCATCTGTCGCCGCGCGCCGTGCTGGTGACGAACATCGAGGCCGACCACCTCGACCACTACCGCGACCTCGACGAGATCTACGAGAAGTTCGCCTCGTTCATCGGGTCGGTGCCCGACGACGGCGGCGTGGTGGTGGCCTGCGGCGAGGACGAGGCGCTCGTGCGCGTGGCTCGCGCCTCCGGAAAGCGCCTGTTCACCTACGGCTTCTCTGATGCGTGCGACGTGCGCATCGCCTCGTACGAGCCGAACGGCGTGGGCAGCGACTTCACGCTCGAACTGCCCGACGGAAGCGTCGTGAGCGCGCACGTCAAGCAGAATCCGGGCCGTCACAACGTGTTGAACGCCGCCGGCGTCGTCGGCCTTCTGTGGGCGCTCGGATACGACCCTGCGCAAGCGGCCGAAGCGCTGGCCGACTTCGCCGGCGTGAAGCGCCGCTTCGACCTTGTGGGCGAAGCGGGCGGGGTCACCGTGGTCGACGACTACGCGCATCATCCCACCGAGATCGCCGCCACCATCGAGGCCGCGTCCCATCTGGGCTTCGCGCATGTGCACGTGCTGTTCCAGCCGCACCGCTACTCGCGCGCGCCGCTGTTCACCGAGGTGCTGAAGGACGATTTCGGCCGGGCGTTCGACGCGGCCGACGCCGTCACGTTCATGGACGTGTACCCGGCGGGCGAAGCGCCCGTCCCCGGCGTGTCGGGCAAGACGTTCCTGAACGTGGTGCTCGATCATGCGGGCCATCCCGAGGCCGCCTACGTGCCGCGCCGTATCGAGGTGGTGCCCTATCTCGCCGGCAAGCTGGGCGAGGGCGACCTGTTGATCACCATGGGCGCGGGAGACGTGACCGCCATCGGCCCGCAGCTCGTCGACGCGCTTTCGCAGGCGGACGGCGCCGCCGCGCGACGGCAGGCGTGATGCGGCGATGACCGCCCGCCATACCTCGCCGCTCGAGGCGCTGCTCGTCGACGACGCGTTCGACGGCGACGTGTACCCTTCGGAGCCCATGGCTCGGCATACCATGTACCGCATCGGCGGACCCGCGCGTTTCTACGTGCAGGTGGCCTCCGTCGGAGCGCTCAAGCGCCTGGTCACGGTATGCGAGGAGAGCCGGGTGCCGTGGGTGGCCATCGGCCGGGGCAGCAACCTGCTCGTCGCCGACGAGGGGTATCCCGGCGTGGTGATCACGCTCGGCCGCGACTTCCGCATCTGCCGCTACGACGAGGACGCGCACAGCTTCTGCGTGGGCGCGGGCGTGCCGCTGTCGTCGGTGGTGCAGGAGGCGTTCCGTCGATCGCTGGCGGGATTCGAGTTCGCCGTGGGAACGCCGGGCACCGTGGGCGGCGCGCTGCGCATGAACGCGGGCTCGCGCGACGAGTGGATCGGCTCGCGCGTGGTGTCGGTGACCACGCTGTCGCCCGGGAAGGGACTGGTTCGGCGCGACGGCGACCAGATCGCGTGGGGCTACCGTTCCAGCTCGTTCGCTTCAGACGAAGTGATCGTGGAATGCGAACTTTCCGTAGAGCCTGCCGACCCGTTCTTCATCCGCGGTAAGATGGAAGCGTCGCACGCGCGGCGCAAGAAGACGCAGCCGCTGTCGTTGCCGTCGTGCGGAAGCGTGTTCCGCAACCCCGAAGGCGCTCCGGTGGGCGCGCTCATCGAGGAAGCCGGGCTCAAGGGCCTGCGCATCGGCGGGGCGCAGGTGTCGGAGGTGCACGCGAACTTCATCGTGAACACGGGCGACGCCACGGCGCGCGACGTGCTGGAACTGATCAACCTGGTCAAGACGAAGGTGTACGAGACGTATGGCATCGAATTACAACCGGAAGTCCGTTTCCTCGGGTTCGCGTAAGGCGAGCCCGCGCAACAGCCGCGCTTCCGGGCAGGCCGGCAGGGGCGTGCGTCCCGCCGGCGGCGCGCCGCGCCAATCCGCGCGCGGCGGCATGCCGCGAACTTCGTCGCGTGCTTCGACGCCTGGAACCTATCGCGCCATTCCCGGCGGCCAGCTGCCGCAGCGTCGTGCGAACCAGGTTCGCCCGCCGTTGTCGTCGGTGCGCGTGGGGGATCTCGACCGCGCCGAGCGCTCTTCTCGTGCGCAGAAAACCTACCGTCGCTACCTGGTGCGCATCGGCATCGTGGCCGCGCTCGTGCTGGCGCTCGTAGGCGGCGGCCTGGCCGTGTACTACTCCAACCTGTTCACCATCGAGAACGTCTCGGTCACCGGCGTGGAGCATCTCACGGCCACCGACATGTCCGAGCTTGCCAGCGTGCCCGCCGGAACCACGCTTCTGCGCGTCGACGCCGCTGGCATCCGCGAGCGCCTGCTCAAAGACGCATGGGTGGACGACGTGTCGGTGAACCGCGTGTTCCCGAACACCCTGGAGCTGGCCGTCACCGAGCGCACCATCACGGCGGTGGTGGACGTGCCCACTGAGAACGCCGAGTCGGTGCAGCCGTGGGCCATCGCCTCGGACGGCATGTGGCTCATGCCCATCCCCGACCAGAATTCCGAGGCCGGCAAGAGGACCAGCCCGAAGGTGTACGAGGACGCGGCCAAGGTGCTGCACATCACCGACGTGCCCTACGGCACGCGCCCCGAGGTGGGCGCCTACTGCTCGGACGCCAACGTGAACAACGCGCTGGCCATCGTGGACGGCATGACCACCGAGCTGGCAGGGCAGGTGAAGAAGGTGGCGGCCACCGAGACCGAGTCCACCACGCTGACGCTGGAAAGCGGCGTGGAGATCGTGTTCGGCACGGCCGAGAACATCCGCGACAAAGAGCGCGTCTGCCTCGAGATCATGAAGGAGCATCCCGACGGGCTGGCGTACATCAACGTGCGGGTGGTGGATCGGCCCACCTGGAGGGCTCTCTAGGGATCTGCGCGGGCGGTGCCGAGGGGGCGAAGGCGGCGGGGCATCTCAGTCGCTCAGACAGTCCTCGCTTTGCTGCGGAACTCGCTTGGTGAGACGCCCCGCCGCCTTCGCCCCCTCGGCACTCGTCCTCAGCTTCCCGTTCGCTGGAAGGGTTCGACCTGGAAGTTTTGTGCTCGTTTGTCATCCTGAGCGAGCGTAGCGAGTCGAAGGATCCCGTGCGGCGGTTCGGGGGTTTCCGGCAGGCGGGAACCCCCGAACCGTCTGTTTCACAGCATGCGCGATGTTGCCAGGGCTACGGCTTCGTTGCGGGACGACTCCACGGCTTCTAGGAGGCGGTCGATGTCGTGCATGGTGGTGTAGGCGGCTATGCTGGCGCGGCAGACGGCTTCCGCGCCGATGTGGCGCAGGAGGGGCTGGGCGCAGTGGGCGCCGGCGCGCACTGCCACTCCGCGGCGGTCCAGCACGTGGGCGACCTCGGCTGCGCCCACGCCCTTCACGTTGAACGAGACGATGCCGCCGCGCGGCGTCTCGGCGTTCGGCCCGGGGCCGTAGAGCCTGACGGAGGGGATGGAGTCCAGGCCGCTCACCAGGGCGCGGGTCAGCTCGCGCTCGTGCGCGCGCACGGCGTCGAAGCCGATGCGGTCGAGATAGCGCACGGCTTCTGCCAGCCCCACGGCTCCTGCCACGTTCTGCGTGCCCGCTTCGAAGCGCCCCGGCGTTCCGTCGAACGAGGACGCGCGCTCGAACACCGCCTCCACCATGCCCCCGCCTCGCAGCAAGGGCGGCGTTTCCTCGAGGAGGCGCCGCTTGCCGTACAGCACGCCGATGCCCATAGGGCCGTACAGCTTGTGGCCCGAGAACGCGGCGAAGTCGACGTCGAGGTCGTGCACGTCGAGGGGCTCGTGCGCGATGCTCTGCGCGCAGTCGAGCACGGCGACGGCGCCGCAGGCGTGCGCCGCTTCGATGATGCGCTTGACGGGCGGCACGGTTCCCAGCACGTTCGACATGCCGGTGAACGCCACCACGCGGGTGCGCGTGCCGATTGCCCGGTCGATCTCGTCGTCTGAGACGACCCCGTCGCGGTCGGGCACGATGAAGGAGAGCCTCGCCCCGGAAAGCCGCGCCGCGGTCTGCCACGGCACGAGGTTGCTGTGATGCTCCAGCAGCGTGAGCGCGATCTCGTCGCCCGGCTCCAGCCGCTCGGCGCAATAACAGAGCGCCACGGTGTTCAGGGCGTGCGTGGCCCCGCTCGTGAACGCCGTCTCCTCCGGCGACGCGCCGATGAAGCGCGCGACCGTCGAGCGCGCGTCCTCGTAGGTCCGGGTGGCCGCAGCGGCCAGCGCGTGCGCGGAACGGTGCGGGTTTCCGCATGCCGTGCGGTAGAAATCATCCATGGCGTCGAGGACGCACGACGGCTTCTGCGTGGTTGCCGCGTTGTCGAGGTAGGCGAGCGGAGGGCCGCCCGCGGCGTGCGCGGCGAGGAGGGGGAAGTCCTCCAGCGGCGCGCACGCCCGTCCGTCCGCCATCGTCAAGCTCCCTCGTCCTGCTCGGCGTCGGCCGCGTTCATCGCGTCGCTCGCGGCACCGTACTGGACCATGCGCAGCGCGAGCAGCCGCTGCACGTTCTCCAGGCGGTCGCGGTAGGGGTCGTCGGCCGGACATTCCCGCGCGATCGCGTCCGCCAGCGCCGCGTCGCCCACCGTGTCGCGCAGCCAGGCGACGAAGGCGTCTACGTCGATGAGCTTGATGATCTGGTCGGCGCCCTTGCCCACGCGCGCTTCGTCTCGGTCGAGCAGGAACACGGCTGCGCTGTGCAGGTTGTACAGGTACAGGTCCGACCCGCCCTTGGAGGGCACCATGCGCCCGGCAACGAAGTGCTCGCCCCAGGAGAGCTCGCGCAGCGCATGGGCCGCCTCGTCGGGCGAGGGCAAGGGGAAGCGCCGGCACGCCTCGGCCATGCCGGGTATGCCTTCGGATCCGCTCCCCGCCTCCTCGCCCCATGCAGGGGAGGTGAGGCCGCCGCACGCAGCGGCCTCCCGGGATGTGGCGGCGGCCGTCTCGTCGAGAGCTGCCATGTCCATCACGCTCCCAGCTTTCCGGCCGCTTCCAGCTTGTCGGCGGCGAAGCCGAGGTCAAGCGCCTCGAGCCCGGAGCGCGTCGGGCGACCCGTGGACTCCTCGAACCCTTCGTGGGCGTAGAAGCGCGTCTTGAAGTCCTCGAACTTGTCGCGGTCGAGCGTGCGGCCCTGGCACAGCGAGTAGCTCCACTTCCCGTCCTCGAACACCACGAGGGGGAAGGGCTTGGTGGTCTTCACGTCGTACACGTAGTTCGTGAACACCTCCTGGTCGCGATGGCGTCCCTCCAGCGCCCAGATGGCGCGGTCGAGCACCCAGAACTTGTGCCCCAGCTCGATGCTTTCCTCGTAGGAGAGGTCGCGCCCGGTGACGGCCTGGAAGAACTTCACCTCGTACTCGGGCGTGGCCCCGTACGTCGAGCCCGTCTCGGCGGTGTGCTTGCGGCTGATGAAGTTCGGCCACACCCAGTCGCACATGCCCAGCGACTGCAGCCAGAAGCGCCCGTAGGCGCGGTTCCAGTGGATCTCGCGCACGCGCGCATCGGAATAGATGCCCTCCTCGCTCCAGTCGAAGCACAGCGGGTCGCCCAGCCCGGACTGATCGGCCAGCTGCTTGGCCATGTTCTCGGCCGAGACGGGCGGCTCGGCGCCGGTGAGCACCGCCATGATGGAGGTGTTGTACACCGCGTTGTGTACGCCGTGCTCGTTGATGTCTCGCTCGCTGAAGATGCTTCCGTAGCTCCATTCCACCTCGGCGCGCGGCTCGTTGTGCTCGCAGTAGCCCCAGTTCGGGCGCGCCAGCAGGCCCGACGACGTGTCCTCGTCCCAACGCCCCCACTTCTGCGCCGCGCGCGCGATGCCCTCGGCCAGGTCGTCGCCGATCTCGCGGCGGTAGGCGATGCGCATCAGCAGCTCCTCGATGAACGCGTAGGTGCCGTACTGCTCGAAGGGCAGATCGGTGTCGATGTCCTTGCCCTTGCCCATGACGCCCCTCTTGTAGAGGTTGTGCAGGTACACGGGCATGTCGATCTCGTAGCCGTTCAGCCCCAGCTTCGACAGCAGGCTGTAGGCGGCCAGCTGCTCGTCGATCTTGCCCGAGTCGGTGAAGTACAGGCCGGCCGAGCAGGTCAGCTCGTTGCCCACGCCGCCGGGGTACAGGTTACGGCAGTTCTTGAAGCAGCCGCGGCATCCTTCTGCGCGCGACACCGTGGGGCTCGTGTCCAGCACGGTGGATGCGGCGCCCGGGCTGCCCGGCGCGCCCGGAACCTTGCCGGCGTCGATGTCGTAGCCGAACTTCTCCTGCACTTCCAACCGCAGCCTCACGAGCGCGGCGGGGTCGGCGATGGGTATGCTCTTCGAGCCGATGAAGCTCATCGCCTTGAGGTTCTTGGCGCCGAACACCGCGCCGAAGCCGCTCTGTCCCGTCACGTGGCCGGCATCGTGCACGATGCACGACACGCGCGCCAGGTTCTCGCCGGCAGGTCCGATGCAGATGACGGACGGTCGCTGCGTGGTGCGGCCTCCGTCGCGCCCCTTCGTCAGCTCGTACCACGAGCCGGGGGCGGTGCCGTGCGTCACCTCGTCCCAGATCCTCTCCTGGCACTCGAAGGTATCGAGTCCCCAAAGGTCGGTCGCGTCGTTGAACGTCACTTGGTCGTTCACCACGCTGATCCACACGGGCGCTTCCGCTTTCCCGCGCACCACGCAGGCGTCGTAGCCCGCTTCCTTCATCATGCCGGCCAAACGGCCGCCCATGCTGGAGCGGTTGTACCATTCGGGCAGCGAGAACGGGCTGATGCCCGTGAACTCGCAGCGCGCCGAGGCGGCCGGCACCACGGCGCCCGAGAACGGCGTGGCGGCGAACACCAGCACGTTTCCCGGATCGACCGCCTCCACGGTCTTGTCCTCGCAGTAGTCCCAGAACAGCTTCGAGGCCATCCCGTGGCCGCCCACCCATTCGATGTAAGGTTCGGTGTCGATGGTCTGGGAGGTGCGGTCGGTCAGGTTCACGATGAGTATCTTGCCGGCGTAGCCGTAATGTTCGGTCATGAGGTCCTCCTATTATTTGTCGTTCGAGCCGGCTGCCGCCTGGGCTGCCGTGCCGCCTGCGCCGTATCCGAGCCGCGCGGGAGGGATGCGCGCCTCGTCGTCGCTGGGCAGGCCGATTTCCAGATAGTGGTCGTTGCGCAGGTTCGCCGTGTAGCCTTCGTCGGTTTGGACGGGCAGCACGTTGGTGAACGCGATGGCCTTCATGGGGCAGATCTCGACGCACAGCTGCTTGCCGGACGGGCCGCCCTCTTCATCCCAGAAGGGCGTGTTCTTGCACAGGTCGCACTTCTGGGCGTGCTTGTCCTCGAAGTTCCACTGCACGCGCGACGGCGTGAAGGGGCACGCCTCCACGCAGCGCTCGCAGCCGATGCACTTGCCCTCGTCCACGAGGCGCACGCCCGTCTCGGGGTCGGCGTGCATGGCGCCCACGGGGCAGGCTTCCACGCAGGAAGGGTAGGGGCATTGGCGGCACTGGTTCTGCATGACGTCGTCGGAGGGGAAGCTTCCCAGCGCGTTCTTCATCACCTGGATGCGCGAAAGCGAGGTGTTGATACGGCCCAGATGCGCGAGCGAGCACGAGATGACGCACGTCTCGCAGCCGGCGCACTTCTTCGCATCCACCAGCAGGTAGCCTTGGCTCGCCTCGATGGCGTACACGTCGTCGGGCAACAGCAGCGCCGTGATGCCGCTTCCCAGCACGGCGCCGATTCCCAATCCGCCGATCCCGGCGATGAACTGGCGCCTGGAGAGGCCGCCTTTATGCTGCGCGTCGGTCGCGCGCTGATTCGTCTCGGTCATATCGCTCATCTCCCTTGCGTGCCGTCGGCGGCTGCTGCGCGCGCGGCGGCTCCCGTCGTCTCTTGCGCGGCCGCGCGCTCTCCGGCGCCGAGTGCGGACTCGTCCATGCCGCGCTCGGGCTGCTCGCGCTCCAGCCGCTCCATCCAACCTGCATGTTCCTTTTCGGCCTCGCCGCGCGGCATCCATCCGATCAGCATGGACGGGAAGGTCTTCCACGAGAACGGCGCGATCACGGCGAAGAACACGTGCGCCGCCAAGAACAGCAGCATGAGCACGGCCGCGATGTCGTGCACCCAGAACATGACGTTCATGAGGCCGTCGGGCAGCGTGAGCACCACGTGGGCCAATGCCTTGACCAGGCCTGTCACCACCAGCAACGCGGCCGTGACCACGGCCATCACGTAGGCGGCCTTCTCGCTTTCGAAGTACTTGTCCTCGGGCGGCATCGTGAACTTCTTGATGCCCACGAGCAGGCCGTAGTGGCGCACCGTGTAGGCGACCACGTTCTTCGTGGGAAGGTGCTCGCGCAAGCGCCATTTCGAGATGATCGTGTTGCCCAGGTAGTAGAACGTCCCGAACAGGAACACGATCGCGGCCGCGAAATGGACGTTCTGCCATAGGATGGCGGCCGGGCCGTCCTCCACGAACGCCGGGGTGAACCTCAGTCCCAGCACGATGCCCGACGCGAGGCACACGGCGGTGCCGATGCCATGGGTCCAGTGGGACAGGCGCGCGGGGGCGTCGTGGCGGTACACCCGGTCGCCTGCGATAAAGGGGTCTGTTCGTTTCGCGAATGCGGAAAGGAACAGACCGAAAAACGGCGCCAGGGCGACGAGCCAGGGCGCTTGATCGAACCAGGGCATGGGGGTCTTCCTTTCGGTACAAGCTTCGCCCGACCTCGCAAGAGGACGCGACGATAAGCGTATTGGTTTGAGGAGGGGGATGTTCGCGCGCCGAATCGACGCGCGAGCTTTCTATACTTTGAAGGCGGTGAGTACGAGCGGAGCCATGGGGGACTCCCTTCCGGTCGCGGACGTTCGTTTTCGGTCAGCCGGTCGACGCGATGCTGCTCTTATACGATATAGCCTCGCCTGCATGTTCGGCCAGCAGCCGCCTTGCGAGCGGCGCTGCGCGGTTTTGCGAACGGGCGAGTCCTTTCGCCAGCGGTTGCCTGTCGACCATGAGCGGCGACGTCGATGGCCGCGCCGGCGCGCCACGGCGGCATCCATCGTTTCCGCTTACCCGGCTCATCCGCTATATCTGTGGACGTGCGCATTTCATTACCGCAGCGTAATTTGCAAATGGTTGAGCATCGTGTACAATAACCGCACGTGAACTGTGCCCTGACGGGAAACGCAGCATTTGAAAACGCAGCAGGTGTGGAGGATACAATGCCAAACAAGATAGGTTCCGAGCATTTGGCGGTCATCAAGGTCGTCGGCGTCGGTGGCGGCGGCACGAATGCCGTGAACCGCATGGTCGAAGCGGGCGTGCGAGGAGTCGAGTTCATCGCCGTGAACACGGATCGACAGGCTCTGCTCATGTCGGACGCCGACAAGACGATCCACATCGGCGAAGAGCTCACGCGCGGCCTGGGCGCCGGCGCGAACCCCGAAGTGGGCTGCCAGGCGGCCGAGGAAAGCCGCGCGGAGATCCGCGAGGCGCTCGCCGAGGCGGACATGGTGTTCGTCACGGCCGGCGAGGGCGGCGGAACCGGAACGGGCGCGGCGCCCATCATCGCCGAGATCGCCCGCGAGGAGATCGGCGCGCTGACGGTGGGCATCGTCACCAAGCCGTTCTCGTTCGAGGGTCGCACCCGCCGCAACCAGGCCGATCAGGGCATCGACCTCCTGTCCCAGAAAGTCGACACGCTCATCGTCATCCCGAACGACCGCCTGCTGGAGATCGTGGACAAGAAGACGAGCATGCTCGACGCGTTCCGCATCGCCGACGACACGCTGCGCCAGGGTATCCAGGGCGTCACGGACCTCATCACCATCCCGGGCCTCATCAACCTCGACTTCGCGGACATCCGCACGGTCATGAAAGACGCCGGCACGGCCATGATGGGCATCGGCCTCGCCTCCGGCGAGAACCGCGCCCTCGACGCGGCGCAGCAGGCCACGAACTCCAACCTGCTGGAAGCCTCCATCGCGGGCGCGTCGCGCGTGCTGTTCTCCATCGCCGGCGGCCCCGACCTCACGCTCACCGAGGTCGACGCGGCGGCGCGCACGGTGGAAGCTTGCGCCGACGAGAGCGCCAACATCATCTACGGCCAGATCATCGACGAAGGCATGCAGGATCAGGTGCGCATCACGGTGATCGCCACGGGTTTTAAGATGGGTTCTTCGCAGCAGTCCTCCATGGACTTCTCGCGCAAGGACCTGTTCGCCTCCACGACGGCGCCCGACCCGATGCCGTCCGCTCCTCCTGTGACGTTCTCCACGACGTCGCGCGACGGCCGTTTCGCCGACGAGGACTACATCCCCGACTTCCTGAAGCGCCAGCGGTAAGGAGCGGTCGCTTGATGGTCGCGACCGGACAACTGCCCATCCCTCAGATAACCGCGCGCCGATTTGGCGCGCGTTGTCTTCCTGCGCTTACCGACGATGCCCTGTACGAGCGCACGGGCGTGCGCGTCGCGTTCACCGGACGCGCGGGCGGGGTGAGCGAAGGCCCGTATTCCTCGCTCAACTTGGGTAATCACGTGGGCGACGACCCTGCGTCGGTCGAGCGCAACCGAGCGCTCGTGCTGGAAGCGCTCGATGCGGCCGACGTTCCGCTCGTGGTGCCCAGCCAGGTGCACGGGGAAGTCGTGGTGGAGCTCGACGACGCGTCGCCCGAGGCGCTCGATGCCGCGCGCGAAGCGGCGCTCGCGGGCGCCGACGCTCTTGTCGCCACCGTTCCCGGGATCGCGGCGCTGCTGTGCTTCGCCGACTGCGTCCCCGTGATCGTCGTGTCGCCGACGGGCCGATTCGCGGTGGCGCACGCCGGATGGCGCGGCGTGGAGAACGGCGTGGCCGCGAAGGCCGTCCGCGCGCTCGCGCGGGCCGATGCCGCCGAGCTGGGGGAGGATGCGGCGAGCGGCTACAACGTGTACGTGGGGCCGCACATCCACGCGTCCTGCTTCGAGACGGGCGCCGACGTGCGCAAGCGCTTCGAAGACCGCTTCGGTTCCTCCTGCATTCCCGACGAACGCCATGTCGACCTGCTGGAGGCGTTGACGGTCGGGCTCGAAGAGGCAGGCATCGATCGCGCGCGCGTGGCTGATGCGGGCGTGTGCACGGTATGCTCGTGCGACGAATTCTTCTCGTACCGCGCCGCGGGCGGCATCTGCGGGCGCCATGGCGCGGTGGCGTTTCGAAAGGCTGGGTGAGCGGCATGGGATTCAAAGAGCGCTACGAGCGCACGGTCGCAGAGGCGGCCGCCTGTTGCGAGGCGTGCGGGCGCGATCCGAAGAGCGTGGTCGTAGTGGCGGTGTCGAAGACGGTGGGTGCCGACGAAGTGGCCGAGGCCATCGAGGCCGGCGCGCACGACTTCGGCGAGAACCGCCCGGACTCCCTCGAGGGGAAGCGCGCTCGCTTTCCGCAGCAGACCTGGCACTTCATCGGCAACATCCAATCGCGCCGCATTCCCGACATCGTGCGGGATGCCGCGCTCGTGCACTCGCTGTACCAACAGCGTCACGTGCCGAAGTTCGACGCCGCAGCTGCGGCGTCGGGCAAGGTGCAAGACGTGCTGCTCGAGGTGAACGTGTCGGGGGAGGCGAGCAAGAGCGGTCTCGCGCCGAGCGAGGTGGCCGGCATGCTGGAGTACTGCGCGGGCTTTCCGCACGTGCGCGTGCGCGGGCTTATGACGATGGCGCCGCAGGGCGATGCGCAACGGGCTCGCGCATGCTTCGCCGATCTGGCGCGTTTGCGCGACGAAGTGCGGCTTGGGCTCGACGGGGAACAGGCCGCCGTATTCGATGAGCTTTCTATGGGCATGAGCGAAGACTGGCATGAGGCGATAGCCGAGGGCGCTACCATAGTGCGCATCGGGCGAGCCCTGTTCGACGACGCTTTCGAGAGCCCCGCGCACGCGTGAGAGCGCGGCGCGGCCATGACGCTGAACGCAGCGGCGGCTGGACCGCCGGATAAGAAACGAAGCAGGTGAACGGTATGGAGCTGCCAAAGATCAAGAAATCGGAGCACGGAATGCTCGAGGGAATCAAATCGAAACTGGGTTTCGCAGACGCCAACCCGCATTACGACGACGGCTACTACGACGAGGGGTTCGACGACTACAGCGAGGAGTACGGCGAGTACGGTCCCGACTACAACGAGGACGATTTCCCCGCCGACGATGCTCCCGGTTCGCGTTATGAGCCCTATGCGCCCGTGACTTCGCGTCCTGCGCGCGCCTCGCACGCGCGCTCCTCGGCGCGCAGCTCGTCCGTGGGATCCGCGAAGCTCGTGTCCATCGACGACGTGCGCGCGCACACCCAGGTGCCCGAGAGCCTCAACCGCGATCCGTTGCCGCCTCGCCGCGTGACGTCGCCTTCAAGCGGCTCCTACCGCGGCGATCGCACCATGGTGGAAGCGGCGCAGCCCGCCCCGGCGAACACGCCTATCGCGCGTGCGGCCGCCGCAGCGAACCGCGAGCGCTCCGAGAGCCTGAACTCGCTGTTCACCTCCACGTCCGACGATGCGCCGAGCGTTTCTGGGCCTTCTGGCTCGGGCGTCGCGGTGCAAACGGCAACCACCGCTTCGGGCGCTACCGTGGCAACCGCCACGGCGACGACTGCGGCGTTCGATCCGTTCGACGCCTACGCGGGCGCCGGGGCGGTCAAGCACAACCCCTCCCGCTCGGTCACCGTGCTCAAGCCGGCCAGCTACGCCGAGGTCGAGCGCATCGCGAAGGCTCTCAAGGCGGGGGATGTGGTGGTGCTCGCGCTGCGCAACACGCCCGACAATCTGTCGAAGCGCATCCTCGACTTCTCGTTCGGCGTGTCGAGCGCTCTCGACGCCAGCGTGGACTGCGTGGCCGACAAGGTGTTCGTCATCTCGCGCGGTGCTGCGCTCACCGATGCCGAGCGCATGAGCCTGCGCGGGCAGGGCGTGCTGTGATCCCGTATTCGATTCTTCGCCGGCGCGGCTGCCGCCGCCCGACGTTCTAAGGAGTAGAACGCATGTTGAGCATCAAATACCTCATCGTGTCGCTTGCCGATGCGTACAGTATGGTGCTGTTCGTCTACGTGCTCATGTCGTGGTTTCCCACCGACCGTGGCATCTTGGCGGACATCAACCGGGTACTGGCCAAAGTGTGCGACCCGTATCTCAACCTCTTCAGGAAGCTGATACCCCCGCTTGGAGGTATGGTGGACGTTACGCCCATCATCGCCCTGCTTGTATTACAATTTGGAGTACGTTTACTGATAAACTTGTTTTAATGCGTAGAATCGTGTTCGCGTGCGAACAAGACGAAGGGACTACAGATGGCTATCACCTCGGCTGAGATACACAACCAGAGCTTCTCGATCGATCGCAAAGGCTACGACGTCGACGAAGTCGATGTGTTCCTCGAGCATGTCGCCGACGAGATCGACGGCATGAACGCCCAGATCGCCCAACTCGAGAACCAGCTGGACGATCGTAAGTTCGAAGGCTTCGACACGCCGGCTCGCGTCGAAGCTCCCGTCGTCGTGACGGACGATGCCGCGCTGGCCGAGAAGGACGCGCGCATCGCCGATTTGGAGCGCCAGCTCGAGGCCAAAAAGGCCGACGACAACGCCATCGCGCAGGCTCTCATCATCGCGCAGCGTTCTGCAGACGAGATCATCGCGAACGCGAATGCCCAGGCAGCGGCCACCATCAAAGATGCCGAGGACGAGGGCACGCGCATCGTGGACAAGGCGGAAGCCGAGCGTCAGAAGGTGCTCGACGCCATCAAGAAGCTCGAGGACGACCGCGAGGACGTGCGCGAGGACTACCGGGACCTGCTCACCGACTTCATCGGTGACGCTACGCGCAAGCTGGCCGAGATCGGCGGCGAGATGCCCGCTTCCCTGCCGGTCAGCGCCCATGCGCGCACGATCGACGTGGTCGAGACCACCGCTACGGGCCGTGTGACGGCTCCGGCCCAGGCTCCCATCAACCGCGACGGCGCCGGCGCGTACTCCGTGCCCCAGGCGACGGGCGCCGTGGTGGCCGCCCCGGCCACGCCGATGCCCTCGGGCGTCGAGAAGGACCTGTCCGGCTTCGGCGATGCCGACGATGCCTTCGAGTTCGAGGAAATCGACTAACGCAGCCGCAGGCTCGAGCGTCGCGTGCTCGGCAACGACGAACGCGCCCCCTCCCGGGGGCGCGTTTTTTTGCGCGTAGGAAGGGGTGCCGGCGCGCGCGATTGCCCTCCCGCGCGTAGGGATTTCCCCGATTTTTGTCGCTATCTTCTGTAGACCGTTGACGGTGACGTAGCGTCATCGCGTATGCTCGGTTGCAGTTCGAGCGCGCGGGGGCGCGCGGCAAGACGAGAGACGAGCGTGCGGCGGCCGTGTTCGCGGAGGTCGCAGAGGAGCATCCATGACCGATCGGAACTACCTGACTATCGGCGAGTTGGCGCGGCGCGCCGGCGTGACGGTGCGCACCATCCAGTACTACGACCAGCAGGGCCTGCTGTCGCCGTCGGCGAAGGGCCCGCAGAACCAGCGTCTGTACACCGACGACAACGTGAAAGACCTGTATCGCATTCTGACCTTGAAGTACCTCGGGCTGTCGCTGGCCCAGATCAAATCCGATGCAGCTCTTTACCGGGAGTCGGCCGCGTTGCAGGAGCTGGCCGACGAGCAGATGGACGCCATCGAGGAGCAGTTCCAATCGCTGTTCAAGCGTATGACCACGCTGCGCTCCCTGCACGACGAATCGCTTGCCGAGTCGTCCGTGAACTGGGAAGCCATGGCCGACACTATCGAGCGCTGCCAGGGCGAGAGCCAGTTCTTCTGGCGCCTCACCTGCATCCGCGACGACGCGCCGGCCGCCGAGGAGGCCGTCGAGGAGCAGGTGGCGCGCGGCGAGTCCGTGTCGAAGTGGCACGAGCTGATCGCCGACACCATCCGCCTCATGCCCGCCGGCGAGCCCGTGGACAGCGAGCGCAACCGCGAGCTGGCCAAACGCTACCTCGACTTGGACATGGAGCAGGACACGGCGCGCACCGAGCAGAACTTCATCCTCATGGAGAACATCGCCCCGCACGCAGGCGGCGACGGATCGTTCGACGAGCTGCGCCAAGCGGTGTTCGACCACCTGGAGGCCATCGTCGCCTCGTACCGTTCCCACCCCGATCCGGCCGACTAAGCCGCGATCTCGGCGCCGTGCGGGCGCCGCAAACCTCATCTCTCCTCCCTCCCTTTGCGGCTCCCGCACGGCACGTCATACCCTCGTTCGGCTCCAGCAACCACGGCAGCGCCGCCGACCAAGGCCTGCCGCACCGAAGAAAGGATACGCCCATGCTCGTGTCGTGGATGACGACGAACAAGTGCAACCTCAAATGCGTCCATTGCTACCAGGACGCCGAGGAGGCCACCGACCGGGAGCTCTCGACCGACGAGGGCAAGAAGATGATCGACGAGATCGCCCGCGCCGGCTTCAAGGTGATGATCTTCTCGGGGGGCGAGCCGCTCATGCGCCCCGATATCTACGAGCTCGTGGCGCATGCCGCGCGCGCCGGGCTGCGTCCCGTGTTCGGCTCGAACGGAACGCTCATCACGCCTGAAGTCGCGCTGCGTCTGAAAGAGGCCGGGGCCTGCGCCATGGGCATCTCGGTGGACAGCCTCGACGCGGCCAAGCACGACCGCTTCCGCGGGCTCGAGCGCGCCTACGATCTCACGATGGCGGGCATCGAGGCCTGCAAGCAGGCCGGCCTGCCGTTCCAGCTGCACACCACCGTGGTGGATTGGAACCGCGACGAGGTGTGCGCCATCACCGACTTCGCCGTCGAGATCGGCGCGATGGCCCACTACGTGTTCTTCCTCATCCCCGTGGGCCGCGGCAAGTTCATCCAGGAGACGTCGCTCGAGGTGCTGGAGAACGAGAAGCTGCTGAACGATATCATGCGCAAGGCGGCCGAGGTGCCGATCGACGTGAAGCCTACGTGCGCGCCCCAGTTCACGCGCGTGGCGAAGCAGCTTGGCGTGGACACGCGCTTCGAGCGCGGCTGCCTGGCGGGCCTCACGTACTGCGTCATCGGCAGCGAGGGCATCGTGCGTCCCTGCGCCTACATGACCGAGGAGGCGGGCGACGTGCGCGAGACTCCCTTCGATGAAATCTGGGCGTCGAGCCCCGTGTTCGAGAAGCTGCGCACGCAGGCGTACTCCGGCTCGTGCGGCACCTGCGACTACGCGCAAGGCTGTGGCGGCTGTCGCGCCCGCGCCGCCTACTACCACGACGGCGACATCCTCGCTCAAGACGACTACTGCGCCCACGGCAACTCGTTGGTTGCGTCGGCCTGACGGCCGACGCAACGTGCCGACGCTGCGGGGCTCCCTGGCACCCGATCTCGTGGGGAGGCCGAGGGCTCGCGTACCGAAGTACGCTTCGCCCTCGCCCTCCCCACGATCTCGGGCACCAGGGCGCCCCTCGCTGACTTCGCTAGACCTGCAAGCTGCAGCACCCAACCCGAAAGGACCCTGTTCATGACCACCATCTCAAAACGCATCGTTCCCACCGCCGTCGCCGCGTCCCTTGCTGCGACGATGATGCTTGCCGGCTGCTCGGCTGCTCAGCCGAACGCCGATGCTGACGCAAGCGCTCCGCAAACAGAAGCCCCGGCCGCCTCTCAGGCCGGAGCGGTCACGTTCACCGATGACACGGGCGCCGAGGTGACCGTCGACAATCCGCAGCGCGTGGTCGCCTGCATGGGCAGTTTCGCCAGCATATGGGAGCTTGCGGGCGGCACGCTCGTGGGCGCATCCGATGATGCGTTCACGTTGTCCGACTACGATCTGAAGTCCGAAAACGTGCAGAAGGTGGGCGACTTCTCGAACCCGAACCTCGAGTCCATCATCGCGCTGGAGCCCGACTTCGTGATCATGACGAGCGGCTCGGGCGGCCGCGGAGGCGACTCGAACCAGGCCGACCTCAAGGCGGCGCTCGCAGCGTCGAACATCCCGGTGGCGTGCTTTCAGGTGACGACGTTCGCAGATTACGAGCGCATGCTGCGCACCTGCTGCGACATCACGGGACGCGACGATCTCTACGAACAGAACGCCCAGGCCGTGTCCGAGCGCATCAAGGCGATCACGGCCAAGGTGCCTGCGGGCGAGGCGCCCACGGCGCTGGTGCTGACCACATTCTCGGGCGGCACCCGCGTGCAGGCGTCCTCGACGATGACGGGTGCCATGCTGGCCGATCTGGGCGTCAAGAATCTGGCAGACGAGAATCCCAGCCTGCTCAAGGATTTCAGCCTGGAATCGATCATCGAGATGAACCCCGACTACATCTTCGTGGTGCCCATGGGCAATGACGACGCAGCCGCCATGAAGGCGCTCGAGGATCAAACGGCTGCCAATCCCGCCTGGTCGACGCTCGATGCGGTTCAGAACGGCCGTTACGTCACGCTCGACCCGCATCTGTTCCAGTACAAGCCGAACGAGCGCTGGGATCAGAGCTACCAGGTGCTGTTCGACGCTCTGTACGCGTAAAGCGAAGGCCGTCCGGTGACTTCGTTCAACCGTGAAAAGGCCGCACCGCTCGCAATCGCCGTATCCGCCTCCGTCCTGGCGGCGGTGACGGCGGCGGCCTTCCTCGTGGGGTCGTCGTCGGTGAGCCTGGGCGATCTTGTCGCCTGGGCCACGGGCGGCGACGTGAGCGCGTCGGCGAAGAGCATCCTCGTGAACGTGCGCCTGCCGCGCGTGCTGGCGGCGCTTCTGGCAGGAGGCGCGCTGGCCGTGGCGGGCGCCATCATCCAGGCCGTGCTGGACAACCCGCTGGCAAGCCCCAACATCATCGGCATCAACTCGGGCGCCGGGCTGTTCGTGCTGATCGCCGCCAGCGTGTTTCCCAGCGCGCTCTGGCTGCCGCCGCTCGCGGCATTTGCGGGCGCGTTGGCCACGGCGCTCATCATCTTCGGCATCTCGCTGGGCGCCAGCACGTCGAGGCTCACCGTGGTGCTGGCGGGCATCGCCATCACGTCGGTGTTCGGTGCGGGCATGAACACCATCCTCATCGTGAACCCCGACGCCTACATCGGCTCGTCGGCGTTCCTCGTGGGCGGTTTGGCCGGCGTGCTCATGGACGACCTGTGGTGGCCCGCCGTTTACATCGTGGCAGGCCTCGCCGCGGCTCTGCTTGCGGCGGGCAAGCTGAACATCATGGCGCTCGGCGACGACACGGCCCATGCGCTGGGCATGAACGTGGGCGCGTGCCGGCTGGCCATGCTGGGCCTCGCCGCCGTGCTGGCGGGCGCGGCCGTCAGCTTCGCGGGCCTGCTGGGGTTCGTAGGGCTCATCATCCCGCACCTCGTGCGGTTCTTCGTCGGGCACGACAACCGCATCGTGCTGCCGTTGTCGGCCGTGTCGGGCGCGGCGTTCGTCGTCGTGTGCGACCTGCTGGCGCGCGTGCTGTTCGCACCCTACGAGGTGCCGGTGGGCATCCTCATGGCGTTCCTCGGCGGCCCCTTCTTCATCTACCTCATCTTGAAGAACAGGAGGGGAAGCCTTGAATAATGCGCCTGCATCCTGCGGGGCCGAGGGCCGAGAGGTCCGGCGCTCAAACAGTCCTGCTCGCACGAACAGCCCGCTGGGCTGTTCGGCTCGTCGCGGCACCGCGAAGCAAGTCCCCTCGGGGAAACTCGCGGCGGACCTCTCGGCCCTCGGCTCCTCGACCGCAGAGGTCGCGCAGCCCTGTGTTCCTGCCATCGAGCTTCGCGAGGTGTCGTTCTCCTACGGCAAGGAACCGTTCATCGGGGGGCTTTCCGCGATGTTTTCGCATGGGGCGGTGACCAGCATCGTCGGCCCGAACGGCTGCGGGAAGTCCACGATGGTCAAACTCGTCGACGGCTTGCTGCGGCCGCAGGCGGGGGAGGTGCGCGTCGGCGGGGTGCCCACGCTGTCGCTCAAGGCGAAGGCGCGCGCCCGTCGCGTGGCCGTGCTGGCCCAGGCCAGCCGCCCGCCGGCGATGACGGTGGAGGCGCTCGTAGCATGCGGGCGCTATCCGTACCAGGCGCATCAGGGGAAGCTCTCGCGCGAGGATCGCGAGCACGTGGAGCGCGCCCTCGAGCTTGCGGGCATCGCGCGGTTCCGGACGCAGGAGCTGAGGCGGCTGTCGGGCGGCGAGCGCCAGCGAGCGTTCATCGCCATGACGTTGGCGCAGGACACCGACCTCATCGTGCTCGACGAGCCCACCACCTACCTCGACATCCGCGCCTGCCACGAGACGATGGAGCTGATCCGCCGCTTGAACGAGGAGGCGGGCAAGACCATCGTCATGGTCATCCACGATCTCGACCTGGCGCTGCGCTACTCAGACCGTTTGCTGGTCATGGAACGCGGGCGCGCCGCGGCGGCCGGCACGGTGGAAGAGGTGCTCGCAACCGGCGCCATCGAGCGGGCCTTCGGCGTGAGCATCCGTCCGCACGAGGCCGCCGAGGGACGGGCCTACACGCTGTTCCCGGCGTAGGGTTCTGCGATGCGGCTCCGCAGGCCTGGCATCGCGAACCGTCCGGTAAACGTTGGGCGCGAATTGCACCCTATGGCAGAAAACGCGGGGCATTGGTCGCAGATTCCTCGTATGCGGAATCTGCGACCAGGCCTTATGTGCCCGCGCAATACCGAACCATCCGCGAAGCCTCGACTGCCTTTGCCATGGCTATCGTTTTGCGCCCAATCGAACGGGATGCGACGGGGCCGGGCCGCAAACCGCCCTAGCGCGTCGGCATCGCGAAGCCTTCCAGCGCCTCGTTCAGGTACTCGTTGAACGTCTTCATGGCTGCGAAGCTGTCCAGCAGCGCGCGGCGGCAGGCCTCGTCGTCGGCGACGACGGCATCGTCGAAGTGCTCTTCCACCGCCCAGCACTTGCACTTCAGGTACTCGGCGGCCGGGCTCTGCGGGTCGTAGCCCTTCGGCACGTTCTTCAGCGGCATGCCGACGAACCGGAAGCGCTCGGCGAACCCCGGCGCCTCGACGATGTCGAGGAAGGCTTGCGGGTCGGCCGCGATGCGGTCGCGCACCATGCGCGTGGCGTCCTTGAAGTGCGGCGCGAACAGGCCCCCTCCCGCGAACGACCCGCCCGGCGTCACGCTGACGAAGTACCCCACGGGCACCGGCATGCGCCCGGCGGGGGAGATGTGCGCACGGAACGTCGGATTGTACGGCGACTTGTCGTCGCTGAACCGCGTGTCGCGGTTGATGCGGAACGCGAGGTCCTTGGCATCGAGCGCCGCCAAGCACGGCTCCGTTTCCGCGAGGTCGGCTATGCAGCCCTGCACGAGCTCCAGAAACGCGTTCTGCGCCTCCTTCTTCCGCTTCTCGTGGGCGTGCATCCAGTCGAGGGAATTGTTCTCGCGCAGGTCGGCCAGGAAATCCAGCATGAGGACGTTAGGCATGGGAGGCCTCCTTGCCGGCGTTCACCACGGCGTCGAAGCTGGCGGTGCCCATGCACGCTTCCAGCAGCTCCTTGGCGCGCGGCGTGGGGCGGTAGGAGGGAAGCCGGTCGAACAGGCTGGCGTAGCCGTCCATCTCGTCCATGGCGTCGACGAAGGCGTCCTGCGCGCGCTCCTCCTCGGTGAGCTCGAGGTACTCCAGGTTGTGCGGGGCCAGCCGATGCGTGGCGATGGCGAAGTTCACGCGCCGCTCGCACGAGCACGTCTCCGCGCCGCCGTGCTGGCAGTACGCGCCCAAAAACTCGGCGACCGTCTTGCGGGCGCGCGACAGGCGCTGGCGGTACGCCTCGGGCGTGATGCCCAGCACGTCGGCCGCGGTGGAGCTGTCCACCTTGAACATGGTGCCCAGCACGTAGGCGCAGCGGCTGTCGGCGTCGAGGCATTGCAGCATCACGTTCGTGCACGACAGCTTCAGCTCACGCGCCAGCATGCCGCGGTCGACCCCTTCGGACAGGTCGGGGACGTCCTTCGCGCGCTCGTCGACGATGTCGGCCCCGTACATCTCGAAGCTGAACGGGGCGTTCGCGAACTGATGCGTGCGGCAGTCCTTGAGGTGGTTCACGGCGATGCGGTACACCCATGTGGAGAACGCGCTCTCCTTGCGAAACGTCGAGAGCCGGGTCATGATCTTGACCGCGATCTCCTGGCTCGCGTCCTCGGCGTCGTGGACGGTGCCCAGGAACCTGAGCGCAAGGTTGAACACGAGCCCGCTCGTGGACCGCAGCAGTTCCTCCAACGCCTGGCCGTCGCCTACGATGGCCTTGTCCACCAGGTCGAGCTGCGCTTCTTTCGATAATTCTTCGCGATGCATGGTGCCGCCTTCCGCGAAAGGCCCGCCGGGCGCTTCCGCTCGTCTCGTCGTCGGCCGGGCGCTCTGCGATGCGCCCGATGCCTTCCTTCGATAGGTTAGACGGTCGAATGTCGGAAGTGTGACGGAAAACGTGGAAAAAAAGAATGCGAGCGGGCCGGTAAGCCGGGTTCTGTCGTTGGACGACCATTTATCTCGAACGCCTGTCGCCAGACGCCTCTAGCACGCAACCCGAACGTACGGCGGGCAACCGTGTCGCGTTCCTATTTGCGCTTGCTCCAGATGGGGTTTTCCAAGCCGCGCCGTTGCCGGCGCGCTGGTGCGCTCTTACCGCACCGTTTCAGCTTTTCTCCCGTTTCTGCGCGCCGAAGCGCGTGTTCGCGGGGGAGTCTTCTTTTCTGTGGCACTTTCCGTCGGGTCGCCCCGCCCAGCCGTTAGCTGGCATCTTGCCCTATGGAGCCCGGACTTTCCTCACGCCGAAGCGCGCGATCGTCTGGCCCGCTCGCGTATGGTATTCTATCACGATCGGTACGGCTCGAAGGTAAGGAAAGTGTGGAACATGGCTACGTGCGCGCTCGTGGGGGCGGTCGATTTCAACGCGGAGGACTTCAAGGCCCGCCAGGCGGCCGGGGAGTTCGACTATGTCATCGCGGTGGACGCGGGCTTCGCGCACCTCGAGGCCATTGGTGCGGTGCCCGACATGGCTGTGGGCGACTTCGACTCGCTCGGCTATGTGCCGAAGTGCCGCCGCGTGTCGCGCCACCCGGTCAAGAAGGACAAGAGCGACATGGAGCTGGCCATGGAGAAGGCGTTGTCCTGGGGCCACGACGAGCTGATCGTCTACGGCGCGCTGGGAGCGCGGCTCGACCACACGCTGGCGAACCTGCAGCTGTTCGCGAAGTTCTCCGAGCGCGACGTGTACGTGACCGCCGTCGCCGACACGTACGCCGTGCGGCTGCTCACCGGTCCCGACGTGTTCGAGCTGCCGGCGCTTGGCGGGGGAACCGTGTCGGTGTTCTCGGCCAACGACATGGCGCGCGGCGTCATCGAGCGCGGCATGGAGTACTCCATCGACGACGAGCCGCTGTCGAACCGCACCTCGCGCGGGCTGTCGAACGAACTGACCGGCGAGGAGGCCACGGTAGCCGTCGAGGAGGGCACGCTGTACGTGTTCTACCCGCTGGCGTAAAACGAACGCAGGCCGGTCTCGGCCGGTCGGAACCACCGGCGCCACCCAAGGGTTTTCCCCTCTTATATCGACCTATCTCGAGAAACGCCGTTGACGGCGACGCTACGTCATAACCTATGCTCGAACGCAGCCGGTCGAAGTCCGGCTGCAGGCGAAGCGCCCGCGCATCGATGCGCGGGCAAGACGAGAATCCGACATAACGCGGAGAGGAGGTCGCATGGTCGAGACGGTTCGCGAGCGAATTCCCGACGGCGCGGAAGAGGGAGCATCGTACTATCCGGTGTTCCTCGACGTGCGGGGAAGGACGGCGCTCGTGGTGGGCGGCGGGGCCGTCGCCGAGCGGAAGGCCGCAGGCCTTGCCCGGGCGGGCGCGTGCGTTCGAGTCGTGGCGCCGACGGTCACGGCGGGCTTGGAGGCGCAGGCGCGCGACGGCCTCGTCGATCTGAGGCGCCGCGCATTTCGCGAAAACGACGTCGAGGGCGTGTTTCTCGTGTACGCTGCCACCGACGACGCGGCGGTGAACGAGGCGGTGTACGCCGAAGCCGAGGCGCGCGGCGTGCCGGCGAACGTCGTGGACGATCCTGCGCATTGCAGCTTCATCGTGCCGTCGGTGGTGCGGCGCGGGCCGTTGCAGTTGGCCGTGTCCACGTCGGGCGCCGCGCCTGTGCTTGCGAAGCGGCTGCGGCGGGAGCTGGAAGGGCGCTTTCCCGAGGATTGGGCGGTCTACGTGGACCTGCTGGCCGAGGTGCGCGCCCTCGTGCGTTCGCGCATGGCCGGCGGCGAAGCCGAGCGCGCCCCGGTGCTCGAGGCCGCTTGCGACCTGGGAGTGCTCGAGCGCCTGCGCGCAGGCGAGCGGCTCGATGCCGAGGCCGTGTACGCGGAAGCGCTTCGAGCGGCCCGCGCCGGGGCGGGTGACGGGCGATGACGCTCGTGGTCGTGGGCGTTAGCCATAAGACCGCCGGCGTCGAGCTGCGCGGCAAGCTGGCCGTTCCCGCCGATCGCCTTCGCGCGGACCTCTCGCGCCTGCTGGCGAACGACGAGGTGTCCGAGGCCGTCGTCCTCTCGACGTGCAATCGGACCGAGGCGTACGCCGTCGTGCTGGCCGCTCCCAAGGGCGTCCGCGCCATCGTCGAGACCCTCCGTCGCAACGCGGGCCTGGATGCGGATGGGGTGCGGGAGCTCGACCGGGCACTCGTCGTGAAGCAGGGGCCGGGCGCGGTGGAGCATCTGTTCCGGGTCGTTTCCTCCCTCGACTCGCTCGTGCTCGGCGAAGCGCAGATCATCGGGCAGGTGCGCCGCGCGTTCGCCGCCGCCGAAGACGCGGGGGCTGTGGGCGAGACGACGCGCCGGCTGTTCCGCAGCGCGCTCGAGGTGGGCAAGCGCGTGCGAGAGGAAACGGCGATCGGCGAGCGGCCGGTGTCGGTTTCCACGGCGGCCGTGCAGCTTGCGGAACGCGCGCTGGGAGAGCTCCGCGGCAGGCGCGCCCTCGTGGTGGGGACTGGCGAGATGGGACTGCTCGCGCTTTCGTACCTCGAAGAGCGCGGCGTGAGCGACATCGTGGTGGCGAACCGCACGTTCGAGCGCGCCGAGGAGGCGGCGGCACGCGTCGGCGGCACGCCGGCGATGCTCGACGAGCTGGGAGAGCGGCTCGCGCAAGCCGATCTCGTGGTGGCGTGCGCGGGCGGCGAGGACGTCCTGATCGCACGCGACGCGCTGGCGCGCGCCGTCGAGGCGCGCGGTGCCGATGCGTCGCCGATCGTGGTGGTCGATGTGGGACTGCCGCGCACGGTGGATCCGGCCTGCGCCGACGTGGCGGGCGCCGTCTGCTTCGACCTCGACGACCTTGATGCCGCCATGGCCGAGAACGCACGCTCGCGCGCTGCCGAGTCGGTGCGCGCCGAGGCGCTGGTCGCCCGGCAGACAGACGCGTTCCTCGCGTGGATGCAAGAGCGCGATGTCATTCCCACGGTGAAGCAGATGCATGGCAAGGCGCGCGGCGTGTGCGCATCCGAGGCGGCCCGCGCGGCGAAAGTGCTTGCCGCCCTGCACGGCGTCGAGACGTCCGAGGAGGAGCGGGCCGTGCTTGAGGCGCTGGCAAGCGCGGTGGCCAAGAAGCTGCTCCACGGCCCTGCCGCTCGCCTTCGAAAACAAGCGGGCGATCCGGATGCGTACCGCTACACCGAGGCGGCGCGCTACCTGTTCGGCCTCGACGCGTATCCGCAGGGGTTCTCGTGCCGAAGCGACGAGGGGCGCACGTGCCGCCTCGTTTCCGGATCGGCATGCGCCCGCCATGGCGGCGACGCGTGCCCCCACCATCGAGAGGAGCGTTCGTGCATCGTATGAGAATCGGAACGCGCGGCAGCAAGCTCGCGCTCTGGCAGGCGCATCACGTGGCCGATCTTCTGCGCGCCGCCAGCCCCGGCATGGACGTGAGCGTCGAGGTCGTCAAGACGAAAGGCGATAGGATCCTCGGCGTCGCGCTGTCGAAGATCGGCGACAAAGGGCTGTTCACGAAGGAGCTCGAACAGGCGCTGTTCGACGGCCGCGTGGACGTGTGCGTGCATTCGATGAAGGACGTGCCCACGGCGCTGCCGGAAGGGCTCGCGCTGGCGGGCTGCCTTATTCGTGCCGATGCGCGCGACGTGCTGGTGGCGGCGTCGGGCACGACGTTCGCGGGCCTGCCGGCAGGCTCCCGGGTGGGCACGGGCGCGCTCAGGCGCCTGTCCCAGCTGCGGGCGGTGCGCGACGACCTCGACTACGTCGAGGTTCGCGGCAACCTGGACACTCGCATCGCCAAGGTGCGCGACGGCGCGCTCGACGCCGTCGTGTTGGCGGCTGCCGGCATCGAGCGCATGGGATGGAGCGCCGAGGTCGCCGAGGCATTCTCCGTCGATACCGTCGTGCCGGCGGTAGGGCAGGGCGCGATCGGGCTCGAGGTCCGTGCGGACGACGAGCGGACGGCGCGGGCCTGCGCGCAGGTGCGCTGCGCCGCCACCGATGCATGCGTGGCTGCGGAACGCCACGTCATGCGCGCTTTGGACGGCGGCTGCCAGGTTCCCATCGGAGCCTATGCGCGCTATGAGGAGGGGCTGCTCGTGCTGGACGCGTTCGTGGGCTCGCTCGACGGCTCGCACGTGCTGAGAAGCCGTCTGTCCGCAGCGTCGCAGCCGCCCAACGACACGGACGCGGTCGAGGCGGCCGTCCGAGAAGCCCGCGCGCTCGCGCAGCGGGCGGTGGAGGAGTTTGAGGCCCAGGGCGCGCGTGCCGTGCTCGACGCGGTGCGGGCCGCGGGCGACGAAAGGCCGCTCGCATGACGGCGCAGGGGGTGGAGGCTCTGCTCGTGGGAGCGGGGCCGGGCGATCCGAACCTGCTCACGCTCGCGGGAGCGGCCGCGCTTTCGCGAGCCGACGTCGTGGTGTACGACTACTTGGCGAATCCGGCTCTGTTGGCGCACGCGCCGCAGGACGCCGAGCGCGTGTACGTGGGCAAAAAGGGCTTTTCGGAGCATGTGACCCAACGTCAGATCAACGAGCTGCTGGTGCAGCGTGCGCGCGATCTGGCCGCGCGCGGAGGCGGGGTGCTCGTGCGTCTCAAGGGCGGCGACCCGTTCGTGTTCGGGCGCGGCGGCGAAGAGGCGCTCGCGCTCGCCGAGGCGGGGTTCCCTTGCCCGATCGTGCCGGGCGTGACGAGCGGCGTGGCCGCACCCGCCTTCGCGGGCATCCCCGTCACGCACCGCGGGTTGGCCTCGTCGGTGACGTTCGTCACGGGAAGCGAGGATCCGACGAAGGCCGAGACGGCCGTCGACTGGAGCGGCATCGCCCACGGCGCCGACACGCTGTGCTTCTACATGGGCGTGCGCAACCTGCCCGTCATCGCGCGGCGGCTGATGGAGGCGGGGCGCTCGGCCGACACGCCGGTCTCCCTCGTCCGCTGGGGCACGACGCCCATGCAGGAGGTGCTTGCGGGAACGTTGGCCACCATTGCCGAACGTGCGGCGGCCGTCGGGTTCAAGGCGCCGGCCATCATCGTCGTGGGCGCCGTGGCCGCCCTGCGCGAGCGGTTGGCTTGGTACGAGCCCGGCCCGCTTGCGGGCACGACCGTCGCCGTCACGCGCACGCGCGCCCAGGCGAGCGGGCTGACGGAGCGGCTGCGTGCGCTCGGCGCTTCGGTCATCGAGCTGCCCGTCATCTCCATCGCAGCGCCGTCCTCGTTCAGCGGCGTCGACTCGTGCATCGAACGCCTCGCCGGCTACCGGTTCGTCGTGTTCACGAGCGCGAACGGAGTGAAGGCGTTTTTCGAACGCCTCGTGCTCGCAGGGCTGGACGCCCGCGCGCTCGCCTGCGCGCGCATCGCCGCCATCGGGCCCGCCACGGCGGCTGAGCTGGCCGAGCGCGGGATCGTCGCCGACCTCGTGCCCGGCGAGTTCCGGGCCGAAGCGGTGGCGGACCTGCTCATCGAGGCGGGCTTGACGGACGGCGACTGGGTGCTCGTGCCGCGAGCCCTCGAGGCGCGCGACGTGCTGCCTCGGATGCTGCGCGCCTGCGGAGCGCGCGTGGACGTCGTCCCCGTGTACCGCACCGTGCCTCCGTCGCGCGCTTCGGCAGAACCCGCCTTGGCGAGCTTGATAGCCGGGGAAGCGGACGCCGTGACGTTCACCTCGTCGTCCACGGTGCGCAACTTCGTCGGCCTCGTGCGCGACGTTGCGCCGAACCCGGTCGAGGTGCTCGAGCGCCTCGACTTCTATTCCATCGGGCCCATCACCACCACCACCGCTCGCGACGAGTCGCTGCGCATCGCGGCCCAGGCCGAAGCGTACACGATCGACGGCCTGGTCGAGGCCATCGTCAAGCACCGCGCCTCGTGCGTCAACGAAACGTGAAGGAGCGTATATGATCGGAATATCCAAGCTGTACTGCGGGGCGGTCGAGCCTGCCGACGTGCTGCGCTACAACCGCGAGTCGGGCAAGCTCCCCAGCGAGCTGCTGCAGTTCTCGCGCGACAAGAAACCCGTCGTGGTGTGGAACTGCACGCAGACGTGCAACCTGCGCTGCGTGCACTGCTACGCGGGATCCGAGTGCAAGAGCTACGAGGGCGAGATGTCTTCCGGCGAGGCGAAGGCCATGATCGACGACCTGTCCGCGTTCGGCGCGCCCGTGCTGCTGTTCTCGGGAGGGGAGCCGTGCATGCGCGAGGACGTGGTCGAGCTCATGCAGCACGCGAAAGATCGCGGCATGCGCGTGGTCCTGTCGACGAACGGCACGCTCATCACGCCTGAGCTGGCGGCGCGCTTCGCCGACGTGGGGCTTTCGTACGTGGGCGTGTCGCTCGATGGCGCGCGCGAGACGCACGACGAGTTCCGCGGCCTGCCCGGCAGCTTCGACCGCGCCATCGAGGGCATGCGCAACGCGAAGGCGGCGGGCATCAAGGTGGGCCTGCGCATGACCGTCAACAAGCGCAACTGGCGCGAGATAGGCGACGTGTTCGACATCATGGAGGCGGAAGGCGTGAAGCGCGCCTGCTTCTACCACCTCGTGTACACGGGGCGGGGGAGCGCGCTCATGGATGAGGACCTCGACCATGCCGAGACGCGTGCGGCTGTGCGCCTCATCATGGACCGGACGCGCGACTGGTTCGACCGGGGCGGGTCGCCCGAGATCCTCACGGTGGACAACCACGCCGACGGGCCCTTCGTCTACCTGGAGCTTCTGCGCGAGAACCCGGCACGCGCCGAAGAGGTGCTGCAGCTGCTCCAATGGAACCGCGGCAACTCCACGGGCGCGGGCATCGGGTGCGTGAGCTGGGACGGGGAGGTGTACGCCGACCAGTTCTGGCGCCATTTCCCGCTGGGCAACGTGCGCGAGCGGACGTTCTCGGAGATATGGGGCGACACGAGCCGCGCCACCGAGCAAAGCGAGCTCATGTTCCGCCTGAAGGACAAGCGGCCCTTCGTGAAGGGGCGCTGCCAGCAGTGTCGCTGGCTCGACATCTGCAACGGCAACTTCCGCGTGCGCAGCGAGGCCGCCACGGGCGATCTGTGGGGCCCCGACCCGGCATGCTACCTGACCGACGAGGAGATCGGCGTCGCGTAAGCGCGCCGGAGAGGAGCGACGACCATGGGATTTCCCGCTTACCGTCCGCGCCGCATGCGTGCGAACCCCGCGGTGCGCGCGTTCGTGCGCGAGACGCGCGTGGAACCGGGCGATCTGGTATACCCGGTGTTCGTGAAGCCGGGGGCCGGCGTGCGCGACGAGGTGGCGTCCATGCCGGGCGTGTTCCAGCTTTCGATCGACCAGCTGGCGGCCGAGGTGGACGAGCTTCGAAGCTGCCGCGTGAACTCGCTCATGCTGTTCGGCCTTCCTGCGCGCAAGGACGAGCGGGGCAGCGAAGCTTACGACGACCGCGGCGTGGTGCAGCAGGCCGTGCGCGCCATCAAGGAACACGCGCCCGACTTCCACGTGATCACCGACGTGTGCTTGTGCGAGTACACGAGCCACGGCCATTGCGGCGTGCTCGACGAGCGCGGGGGCGTGGACAACGACGAGACGCTCGGGCTCCTGGCGGCCGAGGCGGTGAGCCATGCGCGCGCCGGAGCCGACATGGTGGCCCCGTCCGACATGATGGACGGGCGCGTGGGCGCGCTGCGCTCGGCGCTCGACGAGGCGGGCTTTTCGCACGTGCCCATCATGGCGTATGCGGCGAAGTACGCGTCGGGCTACTACGGGCCGTTCCGCGATGCGGCCGATTCGGCGCCGGCGTTCGGCGACCGCTCGGCGTACCAGATGGATCCCGCGAACAGCGTCGAGGCGCTGCGCGAGGTGCGCCTCGACATCGAGGAGGGGGCCGACCTTGTCATCGTGAAGCCGGCGCTATCCTATCTGGACGTGGTGCGGCGCGTGAAGGACGCCTTCGCGTTTCCCACCGTGGCCTACAACGTGTCGGGCGAGTACGCCATGGTGAAGGCCGCCGCCGCGCAAGGGTGGATCGACGAGCGCCGCGTGGTGCTGGAGACGCTGCTTTCCATGAAGCGCGCCGGCGCCGACGCAATCATCACCTACCATGCGAAGGACGCTGCGCGCTGGATCATCGGAGGCCGTCATGGCCGCTGAGGCGCGCGGCACGCTGGGCGTCCACCTCGATTCGCCCGTCGCCCGCCGCGTGCTCACGCGCGTGCAGCAGGAGCTTCCCGTGTGCGAGCGCCCCTACGCGGCGCTGGGGGATGCGTGCGGCACGTCGGAGGAGCAGGCGTTCGCCGCGGTGGAGGCTGCGCGCACGGCCGACATCGTCCGACGCATCGGCGCCAGCTTCGAATCGTCGCGCATCGGCTACGCATCCACGCTCGTCGCGCTTGCCGTGGAACCCGGCGACCTCGACCGGGTGGCCGCGCTCGTGGGCGCGCATCCGGGCATCACGCACAACTACGAGCGCGACGACCGCTACAACCTGTGGTTCACGCTCATCGCGCGGGGCGCGGAGGCGCGCGACGCGGAGCTTGCGCGCATCGTGGCGCAGACGGGATGCGACGACGTGCTGGCGCTGCCGGCCATCCGCCTGTTCAAGATAAAGGTCGCCTTCGACGTGCGCGAAGGAGCTGGAACCGACGAGGCGTCCGCCGCTGCTCCTTCGTCGCTTCGCGCTCCCCTCGAGCCGGCGCGCGTCGTCGCAGAGCCGCTCGACGATGCCGATCGGGCGCTCGTGCGCGCGCTGCAAGGCGATCTGGGCGGCACGCTGCGCCCCTTCGCGCGCGCGGCCGAGGTCGCTTCCTCGTATGCGGGCACTGCGTTGAACGAGCGATGGGCCTCCGATCGCACGCGCGCGTTGCTGGAAGCCGGGGCTGTCCGGCGCTTCGGCGCGATGGTCCGGCACCGCCGCATGGGGTTCTCGAGCAACGCCATGGGGGTGTGGAACGTGCCGGACGAGCAAGTGCTGGCCGCGGGCACCGTTTTGGCGGCCCCGGCCGAGGTGAGCCATTGCTATGAGCGGCCGCGTTCGCAGACGTGGCCCTACAACTTGTACACGATGATCCACGGCCGCGACCGCGACGCCTGCGAGCGGACGGCCGCCCGGCTCCACGACGACTTGTCGAGGGCCGGCATCGACGTGCTGCCCGCGCGCCTGCTGCTGTCCACTCGGGAGTTCAAGAAGACGTCCATGCGCTACTTCGAGGAGGAACGATGACGAAGACCATCATGCGGCGCGAGCGTTCGGCCGCGCTGTTCGCCGAGGCGCGGCTGCGCATCCCCGGCGGGGTGAACTCGCCGGTGCGCGCGTGCGCGAACGTCGGGTGCGACCCGGTGTTCTACGAGCGCGCCGAGGGCAGCCGCGTCGTCGACGTGGACGGCAACGAGTACGTCGACTTCATCGGCTCATGGGGGCCGATGATCCTCGGGCATCGCCCGCCCGCGGTTCTCGAGGCGGTGCGCGCCCAGATGGAGCGCGGGCTGTCGTTCGGCGCGCCCTGCGAAGCCGAGGTGCGCCTGGCCGAGCGCATATGCGCGCTCGTGCCGTGCGCCGAGATGGCGCGCATGGTGTCGTCGGGCACCGAGGCCACGATGAGCGCGGTGCGTCTTGCGCGCGGTTTCACGGGACGCTCGCTCGTCGTCAAGTTCGACGGGTGCTACCATGGCCACTCCGACGCGCTTCTGGCGAACGCGGGCAGCGGTGTGGCCACGCTCGGCATCCCGGGTACGCCGGGGGTGACCGAGGGGGCCGCGCGCGACACGCTCGTCGCGCCCTACAACGACCTCGAAGCTCTCGAGCGCATCCTCTCCGCGCACGAGGGCCGCGTGGCCGCCGTCATCGTGGAGCCCGTCGCGGGCAACATGGGCGTCGTGCCGCCCGCCCCCGGCTTCTTGGAGGGGTTGCGCGCGCAGTGCGACCAGGCGGGCGCGCTCCTTATCTTCGACGAGGTCATCAGCGGGTTCCGCGCGGCGCTCGGCGGCGCGCAGGAGCGTTACGGCGTGATGCCCGATGTGTGCACGCTCGGCAAGATCGTCGGCGGCGGTTTTCCCGTGGGCTGCTTGGCCGGGCGCGCGGAGGTGATGAGCGCGCTCGCTCCGCTGGGGCCGGTGTACCAGGCGGGCACGCTTTCGGGCAACCCCGTGGCCATGGAGGCTGGCCTTGCCACGCTTTCCCAGCTCGAATGGCCGGGCGTGTACGAGCGGCTCGAAGCCGGGGGCGCGCGGCTTCAGGCGGGCCTCGAGCGCGCGGTCGCGAACGCGCAGGCGCCGTGCACGGTGAACCGCGCAGGGTCGCTGGCCACGCTGTTCTTCTCGCCGGATCCCGTGCGCGACTACGCGGGGGCGAAGGCGTGCGATACCGAGGCGTTCGCCCGCTATTTCGCCGGCATGCTCGAGCGGGGATTCCTTATCGCGCCGAGCCAGTTCGAAGGGCTGTTCCTCTCGCTCGCCCACACCGACGACGAGATCGACGCGTTCGTCTGCGCGGCCGGTGACGTGCTGTCCGAACTGTACGGGACGCCCGGCTCCTGACCATCCCGGAAGGTCGCCCGCCGCGTGCGGATCCGGCCTTTTTCGCGATACGCCCCCATCGTCTAGCGGCCAAGGACGCCGGCTCTTCAAGCCGGAAACGGAGATTCGAATCCTCCTGGGGGCACCAGCCTCGCACCGTCCCGGGCAACGCGCCCGGGGCTTTCGCATGCGCACTTCGCCGCGTACCGCCGTTGCCGTGGAAAAACCGTCGTCTACGCGTCGTCCGCGCCGCTTATGCGCACGGAAGGCTATACTGGTCGCGTACCTTTTCATACCGGGGAGCTTGCAGCCGCATCGCGGCCGGACAGGCTGAGAGGAAGCGCCGATTCACGCTTCGACCCGAGGAACCTGACATGGGTAATGCCAACGAAGGGAGTTCTATGACGCAGATCGACGCGGCACGCGCCGGCACCATCACCCGCGAAATGGCCATCGTGGCCGAGAAGGAGGGGCGCGACCCCGAGTTCATCCGCGAGGGGGTTGCGGCCGGGCGCATCGCCATCCCCGCCAACATCCACCATACCAGCTTGTCGCCCGAAGGCGTGGGCGGCGGCCTGCGCACGAAGGTGAACGTGAACCTGGGCATTTCGGGCGACGTCGCCGACGAGGCCGAGGAATGGAAGAAGGTGGACGTGGCGCTGGAGCTGGGCGCCGAGGCCATCATGGACTTGTCGAACACCGGCAAGACGCACGCGTTCCGCAGCGCGCTCATCGAGAAGTCGCCGGCCATGATCGGCACCGTGCCCATGTACGACGCCATCGGCTATCTGGAGAAGCCGCTGATCACCATCACGGTGGAGGACTTCCTCGACGTGGTCCGCGCGCATGCAGAGGACGGCGTGGACTTCGTCACCATCCACGCGGGCATGAATCGGCGCACCATCGAGTCGTTTCGCGAGACGGGCCGCCTCACGAACATCGTGAGCCGCGGCGGGTCGCTCATCTTCGCGTGGATGGAGGCCACCGGCAACGAGAACCCCTTCTACGAGTTCTACGACGAGGTGCTGGCCATCCTGCACGAGCACGACGTGACCATCAGCCTGGGCGATGCCATGCGGCCCGGCTCCTCGTACGACGCCACCGACGCGGGGCAGATCGCCGAGCTCATCGAGATCGGCAAGCTCACGAAGCGCGCATGGGACGCGGGCGTGCAGGTGATGGTGGAAGGCCCCGGGCATATGGCGCTCGATGAGATCGCCGCCAACATGAAGCTGGAAAAGCGGCTGTGCCACGACGCGCCCTTCTACGTGCTGGGGCCGCTGGTCACCGACATCGCGCCGGGCTACGACCATATCACGGCCGCCATCGGGGGCGCGGTTGCCGCGGCTTCGGGCGCCGACTTCCTCTGCTACGTCACGCCGGCCGAGCATCTGCGCCTGCCCGACGCCGCCGACGTGCGCGAGGGCCTCGTGGCCACGAAGATCGCCGCGCATGCGGCCGACATCGCGCGCGGGGTGCCCGGAGCGCGCGACCGCGACAACCGCATGAGCGACGCTCGGCGCCGCGTGGACTGGGAGGGCATGTTCGCCGAGGCGCTCGATCCGGTCAAGGCGCGCCGCTACTTCGAGAGCGCTCCGCCCTCGACCGACGGCACCTGCACCATGTGCGGCGAGATGTGCGCCATGCGAACCGTGAACACCATCATGGACGGCCTGACGGTCGATCTCGGGAAGGAGTAGCCTATGGAACCGTTCGCTTTGAAGAGGGCCTTGGACAACGTGCGGGCGACGACGCCGCTCGTGCATAACATCACAAACTACGTGACGGTGAACGACTGCGCGAACGCGCTGCTGGCCATCGGCGCAAGCCCCATCATGAGCGACGAGCCCGCCGACGTGTTCGACATCACGTCCATCTGCGGCGGCCTCACGCTGAACATCGGCACGCTCAACGAGCGCTCCATCCAGGGCATGTTCGCGGCCGGCGAGCGTGCGAGCGAGCTGGGCCATCCCATCGTGCTCGACCCGGTGGGCGCCGGGGCGTCGGCTCTGCGCACGCGCACGGCTTCCGACCTGCTGGACAAGCTGGCCGTGTCCGTCGTGCGCGGAAACATGTCGGAGGCGAAGGCGCTCGCAGGCGGCGCGGCGGCCACGCGCGGCGTGGACGTGTGCCCCGGCGATGCGGTCACTGAGGACAACCTGGCGGCCGGCGCGGCGTTCGCGCGCGACTTCGCCGCGAAGACGGGCGCCGTCGTGGCCGTCACGGGCGCCATCGACATCGTGGCCGACGCCGAGCGCGCCTACGCCGTTCGCAACGGCAGTCCCCTCATGGGCCGCATCACGGGCGCGGGCTGCATGCTGTCGTGCGTGTGCGCGGCGTTCGCGACGGCGAACCCCGATGCGCTGCTCGACGCCACGGTGGCCGCCGTCGTCGGCATGGGGCTGGCAGGCCAGATCGCCCAAGGCCGCATGGGCGGCTACGACGGCAACGGGTCGTTCCGCACGTACCTGCTGGACGCCCTGTACAACCTCGACGGCGATGCCCTGGAAGCGGGCGCGCGGGTCGAAGAGCTAGCATAAGGAGGAGCGCATGTACCCGAGGGAGAACCTGCGCCGGGCGATGGCGCTGTACGCGGTCACCGATCGCGCGTGGCTGGGCGAGCGCACGCTTTCCGCGTGCGTCGAAGAGGCGCTTGCGGGCGGTGCGACGTTCGTGCAGCTGCGCGAGAAGGACGCTCCCCGGGCCGAGGTGGTGCTGCGCGCCCGGGCGCTCGCGCCGCTCTGCCGCGAGGCGGGCGTGCCGTTCGTGGTGAACGACGACGTGGAGGCGGCTCGCATCGCGGGCGCCGACGGCGTGCACGTGGGGCAGGATGACGCCGCATGCGTCGAGGCGCGCGAGAAGCTGGGGCCCGACGCCATCGTGGGCGTGTCGGTGCAGACGGTGGAGCAGGCGTTGGTCGCCCAGGCCGACGGCGCAGACTACTTGGGCGTAGGAGCCGTGTTCGGCACGCCCACGAAGCCCGATGCCGCCGACGTGGGGACGGACGGCCTTGCCGCCATCTGCGCCGCCGTCGATATTCCCGTGGTGGCCATCGGCGGCCTGAACGAGCGTACGATCCCCGAGCTCGCGGGGACGGGAGCCGACGGCGCGGCGGTGGTGTCGGCCATCTTCGCGGCTGAGGATATCGAGGAAGAGACGCGTCGTTTGCGGGCGGCGGTGCAAGCGGCGCTCGGCGCATAGCCGACGCTCGCCGATAGAAAGAAAAGCGCTATGGAAGCAGTGCTCAGCATCGCGGGTTCGGATTCCAGCGGCGGCGCGGGAATCCAGGCCGATATCAAGACCATCGCCGCGCACCGCCTGTTCGCCGAGACGGCGATCACGGCGCTCACCGCGCAGAACACGCTGGGCGTGACGGGCGTGCTCGACGTCGATCCGGCGTTCGTCGCGAAGCAGATCGACGCCGTGTTCGAGGATATCCGGCCTGCCGCCGTGAAGGTGGGCATGGTGTCGTCGGCCGCCATCATAGAAGCCGTCGCCGACGCGCTCGAGCGCCACGCAGCCGCCAATATCGTGGTCGATCCCGTCATGGTGGCCACGAGCGGCGCCCGCCTCATCGGCGACGATGCGATCGAAGCTTTGAAGGCGCGCCTGCTGCCGCTCGCGGACGTGGTCACGCCGAACATGCCGGAGGCTGCGGTGCTGGCCGGGTTCGAGGTTGTAGACGAGACGTCGATGGAACGCGCCGCGCTGCGCCTTGCCGAGGCGGGGACGGGCGCTGCCCTCGTGAAGGGCGGTCATCGCCATGATCGCGCCGACGACGTGCTGGTCACGGCGGAGGGCGATGTCGTGTGGCTGCGCGCGCCGCGCGTCGACACCGAGAACGCCCACGGCACGGGCTGCACGCTCTCGTCCGCCATCGCCTGCGGGCTTGCGCAAGGCCGCTCGGTGGAGGAGGCGGTGCGCTCTGCGAAAGGCTACGTCCACGGAGCTCTTTCCGCCGGCCTCAACCTGGGAAAGGGAAGCGGCCCCCTCGACCACATGTGGGAGTATTAGGTTCCGGCGGCCTTCCGGCCGCCGGAACATGCCGATGCTGCGGCCGCCCATGGCACCCGATCTCGCGGCGATGCCGAGGGCTCGCGTACCGAGGTACGCTTCACCCTCGCCATCCCCACGATCTCGGGCACCATGGCCGCCCTCGCTGACTTACTACGCCGACCTGCGCGCCCGTTTCGCGCTTAGCGCGAAGCTCCGATCCGTCACCGCTCGAACACGCACGTCCCGCCCATGAAGGTGGCCAGCACCTTCGTCTTCTGGATGTCGTCGGCGTCGCAGGCCAGCAGATTGCGGTCGAGCACGGCGATGTCGGCCAGCTTGCCCGCTTCCAGCGTGCCCAGCTCGCTGCGACGTCCTGCCGACGCGGCGCTGCCCTGCGTATAGGCGCGCAGGGCTTCAGCCATGCCGATGCGCTCGTCGTGCAGCCATCCGCCTGTCGGCTCGTGGGTGCCCGGGTCCTGCCGCGTTACCGCGCTGTACAGCACGTCCATCGAGTTCACACCTACCACGGGCGAGTCCGTGCCGAACGCCAGCACCGTGTTGTCGTCCAGCAGCGTGCGGAAGGGCCACATGTACGGAACGCGTTCGGGCCCCAGGTCGCGCTCGGGGCCGCCGGGATCCAGCGTCATGTGAGGAGGCTGCACGGCGGCCACCACCTGCAGATCGGCCAGCCGCTTCATATCCCCGGGCAGGAAGTTCTCCAGGTGCTCCAGGCAGTTTCGCCGCCCCTCCGGCAGCGGTCCGAATTTCGCGCGCGCCTCTTCGAAGATGTCGAGCGCCGCATGGATGGCCGCATCGCCGATGGCGTGGATGCGCACGGGGAAGCCCTGCTCGGCTGCGGCAAGCACGTAGCGTCGCATGATCTCGGGATCCACCGTGGGTCGGCCGCAATCGCCTTCGACGTGCGCGTTCGCGTACGGTTCGGTCACCCAGGCGGTATGCTGGCTCGACACGCCGTCGAAGAACTGCTTGAAACCGGGTGCCTGCAGGCACGGACCCGTGTAGCGCGCACGCATGTCCTCGAAGCGGCTCATGTCGTCGAGCAAGGTGGGGAAGAGGTGCACGCGCGCGGTCAGCTCGCCGCGCTCCAGCAGGGATGCGTGCACGTCGTCCCGGATGAAGTCGAGCCCCGGATGGGCCATGAGCGACATGTCGCATACGCTGGTCACGCCGTTCTCGGCCAGCCGCGCGAAGAAGCCGCGGTAAGCGTCGGCCACCTCCTCGTCGGTGAACGACCCCATGATCTGCGGCATCAACTCCATGGCGGCCGCCTCGCGCACGATGCCGGTCAGCTCGCCTGTCTCGTCGCGGTCGTAGGAGCCGCCTGCCGGCGGCACGCTGTCGCGCGTGAGCCCCAGCTCGTCGAGCGCGGCCGAGTTCAGCCACAGCGTGTGCGCGTCTCCCGAGTACAGCGCCACGGGACGCGTGGGGAACGCTTCGTCCAGCGAGCGCTTCGACGGCAGCACTGGCGGGTTCCAGCGGTATTCGCGCCATCCTTGTGCTAGAAGCCAGCCGTTCGGCCGGTCTTTCGCGAACGCTTGCATGCGCGCCACGCAGTCGGTCTCGCTTTCGCCCAGAAACATGGTCGCCAAGGGCGAGGAATACACGGCCGAATGGAAGAAGTGCAGGTGCGAGTCGTGAAATCCCGGAACCACGAGCGCGTCCCCGAAGTCGCGCACCTCGGGCGCGCCCCCGCCTGCGTTCGCCTCGAGCGCGAAGGCGCGCACGTCCTCGCGCGATCCGACGGCGACGATACGATCGCCCGCGACGGCGATGGCCGCAGGTCGGGCGACGTCGCCGACTCCTGTGAACACGTTTCGGCTCTCGATGATCAGATCGATGCGCATGTGATGCTCCCTTCTAACGCGGCTGCGGCGCTACGGCAGCTCGAAACGGTACTCGTCGCCGCAGATGGTTTGCTTGATCTTGCCTTCGCACACGAGGTGCACGAGGTGGGCCATCGTCTCGCCCATCGAGAAGAACTTCTGGTCGAGCGGCCATTCGTTCCAATTCTCGTAGCGCCACTTGGCATGCGACGATATCGATACGATGTCGTCGTGGCCGGCGGCCACGAGGTCGTACAGTTCCTGGAGGCGCTCCCCATGATGCGCTATCAGGAACATGACGCGTTCGCGCAGTCCGGTGTAGGGCGTTCCGTGAGCCGGAAGCACCAGATCGACGTCGTACGAGTACATCTTCCCCAAGCTCTCCAAGAACTCCTCGAGGGCGTTGTACGCGGGGAACCACGACGAAACCGACGGCGTTATGCGCTCCAGCACGTGGTCGCCGATGATCATGAGCTTGCGGTCGGGCTCGTACAGGCAGATATGCCACGGATCGTGTCCTGGCGTTTCGATCACCTCGAACGAGAAACTTCCGGCGCGCAGCACGTCGCCCTCGTGCAGGTAGATGAGATCGGGCTTGCACGTCAGCGGCAGCAGCTCGGCCGATATGTGCAGGCGATGCTTGCCCTTGCGGAACACGAGTCCGCTTTGCTGCGGCGTCGCCGCCTTGCGCAGCAGGGGGCCGAACACGTTCGCTTGCATCTGCATGAGATTCTCCACCTCTTTGAACGAGTGGAGGTTCGCATACACGCGCATACCGTCGCGGTAGATCCGATCGAGATTGCCCGTATGGTCGGGATGAGAATGCGTCAGGACGATCTCGACGGTGTCCCAGGTTCGCCCGAGGGATTCCAACGCCTTGTCAAGCGCCTTCTCGCATGCCGGGTGGTTGAAGCCAACGTCGATGATCGTAGTCGTCTCGTCACCAAGGACGATGTAGGAGTTCAGCGCCTGCAGGGGGTTATGGGGAAGCGGCACGCGCACGCGGTAGAGCCCGGGGCAGATCAGCAGGGGCTCGCCGAACGGCAGTTCCGCAGGGGCGCCAGCTGGCGGGGTCTCGGGTGCGCGGTTCTGTTCTTGCTCCATGAGGTTTCCTTTTCTCTTCGTTCGCCGCCATTGTACGACAGCATGCGCGGCCGGCGGTAGAAGGCTTTAGGCGAGAAGGGCGTAAGGCACCGTAATTCCGCAAGATGGCACATTTTGGCACACGAAAGACGATCGAAAAGAAAAAGGCCAGGAGCTTGTGCGCTCCTGGCCTACAATTTATTGGTAGCTCCGACCGGATTCGAACCGGCGACCTCCGCCTTGAGAGGGCGGCGTCCTAAACCGCTAGACGACGGAGCCACATAGTGCGCTGTGCAGTATACCGTAAAAATGGCTGGGGTGGAAGGAGTCGAACCCTCACATACGGTACCAGAAACCGCTGTCCTGCCATTAGACGACACCCCATCGGCTAACCGATGTGCTCCTGTTGTTTTAAACAACAGTCGCAAGCGCGAGTTGGTATATTACGGGGTATGCGGCGCTTCGTCAAGCCTTATCGGCAAATTATTTTGGAAAAGTTGACGAATTGGATGGTCGGACAGGACGCAAGCGTGCGATTTTCCGGCGTTTACCAGGTGTTTATCCGTTCAAACCGTCTTCGTAGCCCACGGTCACGTGCATGGCGTCGCAGAAGGGCTTGTTGCGCGACGCGCCGCAGCGGCACAGCGCATAGCGGTTGCGCAGCTCGTACTCGGTGCCGTCCGCGCCGACGAGCGGGATGCCGCCGCGCACGTACAAAGGGCCGCTCACGCCTTCCTCGGGGTCTTCGAGCAGGGCGATGGAGGGGCCGAGCTCCGGCTCGTACATCGCTCCGGTCTCCGAATCGACGTGCACGAGCCTTCCGGCTGGGCAGTCGGTGGACTCCTGGACAGCCTCGCGCTTCAGGCGCTCGTCGCCGGACAGCTCGGTGAGCGTCCATACGTCGCCGTCCTCGCGGTGGCAGAAGCGGGCGAACGCGCAACGGTTGTCATCGTACAGCGTCACCCCGGGGCCAGGGTAGATGTCGGCGCGCTCCTCGAACGACGCGCGCGACGCGGTTTCCGCGCCGTGGAAGCCGGCGGCAACGTGCGAGCCGTCGCAGAACGGCGGTGTGCTCGTCTGCCCGCAGCGGCACAGCGCGTAGGTTTCCTGGTGGGGAAAGGCGCGCGCCGTGCGGTACTCGCGATGGCCGCCGACGGGGGTGATGACCTCCTGGGTCAAGGGCACCCCTCCGTTTACGAGATACGGTCCGTTGAGGGATATCGTGATGCTCATGCGATCGACGGGGGCGTCGACGGCGGCTTCCGGCTGCGACTGGGCGGTTGCGGAGGGTGTGGTCATGAGGTGCCTCGCTTTCCAGGGATGATCGTGATGCGCGTATGTCAGTATAGAAAGCGAACGCGTGCAGCGATCGGCATGCGGGAAGCCGTCACCGGGCGGTGGCTCGGCCGTTATAGAGGGCCTCGATCTTCATGCTCGGCACGCCATCCCTCTATGAAAGCGCGCAAAGCGCACGCCTCGTTGTCGATGCGCTCGTCCATGACGGCGTCGAGCGCATCCGACAAGGCGAGGCCGACGAGGGGACCCTGCGGCACGCCGAGCTCGATGACGTCGCGACCGTCGATGGCTAGCTTCTTCAGCGAGAACGCCTCGTCGGCGGCGAGGATCTCGGACAGGATGCGCTCCAGCTCGTCGGCATCGGACACGCGGTCGATGCAGCGAGGCGCCTGGCCGCGCGCGTCCCCGCGTTTAAGGTCGCACAGGGCGGCGAACAGCTCGACGTTGCCGCCCAGGCGCGAAAGCGCGCGCTTCACGGCTTTCGGCGTGCGATCGATCACGTCGTCGTGGCGTTCGACCAGCGTCAGCACCTGTGCGGCGAACGCCGACGACAGCGCGAGTCGGTCCATGATGCCGCGCGCCAGCATCACGCTTATGGCGGCGTGCCCGTAGAAGTGCCCCGTCCCGTCTTCGTCGGTGAAGAACGCCGCGGGCTTGCCCATGTCGTGGAACAGCG